>CAJWEZ010000043.1 GCA_913030605.1 uncultured Spirochaeta sp.
CGCCGTGATTCCAGAAGGTCGGTCGCGATACGGGCGAGTTCTTCGCTGCTTTCCACCCGCCGCGGGAGGGTGCGGGAGACGCTGTGCGTCTCGAACGGCGGAAACCGGTACTTGACCTGGATCGTCCTGCCGCGCCACCGTTCGGCGATGCTGCGGTGAAACACCTCTTCCGCCATGTACAGCATCCGTCGGGCGAGAAGCCGGGCATCGGCGATGTCCTCCTCGAACGTTTCTTCCGCCGAAATGCTGTGCCGGTCCCGGTCGCCGACGTAGATCCCGGGGTCCTGTCCCCGGGCCACGGCGAACAGAAAGCCACCGGATGCCTCACCGAAATGTCCGCGCAGTACTTCGAGACGGTGTGCGCGGAGGTCCGCGACCGTTCGGATTCCCAGCGCTTCCAGACGGCGACGTGTGCTCGCCCCGAGCCCCCAGAGATCCTTGAGATCGAGACCGAGGACGAACTCCTCTTCGGTGCCCGGGGCGACGCGGTACAGTCCGTCGGGTTTGTCCACGTCGCTGGCGAGTTTGGCGATGAATCGGGTCGCCCCGATCCCAACGGAGATCGTGAGGCCGGTGTCGGAACGGACCTCGTCCTTGAGCCGTCGCGCCACCTCCATGGGAGGACCGAGGAGCCGTTCGGTGCCGGTCATGTCCAGAAACGCCTCGTCGATCGAAATCGCCTGGACCACGGGAGAGTAGGCGGCGAAGCGGTCCATGATCCGCTCCGACATCTCCCGGTAGCGTTCCATGCGGACCGGCACCACGACCGCCTCCGGGCAGCGGCGGAGCGCCTCACCCATCGGCATGGCGCTGTGGACCCCGAAGCGACGGGACTCGTAGCTGCATGCGGCGACGACTCCGCGTTTCCCGTGGCCGCCAACGAGCACCGGACGCCCCCGGAGCGCCGGGTCGTCCAGCTGCTCGATCGACGCGTAGAACGCGTCCATGTCCACGTGGAAGAAAATCGCGGGCGTTGGCATCACGGAATCTCGACCCGGCGGGTATCGGTCCAGCGCTCGGTCATCCCCGCCAGACGCAGCGGCTGGTCCGGCGGTTGCACCTCCAGCGTCGCGGTGTCGCCGTCGGAATACGTTGCGATCGTCGCCACGGAGACGGTCACCGCGGCGTCGGGCGGTGCATCCTGCGGCCGGCGCAGGACGAAGCGGGCGGTCACCTCGGCGGGAGGAAACGGCCCCGGTCGCACACGAAACCGCTGGGCGGTACTCCCGATCGCCTCCTCGCTCGGGAGGGATGAGGCGTAGAGCTGCACCGGCTCGCTGGAACGGATCTCGAACGCCAGACTGTCGGCGGGCCGCGTGCTGTGCACCCGTACGACCAGGGTGTGGCGGTCCAGGGCCGTTCGGCGTTCGATCTGTACATCCAGCGGCGACGGCGTTGGCGAGACCTCCCGCGTGCAGGGCACGCCGGAGCACTGAATCAGCTCGCCAGACGGCAGCCGTACGGTGATCGGACCGGTCAGCCTCACGGGGCCCGCGAGACTCATCTCCGGCGAGGTGTCTCGGTCGCCACGGGTCACCTCGGCGCGCACGGCGATCACGTCCGGCTGGCGCGCGTCGACGATGATCGTCGCCGTCACGAGAGCCAGCGTGACGAGCGCCAGCATTCCCATGACCGGCAGGAGCGGAAGACGCGGCGTAAGCGCCTCGAGGCGAAAGAACATGAGCAGGAGCGGCAGCAGGAGCACCGCCGTGGCGAGCTCCCGCCACACCGGCGGCTGCAGGAGCGCCTCGGACATGGAAGGGTCGGCAGCCGCCGCCAGTGCCACCAGCAGATACGTTCCGGGGGCCACCGCCGAGGCAAGGGCCAGCGCCTTGAGCCACGCGGGTCTCGCCAGGCTGAACAGAAAACCGAAGACAAACGCCAGGACGAAAAACGCCCCGAGAATGACGCTGACCGCGCCGGCGACCACCGCTCCGACCAGGAGCAGAAAGAGACTCGCGCCGGAATAGACGGCGCTGGAGCGTCGCAGTCGGATGTGCAGGAGCGGATACGATACCGCCAGAACGAGTACGCCGACCGACAGCTTGCCCGCCGCCAGAATCAGGGGGTCCGGGCTGATGCGCTGGACACCGGCCAGGATTCGCAGGCCCAGATTTCCGGCGGCGAGGCTCAGCACGAGCACCGCGAACAGCCCGACGATCGCAACGATGTTGTGACGCATCGCCCGGCCGTAGCGAAGGACCCTCCTGGGGCGACTGACCGCGTACAGCAGGAGGAGCGCCACCGTCCCCACGATGCTCCACACGAGCGCCGCTTCCGAAATCACGAAGGCGCTTCCCACCGGAAGAATCAGATAGTTGGTGTCCTGCGCCCGGGGCTGTGCCGTGTCGAGGCCGCCGATCGCGTTCACCAGCGCCACCAGCGCCCGGGCCGCCTGCTCACCGGAGGACGCCTCCAGTCGCGCCGCCGGCAACCCCCGTTCCAGGGCTGCTCGGAGGGTGACGTCGGGACGGCCGAACCCCAGACGCGCGGCGTTGAGTTGCGCCAGACTGATCGGTACCGGGTTGGTACCCGCAATGACCCGCGCCAGCCACACCGGAGCAACCTCGCCGGGGACCGAGAGCCGCCACTCGCCGGTGGCGTCGGAAATGCTCACAAAAATCCGGGGAACGTCGGTGGGAACGCCGGGAATCGTGGCAGCCACGCGGGCGGCGGAGGTGTCGTCGCGGCGCGGTGCGACCGCAAGGACCCCGGTGCTCGCCGGGAGGGCCTCCAGCCAGGTGGTATCGGCATCGACCCGGGCCAGGTCCAGCACAAGAAGCACCGACGGCGGGACCGCGTTCGATCCGTACAGATCCGGGTAGAAACTGTGCCCGATCTGCTCATCCGCCGGTTCCACAGGGACCATCCGGAACGGTGTGTGTGCCTCTATGGCGGCGATTCGGTCGTCTATTGTGTCCGCCGGGACCGGGGGCTGTGAAAAGCTGAGGAGTATTGTTACAATCATGAAGAACAACGCGCGGACACGGTGTTTACGCACACTTGAGGATATGAAGCCACCGTCGACCGGTCAAGGAGCGAACTGAGTGGAACTACTTCCTGAAATCGCAACGCGGCGAAGCATTCGCCAATTCGTTGACGAACCTCTCTCCCGGGACACGATCCAGCGGGTCGTGGAAGCGGGACGGCGGGCTCCTTCGGCAAAGAACAGGCAGGCGTGGCGATTCGTTGTCATCAGCGAGCGTGAGACGCGCGACAAAATGGAAGACGCGTGCTTTGGACAGGACTACGTTGCCCAGGCGCCGGCGATCGTGGCGTTGTGCACCACGAACATCGACTACCGGATGCCCAACGGGCAGTTGAGCTACCCCGTGGATCTGGGCATCGCGGGGGCGTTCATGATGCTCCAGGCGGAACACGAGGGACTCGGCACCTGCCCGATCACCACGTTTCAGGAGGACGAGGTCAAAGCGATCCTCAGCGTGCCGTACCAGATGCGGGTGGTGATGCTCCTGCTGATCGGGAAACCCGATGAGTCTCCGGAACTGACGCACCGCCTGCCGATGGAACGCCTGGCGGGGTGGGGGCACTGGTAGGCGCCCCGTCGCCCGCTACCGCGCGCGAAAATCCCGGTTCTCGCGGTCCCGATAACGTTCGATTCCCAGCTCGATGAGGCGCTTCAGCAGGTCCTGGTAGCTGATACCTCCGGCTTCCACCATCTTCGGATACATACTGATCGGCGTGAAACCCGGAATCGTGTTGATCTCGTTCAGGTACAGCTCCGCGGGACCGTCCGGTCGTTCTACCACGAAACAGTCTACGCGTGCGAATCCCGCGGCGTCGATCGCGCGGAACGCGGCAACGGCGAGGTCGCGGACGTCGTCGGCCACCGCCGGCGAAATCGCCGCGGGAATCTCCAGGCGCGCCCCCTCAGGGTCCTCGTACTTGGCATCGTAGTCGTAGAACTGGTGTGAGGGGATCACCTCTCCCGGGGGAAACGCGATCGGATCGTCGTTCCCCAGCACGGCGGTTTCGATTTCCCGCACCGGAAGCGCCTGCTCCACCAGCGCCACGCGGTCGATGGCGAATGCGCGCATCAGAGCCGGAAAGAGCCCCTCCGAGGATTCGACCCGTGTGATGCCGACGCTCGATCCCGCCGCGTTCGGTTTCACAAAGACGGGGTAACCGAGGCGGTCGTGAATCACGCCGTCGAGATGGTCCCGCGCCGACTCGTCGCCGATTTCCCAGCTCTGGACGTGCACGTACGGTACCACCGGAAGGCCCTGATCCTGCCAGAGCTGCTTGGCGCGCATTTTGTCCATACCGACGGCGCTCCCCACGACGCCACTGCCGACGTACGGGAGCCCCGCCATCTCCAGAAGGCCCTGCAGCGTTCCGTCCTCACCGTAGGAGCCGTGGAGGATCGGAAGAACACAGTCCACCGACAGCGCGCGGCCGCCGCGCAGGGCGAGACCCGCCGCCGGCAGGACGACAACCCGGCGTTCGTCGCCTGTCTCGATCTCCAGCGCTCGGTCGGAGCGCGCACGGTCCAGCTGGCGGTCGAACGTCTGGTGATACCAGACCCCGTCGCGATCCAGGCCGATCAGCTCCACCTCGGTGTCGGGAAGCGCCACCAGCGCCTTCAAGACCCCGGCGGCGGAGGAGAGTGACACCTCGTGTTCCGTCGACCGGCCCCCGTACAGCAATGCAATCGTCATGCGCCCGCTCCATCCTGGACCCGCTCTTCGAGTTCTTCGGCCACCACGCGTGCTTCGTCCCAGTCCAGGGTGTGGTCGGCGTAGATGATCGAACCTTCGTGGCCCTTGCCGAGGAACAACAGCGTGTCGCCGGCGGCGGCGAGATCGATCGCGTGGCCGATCGCCGCGCGTCGGTCGGGAATGAGATGGAGGCGTCCCTCGGTGCGGATCCTCGGGTCCTCGGCGACACACCCGGCGGCGATCTGCTCGATGATCGCCATGCGGTCCTCGCCGCGAGGGTCCTCGTCGGTCAGGATGACGATGTCGGCCGAACGGGCCGCGAGCGCGCCCTGCATCTCGCGTTTGGCGATGTCGCGCTCGCCGGCGGACCCGAACACCACGATCAGTCGTCCGGAGGTATATCCCCGGATGAGGGGCAGGACTTTTTCAAAAGCCCCCGGTGTATGGGCGTAGTCCACCACCGGTACAAAGAGCAGGTCGTGATCGATCACCTGCATGCGCCCGGGGAGCGATTTGAGTCGTGGCACGACGTCGAGGATATCGAGGGGATTCCGGTCCAGAATCTGCGCCACAGCCAGGACCGCCGCAAGGACGTTTTCCACATTGAAGGGACCGGGCAGCGGCACCCGCACCTCCCGCGCCTCCTGGCGCCAGTGGACAAGACAGGTCGTGCCGCGCGAGTCGGGTTGGAGCTCGCTCGCCACCAGGTCCGCGTCGGGATCCTGTACAGAGTACGTGAACACCGGCTGCCGCGTGGCATGGCGGAAATAATACGCGTTCGGATCATCCAGATTGACAACGCCGAACACGGGAAACTCGCTGTCGCGGCGTCGCGAGGCGGTTCGATCCAGGCTGCGAAAGAGGTTCGCCTTGTCACTGCGGTAGCGCTCGAAGCTCCCGTGGAACTCGAGGTGTTCGTGGGTGATGTTGGTGAACACCGCGGCGTGAAACTGGACGTCCTTCAGTCGCGCGGTCTTTTCGCTCAGACCGTGCGAGGTGGCCTCCACGACCGCGAATCGCTTGCCGTTCTCTACCATCTCGCGCAAGAACCCGTGAATCTCCGGTGCCTCCGGCGTCGACTGCCGGAACGGGTTTTTCTCCGCCCGCAGGTCGCGCTTGATGAGCGCCGTGGAGATAAAGCCGGATTCCTCTTCCATGAGTGTCAGGATCTGGTCGATCAGGTAGGTAGTGGTGCTCTTGCCGTCGGTTCCGGTCACGCCGATGACGGGCACTGCCCGGGAGGGATGCTCGTACAGCCGTGCTGAGATCGCGCTCAGGGCGGTTCTGCTGTGGGCCACCTGGACGTACATGACGTCACCGGCCCGTTCCGCCGGCATCTGTTCGCACACAACGGCCGGAACCCCGCGCCGCACCGCCTCGTCAATGTAGGCGTGGCCGTCAACGTGGAGGCCGGGGACCGCGACGAAGAGGGACTCCGCGTTCGCGTGTCGTGAATCGTACGCGATTCGCGAAATCAGGGGATCGCCGGACCCCTGTCGATCCAGTACCGGAAACTTGTCCAGGAGTCGCGAAAGCCGGATCTGCGCCATAGCGGCGTATGGTAGCAGGAGAGCACGGGGAAAGCAACGGCCGTCGCCGGGAGGCGACGGCCGCGATCGGATCGACGGTACCGCCGGCGCACCCCTCCGGGGAGCGACGCCGGCGGTGGCTGGCACCGGTGGTGGTCAGCCGTCCTCCGAGTAGAGATAGTTGAAGTACTGCATGTCGGTGCTCAGTGTCTTCCTGAACTCCGGCATCGTGCGGCGGTAGGACTCGATCGCCCGCCAGAACGAGAAGAAATCGGCGTCCTGCCGGTAGGCGTCGGAGTAGATCCGCGCCGCCTGAGCGTCGGCCTCACCACGGATCGTCTCGGCGCGTTCGTAGGCGCCGGAGAGAATGCTCCGTCGCTCGTTCTCCATCTGGCCGATGAGTTCCTGTTTGCGGCCCTGGCCGTAGGACCGATACGCCTGGGCGATCTGCCGGCGCTCGGAGACCATGCGGTCGTATACGCTTTCGGTCAGGTCGTCGGAATACCGGATCTGCCGGATCACGATGTCCCGCAGCTCGAGCCCGAGCTCCTCGGCGGTCGCCGTTGCCCGGGTGACCATCTCGTTGGAGAGTGTCTGCCGCCCGTTCTCGATTTCCGACTGGTTTTCGACCACGGTCAGCAGGCTGGCGATCTCCTGCAGGCGTTCATCCTGCTGGTCCGCCTCCGCCTCCGTGGGCAGCGGCTGGCTGCGGTCGATCTCGTTGATCACGTTGGTGTCCCGAACCGCCTCCTCGAGCTGGTTCGCCGAGATGACGGTGCGGACCGAGCTCTCGATAATGTCGTCGAGGCGGGAGTAGGCGCGCTCCATCGTGGTGACGGAGCGGTAGAACAGCTCGGGGTCGGCGATGCGCCACCGCGCGGTGGTATCGACCCAGATGAACTGGTTTTCCGCCGTCGGCATGCGACGGGGGGCGCCGTCCCACGAAAGCAGCTTGTTGGAGTACTTCACCACCTGGTCCACGACCGGCGTTTTGTAGTGCAGTCCCGCCTCCTGGGTCGTGTCGACGATCTCACCGAATCGGATCACAACCGCCTGCTCGCCTTCCTGAATGATATAGAAGGGACCGAGAATAACCACGAAGACCACCAGAACGACGAGGACGGTCAGAATTGCTGGTAGGCGTTTCATTGCTGGCCTCCCGTCGCGGTCGTGCCGCTCTGCTGCATGTTGAGCAGCGGAATGAAGTTGGAGAGATTCCGGTCGATCAGGTCCGGAACGTCCTGCGGCGCCGTGGCGTCGGTGTTGCCGGCGGCGTCCTGTGTCGGCAGGAACACGTCCTCGATCATCTCGTAGTACAGACGCGTACGCGTGGTCTGCGGGTCGTTCTCGTACTCCGCGAGGACGTTGTTGAAGCGCGCCGCATCACCGCGGGCGCGGTTGACGCGTTCGGCGGCGTAGCCCTGGGCGACCTGCACGACCTGTTCCGCCTCACCGCGGGCGCGGGGGATCTCCTCGTTGTACTGCTGGCGCCCCTCGTTGATCAGTCGGTTCATGTCCTGAACCGCCCGGTTGACGTCCTCGAAGGCGTCCTGAACCCGGCCCTCGGGGGGCACGATGTTCTGCAGGCGCACGGCGGTGATGTTCACGCCGAGACCGTAGCTCTCGAAGATCGTGTTCATCTGCTGCTGGCCGAGGATCTCGATGCGCGGCCGCTCGTCGCCGAGGACGTCGATAATCGCGCGGTCACCCACCAGGCGGTTGATCACCGACTGGGAAATGTCGCGGATCGTCTTGATCGGATCGTTGACGTTGAAGAGCCACGCCTTGGGGTCGGATATCCGATACTGGATGATCCACTCGACGTCGACGATGTTCAGGTCTCCGGTAAGCATGAGTGACTCTTCCGGGAAGTCAGCGTTGGAGAACACGGTGTTCACGCCGGACTGCTCCACCCGGAATCCGAACTGCATGTTCTGCACCTGCTGGGTCGGGACGTTGTAGTTCTGTTCGACGCCGAAGGGCAGCTTGAAATGAAGACCCGGGGGCGACGTGCGGTTGTACCGCCCCAGGCGGGTCACGACCGCTTCCTCAGTCTGATCGACCACAAAAAAACTCGTGGTCGCGATGCCGATCAGAACAAGGACGATCAGGACAATCGACACCGTGCGTCCGTTCAGGCGGAACGAAAACCGCGGCGTCGCATCGCGTTCTGACATGTATGTGCTCCTTGTGTGTCTGGAATCCAGGACGGCGTCTTAATGGACGCCGGAGATTCGTGATTTCCACCGTATTCCAAGGTAGCCCGCCCTGCAGAACGCGTCAAGAAGGGCACCCGGAGCCACGCCTTTACACGGGGGAAGCAAACATGCTGCACTCATGAGCCTGTATAGCCAAGGAGGAAACACGCAATGACCGCACACACACGCATGGCGTTGCTGCTCTTTCTCGCGGTTCCCGCGCTGGCATTTGCCGGCGGCAACCGTGAATCGGACACGGCGACTCCGGACGCCGCCGAGCAGCCCGCCGATGCCCAGGACCAGGGCCAACGAATCGAAGTCTCCGACGCGGTGGCACGCGTAAACGGTGAACTCGTGAGCCGCGAAGAGTTTGACAATGTTGTCGCCAGCAATATCAGTCGATACGAGTACCAGAGCGGGCAGACGTTCAACGACGCCCAGCGCCCGGGCCTCGAGCAGCAGGTGCTGGACGGACTCATCACCCGCACGATTCTGGAGCAGGAGACCGACCGTCTCGGAATCACCGTGAGCGACGAGCGGTTCAACGAAACCCTTGGACAGTTCAAGGAACAGTTTCCCAACGACTCCGCCTACCAGATGGCGCTCGAGGAACAGGGATTCACGGAAGCGGAGTTCGAACAGGAGCTGCGACGCCAGATGGTGATCGAAGAGCTCATCCGCAGTCAGGTGTACGATCAGATCGAGGTCACCGACGAGGATATCCGTGGATTCTACGACGACAATCCGCAGTACTTCGAGCAGCCGGAGCAGGTGGCGGCACGCCACATCATCCTGACCACGCAGGACGTGGACGATGCCGGGCGCGAGGAACTCCGCGCGCAGCTCGAGGACATTCGCCAGCAAATCGTGGACGGAGCGGATTTCGCGGAGATGGCCCGGGAGTACAGTCAGGGGCCCAGTGCCGAAAACGGTGGCGACCTGGGCACCTTTGGCCGTGGCCAGATGGTGCCGGAGTTCGAACAGGTCGCCTTCTCCCTCGACGTGGGAGAGGTCTCGGACATCGTGGAGACGCAGTTCGGCTACCACATCGTCCAGGTGACGGAGCGGATTCCCGCGCAAACGCAGAGCTTCGAGGATTCGCGTGACCGGATCCAGCAGTTCCTCACGGAGGAGGCGCGCAACCGCGGTGCCCAGGAGTACGTTCGCGGTCTGCGCGACACCGCCGAGGTTGAGCAGCTGATCGAAATCGATGCCCCCGCCGCACCGGCCCAGGCTCCCCAGGGACCCGAGGTGGCCCCGGCGAACTAGACCGATGCATGGACCGGCCCGCCGTCCGTCGGCGGGCCCCCGCTTCTCACCGTGTTGACCTCGGGTGGCGGCGCTCATATCATGGCGGCACTATGAAAAAACGCCTGATCACCAGCGCCCTGCCGTACGTGAACAACATTCCCCACCTCGGCAACCTCATCCAGGTGCTGTCAGCCGACGTCTTTGCCCGATTCTGCCGCTCCCGCGGCTACGAGACGCTCTACGTGTGCGGAACCGACGAGTACGGGACCGCCACCGAAACCCGCGCCCGCGAGGAGGGCGTGTCCCCCAAGGAACTGTGCGACCGCTACCACGCGGTACACACCGAGATTTACGACTGGTTCGAGATCGCCTTCGATCAGTGGGGACGAACCTCAACGCCGGAGCACACGAAGGTGACCCAGGACATCTTCCTGAAACTGCACAACAACGGGTACATCCGTGAGGAAACGATCGAACAGCTCTAC
Source organism: uncultured Spirochaeta sp. (assembly GCA_913030605.1). Classification (GTDB taxonomy): domain Bacteria; phylum Spirochaetota; class Spirochaetia; order DSM-27196; family Alkalispirochaetaceae; genus Alkalispirochaeta. The sequence continues at coordinate 10,143 of CAJWEZ010000043.1, forward strand.
AGCGAGCAGTCGCAGATGTTCCTCGCCGACCGCTACGTCCGCGGAACGTGCCCGCACTGCGGCTACGAGGATGCCCGCGGTGATCAGTGCGAGAACTGCGGCAAGCTGCTCGATCCCACGGACCTCATCGATCCCCGCAGTGCCATGGACGGATCGACTCCGGTGATCCGGGAAACCACCCACCTCTACATCGATCTGCCGGCGATTCTGCCGAAGCTGCAGGAGTGGATGGCCACTGCCAGCGTCGAGGGCAAGTGGGCCCGCAACGCGATCCAGATGACCCAGGGGTGGATCCGTGACGGGCTGCGGCAGCGGGCGATTACCCGGGACCTCAAATGGGGGATTCCGGTGCCCCTGGAGGGGTTTGAGGACAAGGTGTTTTACGTCTGGTTCGACGCGCCGATCGGCTACATCTCGATGACCGCCGGACTCACTGACCGCTGGGCGGAGGACTGGTGGAAGAACCCGGAGGAGGTGGAGCTGTTCCAGTTCATCGGGAAGGACAACATCCCCTTTCACACCGTGATCTTCCCGTCGAGCCTTCTCGGGAGTGGCGACAACTGGACGCTCCTGCACCACATGTCGAGTTCGGAGTACCTGAACTACGAGGGCGGGCAGTTCTCGAAGAGCAAGGGAATCGGCGTGTTCGGAAACGACGCCCGCGACACGGGAATCCCGGCGGACGTCTGGCGCTTTTACATCTTCTACAACCGCCCCGAGACGAGCGACTACACCTTCACCTGGGATGACTTCCAGGAGAAGGTGAACGGCGAGCTTATCGGCAACCTCGGCAACCTGGTGAACCGGACGCTGACGTTCGTGTCCCGCTACTTCGACGGGGTGGTCCTGCCGGTGAACGAGGGCGACGAGCGGAGCAGGGAGTTCTGGTCCGAGGTTCGACAGCGGGAGGCGTCGATCACCGACAAGCTGGAATGGGCGGGGCTCCGGGACGCGTTCCGGCAGATCTTTGCCCTGTCGAGCTACGGGAACCGCGTCTTTCAGGTCGCCGAGCCGTGGAAAACGCGCACAACCGATCCCGATGCCACCCACGCACTGCTCAGCGACCTGGTGTATCTGATCCGTGACCTGGCGATTCTGATCGAACCGTACGTCCCCGCCACCGCCTCCCGCATCCGCGCGATGCTGGGGCTCGATTCACTGACCTGGGCCGACCTGGCTCGCGCAGACGGGGTTCCGAGCGTCTCCAGGGCGGAGATCCTCTTCGAGCAGCTCCCCGACGAGACGATTGCGGAGCTGCGGGTGCGGTTCAGCGGCAGTCAGGCGGAGCGGGCCGCCCGCGCCGCGGATTCCGCCGCCGGCGAGAACCCTCCCGCGGCACCGGAGGCGTCCCCCGCCGAGCGCTTCCGCGATACGGTGGAGCTCCGGGCGGCGAAGATCGTGGAGATCGAGCAGCATCCGGAGGCGGACAAGCTGTACATCGAAAAACTGGACGACGGTACCGAAGAGGGACGCACGATCGTCTCCGGACTCGTGCCGCACTACGCGCCGGAGGAGCTCCTCGGCCGAACGATCATCGTGGTGGCGAACCTCAAACCGGCGAAACTCCGGGGTGTAAAGAGCCACGGCATGCTCCTCGCCGCCAGCGCCCCCGCCGGGGACGATGAGGACGCCGGCGAAATCGTGGACGTCCTGTTCGTGGACCACGTCGAGCCCGGAACCCGCATCGTTCTGGACGGCTACGCTCCGGCGGATCCGTCCGAGTCACTGAAGCGCATCAAGATCGACGACTTCTTCGCGATTCCGATCCGCGCCGAGGACCATCAGGTGTCCGTGGACGGGGTTTCGCTTATCGCGGGCGACACCCCCGTTCGTACGACCCGGGTGTCCGCCGGGGACGTCGGGTAGCGCGTCGTGGAGCCCCGCTTCACGCTGTTGCAGAGCGAGTGGTGGGGCCGTGTGCGGGAGCAGATGGGGTGGTCCCGCCGGTCGCGGTCACCACTGGTGCTGCAGCGGTCTATCGGCCCGTTGCGGTTTGCCTACGCGCCCCACGCCACCGCTTCCTCCGGCGGCGACGGGTCGGTGACGGCTCTGGCGGATCTCTTTCGCCGCCTCGGTGCCACCGACCGGTCGAGCGGTGCCGCGGCGCCGCACCTCGTGCGCTGGGACGTCCCGTTCTCCGTCGACGCGTTCGACGAGCCGGCGGCGCGGGCCGCGGGCTTCGTTCCCGCGCCGGGACGGGTACAGCCGCCGGACACGGTGGTGGTGGACCTGCACCCCGACGAGGACGGGCTGCTCGCGGCGATGAAGCGCAAAACGCGCTACAACATCCGCCTGGCGGAAAAGCGGGGCGTCACCGTCACCTCCGCCACCGGCGGTGAGGCCGTGGCGCTGTTGCCGCGCTGGTACGCCCTGTACCGTGAGACCGCCGAGCGCGACCGCATTTCGATCCACCCCGAGCGTTACTACCGGACCGTGCTGGAGACCGCGATCGGGATGGCCGACGCCGGCGAGTCCGCCCCAAGACTGTCGGTGTATCTCGCCGAACACGAGGGCGATCTCCTCTCGGGCATCATCGTGGCGTCCCACGATGGAATGTCCACCTACCTGTACGGCGCCAGTTCCAACCACAAACGAAACCTCATGCCGAGCTACCTGGCGCAGTGGGTGGCGATACGCGACGCACGCACCGCCGGCGACCACAGCTACGATATGTTCGGGATCCCACCCACCGACGACCCTGGCCACCCGATGCACGGGCTCTACCGGTTCAAGACCGGATTCGGCGGCGCGATCGTGAACCGGCCGGGCTGCTGGGATCTGGACCTGGTCCCCGCGGCTGCCGGCGTGTTCCGCACCGCCGAGCGACTCCGGCTGTGGTACCACCACCGGCTGCGCAAGGCGGGGAGGCACAGCTCGTGATTCCTCGCGGGCGGCGATTCCGGCGGAACGCCGCTCCGGTGGTTGCGGCCTCCGTTCTTGTGGTGGCGCTGGTGTCAATGGTGGCGGGCTGCGCGTCCGGGCCACCGGAACCGACGCCGGAAGCTGCACCGCGGATCGTGGCAGACACATCCGGCGGGGCGGTGGTGAGCGATGCGCCGGTCCCGGTCGCTCTCGATCCCGGCGATCTGAGCGGCTGGGTGCGCGCCGTGGAGGTGTCGATCCGTACCGACGGGGCGAACGATCCCACACCGGTGGCGCGCTGGGAGCTGGAGCCGACGGAGGAGACGGACGGCACGCGTTCCCTGCAGATCCCGCTGGAGGGGCTTGTTGACGGGGAGGCGTACACCGCACGGTTTGCGCTGCTGTTGACCGACGGTGGCCGCTGGGAGGTGGATGGGTCGCTGCCCCTTCGCCTGTCCCTCGGCATTCCCGCGCCGGTTCCCACCCCGGCGGAACTGGTCACGCTGGACCGCCGTCCGGAGTTCGCCTGGAGCGTTCCCGACGCCGTTGGTGACCGCAGTGGGTGGCGCGCACGAGTCACCTATGTGGTCAGCGGGACGGAGTCGACGATTGAGGCGGACGGCGGTGCGGGGCGGGTGCGACCGCAGTCGCCGGTGGTGGAGCTGTCCGCCTTCGCCGGACGGGAGTCGCTCGTGTGGCGGGTGCGGCTGGTATCCGCATCCGGCGTCCTGGGGCCGTGGTCGACCGATGGTACCGTCCGGTTCGACCCCGCGGCGGCGGTACCGGTGGCTCTGGCCCACCGCAACGGACTGGCCTCGGTTGTGGCGACTCCCGGACTCAGCTGGAATCCCGTCTCCGGTGCCCGCCGCTATCGGGTGGAAATCGGCGTGACCGACGATACCGCCGCCGACGGTGCCGCCGCCGACGGTGCCGCCGCCGGAAACCGCCTGCCGTCGGCGGACGAGCGCCTGGAAACCCGGGACCCGCGTGTGCGGCTCGAGACCCCGCTCCTGGAGGAACTGTTTGTCGGTCGCACCGGCCGGACGGTTGTCTGGCGGGTCATGGCTCTCGGCGAGGACGGGGTGCAGACGCCGTTCTCGCCGTGGTACCGCTTCCGGTACGCCCCGGTCGTTGGGGGACTCGAGCCGGTGGTACCGACGGGGACGTCGGTGATGCTAACCGTCGGGGCCGACGACGCACCGGAGGCCGACGAACGTCCCGCGGCGCTCGTGGCGGTGACGCGTCCGTTCGAGATGATGCGCTACGAGCTCACCAACGATGCGGTGGCGGCGCTCGTGGCGGCGGAGGTCGACGCCGGACGTATGGTCGTGTCGGACGGCGCCGTTCGCGCCGCCGCCGACCCTGAGCGGGTGTATCTCGGACTCGGAGAGCTCGACTTCGGCCGGCAGATCGCGTTCACCGTCGACGGCGACTCGCTGGCGGTGCGCCCCGGGTACGGAAGCCACCCGGCGGCGGGTGTCACATGGTTCGGTGCCGTGGCTCTCGCGAACGCGCTGTCCCGTCTGGAGGCCAGGCAGCCGGTGTACGGGGACGCCGCCACGACCGAGGACCCGGCGATGGACGCCGATCTCTCCCACGACGGGTATCGCCTGCCGTCGGAGGCGGAATGGGCGACCGCGGTCGGGCTCACCGGTCGTCTGCGCGGCGACGACCGGGTTGCGGTGACCGAGGCGCGGCCCGTGTCGACGCCGGAAATCAGGGGGAGCAACTTCCTTCGCAGCGGCGATCGCTGGGAGGATCCGCTCCCGCCGTATACGCGCAATGGCGGGCCGACGAGCCCCGTTGGCGCCCTGGGCTATGCCACCCCCGTCGGGATGTATGACATGATCGGAAACGTGTGGGAGTGGACCGCCGACTGGTACGATCCCGATTGGTACGGCCGTATCGCCGACGGCGAGGTCGACGCAACCGCGGCGGCGGCGGGACCGGACGCCCCGGTTGCCGATGTCTACGGCCGAACACTGCGCACCGTGCGAGGCGGGGCGTGGAACAGCCCCCGGGAGACGGTGCGCCCGGGAAACCGGGGCGGGTTCGCCCCGGGTGCCACCAGCCACAGCATCGGCGTGCGGCTGGTCAGAACGCTGCGTTAACCGATCCCGAACTCCTTCTCCAGCCGTTCGTAGTGGTTGATCACCCGTCGCACGTACTCGCGCTTCTCAGGATACGGCTTAAAGGAAAACGAGCGCTTGAACCCGTAGACGATGATGTTCTTGAGCTGCTTTGGCGTGATCTCGAAGTTGTCCAGCGCGAGCTGGATTTCTTTGGTCACCGTGGTGTGGGACACCAGGCGGTTGTCGGTACAGAACGAGATCGAGAGCTTGTGGTCCAGCATTTTGCCCAGAGAGTGGTCCGCTACCGAACGGATGTCCGGGGCGGTCTGCAGGTTGCTGGTGAGGCAGACCTCGATGGTGGTGCGGTTGTCGGCGATGTAGTTGATCAACCGCCGGATGTACTCCTCCCGGTTGGTGATGCTTTCATCGCGGATGTGGTCCGGGTCAAAGAGGCGCATACCGTGGCCGATGCGGTCGGCGTGGAGTTTGGTGATCGCCTGGAAGATCGATTCCGGACCGTACGCTTCTCCGGCGTGGACCGTCTTCTTCAGGAAGTGGCTGTGGACGTAGTCAAACGCCTCTTCGTGGTCTCCCGCGGGGTACCCGTACTCGCTCCCGGCGAGGTCGAACGCCACAACCTGGATATCGGTTTCGTTTCGCAGTTTCACGGTGGCCCGGGCGAGCTCGCTCGAGGCCATCTGGATGATCTCGTCCGATTCCGAGTAGCTGTGAACGGAACTGAGGGCACGGTAGTACTGTGAAAAGTTGGGGGCAAAGAATCGCATGGCGATCACGATGATGCCGTAGTCGAACTCAGGGTCACCGTCGGGGATGCCGGCGTTGATCTCCGTTTGCGCCCGGCGCAGGCCGGCGTCGACGGCGTGCATCACCTGCTCGAAACTGAGAGAGTCGCTCATGTGCAGCTGCGGGGCAAACCGGACCTCCAGATGGCGAACCCCCTCGGCGAAGTTGTCCATCGCCAGCTCGTAGGCGACCTGATCGAGGTGTTCTGCGCGCTGCATCACCTTGTTGGTGAGGCCGAACCCGCGAAGGTATTCATCCAGGTTTGCGTAGTGTGACTTGAACACCAGTTCATTCAGACCCTCCGGCGTGTAGGAGGGGAGGTCGATCTTCTCTTCCTTGGCGATATCGATGAGGGTCTGCTCCCGCAGACTGCCGTCAAGGTGCACGTGGAGGTCGGTTTTGGGAATCCTGCGTACAAATTCTTCCGGATACTGTGTCATACTCCCATCATAGCGATGATGCGGACCAGAACGCTACTCATTCTCGCCCTCTCATTCACGATTTCCACCGTCGCCCTCGACGGCGTCGCCGCCGAGGGAATCACCCTGCGGATCATGACCTTCCCGCCCGACGCGGTGGTAACCTCCGCCGCGAACGGGGTTCGGCTGGTGCCTGCGCGCCGTTCCGGGGCGTGGCGTGAGTTCGACCGCCTCGCCGCCGGCGCGCGGCTGGACATCCGGGCACCGGGCTATCAGCCCCTGGCGCTGCACCTCCCGGATGGCGCCGCCGACGTCGTCGGTGGTGACGGTGTCGTGGAGGTTCAGGAGCGCCTGCTGCCGATCGAGGGACCGCTCCACCTTGTGGCCGAGCTTCCCACGGGACCCTCGCCCAAGAGCGTCGCGTTTCTTCCCGGTGACCGGCTGGTGGTGCCCCTGCTTCGCGGCGATGGAGCCGACGTGTACCGGCTGCGACGGGATCGCTGGGGCCAGACTCAGGTGGAGGAACGGGGAACGATCGCGCCACCGGCGGAGTTTGCATCGGCGTCCGGGTTTGTGGCACCGCTGGTCCTCCCGGCGCGGGATGAGCTGTGGATCTCCCAGATGAACAACGACATGGTTCACCGTTTCCGTCTGTCGGATCTGGCCTACCGCGACTCGCGGCCCTCGGGCGGGCGCTGGCCCAAGGTGATGGAGTACGTTGGCCCGGAGAGCGGCGTTTCCGCCGCACCCTCCCTGGTGGTGGCGGACTGGGAGAGTCGTGCGGTCGCGTATCACCGGTTGCAGCCGGCGGGCGCGCCGCCGGCCCCGCCGGCACTGACACACCTCAGCGGTGACCCGCGGGGGCTTGCCCTGGTGGAGCGGCCGCAGGAACCGCCGGAACTGTGGGTGTGCGAGTTTTCCACCGGCGACCTGACGGTCCTCGACGCGGCGACGGGACGCGAGATCGCGCACCTCGACCTCGGGCCGGGCGCCGCGCGGCACATCGTCGCCGCTCCCGACGGCGGCGTGGTGTACTACTCCGACATGTACCACGGCACGGTTTCGGTGGTGGATACCGCCCGGAGGGAGGTCCTGCGACGACGGCGTATCGGGATCAACCTGAACACGATCGTGCTGGACCCGGCGGGGCGGTATCTGTTTGTGAGCGAACGCGGCCGCAACAACCCCGAGAGCTACCTCATTCCGGGGCCTGAGTTCGGCCGCCTCCACGTGCTCGAGGCCGGGACACTGGCGCCGGTGCAGACGATTCGGGGGCGAAACCAGCCTACGGGACTCGCCGTCTCGCCGGACGGGACGCTTCTGGCGGCGACCGACTTTCTGGACGACAACCTGGCAGTTTATCGGATCAGCGACCGGGCCAGCTCACGGAACTGATCGCCACGGTCGAACTCGTTACGGAACATGCCGAAGGAGGCGCAGCCCGGTGAGAGAAGCACCACCGGCGGGTTATCGTCGGTGGCGGGCTGCGCGGTGGCGGGCTGCGCAGTGGCGGGCTGCGCAGTGGCGGGCTGCGCGCTCGCGGCAAGATCCAGTGCCCGTTCCATCGCCGCAGGCAGGTCCGGGAACGGGCCGTGCCAGGTACTCTGCCGTGCCTGCAGCGCGGAGACGATGCCGTCGGTGGCGGTGCCGGCAAGAAGTACCACGGCACCACCCCGCCGGATCGCGGCGTCGGCGGCATCAACGATCGGAGCGGGGTCGAGGCCCTTGTCGCTGCCGCCGGCGATCAGGATCACCGGCCCGGGAAACGCCGCCACGGCGGCCCGCGCCGCTTCCGGGATCGTCGCGGCACTGTCGTTGACGATCGCCAGACGTCCGGTGCGGACCACGACCTCCAGCCGATGGGGGACACCGGGAAAGGAGGCCGCCGCCATACGCACCAGGTCTTCCGGCATGCCGATCGTACGCGCGGCACGGGCGGCGAACCGCACGTTCTGCCGGTTGTGCGCCCCCGGAACGAGGAGTCGCTCCGGCACCAGGCGGTCGTCGCCGGGGCCCACGACTGCCACGCGGGCGTCACCGTAGCGCCGGCGGCACTCACGTGCGAACGATTCGTCCCACTCGTCACGGGCACCGAACAGCGCCACGCCGTCGGCGGGAAGGTGCGCGTAGATCTCGCGTTTGTCGGCGACGTAGTCCTCCATCGATTCGTAGTAGTCCTGGTGGTCGCGGAAAATGTTGGTGATCACCGCAACGCGCGCCGGGAGCGTAGGGGTGAGTATCTCGTCGGGGATGCCGCGCCTCGCGGCGGTCGCCGGCCGCGACGCGTTGAACGCGCGGCAGAACGCCATGTCCCCGAGTTGAAACGAGGACAGCTCCAGGACGACGGGATCGTCGGATTCCAGTTCGTCGACGAAGGTCAGGGGCGAGACGGTGATATTGCCCCCCAGTCGGGTGCGTGGTCGCCACGCCTGCAGGATGTGGGCGACCGCCGAACTCGTGGAGCTCTTGCCCTTGGTGCCGGTTATCGCGACGAGGGGCCCGTCGCCCCGGCGACGCCAGTCCGCGAGAAACAGGGCGATGTCGGTCGTCACCGCCTGCGCCTCCCGGAGCATCGGCACACCCCGCGGCACCGCCGGGTTTTTCACCACCAGGTCCGCGGCCCGGAAATCCTCGCGCTCGTGGGTGCCAAGAACCGTCCGCACCGTCGGCGGCAGGCGTTCCAGACTCGAGGCGAGTTGGTCTTCACTGCGGAGGTCGGTGACGGTGACGCGGGCACCGCGCTCGGCGAGGTAGCACGCCGCCGCCAGCCCGCCGCCGTGGACGCCGAGGCCCATCACCGTGCAGCGGAGTCCGTCGAAATCCGGCATCAGACGGCGTTCTCCGGGGCGGCCTGCATGGCGACTTCGAACTCCTTCTGTTCCTCATCGTTCAGGTAGACCGACATCGACAACGGCGCGAAAAGGGTCTGCCACTCCATCGGCACCTTCTCCTTGATCCGCGTGAACGTCGGCAGGGACTCCGAAAAGTCCTCTTCCCGAAGGACCTGTTCGATCTCCTCCAGGTACGGTTGCAGGAACTGCTTCACCCGGTGCAGCAGTGGGACCGCGCGTCGACGCGCCTCCGGTTCCAGGGCGATCGGGTGGTGGCAGACGGTACGGTACTTGCTGCTGAACGGATAGTACGGATAGACCCGCTTCCCCGCCGGCAGTACAAGCTTGGAAAAGAACTTGGTCAGGTCGGTGTCGAGCCAGATGCCCTGGACGAAATACCCGCGGCCGGTCTCACCGATCCAGGTGTCGGAAATCATCTGATCGATGAGCCCGCCGGAGGTCCGGCCGTCGGTGGAGATCAGCTCTTTCAGCGGGATGATGTCGACGTCGACGACAAGCTCACTGGTACGGTACACCGGGGTGGTATCGTTGGTCCCCTTTTCGAGAACCTGGTGCTTCTGGGGCCGACACACGAGATCGAGTCGCAAAAGGTAGAGGTAGCTGTCGTCTCCGACGCGGAACATCTGGAAGAACGTGGGACGAAGCACCTCCGCGGGGTCGAAGAGGTAGGTGAGTCCGGCGAACACGTCGGGGACCAGCTGCTGGAGCGTGTCCATGAATCCCCGCAGCGTCTCGATGTATACGGGTTCCGGGCGCTCGCGGTTGATGTCGTGGTGAATCGAAAACGAAGGAACCTCGAAACTGCGTCCCAGCCGGAGAAAAAAGTCCTCCCCCTGGCTGAAATGGCGGGTGTAGCTGACGGCGGACGGCGATTCGCGCTGCAGCATCGCGTTGATCTCGGCGTCACTCGTTGTCAGATAGATCTCACCCGCCGACTGTTTCATCGCTGAAAACTAACCCGAACGGCGCCGGGGTTCAAGTTGTGTTGTGATTCTGGTCCCGGCGGGCTACAGTTACAGTATGAATCTGTCCCGATTTCGTCACGCCCTCCTGCCACTGGTGCTGTTGTGGCTGGGCATCACGTCGGTCGCCGCGCAGGCGGATCCCTACGCGTTTGTCATCTACGCCGAAGGGTACAACATGTCGGTGTACCGCAACGGCGAGCTCGAAACCTACGATGTCCTCGTGGACGACGTGATCGGCATGCCGCTTCTCCCCGGTGACCTGGTGCAGACGGACGCCGACACCTTCGTCGAGATGCAGGTCATGCCTTCCCGCACCGTGGTCAAGGTCGCGGAGAACACGACGTTCGAGATCGAGAGCCTGGGAGGAGCCGGCGGCGGCTCGTTCAACATGAGCTATGGCCGTCTGCGCGCCCGCGTGGAGCGCATTACCAGCAACGAGACGTTCCAGGTTCGTGGCTTCTCCGCCGTGGCCGGCGTCCGGGGTACCGACTTCGGCTACGACGTGGTCGTTGAGCGCGAGGCCGCCCAGGAACTGCAGACGCGGGTCTATGTGTTCGAGGGCGAGGTCGAGGTGACCGAAGCGGAGGGGGCCGCCAACGCCGCCTCCACCGCCGATGGTGCGTCCGGGGACGGGGCCTCCGACGCCGGCGCCGCGGATGGTCAAGCCGCGGCCACGGACACCGCCCCGGCGGAGCCGCAGCGCGTTCTGATCCGAGCCAACGAGATGGTGAACGTCGTGAGCGCCGTACCGGCATCCCTGGCGGAAAACGCCGACCAGCTCGCAGTCCCCGACGGGGCGCCCGACGCGCAACAGACGCCGACGCCGGCGCCGCAGAAGGTGGTATTTTTGCAACAGGCGCTCCAGGACGACATCCAGCAGTTCTGGAACGAGAAGACATTCCAGGAGGATCCGATCGATCCCGCCGACGTGGAGAAGGTCTTTCCCGGGATCAACGCCCGTGTCGAGCAGCTCACCGACGAGCGTCGTCAGTACGAAGAGTTGCAGCGGCTGCGGCGTGAAGGGCTCCTCGACACCACCGACGAGCTCCTGTCGGATGCGACCCAGGAACTGGAGCCGATGGAGCCCGAGCGTGAGCCGGAACCGGTCGCCCTCGGCGAACCGGGACCCAACGAGCGCATCCGCCGTCTGATCCAGCCGCAGGCGGGGGAGTCTCAGTCACAGCAGCTGCGTCGGGCGGGGCACTGGTTCCTCGGTACGGGACTGGTCCTCGAAGCGGCCGGCGCCGCCACGGCGTGGTACGGTGACGGTGTGCGGACGATAGACGACGTGGATCAGAGCGGTCCGGCGGTCGGAATGATGGCCGGTGGCGGCGTCTTCATCACCTCGGCGATCTTCTCGTACCTCTTCAGTCTGATCGGCGACTGACCCCGCCGGCCGGCGGGAGCGGCGGGCGGATACCCTACGGGGTTGATGCCGCCGAGGCGGGCTCGGATGGGGGCTCACCGGCGGTGACCGGTACGGTTCCCGTGGCCCCCGTCGTGCGCGTGATCGCCGTGATTTCCCACGCTGTGCGTGTGGGTTCCAGAGTGAGTTCGTCCACGGTGTGCGTGTGCACCGCCTGCGTGCGGGTGGTGCCATCGGGGTTTTCGCCTCCGTTTTCGGGGCGCCACATGTCGTATTCGGCCCGCACCGTGGCGCTGTCAGCCCCCTGACTCATCAACCGCAGATCGAGGTTCGCGACACCGTAGGGTATGCGGCCCTCGGGTCTTCCCCCATCCAGCCACGCGTCGGCGGGCATGAGTGCGCTTTCCCACTGACGTGCCATCTGAACACGATCGATCACGTAGACGTTTGTCACTTCCCGGACGGTGTTGCGTGCAACGCCCCGGGCGAGGGTTTCCTCCATCAGCATGTGGTCCAGGGAGTTCCAGGCGCTGTAGAACGTCTCCGCCACCGCCCGCGGTCCCATGCCGGCGGTTGCCGGTGGGCGCAGTGCGTTCCGGAGAATCGTCGCCGGGATCGCCAGCACCACCGCCGCCGCGAGCGCCGCGAACAGAATCGTGCGGCCGTGGTTCCGCCAGAACGTGCGACGCTGGGTGCTCGCCCGGTTGCGGGTGAGACGTTCCGCCGCCGCGGCGGTACGGCGGTCGCGCTCCTCATCGTCGATATCCTGCGCCACCGGCCCGCGCTCGATCGCCGCAGCGATCTCGTTCACGGCGCGAACGGTCCGGCGATCCCGGTACTGGAGCGCCCCCTCGATCCGTTCGCAGAGTTCCGGCGTCAGCTCCGGACGGTGCGTGTGTAGCGGTGGTTTCTCGAGGGCCGCGGCGTGGCACCGTGCCGACGCCTGTACCTCGGTCTTCGTGCACAGCGGAACGCCGGCAAGGGCGTGGTATGCAATCGCCAGCGCCTGGTACAGTTCGGTGTCGGCGTCCGTTGGTCGTTCGGGACGGTAGGGGAAGTGCGACACCCGTCGTTCGGGAAGGGGCAGGTTGCCGTTGATCTGTACCGCCAGGTCCCGATTGAGGAACAGGACCGCCCCGGTGTCCGTTACAAGGCTGGTGGTCACGTTGCCGAGAGCCAGATCCTCGTGTACCGACGCCGTGGCCACCGCCTGCAGCAGCGTGGTGAGCCAGGGGGCGTCGGTGACCGGGGCGTCCGCCAGATGCTCGGCCACTGTGCGTCCGGAGAGTTCCGGCCCGCACAGGTAGAACTCCCCACCGTTTTCCACCACCCGACGGATCGGCCAGTGCTCGAATCGGTCTCCCACCACCAGGGTGGCGCCGCCCTGGGCGGCGGCGCTGACGCGTTGGGCGGCAAACCCCCGCGACGGTATCCCGGTGCGGATACCGGTCAGGCGGTCTCCGTCAACGGTCACGGTCAGGCGGTCGGCACTCTCGCGTGTGATATCCATCCGGTGCGTTCCTCGTTCCCGGGTCACATGGGAAGGTAGGCGATCGACGCGAACACGACGCTCCCCACGTCACCCTCGTATTCGGTTTCAAACGTACCACGACCGAGGACTTCGGGGCGAGCGGCGGCACCGGCCAGCAGGTGGGCCAGGATCAGGGTCGCCATGGACCGCGGCGGCGACTCCACGGTCTGCGCCCGTTCGAGGATCGATTCGCCGCGACTGGTCATCAGCAGGCGTATCAGTTTGCGGGCGCGGGCGTCCGCCTCGTCGGGCGAGACGAATCCACTGAGGTTCGCCGCGGCGACGGTGATCCATCGTCGTCCGGAGAGCACCGATTCCACGGTGTCGCGGGCGCGGGCGAGGGCGGCGGGGGGCGAATCCCCCACCAGCACCGGTACAACCGGAACCGGTCCGAACAGGTAGTGCAGCGCCGGCAGCGTCGTCTCGATGCTGTGATCCTGGAGGTGTGCGATCTCGTCAACGAGAAACACATCCGGCGCCGTCTCCCGGAGTGCCGCCGTGATGTCCGAGGCAACCGGCAGCGTTCCGAAGGGCGTGGCAAAGCCGTCGGACTCCGGCAGCAGCATGAGACGTCGGTCCGAGGCGTTCGGCGGGGCCAGCAGGAGGACGCATTCCGGCTCCGCCTCCGACACCGCCCGGAGGCTTGCAGCCAGATAGGGGAGGGTGAGGCTGTAGGCGCCGTACGGAGCGACCGCGACCGATGCGTCGGTCGCGGGGACCGCGGCATCGTGGAACGCCCGCTGAAGCAGCGACCGCAGGGTGTCGCCGTCGGCGGGGTAGTAGATGTTGTCGGCGACCATTGCACGAATCATTCGTTGAGTATCCCGGGTAGAGTATCGTGTGAGGGGGCGTGTCACCGCAACTGCCGCGGCGGGCTACGTGGTCAGTGACGACTGACCGACGCCGAGGCGCTGCAGCCGTGCGTCGTCCAGGTCCACGGTCAGGTTCTTCTCCTGCGTCGGGAGCACGAGTCCGCGGGGACCGTCTTTGGCGCGCCGGAGATACTTGACCTGGGTGTAGTACAGGTCCGCACGGCGGGCGCTGCGGGCCTTGCTGAAGAACAGGGCCAGGTTGCCGGCGTCCAACAGAACTTCCAGCGGAACGCTCTTGCCGGGTCGATTCCGCACAAACACATATCCGCCGGGGTAATCGCGGGTATGGAGCCACCAGTCGTTCCCCCGCGTGGCGTGACGGAGGAGTTCGTCGTTCTCGCGGGCGTTGCGCCCCACAAGAATCCGGAATCCCTGGGATTCGAACTCGAGACCGGGCAGTGTGGATCCGCCGCGGTCGCCGCCGCCGCGCTGTTCCAGCGACGCGACGAGTTCCCGGAGGGCGGAAAGCTCCAGGGACTCAAGCTCCGCAAGGCGGCCGCGGATACGTTCGAGGCGGGAGGAGAGCGACTCGGCGCTGCTGTCGAGGAATGCAGCCGATTCCTCCGCCCGTCGGGCGCGGTCGTAGTACGCCGTTGCGTTGTCCGTGGGGCTCCGAGTCGGGTCGAGCTCCACGCGCACCGTCCGATTGTCGTCCAGATAGTCCGGCAGGTCCGCCCATTCCGCGCCCGGTCGTATCAGGTGCAGATTGGCAAGGATGAGGTCCCCGATGTGACGGGTGCGGTCGGCGGCACCCTTTCGGGACCGGCCCTCCTCGATTTCGGAGAGGCGGGCGGCCGTCCGTCGCTCCTGTTTCTCGAGCGCCCGGCGACAGCGTCCGATCAGCCGTTCGCGGTCCGCGGCAATTTCCTGCTCCCGGTACTCCGCCTCTACCTGCTGGTTCAGCGTTCGACCGTCCGCCACCGGTCGTACGGTCCGCGGTTTCCCCGGTTTCTCCGGCGGCTGCGGGATAAAGGTGGCACCGGTTTCGATCCCCTGCGCCGGTTTCCGGAAAAAGGCGTCAAGGATCGTCCCGTCCGCATCGGTGACGATCACGTTGGCCCTGGTGCCCCACAGGCGCAGGTAGACGAGCGTCTCCTCGCCGTCGCGGTGTACGGACAGCCGTACGATCCTGTCACGATGAACGTGCTCCACGGCAACGATGCGCCCACCGCGAAGCCGCGCCCACAGAAAATCCTCGAATCGCTGATGGCTCCGACGGGCGCGGGGAGGGCGCTCGGTGGCGTGAAACCGAACGCGAGGGTTCTCCAGGCACACCCGGAGCCACCAGGCCGCCGGTGGCCGGAACACCTGAAGGTACAGATTGCGGAAGTCATACTGGATGATCTTCTGGATGTGGTGCCCCGGGAGCTCGAGCTCCGCAAGGACCTGGTCGATTTCCGCAGCGTTCAGGGACATGGTCCGCTATTCTACAACGAGACGGCGGACCTCAGCGACCATGTAGAACGACCCGCTCACCAGAATCTTCCCGGCAAGTCCGGCCCCGGACCCATCGGCAAGGCGTTCCCGGGCGAGGGCCAGCGCTTCCGCGGGGTCGTCGCGGCGCTCCACGGCGTAGCCCGCCGCAGCGATCCGCCGGGCCACGTCGCCGGGGTCGCCGGGCTTGAAGCGCCCGGGGCGTGACACGACAAATCCGGTGGTGAGCGGAGCCAGAGCGCGTGCGATCGCCTCGACGTTCTTGCCGGCGACCACTCCCAGGATGATGGGGATACGACGCCCCGCCGGCATGCGACGGAGCAGGGTCTCGGCGAGGGCCGCGGCGCTCTCGGCGGTGTGGGCGCCGTCGAGAATCACGTCGCCCACCACCTCGCCGCGGCCGGGAAGGCGCGTGCCGGCGATCGCCGCCGTGATGCTGTCTGTCCCGGCCATGGGCACCTCGCCGCCGGCCACGAGGCGCCGATAGGCGGCGAGTGCCATCGCGGTGTTGGTGCGGTGAACCGCACCGAGCATGGACAGGCGGACGGTGGCGTCGCCGGCCCACGAGGGAAGCTGCACGACCGATCCCGAAAGTGCATCCACCTCACCGGCGGGATCACCGGCGTCCGGAAGCGGCAGGACATCGATCACCGGTGCATGCCGTTCGCCGGCCACGCGGCGAAACACCGCATCGGCGTCGGGGTGCTGTGGCGAAAGGAGCAGCGGCACCCGCTCCTTGATGATACCGGCCTTCTCACCGGCGATCAGCGCCAGAGTATCACCGAGATACTCGGTGTGTTCGAGCTCGATGCGGGTGATGAGCGTCGCGCGGGGTCGGGACACGTTGGTGGCATCGAGGCGGCCGCCCAGTCCCGTTTCCAGAACGATCCAATCGCAGCCGGCGGCGTGAAAGTAGCAGAACGCCAGAGCCGTCAGCAGTTCAAAGGTGGTGGGGAGTTCGTCCTCGGCGACACCGGCGGCGGTCATCTGTTCCACGACCGCCCACACGCGTCGGCCCTGCTGAACCATCGTGGTGTCGCGGGCGGTGTCGGAGGCTGCGTCGCGGGCGCCGTCCGCAGGTCCGCCGACGACGGCATACGGTTCGGTGACGGAAAACCGCTCCCGGTAGTCCAGCACGTGGGGCGACGTGTACAGGCCCACCCGCCGGCCACTGGCGGCGAGGAGCGAGGTCAGGTACGCCGCAGTGGAGCCCTTGCCCTTTGAGCCGGCGAGATGAGCCACCGGCAGGCGGTGCTGGGGGTTTCCCAGCCGCTCCAGCAACGCCACCATTCGCTCCAGCCGGTACATGCGGAGCTGCGGTGTGGTGCGTTCGAGGTTGGTGCGCGATTCGAAACGCGCGAACACGTCCTCGGGCGTGTCGATCCCGCTATCCACGGCGATCATCGCGTCGTCGCAGCGCCGCTGCGTGGGTGTAGAACCCCTCGTGGTCCGCCAGACGGATCACGTGATCGCGCATCTCGCGGTAGCCGGATTCGGTCACCTCGATGACCGAGGACGCCTTCTGAAAGTCACGGACCGAAACGGGACCGAAACTTCTCGCCCATCCGCCGGTGGGCAGCACCGCGTTGGGGCCCGTGGCGTAGTTGGCGAGACTGAAGGCGGTGTGCGGTCCGATGAGCACCTCGGACGCGTTGCGGATCGAGGAGGCCGTGGCGTGCGGGTCCCGGGTGTGCACCAGGAGGTGCTCCGGGGCGAACTCGTTGGCCACGGTGATGCTCTCCTCGTCGTCCCCCGTGAGGATCGCTCCCCCGTAGCGCGAGAACACGTCGGTGAGGAAGGTGTGTCGCGGCTCGGGGACCTCGGCGAGCAGTTCCTCCACGGCGCCGGTAACGGCCTCGACAAGCGCCGGTGCGGCGGTTACCAGGAGCGCTGACGAATCGCTGCCGTGTTCCGCCTCGATCATCAGATCGAGCGCCACGCGCCACGGATCGGCGGACTCATCGGCAACGATCATCGACTCCGACGGACCCGCCGGAAGGCCCACGTCGATCGAGTCGGCGACCAGGCGTTTGGCGGCGGCAACGTAGGAACTCCCGGGCCCCACGACCTTGCGCACCGCCGGGATCGTTGCGGTGCCCCAGGCGAGGGCGGCGATCGCCTGGGCGCCACCCACGCGGTAGACACGGTCGATCCCGCACCGCGAGGCTGCATACAGCACCGCCGGATCCACCGTGCCGTCGGCCCGGGGCGGTGTGGTCACGGCGATCGTGGGAACGCCGGCGAGCACCGCCGGTACGGCGAGCATGTACATCATCGAGGGGAAACTGCCTCGGCCACTGGGAACGTAGAGGCCCACCGCATCGATCGGCGTGTGTCGTTCCGATGCGATAATACCCGGGCGGACCTGCACGGTCTCCGCTGCATGGCGCACCTGCGCGCGATGAAAGCGGCGAACGTTCTCGATCGCGTAGTCCAGCGCCTCGCGGAGGTCCTCGTCGAGGCTGTCGGCGGCGGCATCGAACTCTGCCGTCGTCACGCGGATCCCGTCCATAGGGACGTCGGCGCCGTCGAACCGTCTGGTGTACTCAACCAGCGCGGCGTCCCCGCGACGGCGGACGTCCTCCACCACCGGTCGTACCGTCTCCACATCGTCGGCGATGTTCTGCTGTGCCCGTGCCAGGATGCGGCGCCGGTCGGCGGCGGCCAGAGCGTCCCAGCGGTGTACCTGCATCGTCATGGCTGCGCACTATACCACGCCGGCGGCTGCGCGGGGAGACGCCGGGCGTGGAGGATGTCGAAGAACAGCAGGAACAGCGCCTGCACGAGAATACCGACGCCGTTTCCCAGCAGGAACGGATCGGTGCGGAACAGGACCGTGATCGCCGCACCGCCGGCGAGATAGAGGAGATCCAGCCATCCGTTGATCACCAGAACACGTCGCAGCCGGAGGGTGTCGCGAACCTCCTGCACTTCGTCGGGGTATCGGCCCCGCCGTCGGCGGGCACCCCAGGCGCCGACGGTGGCGATCACGGCATCCACGCCGCCCCAGATGAGCGCCTGCAGCGCGAACCCCTGCACAACCGGCCAGGGCAGCACGAGGCCCACACCGCCGACGATGATCGAGGGGAGACTCCAGCGCAGGAGACGGCGCGCGATATCGGTCTGAGTCCGTGCCACGTGTTCCACGGGACCACGATAGTACAGACCGGTGCCCTCGGCAACGGCCGGTTCGACGTGGTGTGCCCCGGGGATCGCGGTGCACCGGCTGACACCGGCGTGTCCGCTGTGTTACTTTGTCGGTCACAGACCGAGATTGACCAAGAGTGACCGAGACTTTCCGAGGAGGAAGAGACATGGTTGTGAAGCCGATGATTCGGAGCAATATCTGCATGAACGCCCATCCGGTGGGATGCGAGCGCAACGTGGAGCAGCAGATCGAGTACGTGAAGTCGCAGGGGACCTTCTCCGGCCCCAGGAACGTCCTGGTGATCGGCGCCTCCGGTGGCTATGGGCTCGCCTCCCGCATTACCGCTGCCTTCGGCTCCGGTGCCGCCACAATCGGGGTGTCCTACGAGACACCGGCGAAGGGAAAGCGGACCGCCACGGCGGGGTGGTATCAGGACCTGGCCTTCCGTCGCTTTGCCGACGCCGCCGGTCTCCCGAATCGCAGTTTTATCGGCGACGCCTTTTCCCACGAGACCAAGCAGGATGTGATCGCCGCGGTCCGGGAGATGATGGGGACCGTGGACATGGTGGTGTACAGCCTGGCTTCCGCCGTCCGTGTGGACCCGGACACCGGCGAAATGTACCGGTCGGCGCTCAAACCGGTGGGCCAGCGCTACGAGTCGGTGACGCTGGACGGAAAGACCGCGGAGCTCAAGCCCACGGCGATGGACCCGGCGACGGAGGACGAGATCGCCCAGACGGTGAAGGTGATGGGTGGCGAGGACTGGAAGCTCTGGATCGACGCGCTTCGCGAAGCGGGGGTTCTCGCCGACGATGCCATCACCGTGGCGTACTCGTACATCGGTCCGGATATCACATTTGCCCTCTATCGCGACGGGACGATCGGCAAAGCAAAGGAACACCTTGAGGCCACGGCTCACGAGCTCGATGCGACCCTCTCCCGGACCGGCGGACACGCGTGGGTCAGTGTGAACAAGGCGCTTGTCACGCGCGCCAGCGCCGTCATCCCGGGGGTGTCACTCTACCTTGCCGTGCTCTACGGCGTCATGAAGCGCAAGGGAATCCACGAGGGTACGATCGAGCAGATGTACCGTCTGTTCACCGATCAGCTCTACGGCGGCGACGGGCCGGAGACCGACTCCGTGGGACGCATTCGCCTCGATGACTGGGAAATGCGTGAGGACGTTCAGGAGGAGGTCCATCGTCTCTGGGATCAGGTGAACGAGGAGAACCTCACGTCGATCGCCGATGTCGCCGGATTCCAGCACGAATTCCTGCAGATCCACGGGTTCGACTTTGACGGCGTGGACTACGACGCCGACGTGGAGGTTTAGAGCGAAGCCCGCCAGCGTCAGATCTCGTCTGCCGGTGCGCCGGACTCGGTTCCGGCGCGCCGGTCGCCGCACCGAACCGCCTCGTACTCCCGTCGTACGTCCTCCAGCGTGATGCCGGAGCGTTCGATTTCCCGCAGCAACAGTTCTACGGCCCACCCCGCAGCCTGTCCGCAGACGGCGGGGCAGTGCGTTGAATGCGCGCCCGCATCCTCGAAGTCCGTTTTTTGTTCGGGGTCCCACAGGTCGAACTCGCGGCCCATCGTCTGGCGGTGGATCGCGCGGCACTGCAGCGTTCCGTAATGGTCCAGGAAGCGATTGTGGAGGCGCCTCGCCAGGTCAAATCCGCGGTATTTGGCGTCGCTGTCGCCGTCGATTCGATCCCGACGACGCCCGAAGAGGCTCGACATGACCATAACCGCGCCGGTATAGGCGCCGCAGGTTCCGTCGGTGGTGAGTCCACCGCCGGCGGCCAGTCCGGTCGCGGCGCGGAAAAGCAGGTCGTCCTGAATGCCCAGGGCCTCCTGAATTCCGGCGAGCGTGCACTGGGCACACCCGTGGTACCGCGATTCGCACGCCGCGGCGTGTGCGGACGCCTTCCGTGACAGTTCTCGCATCCGTTCCATGCGCCCTCCCACGACGACGGCACGCTCCGTTGCGGAGTTCCGTCGTTTTCTATACCTTAGACGGGTATGAAATTTGGTGAACTGAATCTAGACAGTGAGATACTCGCCGGGGTAGCCGCAGCCGGCTTCGAGGAATGCACTGACGTACAAGCCCAGGCCATTCCCCACGTCATTAACGGCGCTGATGTAATGGTACAGTCACAGACGGGAACTGGCAAGACTGCGGCCTTTCTTCTTCCCACCTTCCAGCTGTTGCGCAACAACCCGGACTTCAAGGGGGCCACCGCCCTCGTCGTCGCCCCGACCCGCGAACTGGCGGTCCAGATCAAGGAGGAGGCCGACCTTCTCGGAGAGGGACTGGGACTCCGGACGGAGGTGTTTCACGGCGGTGTGGGCTATGGCCCGCAGCAGTCGGCCCTGGCCGAGGGCGTCGACATCATCGTGGGAACGCCGGGACGCATGCTCGATCTCAGCCAGTCCGGTCACATGAAGCTCAAGGATGTCAGGATTGTCATCGTGGACGAGGCGGACCGTCTCTTCGACATGGGGTTCTACCCGGACATTCGCCGCATGTTTCAGCGATTCGTGCCGCGGGAGGAACGCGTCAACATGCTGTTCAGCGCCACGCTGAGCACCAAAGCGCGCAACATCGCCTGGGAGCACATGAACAGCCCCGTGGAAATCGAGATCGAACCGGAGCACGTCACCGTCGACAAGGTGACCCAGACGCTCTACCACGTTGCCACGGAAGAGAAGATGTCCGTGCTCCTGGGGCTGCTCAAAAAGCACCAGCCGCGCACGGCGATCGTCTTTACGAACACCAAGCGCGCCGCCGAAGAGGTGGCGAAACGCCTGGAGATCAACGGCTATCCGTCGGAGTTCATTATCGGAGATCTTCCGCAGCGCAAGCGCATCCAGATCATCCAGCGCATCAAGGCCGGTGAGGCGGAATTCCTCGTTGCCACGGATGTCGCCGCCCGGGGCCTCCACATCAACGATCTGGACATGGTGATCAACTACGACCTGCCGGAGGATCCCGAGGCGTACGTGCACCGCATCGGCCGCACCGCCCGGGCGGGAGAGTCTGGCGCGGCGATTACGTTGGCGTGTCAGCGCTACGTGTTCGGCCTGGACTCGATCGAATCGCTGATCCGGCAGAAAATACCGGTGGATCAGCTGTCCGAGGACCTCTTTGCCGAGGACGCCAGTGCCGGCATGCGAATTCGCACCGGAGACGCCGGTCGCGACGGCCGTCGGGATCGTGACGGCCGCGGATCCCGCGATCGCGGTGGCCGCGGAGGAGGCGATCGGCGCCGGACGTCCCGAAGCCACGGCGACCGTGATCGGGACCGCGATCGCGATCGCGATCGGAACCGTGACCGCGATCGGGATCGTGACCGCAATCGGAACCGCAGTGGACGGGATGGCGCATCCCGCGATCGGTCCCGGAGTCGTGGCGGTGCCCCCCGAAGCGGCGGCGGACGACCGCGTCAGCCGGAGACCACCGGAGCGCCGAAAGCCAGCGACAGCCTCGAGGAGCGACTGGCGTACTACCGGGAGAAGTACGGTGAGGACTTCCAACCCACCGACGAGATGCTCGCCAACATGGGCGCGTCCGGTGGCGGGGGATCCCGCGGCGGAGGAAAAGACGGCGGTTCGCGCAGTGGCGGATCCCGAAGTGGAGGCTCGCGGCGCAATCGCCGGCGCGGAGGCTCCGGGCGTGGCGGTTCGAAGCCGAAGGAGGACGCGGCGCGCGATTCCAACGCATCGTCTGGCAACGCATCGTCGGGGACTGCGGCTCGGAGCAACGCGCCTCGCAAGGATACGGCCGCACCGTCCGGTGCCGCCGACGCCGCCAGGGCGAAGGATACCAGCGGAGGCCGGGACAGTGGGGCCGGGGCAGCGAAAGGCAAGAAAGGCCTGTTCGGCGCCCTGCGTTCGCTGTTCGGGGGCGACGAGTAGTCGCTCCCGCCGTCGGTGGTGCCCGGATCGGTCCGTGGCCGCCGCGGCTTGACACCGCGTGACGGAAACGCGTATGATCGCCGCTCGATGCGTCTCGTTGAGAGCGTAATACAAGGAGAACTGTGAATGGCTCGACCTTCTAAAGCCCGAGGAAAGATCGCGCGCCACCTTGGCGTAAACGTCTTTGGAAATCCCAAGTACGACCGTCTGCTCAAGAAGAAACCGTACGGCCCGGGTGAACCCAAGAAAGGTCGCATTCGCGAGACTGAGTACGCGCGCCAGCTCAAGGAAAAGCAGAAGGTAAAATTCGCCTACGGCCTTTCCGAACGTCAGTTCCGGAACCTCTTCTACAAGGCCAAGACCATGAAGGGTGTTGCCGGACACAACATGCTGATTCTTCTGGAGCGGCGTCTCGACAACGTGGTGTACCGCATGGGGATGGCAGCGAGCCGTCGGCAGGCCCGGCAACTCGTGAGCCACGGACACATCCATCTCAACGGACGCAAAGTTACGATCCCCAGTGCGATGGTACGCCCCGGCGACCAGGTCTCGGTCAAGAGCAAGAAAAGCTCCGAGATGCTGATGCGCCGGCTCGTGTCGGAAAACTCCGCGCGGCAAAGTGCGCCGTGGCTGGAGGTTTCCCAGGACGACCTCACCGGTAAGGTGAACATGCTCCCGACGCGGGAAATGATCCCGACGATCGCCGAGGAGCAGCTGATCGTCGAGTTCTACTCCAAGTAGACACTCGTCACCAGCAGGCGGGCGGCGCGCGCGTCGCCGGCCAACACGCAGACCGGTCGGCTCCACGGGAGTCGGCTGCCGTCCCGACAGGACGGGGTTGCAGAGGGAGCGGAGTCGCATCGAGATGCGGCTCCGTTTTTTTTGTGTCAATATCACCCGGTCGCGAACCGATACTCGAGGTATGCGTCGTTTTCCTGTCGTCAGCAGCGATCCTGCCCTCAACGATCGTGTGGAGCGGATCTGCTCCAAGTTCGGTGACGTGTTTCAGCCGGTGTTTCTCGACTCGATCGACGAGGCGCTGGAGTACATCCGCTACGAGCTGCCGGAGTTCCAGCTGGTTCACTTTTCGGACGAGTCGGTGGACGGGCAGGCGCTGATCCGCGGGATCACGGAGGACCCGTGGTTGCACTACGGTGGTGTGATCGGCGTGTACTCACGGAAGGACGCACGGGTGGTGGAGGACCTGCCCCGGGAGACCAACATCGTCACCATGATCCGGCGCGGTGAGTTTGTCGAGACGTTCTTCCGCGTCCTGTTTATTCTGTACCGCAACCGGCAGATTCTCTTTCAGCGCGACATGCAGCTGGACTTCCTGGGGACGATTCACGGCAGTCTGGAAATGGACAACGACCCCTACAACGCCCGGACCTACGCATCACTGATTTCGAACTTCCTGTTCAACTCCAACTACGTCGATATCGAAATGCGCGACCGGCTCCATGTGGCGCTCTTCGAGATGATCATGAACGCGATCGAGCACGGCAACTGCGGTATCAGTTACGAGGAGAAGACCGCGTATCTGGGCGAGCACGGCGACATCATTCCGCTGATCCGCGAGAAATGCCGCGACCCGGAGATCGGTGAGCGCCGGGTGAAGGTGACCTACCGCATTACGCCGACGCACTCCTCCTTCGAGATCCAGGACGACGGTGACGGGTTTGACTGGCGCGAACGTCTGTCGAACGAGGAGGTGAACCTCGGACAGCACGGCCACGGCATCCGAATGACGCGCCACTACATCGACAATCTGACCTACAACGATGTGGGCAACGAGGTTCGCTTTGAGGTTGCCCACGAGAAACAGGCCAATGCCACGCCGGGCATTTTCGCCAACCAGGCGATCCTTGATGTCCCGGACGGCGAAGTGGTGTTTCGGGAGGGCGAGGAGTCCAACGACCTGTTCTATATCGTGACCGGGAAGCTGGACATCATCAGTGGTGACCAGCGCATCGCCACGCTGACGCCGGACGATATTTTCCTCGGGGAGATGTCATTTCTGCTCGGAAACAGACGGTCCGCCACGGTGGTGGCGCGGGGGGATGTGCGACTGGTGAAAGTCACGAAGAACGCCTTCGTCACCGGAATTCAGAAGCAGCCGCACTACGGGATCTTTCTTGCTCGCCTGCTGGCGCAGCGGTTGTCGCGGCTCAACCAGCAGGTGGCGGCGCAGAGCGGCTGACCCCCAGCCGCAGCGTTGTTCGTAGCGTCGCCCCGCTGTGGCGACGCTGACCGGTGTCGCTCCGCCGGCGACGGGTCCGGGTCACGCGTCCTGCGTGACCGGCTCCTCACTCTTCAGCTGGGCATCATACCCGATCGCCTGGACGAAGGTGATGATCTTCTCGACAGTCGCGGGGTTCCCGTCGAAATCCATCTTGATCTCTCCGGTCTGGCGATCCACGTAGATATCCTCGACACCCTTGATGCGGCGTCCCATGTGTTCGATGCCGATCGAGCACGACGTGCAGGTCGCCCCGACCAGGTCAAAAGTCGCTCGTTCCATATCGATAAAATACTAATGCTTAGTGGGTTTGTAAAGTTCCTGAAGCATCCCGATCGTCACCTCGATCCGGTACGCGGAGTCCTGGGGCCGCTGCATTCGCAGCACGTGGAGGCGGCCGTCGGTGTAGAACTCGAGTTGTGCGGCGTACTGCACATTGACACCGCGAAGGTCGGCAACCGGAATCCGCACGTCGATTCCGTCTCCGCCGAGCGTGAGGTGGGTACTGGTGAGCGCCAGTTCCACCATCCCGCGCGGGCGGAGCGGACGGCTGCGGTACCCGGTGAGGTAGTACACCGCGGGAACGCGATAGGGGAGTGCCCCGTTGCCGCCCGCCTCCAGGCTCTGCCGGAGCGTCTCCAGCTGCCACCTGTTCCACTGGTGGGAACGGAACACCGGGGGGAGCGCGGCACTGGCCCCGGTGGTCGATCGCGCGCTCCTCGAGTAGAGTCTGCCGGAAGGGGCAAACCACGCGCGGAAGGTGCACGCGGTACACCGTACCTCGTCGCCCCGGGACCGGATCGTGTCCCAGCCGCCGCACTCCGGGCAGCGAAAGAACGCCCGTTCCATGTGTTCCGCCCGATTGCGGGCGACGAACCGCACACCGGTGCGCTCCTGCCAGCGGCCTTCGTCAAACTCCAGGGCATCGGCGATGCGTCGCGTGATCTCTCCCAGCGGCAGTGACCGGACCTCGTGTCGGGAGAGTACCTGCCACACGTGCATCTCCAGGCGGCCGCGGCGCAGGGAGGTGGCCCACCGCGGCGTGGAGAGGTAGGCGCCCCGAAGGTGCACCATCACCACCGGCACGCGCAGCAGACGCGCGAGTTTGGGGGTTGCCGGCAGCATGCCGCGGCTGTGGCCGTCCCACGTACGCTGTCCTTCCGGAAAGAGCGCCACGATCCCGCGCTCGGCGGCGTGGTGCCTCAACCGGTGCAGGCTTTCCATGTCCGTGCGCGCCTTGGCCTTCGGTACCGCACCGACACCCTCCATCAGCCAGCGCATCACGCGACTGCGGAAATTGCCGTCGGCACTCAGAAAGTGCACCTCCCGGTCGAAGGGCAGCACCAGGAGAAACGGATCCCAGAAGTTGACGTGGTTTGCAAGGACCAGAAACGGAGGGCGAAGGCGAGCGGCGGCGCCGTGGCGGTGAATCACCAGGCGGAACCGCCATCGGAGCCACACGTTCAGGACCGGTCGGAGCAACAGGAACATGATCATCATTCGCCGGCTGCGCATCGCCCCACTGTAGCCAGAGCGACGGCTGTGCTACAATGCCGCCCTTCATGCAGATCGAACCGGTTATCGTAGTCGGAGGCATCAACTGCGACATCACCGCCGCCGTCGACGGGGAGGTGATGCCGGAGACCTCAACCCCGGGGCGGGTATCGCTGTCCCCGGGGGGCGTCGCACGGAACGTTGCCCACGGGCTGGCGCAGTTGGGGGTTCCCGTGCGCCTGATTGGGTGTGTGGGTACCGATCCGCTCAGCGAGTGGGTCCTGTCCCGTACCGCCGACGCCGGCGTCGACGTTTCCACCGTGGATCGGGTCCCCGGGACGGGCTCCGGAGTGTACGTGAGCCTCCTGGCGGCGGGCGAACTCCACAGTGCGGTGTCCGACATGGGGGGCATCGACTCCCTCGACCCCGAGCGACTGGTGGCACTCCTGGATACCGCCGGCCAGGCGGGCGCCGGCGGCGGCGAACCGAAGCCGGCGGCGCTGGTTCTCGACCTGAACGTGTCGGCTCCCGCCGCCGCCGCCGCCGTGCGGTGGGCCAACACCGCCGGAGTGCCGGTTGTTGTGGAACCTGTGAGCGTCGCCAAGGCCGTACGTCTTGCAGGAGTCGCGGGACAGGTTGAGGTTGTGACACCCAACCTCGCCGAGGCGCGGGCGCTGCGGGTGCTCCCGACCGGCCCGTCGATCGCGCGGTGGGTGGTGACCCGTGGCAGGTTCGGCGCCGGGTACTGGGAGAACGGGACGTCGGCGGCGCAGCTCGTTTCTGCGGCGCCGGTCGCGACGGTGAACGCCAACGGCGCCGGCGACGCGTTTCTCGCGGGCCTTGTGGCGGGGCGGGTTCGCGGCCTGCCATGGCCGGAGGCGGTTCGCTGGGGCGTTGCCGCCGGTCGCATCACCGCCGGGTCTCCGCAGTCGGTGGCACCGGGGCTCTCCGCCGACGCGATCCTCCGGGACGTGACGCGATCAGACGATCGATCAGACGATCGATCAGACAATCAAGGAGCAGGACGATGAACAACAGTCATATCTCGGTCCAGGGCACGGTGCGGGAGGCGCTCGACGCCGGCCGCCCGGTGGTGGCCCTGGAATCCACGATCATTTCCCACGGCATGCCGTATCCACGAAACGTGGAGACTGCCCGGGCCGTGGAGGCGGAGGTTCGTGCCAACGGGGCGACGCCGGCGACGATCGCCATCATGGACGGCGCGTTCCGTATCGGACTCACCGACGACCAGCTCGAGGAGCTGGGACAGCGCG
>CAJWEZ010000044.1 GCA_913030605.1 uncultured Spirochaeta sp.
CAGGAAGACAACGCGCGTGTGAGTGAGCGAGTGAGTGAGTGTGTGCGAAAGAGATCGAGAGAGAGGTTGTCTGCTCAATCCAAGAAGAGCGAGGTTGCTTGTTTTTTTGGCGTTCTCGAGAACTTGGAGGAAGAGCAGAGGCTGACCTGCCGCCACCTCTGGGTCCAGAGGGACCGTGGAGTCTGGAAAGCACGTGACCTGCAGGAACTCGTCGACAGTGATGCGCCCTCGGGGGTCCTTGGGCAGGGTGGTGGACTGAGACACGATGTCGCGGGGCGCGATGCCCGTGGACCACAGCACGAAGCCGCAGCTCTCCACAGTGCCGTCCTGCAGCACCACCTCGTGCTCACGCACTTCCTGGACGGACACGCCGATCCGCAGGTCGATGCGGTGTCGCTCGATCAGCGACTGCCCAACGACGCGATTGGAGCCGTCAAACTCTTCCGGCAGGTCGCCGAAGGGTTGTTGCACATGCACGGCCGTGGGTATGTCCATGCGGACATCAAGCCGACGAACGTGCTCGTGACCGAGAAGGACGAGGTCAAGCTCATCGATCTCGGTCAGGCCGGCGGCGGTGTCCGCTCCTCCAACCGCAGCGGAGGCGTCGTAGATCGCCACCCGCACCACCGGCAGGTCGGCCCCCTCGGGCTGTGCGATCTCCGTGGCCACCACCCACTGCGCCGAGGTCCGTTCCGACGCCCGCGCGAGCTGCTCCCGCACCGCCCGGGGCTCCAACGGCAGCGCCTCAACCGGGACGGAGCCCGCATCCACCACCGGCTGGTCGCTGGCGAGTCGCACCGCCGAGTTGACCGTCTCAGCCACCATGCGCGCGATCTGCCCGGCGGCGGCACCCTCCGCGTTCAGCACCACCGGAAGAATCGCGACGCCGCGTCGATCGGGTGCCTCGACCCGCAGCACCTCCGGCGCCTCGCCGTCGTCCAGGCCGGTGCCTTCGTCCACGCCGGAGTCCATGTTGATCATGTTCAGGACCATCGGTTCGATCGTGTAGTTGTTCAGTCCCGCCGACCCGATCTCCTGCGGAATCAGCAGCCACACGGGCGGAGTACCCCGCGTCCGCGAGAGGTGATACCGTGCCCCGGTCCAGCTCACGGCGTCGGCAACGTAGTTGAGCCGGGGGTGCGACAGGAAGCGGTGCGGCCCCACGTAGTCGGATGCTTCCAGCTCCGGATCGGGCGGTCCGAAGACAAAGCCCGCGTACTCCGCCGCAGTGCGCGGATCATCCCGGGTCACCACCACCGGCAGTCCGGATTCCAGATGCAAGAACACCCCGCCCTGGCTCACCACATCGCCAAGCCACTCGTAGTCGCGCAGCTGCACCGAGTACGCCACCGGTCCGACGGCGTAGGACCGGTACATCCGCTCGGCGTCACCGTCGGGTTCGACGCCACGCGCTACCGCCGCCAGCGAGTCGAGGTCACCGGCGACCCGGTCACTGACCGTTGCCACGATTACCGCCGTGCCCCACCGCCGTTCCGCCAGCACGACGACCTCCTCGGTGGCATCGCCAACGGGACGGACCAGACCAACCGCCAGATCTCGCCCGCGTTCCGCGACCCAGGCGGTGGAGCCGGCGGCCCCAGGACCGGAGTTCTCGGCGTCGAAACCGACCACGAGCTCCTCGGCGATCGTCGCCGCGGATGTGCCGCCCTCGACCATCACGATCGAGCCGCGAATCCGCCCGCCCTCACCGATCAGGGCGAACCCCGCCGGGGCGTCGGCGGGCACAACCCGCCATCCCGCCGGAAGCCGAACGGTCGACTGGTAGCCCACTACCTCACCGGGAAGGCCGCCGGCACCACCCTGTGCCGGCGCCCCCGATGGGGTGCGCATTTCCGGGATCCCCGCCACCGCGAGCGCCTCCCGGACGCTCCCGGCGGCGCCGCGCCCGTAACCACCGTTGGCCGTCGCGCAACCGGAAACGAGTGCGATGATAGCGACGGCGCAGCCCAGCAGGGTCACAGGGCGCAGCCTGCCCCGGATTCGCAAGAGTCGGTGAGCATTCATTTCCTGATTGTAATGGTCATATATCACGGGTGCAAACCGGGGCTGTATACAGGAAATTGTTGCAGTTCCGCAGCTATTCCCCGTTCGGAAAACACGTTGCGGGTGTTAACGGGTACCGCTGTCCGCAACGCCGGCACGCAAAAGGACTTACCGTCGCCATTGCAACAGGCTTCTATACACAGCCCAGGTTACACCAAACCGGAGCGAACCGGACCGAACGTGGAATCATGCACATCCAGAAACCGCGGCAGCTCGTGGGCCGTTGCGGCGCCCGCGCCCCGGGGCGGGTCCCACGGCGGTGGCGGGTGCAGCCATCCGCCGTCGGCATCGCGCATATGCCTGCGGTCTGTGGAGAAGCGGGCCAGAAACACGTCTGCCGGCACCACCCGGAACCCCGGCCGAAACCGCTCCGGCACGCGCCGGTCCACCGTGGCTGCAACGTACTCATCCTCCGGAACCGCGACGCCCAGGCGCGAGTCCAGATCCAGAATCCAGCGTCCCAGTACCGGCGAAACAACCCGCACAAGCACATGATAGTCCCACACCACCAGCTCGCCGGGCGGCGCCGCCCGCTGGTGACGCAGCGCACACGTCGCCGATTCGTTCACCACAAACACCGCCGAAAGCGCCTCAGCCGGCACCGTTCCCCGCGCCGGCACCGTTCCCCTCGACGCCCCCGGTCCTCCCGTGCGCCCCGCCTGCAACGCACCGCACAGTCGGTACACGTTCTCCTCGCAGTAGAACGGCTGATAGTCGAACTCACCGCGGTCCAGGTTCCTGATCCAGCTCACTACTTCTGCTTCCTCGCCCAGCTGACAAAGCGCTGCATCTCCCGACGCGCCAGGCTTCACCGTAGGAAGGCCCGATCACCGTTCATACTGGATGATTGCCATCCTGCGGATATGCGAAATACCGTCGCCGGTGACAGCCGGGTTCCCTCCGGCCGCCGTTCCCGCGGACTGTCCACTGAGATCGTCACCCCGCGGGGCCCCCGAACCACTCGTCCAGCGCCTCCCACAGGTCCTTGATACTCCGCCGGGAGTTGGAGTAACGCTGAATCCACCGAACGTCTGCCTTTATCACACCGAGAGGATAGTCCGCGCCGGAACGATCGGCAAGATGCGCGCAGCCGACCACCACTTGGCATTGGTCACGGCCGGGAATTCCCTTTGGGGGTCCGGGGTGGCACAAGCTACCCTGAGATGAGTCTTCCGATAATTCAGTTGCGCCCTCAGATCAGTCTTTCTATAATTTGAATATGAAATGTGTAAAGTGCGGACGAAAACTAGAAGAAGACAATGACAGATGTCCGGACTGCAGAACGGTCAACGTCCACAAAAGGTATGATCATGTAGGCGCGTTCGTGGACGGACTTGCTTCGGTGGGGCTCAATGGGAAACGGGGGTTCATTAACAAGAACGCCAAGTTGGTAATTCCACTAAAATATGATTTTGCAAAAGATTTGAGTGAAGGTCTGATTGCTGTAGAACGGAAAGGAAAGCACGGTTTCCTGAATGAGCGAGGCAAAAAGGCCATTCCTTTACAGTACGATGATGCTTCCTCCTTTCGTGAAGGTCTTGCGGCCGTAGCTCGGAACGGGAAATGCGGCTATATCGACAAAGAAGGCCGGGAAGTGATCCCTCTGACGTATGATGACGCCAAGTCTTTCAGCCAAGGGCTTGCTGCGGCAAAACTGGATGATAAGTATGGCTTTATCGACAAGGATGGTCGCTGGGTAATCAGTCCGCAGTATTACTATGCTGGAGATTTCAGCCGTGGACGTGCTGAGGTTGTGCTCAATAGTGGTGATTCGATTACTATTGATAAGACAGGTAAAAGCACATCGGAGCGAAGTGGAGGCAAGAAGACAGCGCGGTCTCACAGTCCACAGAAATCAGAGACTGTAAGAAAGAAAAAAGTAAGTCGAGCGAGTTTGTTGAACGAATATGATTATGTTGACAATTTTGTCGATAATCTCGCTGTAGTCGCACGAGACGGTAAGTATGGTTTTGTCGATAGGCAGGGCCAGAATGTCATTCCCTTGAAGTATTATTTTGCCGCATCGTTTACCGAGGGTCTTGCTTCAGTAGCGCTCAGACGTACGTCTGACCCGTCCCTCTCAGGTGGATCTCTCTCTCATTTGATATGGGGCTACATCGACAAGAGTGGGAACGAAGTGATTTCGATGCAGTATGAATATGCTGGTGCATTTAAGGACGGACTTGCCATGGTCCAGCGTGATGACAAGTACGGCTTCATCGATATCACGAACAAAGCGGTGATTCCTCTGAAATACGATTACAGCCTCGATTTTTGCGAGAACCTGGCCGCAGTTAAAGTAGATGACAAGTGGGGGTTTATCGATTCAAACGGCACTGAGGTGATTCCTCTGAAATATGATAACGCAAGAAGCTTTCATGAAGGGCGCGCCCTGGTCGGATCAAATAGCACATGGCGATTCATCGATCCCAACGACCAGGAAGTACTGGCCTTGAAATACGATTTCGTAGACATATTTTGCGAGGGGCTCGCTGCTGTGAGGTTCGAAGAAAAATTCGGTTTCATCAATTCCAGAGGAGAAGAAGTTATCGCCCCTGTGTTTGACAAAGTCTATGATGGTTTCGAAGAGGGCGTTGCCACTGTGGTGCTTGATGGCAGGTATTGTACGATCGACAAAGAAGGAAAAGAGGTGCGGTCCTCCGAATAGACCGAGCCTGTCAAGATTTTTGTGTAAATCCCCTCAGGCCGGAACCCGGCCTTCAAACGTGATCATCCTGTCCGATTTCCTGGGCTGATCTAAAAGCGCAGGTTGTGGCTGCCGTCGCGGTCGCCGAACACGTGATCGAAGACCATGTCGGAGGTCAGAAGGATGCCGTTTGTAATTCTCCGTACAGGCAGTATCGTGCCCGTGCTCGCCACTTGGCGAAAACTCGACCGAATCTCGGCGGTCCCTTACGCAGCCGGGCCACCCCAGCGATCGGCACCCCGTATCACGGCGGTGGCTTCCACCGCTTCCTCAAGCGCCTTGAGGAGGGGCTTCTCCCAGTTGTACCAATTGCCCAGGGCGGGGAGCAGGCGCCCGGCGTCGGCGCGGAAGCGGGCCTCATCCCACTCGTGGATCAGCCGCCAGTGCCCCACGATTCGCTCCTCCGAGGCGTGGAGAAGCGCGACGGTGGGCAGTTTGTCGCTCTTGGCGCGGTTTTCCGCCGGGGTGGCGGGCACCAGATTCCAGATGGAGCTGTCGCGGCGCAGGGCAAAGGGGATGATGTGGTCAAGCTCAAAGGCGGAACGGATGCCGCGCCCGGACCACGCGCTTTCGAGTGTGCCCGCGGCGGCTCGGTCGGCGAGGAAGCTCCTCACGGTGAGGTCCTGGCGGCGGGCGTCCACGCTGGTGAGCAGGCGCTCCACCGCTCCGGAGACGCTCATCCAGTCAACCTGGGTCGCCGTGAGCTCCGCCCAGCGGAGCACCACCGAGTCGGTGATCCAGTGGCCCATGAGGACAAACTCGCGCCAGAGGTCGGCCTTTACATAGAGGAAACCACCGGCGTGGCGAAACTCGTTCTCTCCGGCGTAGCGGATCGGTCCGGTCTTGAGCGCGGTGGTGATCTGGCGCATCGCCGCTCGATGAAAGCCATCAAACCGGGACGGCACGCGCCCTGACTGCACATCCCAAAGGTAGGATGTGAGGCCATTCTGGGATTGGTAGACCGCAATGAGCGCACGAAGTTCGGACTGAAAACGGACCGGACCGCGTCCATTCCAGTTCTGTGGGACCGGCTGATCCCCGGCCAGGAAGGGCCAGTAGTAGGCGGCCCAGAGCTGCGCGATCTCGGAGAGCGGAATCCGCACCTCCCCGGAGCCGAGCGGCACGGCGAGTGAGGGCGTGTTGGTGGCGATCTCCGAAAGCGCCCGCAGGAGTGCGAGCTTGTAGGTAGCGGTCTTGCGATCCCGGTTGATGATCGATTCGATCCGGTCGATCGGCCGCGGGGCCTCCCCGGAATAGCGGAAGACTATGGTGGCCCAGGTTGCGTTGCGGCCGGCGGCGTCATTCCTCCGGTAGTGGTTCTCGACCACAAAACCGAGTCGCTCAAAGAAGAGCATCACCTGGGACTCACCGCGCATGACAAACAGACGGCCGCCGGCGTCACGGCCGGTCGACTCGTCCACGTCGTCGCGCTCCAGGGGTATTGAGATGACAGCCACCCCACCCGGCCGCAGCAGCCGCCGAAGGGCGATCACAAAGTCAAAGAGCTCGCTGTCAGGGATGTGCATCAGGACTGCCGAAAGGAGGATCCCGTCATAGGCGGCTGGATTGGCTTCCGCATGCGCCTCCGCCGGCAACGCGACGATCCGCCCCGCAAGCTCCGGGTGCCGCGCCACCGCCGCCGCCCGGAGTTGGTCCACCGGCTCCAGCCCCCGGGCATCCACGCCCAGGCGCAGAAGCAACGCCATGTCCCTCCCGGATCCGGAGCCCACATCAAGGACGCGCTGACCACTGGTAAAGAGCGTCGGGAAGAGCGCAGCCAGGGGGCTCTCGACTGATTCCCAGAGGGCGACGCGGTCAGCGGTGTTGGTCTGGTAGTAGGCGCGGGTGCGGGAGTCCATACGATTCGATAGTATACCTTACTCTCTATTGATGCCGTTGATCGCAGAATCGAGAGCGATCTACTCGTCGACTGTAATCACCCCATTTGTAGCTGACGCCACAGGTGGAGGGTCAAGCAACTGGGGGCTTTGCCATTCTCGGTGGAATACCGCACACTGCTGAGTTGGGTCGTTCGTGATTGTAGGTCCACAGCCACTGGGTCGCAACCAAACTCATCAGGAATGGAGTTGAGGTAGCGCTGGGTTATTTGTCAACCGTGATCCCGTCAGATTTGAGGCGAGCAAGCATAGAAATCAGCACTTTCGACTGGCCCTCCGTGGGAATCTGCGCCGGAATCTTGCATGCTTTTCGGAGGATGCTCGCTTCTTTCTCCGACAATAGATTTCGTTGCTGCGACTCGACCAGGATCCTCTTCCACTCCTTGGCGGGGATCGATACGACTCGTTGTTGCGCATTAATACCGTCATCCAGCCTTTGCAGTTTTTTCGCGTCTGTCCGCTGCTCACGCAACGACTGCGAGTCAACAAGTTCGTCGTCGAAGGCAGAAGGGAGCTCGCTGGAAAGCTCGTCGATGTGTTCCAAGATTTGATCCCAACACGCCGGCTGTTTCGCCCACTCGGATATGTTGGAAACTCCTGCTGGGGGCTGACGCAGGTAATCATTTACGAACCTCGCAGTAATGCGTAGAACCTCTTCCATCGTCGCCGAGATATCCTGACGTCGCCAGATAGCTTCGAAGTCCACCGGTCTCCCGCGAGCAGCTGCCAAATGTGATACGCACGCCAGCGTATACGCTACGATATTGGCCCTATAGCCACCGTCATACCATGCCTGTGCGCTGACTAGCTTCTCAGCATTCCGAAAGAGTATTGCTCTGGCCACAATCCTTCGGAAGTAGAACTCGTTGATGCTCTGTGAGTCTTTTTCCCAAAGCTTGCCAATGCGCTGGGCGTAGCGAGCAAAATTCTTTTGTGCGCCGAGGTTCACCCACCTCGGAACCTCATCCCACACATTTTCGAATTTTGCGAGGTCAGTCTTGGTGAACATCTGCGCCTTGGGATACTCCAATTTGAAACGTTTCTTTTCTGCGGTCGTCATTTTCGACTGCGCGTCGGCATACTGGCCTCTCGCTCGCTCGTAGAACCACTTACTTTCTCGCTGTTCACCGCTGCGAGCCGGGGCCCAGATACGCCGCGAAAACTCCTCTAAACGAACATGAAACGGATGATTCGAGAAGAAATCGGCAGCATTGACTCTGTTCTGAGTGTTGGCGTACTCGGATATTTTCGGTACTACCAATTCGCTCTGATCCGGGCCAATCACTGAAAGTTTCATCTGAACGAACACACCATCCAGTTCAATTTTCTCGCGCCTGCTGGTATGAAAAAGCGAAGCTGTCGTCTGGCCTCCATTCACAATCTGAAGGTCTCTGATTCGGACTATCGCCAGGCCGGATTCACCTTGTACCGTATCGACTTCCTGAGCGGTTGCGGTAATCCCGTTGTTGTAGGCAAAGAACATCTCAGGTTCATTTAGGATAGTCGTGCGGATTCCCTTGTTAACCTTGCCGCGCGCTTGGAGAAACGAGCGTACGTTCTGTTCCAGAAGCCGGGCACCGTGTTTTTCATATAGCTTGGACAAAATCTGTCCCGGCATTACAATGAGAAAAGACTGATACGCACTCGATCCTAGGTGCGCCGGCAGGGCATTTAGTCCTCTTCCAAACTCCTCCTTGAAATCGATATTAAGCGCCTCTTTATGATCACGCGAGCTCCGCTGGCGCTGAAGACGCGAGACATCCCATACATGAAAAGTCGCCTCAGTATCGCAGACGTCGCGATTTTCGATGCTCTGCATCCGATCACTGAGAACGCGTTCTGATACGAGAAAAAAGTTGACTCTGCGAATGGTACTCCGACGGTCCGAGATCTGCCTCGACAAACCATACTCAGGCGTCGTTTCCTCCAGCTCGTCGAAAAGATGCTTGGACAGACTCGCCTCGAAAAAGTTCTCCAGCCTCCGGAAGGCAGCGCTCACTTCGGTCTGCGTAAGTGACTGCAACTCATCACGGTTATCGAAATCAGCAATAAACAGATCCAGGGCGCCTTCATCATTGAACCAGTATCCGTCAACGCGCATTCCTCGCTGCGCTCTATAGTGGCAGAGCTCAAAGCCCTCGATAAACCCGGTTTCGATCAACTCTGTTGAGAAGGCTTCCATGAACTCGGAGAGCTGAAATGCTTCGTGAGCCTCAGCTCCTGCCATAAGCTCCTGACGAAAATCATGAAAAAAATCGGAGGTCGTTTGTTCCATCAGCTCTCCCAGATCTCATTCTGGTTACACTCAAACGCCGCAATCTTTTCCAGCTGGAGATTGTACTTCACATCAACAACGCCGTCCGGTAGTTCCGATCTCACCAGCCGGGGAAAGCCATTAGTTACGTGGTAAGCGTTCGAACCGTTTACGAGAAACTTAGGGTTATCATACTCGCGCATCTCCACATATCCGTAGGTCGCCAGTTTTCTCCAGTAGTCGTCGATTGCGTCGGCGTCGCTCAGTTCGTGCCCTACAAACGAAACCAGCTCGTTGAGCGACTGGGCGGGCGTTCCATCAGGTGCCTCAGTCAGGCGGTAGACTTTGAGAAAGAGGTGCTCTGAGACCGTCTCCATCTGATCTTCAGAAGAGACGCGCACTATGCTCCGATCCCGACCGCTGATCGACTTTACTTCGACTGCTGTATCACCAAAGATGAAGTCCTGATGTATGCGATCAGGTCCGCACCAGGCTTCAACCGCTTGAGCGTCGGTCAGATGTTTTTCCTTGAGAAGTCGGAGGAAGCTCAGCTCCGCAAAAAGACCTCGTACTTCTTCCGCCGATAGAACCCGCGTTCGCTTGCCTGCAAGGAAAGCTTTCCAACGCTTTATGTGGTTCAGTGCGACACCCAACGCAGCAGGAGGATCAGAAACCCCATCGAGATTCCCGATCAGCGTCTGGCAAAGGCCGTGGAAAAGATCGCGATCAACGTGTTTCTCGAGGGTAAGGATCAGGCCCTGTTTGCCGGGTTCCGGCAACTGGCGCAGATCCACTTCTATACCGTTCACGGCGGTGGCATTCTTTCGGAACTGCGCCGAATGTTCGCCCTTAAGTTGTACAATGAAGAGACACTGCCCGTGCACGTCTTTCCCCCAGCACAGGGTAACGTCGCCCGGGGCCGTCACATAGCGGACAGTGTAATCACTGTCCGGGGTCTTCATTTCATCCCATGGTGCGTTGCTACTCGTCATAATCTTCCTCTTCGTCGGGCGTATCGAACGATCCACCCTGCATACGTTCGATCCACACCTGGTTAGCAACAACTTCAACTTCGGTCTGATAATGGCCTGGCGGGAAACTGATGCCGAACGCAGGTACACGCGCATCGACATCTTTCCCGACCGGCCCAAGAACGTGGAGCATCAACAGTGGCTTCTTGCGCGCTGAGCGAAAATGGACGTCCGATGGTTTCTTGTCCTCGCCATCCTCGGCGGCAAGCTTCGCGGCTTCATCCTTCTGCGGGTCGGACAGCCCGAGTTTCTCATCTCCACGGCTGGCTACGCGATCCTTGCTAGTTCGCCATGCATCACCATCACGCCGGGCACTGGTACGTTCCTGAGTTCCGAGTACGTGTTTGCCCGCGTCCTCACCATTGGCGGAAACCGAGATCAGCAGAACATCTCCGGCATCGTATTCGTCTGAAAGAGCACGCAGGTAACTCAGCGCAGCGGCCTTGCGATCTGCAAAATCGCGGTGACTGCGAAACTTTGTGAGAAACTCTTCTATTTCCGAAAGCTTTGCATCTCTTGCAAGCCAGCCCTTGCCGGTTTCTTCCAATGCGGCGCAGCCAAATCTTTTCTTCCAGTATTCAGCAATCAGAGCCTCGTTCTCTTGGTTGATCTTCTCGTCCGACGGCAGAAGATAGCTCTCAACAATGTGCCCGCTGAAGTTCTGGTTCACGACGATCCTCTCGCCGGCTCTCATCTTGTTCGCAGCAGTAATGAGCAGCCGATCAGGGTGAGCCTTGACATAGAGGCCGAACTGCCTCGGACTCATTCCGTCGCGTCGCATCCTCTTGATCTGCTGTCGGAGCTCTTCTGAAGCCTCTGCTATGTGCCCATACCAGTCGATGGAATCCGGTGACAAATAGACCCGGCACACGTCTTCATAACCGGGTCTGTACCCAAACCAACGCCCCATCTGCATCAGCGTGTCGTACATGCGCGTGTTGCGGTACATGTAACTCACAGTGAGGCCTTCGATGGTCAGGCCGCGCGATAGGCTCAATCCGCCAATGGCGATGGCGGTAAGGCTATTCCCGTCACGTTCGTACTTCTTGTAGTCGAGTGCTTCATCGGACTTGCTATTCACTACGAAGATACGAAGGTTGTCGAAGACATCGTTCAAGGCGCCTTTGATATCGGACCATGTGAACCCGCAATCAGAGAACTCCTTGTCGAGGCATGCCTCCAATGAAATCATGACTTCATTCCTTTGTGATATCGAATCCGGCATCGCGTAATCTGCCTTCACAGCCTCTCTGACTTTCTTCTCATAAAGGCTCACAAAACTGCGAACAGTATTCTGCGTCGCTACAAATCGTGAAACGTTGATCATCATTGAGCAGTGTTTGTTGAAATGCCCCCTCAAATTGCGGATGGCTCTTGCGACAATGAAGTGATCAATAGCTTCATACAGGCTGGGCGGGAGCTCCGGGACCGGATCATCTTTCTTGTGAGAGAAAGGAAGATAGTCTTCACAATCCCGGATAGGTCTGACAATTCTTGCGCTGCTGATTTCATCACGGAAGACCTTATCCGGCCCGAAGTAAGTGTTTGGGGCATCAAGACTGACAATGAAATCGCGCGGGAACAGCTCCTCGTAGGCTTCCTGATCATAGGAATCAGGATTGATGAAGATATTGGCAAACGGCGTAGCGGTGTAACCCACATAGCATGAGTTCGCGAAGAGCCCGAGAATCTTTCGAAGCATCGCATTCGTCTTTGTGGGATCGAGTTCGGGCTTGTTTGTATTGATCGATGCGTTGTCGGCCTCATCGTCGATCATGAGCATTGGAACATCAGCAATGACGCCATCCGCCTGAGCGTTCATCTCCTTAAGCCAGACATGTAAAGCTTTCAGTGTGGTGACGTTCTTTTTGATGACGAGAACAGTCGGCTTGTTCAAGTCGTTGATTTTCCATCCGCTCTGGGCTGCTGTCTTCTTGCTGAAGTCATCATTGATGTTTGTGAGCGTCGCTGGATGCGGGTAGTCGCGGGTCAGGCCAACGCCAACTCTCTTGCGGTCTTCCGGATCGCTGGAGCGTCCAACAAAACCTTCGTCAATGCGTTCCTGGGTCTGCTTCCTCAGGTTGTTGTGAATACCCGCGATAACGATGATGAACTTGTATCCAGCGTCGGCGGCCTTGGCGATTACGCCCATGTAGTTTGCGGTCTTACCTGACTGCACGTGTCCAATAACAAGACCGCGACGATCCCACTTTCCTTCGCTCGTCGGGTCCTGCAAATGACCAAGGATTTTGGTTCCGACATCACTTAGGGAACGAACAACGGTTGGATGCATCTTTTCCGTTTTCAGATATTCCTCGTAGGCATCAGAATATGTCCACGTGATATCTTTGCGCTTGTACACCCACTCATCGTCGTGGTCAGCTTCGACATCGACGAGGGAAACACCAGCCCCCATGTGCGAGTCTACTGCGATGAGCGCATCTTCGATGACGGTTTCCAGAGGGCCATCATATCCGAATGCAGCAGCAAGCTGCTTTGCTCGCTCACTAACTTCTTCGCGCGTTGGCGTCTCCGGTAGCAGCGATAGCGCCGAAATGAGCGCACTCGTGAAATTCTTTTGGTTCTCAATCTTATTGAGATTCATCCCTTCAGTTCCTTCGCAATGAATTGCTCCACAGAATCCTCCAAGCCCACGAAAAACCTTGTTGAACGCATGACTTCCCTGAAGCTTTCAACGTCGACTTCACCATCCCCAAAAAGACAATCCTTTAAGGCGCTGAGGCGCTTGTTGATCTCTTCCTTCGAGGTTTCGTTCTGATGGATATCGCGCGGATGGGTTGAGAAATCCGAGTAGATCATTTCCACCGGAAGCGATGATGAAATCGCTTCGATAAGCATCGTGAGGCGGCGCTCATTCTCTTCCGTTAGTCCTGAGCGAAGTGCCTCGATCAACGGATGTTCTTTGTTCAGCTCATACCGGATCGTTCCATGATCAGCATATCGCTCCCAGACTGGCGCTTTAATCTCATCGAAGAGTTTCTTCCCTCTCCCGCGATACACCGTCGTGCTGCGTGTCGAAACCCTTTCGATGATCTGGCGCAGCCGGGCTCTGACCGGAGCTGGAGGGCGCGCTCGTGACTTCTTGATGTCGATGGTCCACAACCCATCAAGACTATTCGGGAAGTCAATCTGCACCCGAGCAAGCTTTGTGGCTTCACCCTTGGGAATAAGTCGGAACCAGTCGCCCCATGCCATAAGCCGTCCGCCCCGGTACACATAGGCGCCCTGGTTGGATATGAAGTCACTGCGGCTCTGATAAAAGTCATACTCTTTCGCGGTCAGTTTGCTGTGGTGAGGAAGGATATAGGGTTGCATTTCAACTCCCACACCACCAACTCGGACGACTTCTTTCGGCAGCATCTGTGTAGCTGAGTTCTTCCGGCAGAAGGGATCGAAAGGCTCAATAGGGTGACCGTTGAGGGAAATCAAGACTCGCTTCCGGCCACGCACTTCCCCACTCAGAAACCGGTGAAATACCAGAGACAGGTGCTTTTCGACAACGTCAAGCTTTTCATTGACGATCTCGTCGCGCCTCGCTCCTGTCTCATCCTCAAAGAGTCGATCAAGATTGCGCCAGATGACTGCTGTCCCGTTTCCA
The DNA here is from genome assembly GCA_913030605.1 of uncultured Spirochaeta sp. Taxonomy (GTDB): domain Bacteria; phylum Spirochaetota; class Spirochaetia; order DSM-27196; family Alkalispirochaetaceae; genus Alkalispirochaeta. The sequence goes on from CAJWEZ010000044.1 coordinate 13,574, forward strand.
GTGATCAACTCTCGGAATGGAAGTTCCGCAATCTCTTCAGTTTCAAGGATCTCAATCAGCCAGTCATCTTTTTTTTGAAGGGTGCCAAGGTTCCATTCCGCTGCGTGAAACCCGCCACCATCGTTGCTGATCACGGTGAGTCTTTCGCACTGCGAGAATGAGGCGGTCTTGAGTCCCAGACCAAAACGGCCAAGGTCGTTTGGTGAACGGGTTTCTGACGGGTTCTTCGAGCCGTGACGCATTGCATCGATGACGCCTGCTTCGTCCATGCCATGGCCATTGTCGATGATACCAAGCGTTGGATTTTGCTGGGTCAGATCACAGAAGATATCGACCGAGGTTGCTTCTGCAGAAATGCTGTTGTCGACGAGATCAGCGATTGCGGTCTCAAGCGAATAGCCAAGGTCGCGCATCGATGCTGACAGGGATGAAGCGCTTGGAGGCAGACGATGCTCTCTACCCATCAAGCCCCGCCTTTCAACTGATTACGCAAACCTTCGACAATGCCAACCGGATCATTCTTCAGTTCACATTCCCAGACGGTGATGACACACCAACCACTCTCTATCAGTTCGGACTTTTTGCGTGCGTCACGCTCGACGGTCTCTTCAAACTTCTTCGTCCAGAAAGCAGTGTTTGTTTTCGGTGTAGTCGCCTTTGGGCACCCCTCGTGGCGATGCCAGTAACAGCCGTTCACAAAGATCACTGTTTTGTGTTTCGGCAGAACAAGGTCCGGTTTCCCAGGGAGCCTTTTATCATGCAGTCGATATCGAAAACCGGCGCGATGCATGAGTGAGCGCAGCACGAGTTCCGGCTTCGTGTCCTTACCTCGAATGCGAGACATGTTCCAACTTCTGTGCTCTGCCGAGATGCGATCGGCCATCATGCAATCTCTCCGGCTCGATCGAGCACGTCAGCGACTACTGCTGCAATCTGCTTTGCAAGATAAGAGGGTACAGCATTGCCAACCTGGTGGTACTGAGCGGTTCGCGGACCCTCAAACTTATAATTGTCTGGGAAGGTTTGAAGTCGCGCAGCTTCTCGAACGGTCAGACTTCGGCACTGCTTCGGATCATAGTGAATGAAGTAGTGACCATCTTTAGAAATGTGTGAGGTGATAGTCGTTGCGACACTATCCGGCATCTGGACCCGGAAGCGATCAGAAAACATTTTGCCTTCTCTGCCGAGCTCAACGTTGCGATGACTCGGCAACAGGCTTTCCGGGAAATCAGAGAGTTTAGGACTTCGCCCATTAAGCTCCGCAAACACAGTCGCGAAAGAGTAGCGCTGTAAGTCTGCACTCATGTGAGAGCGCGCTTCGTGCCCGGTCAGTACGTCGAGGCGCGAGTCACCCAGCATGGAGATCGATGCATAGCTGCTCGCGTTTGGCAACTTATACGTCGATGATGAGCGTCCTCCGGTTGTATAGCCCTGTGAAGCCAGCTTCCTGAGTCGCTCGACAACGCCTTCACTAAAATGGGATCCGGTACACAGGCTCGTAGGCCTCAACATTGCAAGCTGGGCAATGGCATTGCTCCATGCCTCATAACTATCCCTTTGCCTTGATAGTCCGCTGCGAAGCTCAGGAAGATCAGATATGGTCTCACTTACGGTAGGCGCCACGTGCGGCGACAGCACCGAAGGCCTGACGTCAATATCACTTCGAATACCGAGAATAAACACTCGGTGCCGCGCCTGCGGAACACCGTATTCCTCCGCGCGCACAAGAAAGCTTCGCGGGTCAACCTCGGACTTCGGCACATCAGGTTGAGAGAGCGAATACAGATTGTATTGAAGGCCGTCTCCACGCCGGCGAAGGGCAGAAACCGGCTCCGCGAGGTCATCCAATATCCTGTTAATCATCTGCTCTCCGCGCACACGAGCAGAGAGAAGCCCCTTTACGTTCTCCATGACAAAAACCGGCGGGCTGTGGTCAGCGATTATCTGCAGGTATTCCCTATAGAGGAAGTGACGCTCATCATCCTCGAAACGGGGATCAGACTGCATCCGCGATCGACCTACGAGGGAGTAAGCCTGACAAGGCGGTCCGCCAACCAAGACCCAGTCCTTTCGTTTGGTCAGAGCGCCATGGATCAACTGACTGACTTTCTCGCGATTTTCGGGCCCGAGAGAAAGCTTTACGGCGGTGCTCAATGCGGATTTGGACGCTTTGGGATGGCGTCGAAACAGCTCGTCCTTATTGATCTCTTGGCGCAAGTACGCGTAGTAGTCTTCCGGTGCTTGACCGGGGGGAAAGTACCTGAAGAAGTGACGAAGAAGTAGCGTGCTGTGAGCATGCTCATCCCGTTCAATGGAGAGAGCGTCTTTGAATCGTCGCGCGCCGGTCTCGGCGACATGAGAAGCGAACCCTTCCCCCAGTCCACCGGGCCCCGCGAACACGTCAATCACCGGGTAGGTACGTTGATTGGAATTTGTCACACCCATTGTATCGCCCCAAACCAGGCGAACTGGCAACAGTCGCAAGCGTGGTGGAGGATTTCGCGGACGGTTACTTCGATGAAGCGGTTGAGATGGGTTTCCCAGTCTTGCATAGTCCTGGGGATCTGACGCTGGGCAATGTCCTCGGCAGCCGTGTGGCCGGTGCGGCAGCTCTTTCCGTCGGCGGCAGTTATTCGAAATCTTCGAATAACTGAATCCTCCGCGAGCTCGTTGTCAGCAAAGACCTTCTTGAGATGGTAGTTGATGGTGTGGGTCTTCACGTCGTAGAGGACGCCCATCATTTTCTGGGTCAGCCAGATGTCCTCGTCCGCATAGACCACTTCGACGCCTCCTTTGCCCTGTGCAGCGACAAAGGTGAGGTATTCGACGGCAGAAGAACGAGTGATGGACATGTCTTTGTTGTCGGGCTTCTTTTTCACGATACCTCTCCGGTCTTTTGGGGGATGCTCCGGAGCGCCCGGTCCGGTTCGCTCGCTTCTGTCCGTCCGTGCACGTTCAGAGCAGCAACCTCCCCCACCACCACATTCTTCTCCACCCCGTCCGCGGTGGTAAATACCTTCAGATTATCCATCGCCCGGGTCATGGAGACGTACACCAGATTGCGCATCCGTGCCGCCGATTCCTCCTCGTCGATGCCTTTGGTGCCGAGCACCATCGGCAGGAGGAGAAACACCACGGGAAACTCCAGGCCTTTGGCGCTGTGCATGGTGGACAGCCGCACGCCCTCGGTGGTCTCAAAGTCAAAGTCCTCGTCCATCACGGAGCAGGTGGCGATCCCCGCCTCCGTCAGGAGGCGATCGGCCTTCTTGAGGAAGTTTTTCATCGGGGCGAGGATGGCGATGTTCTCCGCCTCGTATCCCAGGCGGCCGAGAAAAAACTGCAGGCGCGCAACCAGCGCGTCCCACATCGCATCCGCATCCGGCAGGACAAAGGCCTCCGGCTCCGGCCCGTGGCGGAAGGCGCTGCCGGTGCCCAGGGCGCTGCGGTCCAGCCCGGGCACGGTCGCGCGGTAGCGCTCCGACAAATCACAGATCTCCACGGTGTTGCGGTAGTTGGTCTCCAGCGTCCGGGAGCGGTTGCGGATGTCCACCCCGCTTTTGAGAAAACTCCCGCCAAAGCGATAGAGCCGCTGCTGCTCGTCCCCGCAGATGACGGTGCCGCGCCGGCTGAGGGCAGCAAAGAATTTGATCTCGATCGCGGTAAGGTCCTGCGCCTCGTCAAGAAACACCCGCCGGAAGCACCGCTCCTCCCGCCACGCCGCGTCCTCCGGTGCCTCCGACTCCAGCCGCCGCAGAAGGTGCTGCACCGCCCGCTGGGTGGAGAGGGTGCCCCGCTCCTCCATGATCGCCCAGGCGGTCTCGCAGGCGGTCCACACCTCCTCGCGCTGCTCCCTGCGGAGCGGCGTCACCAGTTCCCGGCGCGGAACCATTTCCTCTATATACTGCTCCCGACTGAGATCATTTCCGAGGATGAACTCCTCTGCCTCGACCATGAGCTGGTCCACGGGCAGAACCGTCGGTTCGACCTTTCCGTAGATCTCCGTGACCGGCTTGCCAAAGATGAGCTCCCGGTCTTCCTCGGCAAGCAGGTCGGCGATGAGCTCGTCGGCGTGCTGGATGGTGAGGTCGGTGACGTCGCTGCCGATGATCCGGGCGAGGTAGCGGTTGAAGCGCGCGAGGGATTTGTTGAAGGTGAAGATCCCGATCTGGCTGTGGTCGTCGAACCCGAGCTCACTTCGGATGCGTTCCCGCTCGCGCTGGACGGCGTGCATGAGGACGAGTGTTTTGCCGGTGCCGGCGGGGCCTTTGACGAGGTAGTCTACGTAGGCGCGGGTGGCCTGCTGCTCCTCAAGCTCCCCGGCGGCGCGGCGGGCGCGTTCGGTGGTATCAAAGAGCTCCTGCCGGAGCTCGGTGATGCGGGTACGGTCGGCATCCTTCTGTGTTTCCAGGGTGTCGATGCGGGCCTGCAGGCGCCGGGTCTCGGCGATCGCCTCGTCGATGTCGATCTCCGTAAAGCGGTGGCGGACCGCGTTGGTGTAGCGCCGAAACTCCCCAAACTGCCGGCTGACGGCGTGGAGGTCCCGCCGGGCGGCGGCGTAGTCGTGGGCGGCGGGGGCGCGGGGCGCCGGGCGCGGTGCGGGACCTTCGTGGGGTGCAGAAGCGTCGGGTGCAGTCACTGCCGAATATTGTAATTTCGAAATGTCATTTTCTCAAGTGGTGGCGTGGCGCAACGCTCATGAAGTTCTCAATTATTCCTGTCGCCGATCGGCCGAAACAGCCGCAACCAGGCGAGGAAGTCGTCGGTATCCCCTCCCCCGGCGAGCTGTGCGAGGCCGGGAACCTGCCCGATGGCACCGGCCCAGGCCACGGGAAGGCTGCGGTACAGGTCGTCCTGGTAGGCAGGATTGGAAACCAGGTCCCACCAGCGGGAAAACTCCGCGCTTTCGGGGAGCTCGTCCAGATCAAAGTGGTCGACGAGCTCTTCGTGGAGGCGTAGTTGGTCGTCGGGACCGTCGTGCAGCGCCGCTGTGCCGCCGGTACACAGAAGTGTGTTGACGCGATCCATCTCCATCGATGCGAGTTTCCAGAAGTCGGGACCGGCTTCCTCGAGACGGTCGGCGTCCCGTGCCAGCGTGGCGTCCATGTGGCGCAGGAGGTAGCGAAACCCGATCCGAAACATCCCCTCGTACTGCTGAAAGCGGTCCGGGATGACGATGCCGCTGGGGGTGGTGGACAGGAAGGGCTCGGCCCAGTCCCGGGATGCCGGTGAGCGTCCGTTGTTGGCGATAAAGGAGACCAGGGCGTAGGCAAACACCTCGACGGGGACACCTACGTCTTCCGCGGGAATACGGGCAAGGATCTGCACGCGGTCGTCACTGAAGGGATGGAGCATGCGCCAGAGGAGTACGGTGGTGTCGGCGTCCCACACGCCGTCAAAGCTTGCCAGGCTGAGGGTGTGGACCGTTGGCCCCATCGGGTTGAAGATCGCCGTGGCAAGGAGGCCGATGTGCTCCATGGAGCGGAGGCTGGTGGGGTCGAGCAGGATTGGTCCGTCGGCGCCGTGTTGGACTCTGCGCTGGATTTCGTGGCTGAGTTGGTCCGGGGTGGTGATCATCGCTCCTCCTTTGGGTTTCATAGGAGGATGCAGTGCAAGGAGCGTGCCAGCCGGGTGGGACTGCAACGGTGTACACCTCTTTGTGTCCATCGTGGCACGCGCGGAGCAGCGTCCGGTCGAGCGCGTGCCCGCTCCGCAGGGTGCGGCTACTCGCCAATTGCCTCGAGATCTGCTTGGTCCTTGAGTCGGCCGGTGGCGCGTTTGTTGGCAATCAACGCATCCCTTCCAAGAACAAGGACCGGAATGTCACCAAACTGCGTGTGCACGGCCGTGGCTCTGGCAGTTTCCCAGCTGACCCCCGAGAGACTGGTCAGAATGTCTACCCTGGAAGGCGGTGTCCCAAGTTGGATAACCTGATCCGGTGTTGAGAAGTCATCAACATTGAGCCCGAGGCCACCGAAACCAAACGCTTCCAGCGAGCCAAGGATCTTCGTCGCATTCTCCCTCGTCGGAGCTACAAACAGATCAAGATCGCCGGTAAAACGCGGCGCACCGTGGTGGGCCAGAGCGTGTGCGCCCACGACCACGGACTCAACGCCGTGCGAGTGGAACAACCGCAACAATTCGTTCAAGTCTGGGGATAGTTCCATACATCTGCCTTCTGAGGCGTTCAACCTCTGCCAGCCGATCCTGCGGAGTACGACTCAGCCAGTAACGAAGGTTTTCCTGAGTCTCGTCGTCTCCCAGCCGGCGCCTGATCACCACGCGTTCCACGGTGCTATGGTACCATACATCACCCACCATGTACGACGTCGGGGGCCAGAGCCAGCCGATCCTGCGGAGCACGACTCAGCCGGTAACCACCGCGCTCAGTTTTCCACCGTGACCGAGCCAAACAAGTCTGAGTTATGGGATCTACCACGGTGCACATTCCCGACCAACTCCTTGATCGAATCGACGCCATCGCCCACTGCCGTGGCGTCAGCCGCAGCCGGGTGGTGATCGCGTCTCTCGAAGCCGAAATCGCCCGGAACGCCGGTGAATGGCCCAACGGCTTTTTTTGCGCTCCTCTCCGAGGAAGAAGGCGCCCTACTGGGCTCTGCGACCGAAGACGTTGAACGAGCACTCGCTACCCGGCGCAGTAATCGACTGACACCCCCTGAATAATGCTTCTCTGACCGACGTAACCGCCGTTTTCTGACACAACTCTGGTTCTCTTCTGGTTCGGGACGAAGATCTGAAAAGCGTAACTCCGGTTACGAAACGGGCGCTGGCACGGGATTTGAGTGACCACTGCAGGAGGTCAGCGGGCACGATGAGTTCCACGGAAACGAGTACGGCGGGAAAACAGATCAACGTGAGCTTTCTGCTCGCGGCGGGGCTTGGTGCGGCCGGGACGCTGATGGCGACACCGGGCGTCTACGAGCCATGGACCTTCGCTCCCACCGGAGCGGTCCTCCTCTACGGGTTCGTCGTGGCCCGCACCGTGGCCGGCTGCAATGACCGCAGTTTCGCCGAGCACGCGATCGACACCGTCTACTACCTGGGGTTTCTCTTCACCCTCTTTGCCCTGGTGGTCCTGTTCTGGACGGTCGGTCAGCTCTCCGCGGGCGCCCACGTCCCGACCCAACTGGTCTCTAACAGCATGACCTACATCGGTATCTCGGTGACCGCCCCCCTCGCCGGATCCGCGGTGGTCGACGAGTCGGAATATGTGCACCGCTGCGTGGTCGTCTACCCGAGCGAGATTGACGCCTACCGCCGGGTGCTGGCGCGGCAGCAGGTTGCCGCCAACGTGCGCCACGCGTATCGCCGCTCCCGGCGGGAGGGGGCCCTGCAGCGTTTTCATTGGTATTGCCGGGCGGTGTTCCGCCTGGAAACGGCCCGCGACGCAGGTTCGAACAGGCAGCGGCGTGCGTTGCGTGCATTGGAACGGCTCACACTTTTGACAGGAGGATGACATGGGTACATGGGAACGAGATCGACAAGAGAGGCGGCTGGAGGGCCAGGAGCTGGCGCGGTACAGCCCAAAGGACCTGACCAACCAGCAGGACTTCACCAGGGATCTCAGGGACATCGATACCAACGAGACCCTCACGACGCTGGACAAGTTTCGCTACAAGAAGCAGCTGATGCGGGCGGTGTACCTGGCCAAGCAGAAGGAGATCAACCACCACCTCGACTCCTACGAGAACTACCTGCTGGCGCGCAAGGATGTCGAGGCCAAGACGATCACGCTCGAGGCGCAGAAGGCGATCATGATGCTGGAGCAGCAGCAACTGGACATGATGAAGGAGATGGGACTCGAGCACTCCGATGAGATTTCCAACACGCTGATCAAGTCCGGCCGCATGCTCACCCGCAAGATCTCCGAGATCGAGGAGAGCGACATGCTCCCGGACATCAAGAAGATGACCCTCACCAGTGTGCGTCACGTCTGGGACCAGACCAACCAGCGTATCCTTGAGAGCGTGGACACCTACATGGACGAACTCTACGAGAAGGAACGGCGGAAGATCCGGTAAGGGCGCGGGCGAGCCTACGCGGCGGCGGCGCGTAACTGCAGTTGCGTCGTCGTCGGGCTACGCATAGGATATGACTATGCCGGTTGATATTCTCTATTCTTTTGTGGGCAACCACGATCCGCTCCTGCCGCCCGGGCCCCACGACGACCCGGGACCGGTGATCTCGCTCCTGCGGTTCCGCCGCTTTGACCACCTGGTGCTGTTTGTGACCGCGCCCGAGTACAGCGAACGCGCCGTGGTCATTCAGCAGGCATCGACCATCATCGCCGCCGAGCGAGGGCAGACGCCCCCGCCCAAAAGCTCTTTTGTCGAGATCCGACTGGCGAGTGTCGTCGACTATGAGGAGATCTTCGCCCGACTGAGCGAGACGATCCCCGAGGCCGAGGAAAATCTTCCCTACCCGGACGACGAGATCCGTCGCTTTGTGCTCCTTGATCCCGGAACCCCGGCCATGCAGACGGTCTGGTTTCTGATGGTGCGCTCGGGGCAGTTTTCGGCCACTCTGCTTCAGGGGATTCCCGCCCGCTTTGCGGGCGGAACCTACCGCGCACGCAGCGTGGATCCATCACCGGCAGCGTTTCCGCCTCCGCCCGCTGCGGACACGGCTACGTCAACACAAAGCGGGTCAGGACACGGCCCTTACCTGTCCACCCCGCCGGTGCCCAGGCGACGCGCCGCGGACCAGGACTGGACCGTACAGGCGCCTCCGATACTCGGGAGTTCGCCCGAGATGTCCCTTCTGAAGCAGCGCATCGAGACGGTCGCGCGTTACGACGAAACGGTCCTGATTCAGGGCGAGACCGGTACCGGCAAAGAGCTTGTTGCCCGCCACATCCACAATCTGAGCCCCCGGCGCCGCAATGCCTATATCCCGGTCAACTGTGCGGCCTTGGGCTCCGGGACGGTGGACAGCGAGCTCTTTGGGCATGAGAAAGGCGCCTTTACCGGCGCGCAGACCGCTCGAAACGGCGTGTTCCGGGCCGCACACGGTGGCACCCTCTTCCTGGATGAGATCGGGGAACTCCCGCTGGGAACCCAGGCCAAACTGCTTCGCGCGATCGAATACGGCGAGCTCACACCCGTCGGCGCCGACCGCCCGGTACAGGTGGATGCGCGGATCCTGGCCGCAAGCAACCGGGACCTCGAACAGATGGTGCGCGACGGTGATTTCCGTGCGGACCTCCTCCAGCGCCTCCGTCAGCTCGACATCCTCGTGCCGCCGCTGCGGAGGCGGACCGGCGACCTCCGTCTTCTCGCCGAAACCTTCGTCGAACAGTGGAGCACCACCCACGGTCAGCCGCGAATCCTTTCCGACGACGCCCTCTCCCATCTCCAGCGCCATGACTGGCCCGGAAACGTGCGCGAGCTCCAAAACCTCATCACCCGGGTCTGCACGTTTTCGGAGTCCGAACTGATTGATGCCGAGGTCATCGGCACGCACATGGGCGCACGAGGAAGGATAGTGGCGGAATCGCGTGGCCCTGCCTGCGGCGCCGGTACTCCGGGGAACGTGCGCGCGGACCGTCTGCCCGCTGGCACGGACACGACTGCATCACCAGCAGCGGCGCCCGACCACCAGCCTCGCAACCCCTTTGCCGATGGCCCCGTCGACCTGCCGGCGATTCTCCACGAGCTGGAACAGCAGTGGTACCGGCGGGCGCTTCTGGCGGCCGGGAACAAACGCTCAGAGGCCGCGCGCCTGCTCGGTCTCAACCCGCCTGCCTTCCGCAAGGCCTTGAGGGACCGTTTTCCAGAGCTGGAACAGGCGTAATCCTGGCCCCATTTCTTCGGAGGCCGACGCGTTCCACTGCACGACCTGCAGGCTTCTTTGCCGCGGGAGGCGCACGATGAGCGATCTGGTAACTCTCAAACCGAAGCTGATTCGTCAGCGGGCGTCACGTGTGGGAGCAGACCAGTCAGCGCATCCTGGAAAGCGTGGATACCTAACCCGCCAGCTCAAACCCCTCGGAGACGTTGTACTCGAAGTGGTGGCCGCCGGCGGAGAGGTGCACGCGGCGGCTGGCCACGTAGCGGTCGTCCTCCTCCATGATCGCCTGGGCGACGGTGGCATCCCACAGTTCGGTGCGCTGGTAGCCGTAGTTGCCGCGGCCGAAGCGCGTGACCTGCGGAGCGCCGTGATAGATCACCAGACCTTCCTGGGTTTCGAGAATCAGAACCGGGCGCCGTCGCTCGCGTCGAATCAGATCCAGCAGCCGTTCGGTGACCCTGGGGTCGCGCTTTTCCAGGACGCCTGCCGGCTCGTAGGCCCTCACCACCACGGGGTGCGCCCGCCGTTCCTGGTGGACCAGCCCTCCGAAGAGGTGCTCCATCTTTCCCTCCGCCACCGCGTCCGGAGCACGGGTGAACGGGGCGTCCACTGCGGCGGGCCCCACGGCCTCGCGCCGCGCCGAGCGAATCACGTCGATCGCGCTTTGAATCAGGTGATCGGAGACGGTGTTGTACGAGATCGATATCGGGGGGCCGTTCGCATACAGGCGCAGTTCGCCGTAGAGCAGGTCGTGGAGCGATGAGACGGCCACCAGGTCGCGATAGGCAACCGTGGTGGTATCGACTCCTGTGCCCGCCAGTTCATGGATGGAGACGTCTGTCTCACCCAGGACGATCACCTGGGTGTACAGGTCGTCTTCGGGTCGCACGGTACGCCGCTCCACTTGCCTGGGGATCTTGAACGCCATGCGGGTATTGGAGCCGAGGTGCACCGCCGACTCGAATGCTGCCGGAACCTCATCCGGACCGGTGATCTCGTAGACCCACGGTCCGAATCGGTCGTATTCGAGTGTGCGTTTTTCCTGCTCGGTCATATCTACAGCATGCGCCCGCTTTCGCCTCCCGTCAACGTTCGGGTACGTCGGCGAGGTACGCCGCCACGGGAAAGGCGAACCGGGTAATCGCGTTGACGTTGTTCACCCGGTCCACGGTTTCGTGGTTGCCGTTCACAATGTGTTCGGACGCGCACCAGAGGTCGGTCAGCACCGGCGAAAACTCCGACCACCCGACGATCCGGTCCAGCGGCAGGGCGGTTTCCAGAACGGATCCCCGCTCTCCTTCGGTGAGCCTGGTTACGGTTCCCGCCCGAAGCGAACTCCATTCGCGGTCCGTCGGGTCACCGCTCACCTCGTACCCGATCCATGGCCTCAGCTCATCCGCCGGCCAGTGGTCGATGTACACGCGTCCTGTTGGCGTTCCAAAGTGGAACTTGTAACCGACGCTGCGTCGCCGGTACTGGCGATCGTCGGTGCGGAACATCAGGTACAGGTACTCGTGATCGTAGGCGATACGAACCTCAACGATGTCCGCCGCCCGCGGATCCTCCAGAACCGACGAGTCCGTGTCGCCGACCGGATCGGTGAACGGCTCGATGCCCTCCCAGTCCGAATCATCGCCATCCACGGTGATGCGTCGGAACGGCGGCGCGTAGCGGCCAAACGTTCCATTTGCGATCGCGAGGTTGTTGACGTGGGCGCTCACGGTGGTGGCGGCGGTGGGCGTGTCGCGAAAACGCTGAAGGATGCTGCGGTCGGAGTAGGTGAACCAGCCCGGGAACGAGCGGGTGTCCGGCGCCCCGGCGGCACCGCTGCCGCCGCCGGTCCCGTCGTCCGCCGGGCGTGCAAACGATGTCGACTCCAGCCGCGCCAGGTACCGACCGGCGAGTTCACCCCGGTACTGCTGGAAAAACGCCGATTGCAGGATATCCAGCGCCGCCTGCTCAGGCGCCGTCGGCGCACTGCCCTCGAGGGCCGCCGCCTGACGCCGCGCCACGGCAGCGTCCAGTATGGCTGCCTCCTCCGCGGTGAGCGTCGGTGTTTCCAGCAACACGGTCCGCCGTTCGTCGGTCTCGAGCGCGATGTCGTGGGTCGATTCCCACACCCCAAGCGGGCGCTCCTGCCGCACGATTACCTGGTGGTCGCCGGCGGGTACGCGGTCCAGCCCGCCCTGCCCGCTCCCCAGGTCCACGCCGTCAACGACGACGGTGATCGGCTCGCCTCCGCCGGGGCCTTCGAACTCGAGTGAACCGAAGGTAAGCCGGATGCCGGAAAAGCCTTCGACCATGGAAAGGGTGATGTCATCCACCACCCCGAACGTGTCGAGCAGCGAGCCAAAGGTCGCCTCATCCTGAAAGGTAATCTCGTTCCGGGCGCGGTCGTAGGCGGAGAGTGATATGCGGTAGCCTCCGTCGTCCAGTTCGGAGATCCCGCCGAAGATGATGTTGTCCACTCCATCACGCACCGCCCGCTCCTGCAGATCGGCGGGGGCGTAGGAGGGCGACACCGGCGCATCGGTACTCACGCGGTACCGACCCAGCAGTCGCAGCGTGAGACTCATCCCGTCGCGCACCGCGGTGCCCAGCGGATCGAGGCGCGCCTCCCCCGACCGGTTCTCCAGCGGATCGATCTGCACGACCACGCGATCCTGTGCCGGGAGGTGCGCCGGCATCGCCAGCACGGCGATGCCGAACACCAGCAGCGCCGCTGCGCCACGGGACCGCCAATTCCGAAAGGCGGTCCAAGGGCCTCCCCATGTCCGCAGACAACTGCCGTGTCCAGCGCCGTTCATAGCGATACCTCCTGTTCCGGGAAGACGATCTGAAAGTCGAGCAGCTCCTGCACCGCAGGGGTCGCCAGCAGGTCCTGCAGCACAAACTCGCCGGTCAGGTGTCGCTGGGAGATACGCAGCAGGTAGGTGTCACCGTTGCGGTGGTATTCGACGATCGCATCCTCCATGCGCGCGTCGTTGCGCCACCGCACCACCGGGAGGCCCACGGCACCGCGCAGCAGTGGCGCGGTCGCAGCAACCCGCTGCGGTTCGTGGGCGCCGTAATCCAGCGTCATCTGTCGCAGCTCGGCGTCGGATACGCGACGAAGACTCACGACGAGATCCTCGTCGCCGGTGTGCGTCACCACGACCCCGTCGCCGTCGTCGGAGACCCACCGCCAGGTGCCGTCGGTGCCGACAAAGCCCACCCGGTCCTCACCGAGGCGGTATGGCGCTCCGCCCTGTGCACTGTGTGCCCCCTGAGACGACGGCGCCGCCGCAGCGATCAGCCGCAGCAGGTCCCCGCCGGTGAACGTGACGCCCGCGCCAGCCGAGAGATGGACCAGTACCGCCTCTTCCGGAGTGACGGAGATCGCGGTCGCCACGCTGCGCTCGTCGACGGTGCCGTACAGCGCGTACACGGTGCCGAGCTCGGGCGACTCCAGCGTCGTCGTCTCAATGCGATCGTCGGACTGGAACACGTGTTCGCCGTAGTATTCGAGAAAACGATTCACGTCTACGGGTTCTGGAAACCTGAGAGACTCAACGGCCCCGGTGACGTCCTCGCCGTGCCGGAAGGTGAACAGGACCCCCTGACCGATCGACGGTCCGTACTCCCAGCCCGCGGGCAACGCGAACCGGAATCCGTCGACGCTGATGCGGTTGGAGAATTCCTCTCCCGCGAACAACGCCGGAGCCTCGGCCGTATCGCCGGCACCGGCGGCACCACCCCCGAAAGACGCACACCCATAGAGTGTCAGCGCGATCATCGCACCGACGCCGAGGACACGGATCAATCTGGACATACCTCACCCCCACTGTCAGGATAGCTCGCCGGCACGGTGGTCGACAACTTCTACACGGTTGCGACCGGTCTCCTTCCCGCGGTACAGCGCGATATCGGCGTCCTTGATCACATCGGTAACCCGACCTCCGGGATAGTACACCGCCACGCCGGCGGTCACGGTGAGACGGAGTTCCTGGCCGGAGACGGTAAACGCGTCTCCCTGGATCGATGCCCGCGCTTTTTCCGCCGCAACCGCGGCGCCCTGCACGTTTGTTTGCGGGAGAATCACCAGAAACTCTTCCCCGCCCCAGCGTGCCACGGTGTCCTGCGCGCGGAACGTGCCGCGTAACCGACCCGCCACCTCCCGCAGCACATCGTCGCCGATGTCGTGGCCGTATGAATCGTTCACCCGTTTGAAGAGATCGACGTCGAACAGAACGAGGGCGAAACACCCTTCACTGCGAATCGACCGAATCTCCTCTTCCTCTGTGAGCCGCAACGCCTCGCGCCGGTTGGGCAGCCCGGTGAGGGCATCGGTGCGGGCCAGTTCGTCCAGCTGCCGGTTCTTGGCCCGCAGAACGAGTTCTGCGTGGGACACGGTACGGCCGTAGTAGTACGAGGTGGCAGCCAGCACGGCGGCCCCCACGAACAGGTTGGTGTAGCCGAAGAAGCCCACGATGGGGTGCGTCATGTCGCCGGGAGCGTGCGTCTGTGCGTACCAGTAGAGGAGAACGTAGCCCGCAGCCGTCGCCAGGGACGCAGCAACGCGTCCCGGCAGCGACCAGGCGTCAAAGAAGAACACCAGCGGTATCAGCGCAAGCAGATAGATGTGGAAACCGGAGCTCCAGCCGAGAATCACCGTCGCCACGACGGCGTGAAAGGACACCTCGCCGATGCCGATTCCCAATACGGCGACGTACCAGCGATGCGCGTTCAGGATCAGCGCGGTGGCGTAGAGCATCACGCTGGCAACGTTGAGTGCCACCAGCACCCAGATGTGCGCCATCGCCGTCGCAACAAGGATGACGCTGTGGGCCGCCAGCGCCATGACCGCCAGGTTTCGGAAGAGTTCGCCAGTCTGCATGGTGTCGTCGGGGCGATACGGATTTCGGGATCCATGCTCCGCGCTGTTCGCCGGCCTGGTACGGTCATCCCGAGGAGCGTTCATACTAGCGCCGAAACTCCGCATCGGATGCGACGACCAGTGTGTTCAGGTCGTTCGTGACCTGCGGCCGTCCGAAGAGATATCCCTGGAAGTAGTCGCAGCCTTCCTCCATCAACACGTCAAACTGGTCGAGCGTTTCGATTCCCTCGGCCAGGGCGGTACCGCCGATCCCCTTGGCCACGTGGATGATCGATCGGACGATCGCACGACTGTGACTGCTTTCCACGATCGTATCCACGAACTCCTTGGCGATCTTGATCGTGTCGATCGGAAGGGTGTGGAGGTAGGTGAACGACGAAAAACCGGTACCGAAATCGTCGATCATGAGCTGCACGCCGAACCCGCGGAGCGTTTCCAGGGTCTCCCGTGCGCGTTCCGGATCCTCCACGATCGCAGACTCGGTGAGTTCCAGACGAAAGCGGCCGGGGGGAACGGATGCCGTGGCGAACAGATCGATGATGCGTTCGGCAAAATCGGGATCACGGAGCTGAACCGCCGATACATTGAGCGACACCACCGGCGGTTCAAGGTGATCGTCGCCCACCCATGTGCGGGCGATCGTCGCGGCCTGGTACACCGCCCAGAGGCCGAGTATCTGAATCTGTCCATATTGTTCGGCGACGGGGATGAACTCTGCGGGCGGCACGCTGCCGAGCGCGTCGTTATCCCACCGCATGAGCGCTTCGGCTCCGTGTATCGCACACGTTCGATCAACGATCGGCTGAAAGGCGAGGGAAAACTGATCCAGGCCGCTCTGAATCGCGTCGGTGATCTCCTGCTCGATTGCAAACTGCCGCCGACGCCGATATCCCATGTCCGCGTGGTATATCCCCGACGAATCCTCCCGTTGTTCCACGATGCCGAGGGCGATCTCGGCGTTTCCCAGGAGCTCCGGAACGGTCCGTCCATGTTCGGGAAAAACCGCGAACCCGACGTGGCATCCCAGCCGGATGTTGACGCCGCTGCTGCTGAACGGCCGCTGGATCGCCTCGCGAATGGCGGCGCTGGTTTCCGCGAGCACGTCGGTGTCGACGGTGTCATCCACGAGCACGATGTACTCGTCGGTTCGCCACGACTGGTATACTCTGTCGGGCGCACGCTCCGTCAGGCGCTGTCCGACACCGTAGAGCAGTACCCCCGCCATCTCGCTGCTCATGGGACGCCGGCGAAACCGCTCGTCCAGCCGGACCACCGCCAGCGCGAACGGGAGGCTGTTGGAATCCGCGATGCGCGGGCGCAATACCTCTCCGAGTTTCCGCCGGACCGGGAGTCCGGTGACGTAGTCAACGCTCAGCAGTTGTCTGAGACGATCGTTCTGTTCCCGCTCCAACGCAAGGAGCTCCCGACATCCGTTGGATTCCATGCTCTGTTCCGTGGCTATTCTCGACCGGAACGCCCCGGGTGTCCAGTCTGCGGCTCACGGGGTCCGAACGACGGGCCGCCCTACGGCGCCTGTCCCTCTTGCGACACCGGTCCCACCACGAGCACGGAGAGTCCATCCTCCCTCGGCACCTCATAGGTTGTCCGCTCGCCGAGCATGCCGGTGTCGTGAACTACCCGGATCCGGGTCCGGGCGTCGAAGGGCACATACACCGGCGTCTCCAGCGATTCACTGTCGTCTCCGATGGTGACACGCTGCCCCTCGCCGATGACGAGGAGCGCCGGTTCGCCCTGTTCCCAGGCGCGCTCCCGAACATCCAGCGCCGCGGCCTGCACCGATACCCGAAATGGCGAGTCCTCGTAGTCTCGCCAGATGCGGCCCGGACGGGTCAGTGACCTGACGCGGCTGTACAGCGCGATCGGAACGAGTATCCCGCTGGCGAGCCCGACAGAGCGCGCCGTCTCGTACACGATAAGCTGCGTGTTCGCCGCCTCCGTTGCGGAACGGGCGTCCTGCGCGTCCGCCACGGTGGTGGCGGCGTTGTAGCGGTCCAGTTCGGTGGCGACCGTGTCCTGCTGATCCGGGATGCCGATGAGCTGCAGATACGCGCCACCGGCGAACCCTGCGGCCCCGATCGTTCCGGCAACCCAGTGCCAGAACGGCCGCCGTCGCCGAACCGCGCGGTCGTATCGGCGGTAGAAGCGCCGGGAGTCGATCGTCTCCTGTTCGTACGGCGCCACCATGCCTCCGCGTGTGATGAGTCGGTTGTGGTTCATCGACAGCATGATGTTGAGCCGTCGGATCATGTCGGCCTCGTCCCGCTCGGCGGCCGCACGGTGGAGAACCAACAGGTTGTAGAGCACCACGCCGCTGCGGTAGGCGTCGGCGCGAAGCTCTCGGGCGTCGGCGTCCGGGTTCTGCATGCCGTTGACCTCCTGGACGACGTCGGCGATCGGCGCCGAGAAGCGGAGCACGGCATCCCGCGCCGCTGTGTCGGACTCCAGTGCCGGAACGGCGAAATCGGTGGCGGTCATCTGCGGGATCAGGCCCACAATCTCGAAGCGCCGCCGCAGATGCGCGATCACCTCATCGGCGTTGAACAGCGCCCCCGGTGCGATCGTGGTCAGGGAGGCGAGCTCCTCGAGGTCGCCGGGAATGCCCCCAAGCCCCACCCCACTGTCCAGGTGGTCCCGGATACGCTCCACGAGGGCTCCCGCCCGCTCCACCTCCGCGGTGGTCGCGGCGGGAACGGATATGTTGACGGTCCGGGTCTGGCCCTCCTCAATGGAGAGCGACTCGCGGTGGATCTGGCGTTCCCGCCCCGCCACCAGCTGCATCACCCGGACGGTGCGCTCGCCGATGAGCACGCGGTCGACCGTGCGCACGTCGTCTCCCACCCGGGCGCCGTCGAGGTACACGCGATACTCAAAGGTGCCGTCGGGTACGAATCGGATCGCCCCGAAACCGACGCGGACGCCGGCGAAGGCGGAGACCGCATCGGCCACCAGTTCGTCGGCGGCGTCGAACACCCCGAAGAGGCTGTCGGATGAGGTTTCGGTGGTCGCGGTTACCGACTGGTCCTGGCGGTCGTACACGGAGAGGGCGAACCGGAAGGTACCGCCCTCGTCGCGGGTAACACGCCCGAAGAGCACGCTCTCCGTCGCCAGGTCCTCCGCCAGCTGCGCCGCCAGTTCGGTCTGCGGCAGTTCAGCCTGTTCCGGGGAAAGGTCCGGCATCTCCACCAGCTCGTAGCTGCCCAGCAGATTCACCGTCAGCCGGATCGTGTCCGTGGTCGCGGTGGCCACTGCGTCGTTCTGGGGCTGCCCCGTGGCGTTGGCGAAGGGAATCACGAGGACGCGGGGCAGTGCGTTTTCTTCCCCGGAGGGTTCGGCCCCCGTGCCGGACTCCTGTGCCGCCAGTGTCCCCGCCATCATCGTCACCATGCACCAGACCAGAATCGCGGCCGCTCGGGCGCCGCAGACGTTTTTTGTATTCATTGTGTGCCTCGGTCCGTCAGTCCAGCCGGATTTCGAAAAACGTAGTGTCGGGATTGTCCGACTCGACTACGATGAACACCCACCCGTTGGCCGGCATCGAAAAGCTGATCGGCGATACCGTTTTGTCGTAGCTCGCGTACTCAAAGTAGAACGGTCCGTCGAAGGTTCGGGTAGCGTCGTAGATCGCGATGATCGGGTCGGCTCCGTCGGGATACCCGGACCATTCGTCCCGCATCTGCAGCGTCACAACTGTCCCCCCCGTTCCGGTGAAATCGAAGATGCGCTTGTCGCCGCGGAACTGAAACCCGGCGCTGAACCACTCCCCGGTACCGATCCCCCACGTGCCCCACGAGTAGATGTCGACACCCAGTTCCTGCCGAAACGGCGTACTCCAGGGACTCGCCGCCTGCGCCGTGACCCCGGCGTTGGACGCGGTGGCGTAGTAGCGTACCCGCATGGCGTAGGTTCCGTCGTCGGCGGGTTGCTGGTCTGTAGGCATCGTCAGCGGATCCGCGGGCTGCGCGACGGTGTTGCTCAAGCTAAGCCCGCGGGTGCCGTTGTCGGCTTCGGCGAACGCCTGCTCCGCCGTCTCATCGCCGTATACCTGCACCACCTCGTAGTCGTAGGAGAGCGCGTTGTCCACGCGATCCCACCCCAGGTCCACCGTGTTGGCACCGAACCCGTCCACAAACCCGTAGGCGTAGACACCGGTAATCGGGATCCCCAGGGGCGAGTTGTCCGCCTCCGGGTCGAACTCGTTGGAGAATACCAGGTTTTCTCCGCACGAGCTGAGCAGGAGCACCCCCACGATCCCCAGCCCTCGCACGATCCTCGAACGCAACGTTTTGTAAATTTCCCGATTCATATCGTTCATTATGGGATCAAATGGGAAAAATCGCCAGGTTGGCATTTTCCTGTGTGAATTGATTAGGTTTAATATCCGGAGGATCGCGCGTCATGCAAACCCAGTCGATCCAGGGCCGTCTGGTCCTGTTGCTGTCCGTTCTCGCCCTCACCGCCGTACTCGGGGCGCTGAGTACGTTTGTCATTCTCGCCGGTCAGGCCGAGGACACCCGGGTGATCGATATCGCCGGCCGCCAGCGGATGCTTTCGCAGCGGATGACGAAGGAGGCGCTGATTCTGGCGTCGTCGGGTTCCTCGTCCGGCGGGGATGAGAACCCCGCCGACACACGCCGGACTCTCCGGGCGACTGCCGAACTGTTCGAACGAAGCCTGACCGCGCTCCGCGACGGCGGCACAACCGTCGGTACCGACGGTACCGAAGCAACGCTTCCCGCGTCTTCCGGAGGCGCCCGGCGCGCCCTGTCCTCCGTCACGGATCTGTGGGCCGACATCGGTGCGGCGGTCGACACACTCACCGCAGACACGACGGCTCCGGAGACCGAGAGGTTCCAGGACGCCCTGGACGTCGTGCTGGCCGAGAACCTGTCGTTGCTCTCTTCGTCCAACGACGCCGTCGTTGCCCTCAAGCGGCAGTCCGACGCCGGCGTATCGGTCCTTCGGACCCTGCAGCTCATCTTCGCTGCCTCGGCACTGGCGGTCGCCGCTCTGTCGTTTACCCTGATCCGTCGGTGGGTCCTTTCGCCGCTCCAGCAGACTGTCGGAATCACCCTCCGTATGGCGGAGGGGAATCTGGCGCAGGCGATCGGCGAGCGCGGTATCGGCGAGATGGGCGCCATGAACCGGGCCATGCGCACGCTGAGCGACCAGCTTCGCAGTGTGGTGGGAAATGTAAGCGTCGTGGCGGAACAGCTCAGCCTGGAGGGCGAGCAGGTGCGAGCCAGCGCCGAGTCGCTTTCCGACGGCTCGAGCAGGCAGGCGGCATCCGCCGAGGAGACAACCGCAGCCATGGAACAGATGGCAGCCAATATCGGCAACAACGCCCACAACGCCCAGGAGAGCGAGAAAATTGCACGGAAGGTGGCGGAGGACGCGCGGGAAACGCGCAAGGTTGTTCACACCAACGCCGAGGCGATGCGGGCGATCGCCGAGAAGATCACGATCATCGACGAAATCGCGCGCCAGACCAACCTCCTGGCGCTCAACGCGGCGATCGAGGCGGCGCGGGCGGGAGAATCCGGCAAGGGGTTTGCCGTAGTCGCGGCCGAGGTTCGGCGCCTGGCGGAACGGAGCGGCGCGTCGGCCGAGGAGATCATCGAACTGGCCAACCAGGCCGCCGAGGGTGCCGGGCTGATCGGTACGCAGATCGACGCGCTCGTTCCGCAGATCGAACGGTCAACGCAGATGATTCAGGAGATCGGCAGTACGACCCGGGAAGAAGCCACCGGCGCGGAAGAAGTGAACCGGGCGGTTCAACAGCTCGATCAGGTCGTGCAGTCGAACGCGGCCTCGGCGGAGCAGCTCGCGGCAACGGCGGCAGAGCTGACCCGGCAGGTGCAGGCGCTCGAGGACAGCCTCTCGTTCTTTGAACTCGGAGCTGAGGCCGAGAGCCTCAACACCGACCGGCGGCCGCCGCTGATCGCGCAGACCCGACGGTGAGCAATTCGTGGTCTCCCCTGGGCAGTATACAGAATCGTGTTGCAAAACGGGGCCTAACTCGTGTTCCGGCAATATTCTTCCCCTGGTGAGATCCTCGTGCCTACCGAAGTCCTGACGGCACCGGAACATCGAACCCGAACTGCAACAATCTTCTGTATACAGCCCGCGGGACAGCCCTACACCGCGAAGCGATTCGTCTCACGTTCCAGGCGGTCGATATTGCCTCCGAGCGTGTCGCTCTCGCGCTGAACGTCGAGGACCGACCGTTCCACCACCGCGATGCCTTCGCCGATCTCTTCGACTCCGCCACGCACCGTCGCCGAGATCTCCCGCACCTGTTCCATGAGGTCCCGAATCGCGCCGGAGTCGTCGCGGATATTCCGGGAGCTGTCACTGACTTCGGCGCTGGACCGTGAGAGAAAGGTCATGCTCTGCACGATCTCCTCGCTTCCGTTGGAGAGTTCGACGATGCTGGCGGCGACCTCTTCCAGGGCGCCGCTCATCTGTTCGATCTCCGCTTCGATCGTGCGGTAGGAAGTGCTCATCTCGGAACCGGACCGCGCCGCGCGCTGCACCCGCTCCACCGTGTCCTTGAGAGTCGCGTTGATCACCGACGCGTTTGCCCCCGCGGACTCCGCCAGTTTCCGGATCTCGCTGGCGACAACCGCAAACCCGCGACCGGCATCTCCGGCGTGGGCGGCCTCGATCGCGGCGTTCATCGCCAGGAGGTTGGTCTGGGCAGCGATCTGGTTGATGATGCTGTTGGTCTCCAGCAGTCCATCGATCTTCGCCTCGATATCGAGAATCTCCCGGCTTGTACCTTCCACCATGACGCCGCCGTCGTGGGCGATGCTTTTCAGTGTCGCCAGGGCGGCCTGTCGCGTCTGCACCACGTGCTCGACCGATTTCGTGGAGGCCATCATTTCCTCGATGGCGGCGGAACTCTCCTCCACCGCGGCGTTCTGATCGTGAATCTGCTCGTCCAGATGACCGATCAGACCTGCGATCCCGTCGATCCGGCCTGCGGCCTGCCCCACGATGCGATCCAGCGTTTCAACCTGACCGGAGATCGACTGGATGTTTCCCCGGATCTGTTGGGTCGAACTCGCGGCCTCTCCAACCGCGGCGTTCGTGGTCGTCCTGACGCTGTTGGTGTCAACCACTACACTGCGAATGTTGCGGATGATGCCCGCCAGCCCCGCCACAAAGGCATCGAAATGGCGCCCCACCCGTCCGATCTCGTGGTCCCCGTCGATGTTGAGGGACACGGTCAGGTCGGCCTGCCCGGTGGCGACGTCCTCCATGGCTGCGGCGACCGCCTGCAACGGGCGCAGGAAAAAACCCGTAAGGGCGAACACCAGTACCGAAAACACCGCGACGCCGACGAGGCCGACGACTGCCGCCCGATGGCGGAGTTCGGTGAGTGCCGCGCCGATCTCCTCCACGCCGATCGACACCGCCAGATTCCAGTCTGTTTCCTCGTTGTGCCGCCACGACATGACCCGTGGCACACCGTCGACCGTCACCAGACCCACCGATGCCATCTCCGCTGCGGCGGACCCGTTGGCGGCAGAGGAACCGTTGGCGTCGTGGGCAGCGCTCGTTCCCGCCGTGAGGTCGTGGTCAACGAGCTGGTCGCCGCCGTCAAAGTCACGAACGTTCGCACTCAGGATCATCGACGCATCGGGGTGCACAAGGATCGTACCCACGTCGTCGTACACGATGATCGCACCGGTACGGCCTACCGTCACCGGTCGTACGAATTCGGCGTTGAACCGCTCTACATCGACCACCGACGCAGCCACCCCGAGACGCTCACCGTTCACGACGACGGGTGCAGCCACAAAAAACACCGCGTTCCCTGACGCCCTGCTGATCTCGACGGAGGATACGTAGATTCCCCCGGCGATCGCCTCGCGGAAGTAGTCCCGATCACCGACGCTGATTCGTCCGACAACGTCAGCCTGGGAACTCGCGACGATCGAGCCGGAACGGTCGGCGAGGATGATGGACTCGTACCAGGGGGATTGGGCGGCGACCTCTGCAAGGCGGGCGTTGGCGAGCGTCTGCAGTTCCTCGGCCGCGCTCGCGGAAGCCTGCGCCAGCGGCCCGTCAGCGGGATTAGCATCGGAGATATCGGCGGTGGAGCCGCCGACGGTGCCGGTACGTGAGGCCCTGTCCGACATCGCAAACCGTTCAACGATCGGGTCGCCGGCGACGAGCAGAATCTCGTTCCGGCGTTCATTGAACCATGTATTCACCAGACGGTTGACCGACGCGGTCAGCTGCTGCAGATGAACGGCGATCTCCTGTTCCATCGCCGACCGGGCAGACCGGTAACTGAAAAACCCGAGGACCGCGGCCGTAACAACCACGCCCGCCAGGGCGGTGACCGTAAGGTTCCGCCGCATTGCATTGTTCTGAGACACGTTGTGCCATTCTCCGCGCGTGCACCACGCTCCGGAGGCCGGAACAGTGCACACAGATTTTGAAATACGAAGCGCTGGAGGCTGGAATACGAGCGATGTCGCGTCCGGGGCCGCCGGCAGTTCGGCTGCCAAATATACGCGTTCGTGAAGGGCTGGGCAACAGGAATCGTTCCGACTGCGAACGGGCGAGGACAAAAAAAGGCGGGCGCGTCGGGACCGGCCC
>CAJWEZ010000045.1 GCA_913030605.1 uncultured Spirochaeta sp.
GGTTAGGGTTAGGGTTGGGGCTTGGGCTGGGGTTAGGGTTAGGGTTAGGGTTAAGCTCCATCATAACCACTGGGGCGGGCGGCACGTCATTCTGTTCACTCTTTACCTCCCCTCCCTTCTGCTCACTCGGCCCCGCGAGAGGGGAGGAAACCGCGGGCGCCGCTGCCACGGGGTGGGCGAAGGGGGGGAAGGTGGCGGACAGCGGGAGCTTGCCCGAAGCTACGCTCGTGGTTGGCGCCGCGATCGCAATTCTCACGGCGGCATACGCCGCCGTTGTGCTGTCCGCCGGTGACCCGGCGGCGGTGGTGTCGGGGTGGTACAGCGGTGCGGACGCCGAGGTCGCCTCTGTGGCGGTGGCGCCGGGAGCAGATGCGGGGCGGTTTGATTCGCCCGAGGCCATCGCCGCCGTTGGCATGGTGGCTCTCCTGCTCATCCCGATCGTCGCGTACGGCGTCCTCCTGGCGGGGTACCTCCGTCACCGGCGACGAGCGTACGCGGTGATGGCGACGCTGCAGCTGCTCATCCTGGCGGTCGCCGCGCTGGGGCTGGTGTAACGCGGGCTGTATACAGGAAATTGTTGCAAAACCCCCTCCATATCCGTGTCTGCAAACGAGTTGCGCTGGAGACCCGTGGTTCGCAGGGCTATGTGATTGCCGGACGGCGAGTTACCGCGGCATGTGCAACATTCTTCTATATACAACCCAGGCCTTGGAACCATAGTCACAGATCACCACATTGGTACCAAAGTTACACCCCGGTTTTGTGGCCATTCGGCCCTCGCCGGTGTACCTGTATGCAGCATGAACGGTGGATTTCTGACCGGATATCGGACCAGGCGAAACACCCGTCCGTCGCTGCCCGGGCTCATGCGAGCCCTCGCCGCAGCGACGGTGTTCACCCTGCTTCTCGGATGCCCGAGCCCGTTCGGCGGTGGTGGCGGTTCTTCGAGCCCGGTCGCGCCGGCCGAGACGCCGGTGTTCACTCCAACCGCCGGAACCTACTCCCAGGACATATCGGTCGCAATCGAGAGTGCAACGCCGGGGGCGGTGATTCACGTGACCACCGATGGGTCGGAGCCGACGGTCGATGCGCCGGCCTACTCCGGACCGATCGCCGTGGCAGGCGACGGAACCTCGGTTACGGTCCGGGCGATCGCAGCAGCCCCCGGGTTCGGTTCCAGCCCGGCGGCAGAGGCGAGCTACACGATCGACTACGGCGCGGTGTCCACCCCGCAGTTCGGGGCGCCCCCCGGATCCTACGACGCGATCGCCACCGTCTCGATCTCGACGCTGACCGCGGGAGCAACGATCCACTACACCACCGACGGTTCGCTCCCCGACACGGGCTCCCCGGTGTACCGCGCGCCCGTCGCGCTCCTGGCGCCGTCGGCGGACACAACCTACACGGTCCGCGCGATCGCCGTGGCCCCGGGGTTCGACCCCAGCACGATCGCCGAGGAGTCCTATACCGTCCGACAGGGCGTGGTGGTCACCAGCGCCGCCGACTCCGGCCCGGGTTCGTTGCGGCAGGCGATCGCGGACTCCCCCGCCGGCGGGCTCATCGTGTTCGCCGACGACTTCACGATCGACCTGCAGGGCGATCCCGACGGCCTGATCGTGAACACGGACCTGCGCATCCAGGGCGGCGACCACCAAGTCATCCTGCGCAACCCGGTTGCAACATCGCAGATGCGCCACTTCACCGTGACCTCCGGCACGCTGGAACTCTCCGATATCCAGCTCGCCGACGGGTACCGCGCCCAGTCCGGTGGCTCGGTGTACCTGGATCGCGATACCGCGCTTCGCGGAACGAGGCTGGTGTTCAGTAACAACCGCGGCTCTCCGGGCGGGGCGATCTACGCCTTCACCGGTTCCTCCGTCTATCTCGAAGACACCAGGATCTCCGGGGGCGGATCGCAGAGTTCTGCTGCCGCGATCGATGCGTCCACCGCGGACGTCACGCTTGTCGGCGGCGAAATCGCGGACGGCCAGGCGCGAACGGTGGCCGCCGGGATCTCCCTGTCCGGAGGATCGCTCACGATCGACGGTGTGACCTTTCGCAACAACCAGGCGGGAACGAATGCCGAACGCGACGGCGGAGTGATTCGGGCGGTCAACGCCGCGGTGACGATCGACAACGCGGTCTTCGATGGGAACAGCGCGAGCGGCGACGGCGGCGCGC
Organism: uncultured Spirochaeta sp.; assembly: GCA_913030605.1. GTDB lineage: Bacteria > Spirochaetota > Spirochaetia > DSM-27196 > Alkalispirochaetaceae > Alkalispirochaeta. Next base: position 2,182 of record CAJWEZ010000045.1, read on the forward strand.
TCTCCCAGTACGGCGGATCGCTTACCGTGCGCAACGTGGTGTTTCGGGACAACTGGGCGGGACGCAACACCAGCGCCTCCTACAGCGGCTCCGGTGGCGCCATCAGCCTCGCGATGGGATCGGGATTTTCCAGCCCGCCGGTCATCGAAGATTCGCGGTTCGAGGGCAACACAGCCGACGAATGGGGCGGCGCGATCAACGTGGCGAGCGGGTTCAGCGTGTACATCCGCCGCAGCGTGTTTCTGGAGAATACCGCCCTCACCAACCCCGGTGCCACGGTATTGGGAGGCGGCGCGCTGCGGGTCGCGCAGAGTTCCGCCGGGTACGTCAGTCGCTCCGAGTTTGTCCGCAACGGCGCCTTCACCTGGGCCAACCCGCCGACGCTGAGCGCGGACCCGCGAGCGGGCGGCGCGATCCTCAACGAGGGCAGTCTCTTCGTCGCCGCGAGTATCTTCCACGGCAACGAGGCGCACCGCGGCGCCAGCGCGATCCACGCCACCGCGGACTCCATCGATACGGTGATCACCTCCGGCGTCTTTGCCGGGAACGTCGACCCCGCCCCGGATGGGGAGTCGGTGGGGGCGATCCTGGGTGAGGGGAGTCGGCTGTGGATCGTCAACTCCAGCCTCGCCGGCAACGTCGGCGGCGGCGCCGGCGCCAACGCCACCTACGCCAGCGCCTCGACGGCCAACCGGTTCAGCAACTCCCTGGCCCGCGCCGTGGACGGCGCCACCGTGATAGACGGGGTCCTCGGTGTCCACGGCACGGACCTCAACTACCTGTCTTCCAGCGGCCCGGGGGCGTTCGGTGTCGCCGACGCGACCTACGGCAATGCCGCCCGCGACCCCGCCTTTGTTCGATTGCCGGACCCCGGCCCGGACGGGACGTGGCGTACCGACGACGACGACTACGGCGACCTGCGCCTGCAGCCGTCGTCCCCCGATATCGGGGCGGGCAGCGCCGGATCTGTGACCGCTGATGTCGAGGACGCCGACGGTGACGGCAACACCACGGAAGCATCACCCCTCGACGCGGCGGGGGATCCGCGGGCGGCAGGTGGCATCGACCGGGGCGCATACGAGCGGTAGGTTCGCCACCGCGGAGGCAGCCTCCGCAGGCGACAGAGAGGAGAGACGGAGCGTGCAGACGAAAACCCAGGGCCCGACCACACCGATGCCAGCACCGATACCTACACCCACACACCGAACCGCGCGACGCCGCCGGGGTCGATACGGCCCCGCTGCCTTCCGCCGCGAACTGACCCGCGCGCTGGTCCTGATCCTGTACGCCGCGCTGTCGGTCCTGATCCTGACCGGGTGCCCCAGCCCCGTGGGCGGGCAGGGCGACCCGGCCGCCGCCGACGGGGGCGGGGACACTCCCACCGGCGGGGACACTCCCACCGGCGGGGGCACACCCACCGGCGGAGACGACCCCGCGGCCGGCAGTACCGGCGGCAACGCCGACTACAGCGGCCCGCTCGTCACCTCCAGCGCCAACGACGGACCCGGCAGCCTGAGGCAGGTCGTTGCGGACGCGGCGGCGGGGTCCGAAGTGCGGTTTCTGCAGGACATGACGATCACGCTCACCGGAGACCGGCAGGGGATCCGCATCGACAAGGACCTGACGATCAGCGGCGTCAACACCACGGTCACGATCGCCACCGACGGCGGGCAGCGCCACTTCACCTACCAGCCCGGCGCACCGTCGCTCACCCTCCGGGACCTCACGCTCACCGGCGGGGCGCCGCGCAATCCGGACCTGCTCCCCGGGGGATCGATCTACGTCGGTGCCGGGGCGACGCTGACGCTCGAAAACGTGGTCTTCGACGGGAACCTCGGAACGCTGGGCGGGGCGATCTTTGTGGAACAGAGCGCGACCAACCGCGTGTCGATCTCCGACTCCAGGTTTCACAGCAACGAGTCGCGGGGCGTTGCGGGAACGGGCAACGCGACCAACCTGCGCGGCGCCGGCGGCGCGATCTACCAGGTCGGTGGGGAGCTCTTCATCGCCGGGACTCGATTCGAAGCGAACGTCGTGGACGTGGGACACACGCAGTTTACCGACGACGGACTCGCCGGGGGTGCGATCTACGCCGCCGGACTCGCGGCGACCGTCCACGACGGGCAGTTCCTCTCCAACCGCGCAGGACGCATCGGTGGCGCGGTATTCGGCTACAACGCCGACCTCACGTTCATCGGGACCACGTTTTCGGCGAACAGCGCCGGTGCGTTCGGAACCGACGGGTCGACCGGACCGATCGGGGGCGGGGCGATCTACGCCGCCGGGACGACCACGTCGTATCTGGAGGTGGGCGCGAGTCGCTTCGTCCGCAACCGCGCCGTCGGCGTCGAAAACAACTCCACCGACCGTCGGTTCGTCGGCGGTGCAATCGCCTCCATGCTGGCGGTGGAGCTCACCGTCCGTGCCACGGAGTTCCTGGGCAACGTGGCGGAGGACACCGGACTGACGGCGCTCAACGACGGCGGCGCGGTGTATTTCGGTGGTGGCCAGGGGGTGGGTGCTCCCAACCCGCCGACGATCTCCATGAACAGCGTCGCGTTCGTCGGAAACGTCGTTCGCGGCGGCTACACGACCGGGGCAACCGAAGTCGGCGGACTCGCCATTCGTGACAGCGGCGCGTCTCAATCGGTCCGCTACGCCACGTTTTACGGCAACCAGCGCACCGACGACAGCGGGACCACCGTGTACTCCGACCTGGCGTTCGCCGGATCGGAGTACACGCTCGGCAACAGCGTGTTCTTCTCAAACCAGGGGTTCGATCCTCCGGCAAACCCCAGCGCCGCGATCGCGGTGCTGGAGAACAACGTGGGACCGTTCTCAGAGTTTGACGGCGCCGGCGGTGGCGGCAACGTCAACGACAGCCCCCCGGTGGAGGGGGCCCCGGACGAGGGAGCCGATAACACCTGGGGGACCGCCGACGACCGGTACAGCGGTCTCGCGCCGTGGCTGTACGTTCCGTATCCCGGCTCACCGGGGGCGCCGGACGGCTATCTGGTCGATCGTGGCGACTCCACCGCTGTGGGCCCCGACTCTCTTGACGTGGATGCCGACGGAGACACAACAGAAACGCTGCCGCTGGACGCCGGCGGAAACCCGCGCGTTTCCGGGAGCGGGCCCGACATCGGCGCCTACGAGCGACAGTAGGACGGCGACAGTAGGACGGCGGCAACGCCGCGGCGGCGACAAACAAGCCGCGGCGCTACACGTTCGTCACCAGACCCGCCACGCTCCCGGAGGACAGCGTTCCCAGCGCCGTCAGGACCGAGGCAACCGCAAGCCCGCCGGGGGTGGCGATGTACTTCGGCCGCCAGACGGGATCGAACTTCTGTTTGTAGGTTCGCAGTCCCTGAAAGTTGTAGAAATGCTCGCCGTGACGGAAGAGGAACGCCCCGGCGCGATTCCACATCGGCGCCATAGGGTGTTCGTCCAGTCCCGCCAGCGGCGCCATCCCCAGGTTGAACCACGCGATGCCCCGTTCCTGCGCCCACAGGAACAGCTGCACGAAGAGGTAGTCCATCACGCCCTGCGGCGCATCGTCCACGTGGCGCATCAGGTCGATCGAGACTTCGTGCGTTTGATCGGACCGCCACAGATTGGCGAAGGCGACGATCCGCCCGTCCCGGCGCACGAGGCCGACCGGAAAGTGCGAGAGATACGTCTCGGAGAAGCTCCCGAGCGAAAACGCCTTCTCCCGTGCGTGTTTGTTCGCCAACCAGTCCTCGGAGACGCGCCGCAGCTCCGGCAGGTGTGCGGTCAGCGCGTCGCCGCTGACCACCGCGAACTCGCACCCCTCCCGGGTCAGTTTGTTGACGGTGTAGCGCAGCCCCCTGCGCGCGGGTCCCTCCAGCGTAAAGGATTCGAGTGGAACGCGGGCTTCCTCCCCGAACTTGAGGACCGACAGCCCCATGTCCAGGTACAGCGGCAGCGTTTCGGTCTGAACTTCGTAGAACGCGGCGTTCGCGCCGTCCCGGTCCGCCATCTCCCGGAACTTCCACGCGAGCGGCTTCCAGGCCTCCTCCGCACCGATCGGATCGCCCATTGCCACGTACGTTCGACCGGCAACGCCGTACATCAGGAAGCTGTCCCCGTCTGGCCCGAACAGTACGTGCTTGTCGCCGAGGAACACGAGGTTACTGAGCGTGTTGGGCGAGGCGCGCACGATGCGCTCAACCGCGTCCCAGTCGATGTCCGCCGACTGAGGAGCCCCGCGGCGCGGCTGCGGACGGTACAGCGTCGTGATCCCCGATCCGATGAGTACCGCCAGCGCGCCGACCAGGGCGCGCATCGACCGCGGCGCACTGCGGTCAATCTCAAACTGCCACCACAGCTCTCCCCGGTACTCGACGTGGGAATGCGAGAAGACCGTCAGCCAGATCGTGCCGATGACGACTGCGACGATCGCCGCGGACCACCCGGGGCTGAACCTGTGCGTGAACAGGACGGAGGTTCGCGAAAAGTGTCCCCGCGCCGGCAGCAGCAGGACCAGAACGATCGCGAGGACGATCGCCTCCTCGTAGTCCCACCCCTTGAGAAGGGAGAAGACGATCCCGGCGGTGAGCAGCACTATGGTGGTCACGTACGCCGCGTCCACACGGCGTTGAATACCCCGGGCCAGCACGATGAGCGCCATGCCCGCCACGCTCCCCAGGAAATGCGACCCCTCCAACAGCGCAAACGGCAGTAGCCCGGCAAGCGCGTGGAACCGGTTCCACGCCGGCGGGGTGGCGCCGGAGACCAACAACACCACGCCGGCGACAAAGACGGCGAAGCTCATCAACGGCGGCGTGATCAGGGCGCTCCACCGGCGGAACTGCTCGGCGGCGGCCAGGACGCCCTTGCGGCGGAGCTGCATCTCGCGGAGCGCCATGAGCGTGGTTCCCGCCATCAGAGGCAGGAGGTAGTACACCGTGCGGTACGCGAGGAGGATTCCAACCAGCTGTGCAGCGTCCACCCGTCCCTTCAGTAGAATCAGCATCAGGGACTCGAAGACTCCGACGCCGCCGGGCACCTGACTGACCATGCCGACGGTCAGCGCCAGCATGTAGTATCCCAGGAACTGGCCGAACGTCAGCCCGAGACCCGCCGGCATGAGCACAAACAGCGTTGCGCCGGCGAGTCCCCAGTCGAACAGCGAGGTGAGCAGCTGAGCGGGAAGGAAGCGTGGCGCCGGGGGCGCGATCTCCACCCCGAACACCCGGATCGGGCGCCGTACCGCCACGGTGATTACGACGTACGCCGCCACCAGGAGAAGGAGGACGATCCCCAGAGTCAGCGTGCCGCCGACGTTGGAGAGCAGACCCTGCGGCAGCGTCCCCGATTCCACTGTAAAGACCACGCCCGCCAGGATACCGAAACCCAGCCAGAGGGTGACCGCGAAAAACACCATGACCCGGGCGATCTCTTCCACCGAAACGTCCCAGGCGGAGTACAGCCGGAATCGGACCGAACCACCCGTGAGGAGTCCGAATCCGAGATTGTTGCTGAACGTGGCCGCAACAAACGAGGTCAGGGCGATCGCCCGGTACCGCAACCGTCTCCCGACAGACCGCATCGCCAGGACGTCGTACAAAGTGACCGCGACGTAGCTGCCGACGGCGGTACAGATCGCCGCCAGCACCCGCCGGGTCGGAATCGACCGAAACTCCGTCGCAATGTCGGAGGCCCGATAGGCGTGCAGTTCCCTGTGAAGAACGGCGACGGCGAGTACGAACAGCGTCAGGCCCACGACCGGCCCAACGACGCGCATGATGCGTGTGGTCCACGGTCGCCGGCGGGATGGATCTGTGTGCTGCTCGCGTTTCACTGGTCGTGTCCCTGATGAGACAATACTCCGGAACCGCGCGCCGTCACCAGCACTACCGCGGCGTCGAGGCCACTTCGTTCCACGTGCCGATCGCGTAGTAGATCGGCGAATGGTTGGTCGGCGTGCCGGGAGGCGCGGCCCCGGTGGTCACATCGACCCGATCGCCTCCGTGGTGAAACAACGCCGGCGGCGGTACATGAACGAAGGGGTCATCGTCGTGTACGAGCCGGTAGACCGGGGCACCGATACCCCCGCAAAACGTTGCGTCGCCGACGCGCGGCGTTCCCAGGGTATAGACCCCCGACACCCCGACACCGGAATGTGAGAGGCGCGCCGCGGCGATCAGCGCCAGCGCGCCGCCGAGACTGTGCCCGGTGATGTACAGTGGCGATCGCGGATCGGGGCGCGACCGCCGCAGGTGCGACGCCACACCGGTCTCACCGTCCCAGACCTCGTCCAGGGTCGCCTGAAAACCGCGGTGCACGCGGCCCTCGGCGAGTCGTGCCGCAACCAGGGAGACGCGAATCGCGGCGACAACATCGAGCAAGCCGGCGAAGCTGCGGACATCGGTTCCGCGGAAGACAACGACGTGGCCGGTTCCGTCGGAGGTGACAAAACAGCGGCAGTGGGACCCGTCAAAGCCCCGGTAGGTCGAGAACCCGGCGCCGGCGAGCACGTCGGCGGCGTGCTCGTGTCCAACGTAGGCAAGCGCGGACATCTCGCTCAACCACCACGCCTGCACCGGGTTGTACCGCCCGCCGTGCCACGCCATCGGGACCCGGTCGGCGTGTTCGAGGTAGTGATATCCGGATGCCGTGGGAATGATCCGCCGGTCCCACGGCGCCGGAGGGGTTTTGCGTTTCAACTCGTCGCCCACGCGATCGTTCCTCTCAGGCAACTGTACGGTGCAGACGGGTCGCGGGCAAGACGTCGCAGCCCGGTGGTGTATACTCTCAGCGAGGAGAAATACGAGTAGATACGTCATGAATCGTCCGCGCTGCCCCCGAACCACGACGCTCCAACTCGCAATAGCGGTACTCGGGCTGAGCACCCTCGGCTCGTGCGCCACCATGGTCCGCACACCACACCCGTCCAAACGGTACCCGATCGACGACTGCACCGACCACGCGTACTTCGTTTCGCACCTGTGCTCCGAGGAGCGTGAGATCCTGGACTGGGCGAGCGAGTATCCCGAGTACCGATCGTTTTCCGCCATGACGGCGGAACACCTGCAGGCGATTCGCGCGGAGGCCGGGTCGGTCGATCGCGCCGCGGCGGTGTACTACGATCGGGCGATCTCCGACCCCGACAATCGGGCATTTCTTGAGTTCGTGGACGCACGGGAGAATGAGTTCAGACGAGGTCCCCCCGACTTCGATGACCGGAACGTGCTTCTCGCGTTTGTGCCGGGCATGTTCTACAAGGACGTCTCGATCGTCGGCCTGAAAGGGGAGCCGCTCCTGGATGCGGCGGCGGACGCCAACCTCGACGCGGAGCTCGTCCCCGTGAAGCAGACCGGCACGATTCGTACAAACGCGCGCATCATCCGCGATTTCCTTGCCGAGCGCGCGACCCGCTACGACTCGATCATCGTGGCGTCCGTCAGCAAGGGCGGCGGCGACTTCGTCGAGATGCTCTACGAGTACGGCGACGAAGCGTTCGTCGACGCCATCGACGTGTGGTTCAACATCGGCGGCATCGTCGAACCGAGTCCCATTCTCGACATGACCGACACCACCTGGCGCTATCGCGTCTGGGGCAAGACGTTCTTCTTCTTCAACGGTTGGGACTGGGACGGACTGGAGTCAATGGACGACTGGTTTCGCTACAGACCCGGCGCTCTGTCCCACCCCATGTCGATTCCCGACACCGTCCAGGTGGTCACGATCATCGGGGTGCCCCTCGCGCGCCACGTGACGCGGATCGCGCGTCCCTTCTATCGAAGGATCAGCGACTACGGGCCCAACGACGGCTACGTTCTCCTCGGCGTCGACCAGCACCCTCCCGGCATATTCTACCCGTCGTGGCGCAACGACCACTATTTCCAGTGGACCCTTCCGGAGCCGCGGATCTGGGCGTTCTTCTCGTACGCCATGGAGATCATAGACGGCACGACGTAGGGGGCATTACCCCTTCCGCGCAAACGGGATCCACGCGGGCAGCGCGAGTGCGAACGAACTCCCGCCCCGCAACGAGACGACTGCGCTCTGCAGGACGATGAACAGGTAGAGCAGCAGCCCGGCGATGATCGCCTGGAGGTTGGAGTCGACCCCGGCGGCGCGGATGAGCTCGTTGATCGTCAACAGCGTCAGCGCGCCGATTGGCGAACCCAGCAGGTTGCCCACGCCGCCGTTGAGCATCGTTCCGCCGATGATCGCGGCGGCGATCGCCTTCATTTCCATCCCCGCGCCGTTTCCGACATTGCCCGCGCCGGTCGTCATGACAAAGACGAACCCCGCACTACCGGCCAGCACGCCGCACAGCACGTAGGAGAAGAACCGCGTTCGCTTTACGTTGATGCCGAGCATGCGGGCGCTCTGGCTGTTTCCCCCCACGGCGTACAGGTTTCGTCCGAATCGCGACCACTTCATCATGGAGACGAGGACGACCACCAGCACAAAGACGACGATCGCTCCGGGTTTGATCTGCAGCGGGATGAAATGGCCCAGGCGATTGGTGGTACCGAGCCACGGGACGATGATTTCGTAGTCCCGAAGCGCCACAAACGCCGGCGACGTTACGTTGAGCGGGTCTTTGTGAATGATCGTCAGGAGTCCGGCTCCCAGAAAGAGGCCCGCAAGCGTGATGATAAACGGCTGGATATCGAGGTACGCGATCAGGAAGCCCTGCAGGAGACCGAAGGCGAGTCCGATCGCCAGCGCCAGGAGTATCGCGCCGCCGACGCTCCCGTCGTGGAGCTCCATCAGCACCGCACAGGACATCGTGACCAGCCCCATGACCGAACCAACCGAGATGTCGATACCGCCGCCGATCATCACGACACTGATCCCCAGTGTGATAATGATGAAGGGAGCGTTCAGGCTGAACAGGTCGAAAAAGGTCTGGAACTGCAGGAAACTGCGAGGGTAGCTCAGTATCGCAAAGCCGTACATGAGCGCGAAGATCCCCGCCGCAATGACCAGGAGCAGATCCGAGTTTGACAGTTTCTCCCGTTGTTTGATCGTTCCTGTTGTCTGCACCCTACACCTCCTGCTTTGCGGGTTTTGTTCGGATTCGCTCGACCGTTTTTCGGGCGAACTCCCGAACCACCGGTGACGACACCGCCATGAGTACGATGATAAAGACCGCCTTGAACGCCTTTATCGCCTCGGTGTTCACCTCCAGGCGGAGGAGCGTCCTGTTGAGGACCTCGATCGTGTACGCGCCGATGACCGAACCGGTGATGCTGAATTTGCCGCCACTCAGGACGTTGCTCCCGATGGCAACCGCGAGAATCGCGTCCAGCTCGATAAACTTGAGCAGATTGACGCTGTCGTGCCGTCCGGCCTTGGTAATGGCGATAAAGCCCGCAACCGAGGTACAGATGCCCATGATCAGGAAGGTCAGGAACTTCACGCTCACCGGGTTGATGCCGTTCAGTCGCGCCGCCTTCTCGTTGATACCGACGGATTCGGCGTACAGCTTGAGATTGGTCAGTTTGAGCACGAGCGCTATGAGCCCGATGAAGACGAAGGTCAGGATAATCGGCGTCTGAATCGGAACGCCGGGGATCACCCCTCCGATTTGACCGGTGAGTTTGGTGCCGACAACGGGCGACAGCTTTCCGTCGATGAGGAAGGCTATGGACCGTCCACCGGTGAAGAGGATCAGCGTTGCCACCATCGGTTGCACCTTGAATACCGCAACGAGGGATCCGTTGAACGCTCCGATCAGCAGACCGGTGCCGCAACTCGCAAGCAACGCCAGGACGATCGTCATCACCGTGTCCTGATTGGACGCGATGAGTACCTGACCGAATACCGCCGACGCGATCGTGGCCGCCACGCCGACGCTGATATCCTGGCCGCCGGAGGAGGCGGTGACGAGGGTCATCCCGATCGAGATGATGACGAGCTCGCTCGCGCCGAACAGTATGTTGGGAATGTTCCCGTACAGCGCGCCGTTAATGACCGAGATGCTGAAATAGTCGGCACCCTTGATCAGGTTGATCACGATCAGCAACCCCAGAACGGAGAGTGGCAGGATCAAATGGGATGCTGTGTGTTTTGTTCGCAGTGTTGCCATCGTTACTCTCTGCCTCCCCCGGCGATCATGTGCATCACGTCGCTCTCGGTGATGGAGCTGCCGGACAGCTCACCGACGATCGCGCGATCCTTCATGACGATCAGTCGCGAACAGGTCCGAAGCATCTCCTCTATCTCGGAGGAGATGAACGTCACGCTGACCCCTTCAGACGCCAGTCTGAGGACCAGTTTCTGGATCTCCACCTTGGTTCCCACGTCGATGCCCCGTGTGGGCTCGTCGAGGATCAGGTAGTCCGGGCGGGTGAGCAGCCAGCGGGCCAGGATCACCTTTTGCTGGTTGCCGCCGGACAGCGATTCGATCGGGGTGCTGGATGTCGGTGTCTTGATCTTCAACGCGGCGATAAACTCATCGGCGAACGCTTCGGCCTGTCTTCGCGAGAGGGGTCTGAAAAACCCTTTCATCACCTGCAGTGCCAGGATGATGTTTTCACGAACCGAGAGTTCCGCGATAAGCCCGTCGCCCTTCCGATCCTCCGGCAGGTACCCGATCCCGTGTTTCATGGCGCGAAGCGGTTTGGTCAGCTTGACCCGTTTGCCGTGCACGCGGACTTCTCCGCCGGTGACCTTGTCCGCGGCGAAGATCGCCCGGACGCTCTCGCTGCGGCCGGACCCGAGCAGGCCGGCAAAACCGTTTACCTCGCCCTTTCGGATCCTGAAGTCGAAGGGCTGTACCCCCGCCGCGCTCGAAAGCGCCGTTGCTTCGAGGACGGGGACGCTGTCGTCTTCGAGGACGGGCTCCTGGGTGTGTACGTCGGCCACCGCATCCAGTGCCTTGCCCATCATCTTCGAGACGAGGTCCAGCTGGGGCAGCGTCTCGGCTTCGTACTCCCCGATAAACTGACCGTTTCGAAGTACCGTGATGCGGTCGCTGATCTCGTACACCTGATCGAGGAAGTGGGTGACGAAAATGATGCCCACCCCCCTCGATTTCAGCTCACGCATGAGTCCGAAGAGTTTCTGAACTTCGTCCTCATCCAGGGAGGAGGTCGGCTCGTCCAGCACCAGAATCTTGCAGTCCATGTCGATCGCCCGGGCGATTGCGATCATTTGCTGGACGGCGAGGGAACAGCTCGACAGCTGCTGCGTCGGTCGGGCGGGTATCCCGAGGGAGTCCAGGAGCTCTTTCGTCCTGGCGTTTATCTCATTCCAGTTGACGAAGCGGTAGTTCCCGCGGCCGATGAAGGTGTTCTCCGCGACCGTGAGATTGTGACAGAGCGAGATCTCCTGATAGACCGTACCGATTCCGAAGTTTTGCGCGTCCTGCGGTGACCGAAACTCCATCGGCTCGCCGTTGATCGTTATCTGACCGGCATCCTTCTGGTAGACCCCGGTCATCACCTTGATGAGCGTCGACTTCCCGGCCCCGTTCTCGCCCATGAGCGAATGGACCTCGCCTTTCCGGAGGGTAAATCGCACGTCGTTGAGTGCTTTGACCCCCGGAAAGGATTTGTCGATACCGCTCATTTCCAGTACGTTCTGCGACTCCAATTGCCGGCTCCTTTGCTGCCCGCACAAAGAAACGCGGCGCGGCGGACCGGAACAGATCCGAACACCGCGCCGCGAACTCTACCCGTTCAACGGTCTGGAAACAGGTTCCAGGCCATTCCTACCGGGTAACCACTCCCTTGCCGGGATCATCATTGATGCCCTGGTTTTCGATGATCGCATCCGTCACCGTGCTGGTATCGACGCCGATTTCCTCGTTGTAGACGATACCGCTGGGAATCGAACCGCCGCTCTCGAGATCCTGAATCCACTCCGAGATCTGCGACGCCTGCCGCGGGCTGCACTGCTGGTCATAGTTCCAGTAGCCGGCCTGCACGTTGCGGAGCGCGAACCGGTTGAAGTCAAAACCGATGATAATGACATCGCCGTCCACGCCATGGGAGATGCCGGCAGCTTCCAGCGCCTGTACGGCACCCTGCGCCATTCCGTCGTTCTCCGCGTAAATCACGTTGAAGTCCTTGCCCGCGGTGATCGCTGCTTCAACGACCCGGCGCGCTTCCTCGAGGCTCCAGCTGTCGCCGCCGGTTCCGTCCGCGACGATGGACAGGTCCCCGTTCTCCTCGGCCGAAAGGACCGCCGCACTGCGACCGATTTCGGCGGCCGAACCCAGCTGACCGCGGATGAGCACCACGTTGTACTCGTCCAGCCCCTGGTCCAGCAGCCAGTTCACCGTGTTTTCTCCCTCAGCATGCATGTCGGAAACGAGCGCCGCCTGGTAGTTGGACTCGTCGGTGTCGATCAGCCGGTCGAACAGGAAGACCATGACGCCGGCGTCGGCGGCGGACTTGAGAACGTTGTCCCACCCGGATGCGTTGGCAGCCGAGATGAGGAGATAGTCCACGCCATCGCGAATATAGCCCTGCGCCGCAGCGATCTGCTCACTGTTGTCGCCGGTATTGGTCTGCCGGGCATCGTAGCCGTTGGCTCGGGAGAAGACGGTGTTCATGTCTTCCACGTTTGCCTGACGGTACCCGGATTCCTCCGGCGGCAGGTTTACTATGCCGACGCGAATCAGGTCGCTGTCGCCGCCGGCTTCTCGTGAGCCGCTTGCGGCCACGATCCCTGTAATAGCCAGGATGAGTACCAGGGCCAGACCGACCGTCCTGGACCAGCCGTGTCTCCCGTGCATCTGTGTTCTGAATGACATTCCGTGCCTCCGTGTGGGAACCGAATTTGCGATCAAGGGCGGCGACGCCGCTCTTTCCGATATCCACCATTAAAACGGGAGCATTCCCGCCGGAGCTACGGACAAGCTTTCGATCTTGTGATGATTATTTATTGGTTTCACGGGAGGGCGAGGTGGTTTCTACGATTTCTTCCGGGAGTCCTTGGTTATTTTTCGATCTGCCCCGGGGCGCTCAAATTCCGCGTTTGCAACCGGATAGGCCCGTGGTAGAGTGAATCAACTGAGGACACGTGTATCCCCGACCAGGACGCCGTGTCACGGGGGTCTTCATGGTCCGATCACTCCACGTCTTCCTTACCATCCTGTTTCTCGCCGTATTCCTGGGCTGCGGTACCAGTCGCGACAACGAGCCCGAGGATAGTCCGATCGTTCTCGGGTACTCCCAACTCGGTGACGAGAGCGCGTGGCGAACACAGAACAGCCGGTCGATCATCAGCGCGGCACAGGACGCCGGTATCAAGATCATGTTCGAAGACGCGATGCAGAATCCGGAGAACCAGATCAAGGCGATACGCTCGTTCATCGCGTACAAGGTGGATGTGATCGCCTTCTCTCCGCTGGTCGAGACGGGGTGGGACACCGTGCTCGGTGAGGCGCGGGCGGCCGGCATCCCCGTCATCATCGTGGACCGGATGATCGATACCGCCGACCCCGGCCTGTACCGAACCGCCATTACCTCGGACTTTGATCTCGAGGGGCGCCGGGCGGGGGAGTTTCTCGTGGAGAAGTTCCAGGACACCGACGATCCCGTCCGGATCGTGGAACTCGTCGGCACCGCGGAGTCCACCCCGGCGATCGGACGGTACGAAGGGTTCCGTGAGGTGATCTCCGCCGATCCGAAGTTCGAGGTGATCTTCAGCGAGGACGGCGATTTCATGCTCAGCAAGGGGCGGGAGATCATGCAGCGCGTTCTGTCGCTCTACGATCCAGAGGACATCGACGTGTTGTATTCGCACAACGATGACATGACCTTTGGCGCCATCGAGGTGATGCACGAGGCCGGAATCGTCCCAGGCCGGGACATCGTGATCATCTCGGTGGATGCGACCCAGCGAATCATCAACTACCTCAAAGAGGGTGCGGTGAACTGTGTCATCGAGTGCAATCCCAACAGCGGTCCGCTCGTCATGGACATCGCCGGACGGATCGCCGCCGGCGAAGAGGTGCCGAAACACATCTCAATCCAGGAGACGGTGTTTGACGAATACACCGACTTCAGCACGATCGCCGATAGAGGATACTGAGCCCGCCGGCGCGGTTGGGGGGCGCCTGCGATGAAACAGAACGGTAGGAGAACAGTGCGGACCAACAGCATACGCAAAACGCTCCGGGTGACGAACACCGTCGTGATCCTCGCCGCTCTCGTTCCGTTCCTGATGAGCACGGTGTACTACAGCTACACGCTCAATCAGTACGAACGGATCATCGAAAACGTCTCCAGCGCCAACAGCCTCTCGAGCGGGCTGCAGCGCGAAATCTACACCACCATGTGGAACGTGGTCTCGGGCAAGACGAGGTTCTCCGACAACACCCAGTACGAGCTGCTGGAACGGATCAGAACTCGCCTCGACGAGCTGCAGATGAACGCCGCCAGTGAGGACAACAGCTATCTGATCCAGGTGGCCCGCAACACGCTGGAGACGATCGAGGGCTACGTGGCCAAGGTTGGCGAGAACATCGCCGGCAATCGACCGGTTCACGAAAACGAGCAGATTCTCGGTGAGATCAGCTCCGTGAGCGAGCTGCTCTACGATGTAATCCAGCAGTTCGTGGCCGCGGAGATGGAGATCGCCTATCTCCAGAACACGCGGATTCAACGGTCGATAGACCTGATGACGCTGTTTCAGATACTTCTGCTCGCGGCGATCCTCGTGTTCCTGTTCCGGAACTACAAACAGTTGAACCGCAGCATCAACGACCCGATCTATCGCCTGAAAACGATGGCCTCCCGGATCGCCCAGGGGGACCTGTCCATCCGGGTGGAACGGCCGGAGATCAGCGAGCTCGATGAGCTGACCGACAGCCTGAACACCATGGGCGGAAAACTGGCCGAACTGATCGAACAGAACACGCAGAAACAGAAAAACCTGCAGAAAGCGGAGATGAAGACGCTCCAGGCGCAGATTGCGCCTCACTTCATGTACAACACCCTCGATACGATTCTGTCGCTTGCGGAAGAAGGGCGGAACGAGGAAGTTGTCACCACCACGCTGGCGCTGTCCAGCTTCTTCCGACTTTCCCTGAACAAGGGCCGGGACTGGGTTTCGGTATCCGAGGAGAAGACCCACGTGGAGAGCTACCTGGCGATCCAGAAGATGCGGTACGGGTCCATCCTGGAGTACGAGATAGACATGGAGGAGGCAATTCTTTCGGAAGCGATGCTCAAGATTCTGCTGCAACCCCTGGTGGAGAATGCGATCTACCACGGGATCAAGATGACGCGTCGTCTCGGACTGATCCGATTGACGGGGCGCCGGCAGGACAACCACATCGTGTTGACGGTGGAAGACAACGGGCAGGGGATGAAAGAAGAGGAACTGGACCGTCTGCGGGAGAACCTGACCCACTATGACATGTCGAATCACGACATGGGATTCGGGCTGTACAACGTGTTCAAACGCATCCAGCTCTACTATTCGATAGACAACGGACTCACGGTGGACAGCGAGTACAACGTCGGGAGCACCGTCACCCTGCGACTGCCCATCGTATCGGTGCCGGTCCCCGCAGAGGTGGCGGCGGTACCCGCGGAAGGAGGATGATCGATGCACACAGTCTTCCTGGTCGAGGATGAACCCCTCATCCGGCAAAAGATACGGAACATCATCGAGCGGGATGATGGACCCTATACCTGTATAGGCGAAGCCACGGACGGCGAGCTGGCGCTTTCGATGATCCGGGACCTGAAACCGGACATCCTGGTCACGGATATCAAGATGCCGTTTATGGACGGGTTGACCCTTGCGAGCCATGCCAAATCCATTATCCCGTGGCTTCGGATCATCATCGTCAGCGGATACGACGAGTTCGAACTGGCACGGAAGGCGATCTGCGTTGGCGTGGACCACTACCTGCTCAAACCGGTCACCGCCGAGGATCTGTCGGACGCCCTGGGCAAGGCCGGCGACCTGATCCGGGAGCACAAACGCAACAGCGTCTCGTTTCTCCACGACGCATCCGACACCGAGACCGTGAGAAATGCCCTGGTGAGCACCCTGTTGGAGCAGCTCTGCAACGGGGAGATCACCGCCGATGAGACGCTCAACAGGGCCGACGAGCTCGGGATCGACATCCTGAGCAAGCGCTACGCCGTGGTCGTTTCGCAGTTTGAAGGCCCCCGGGGAGTGTCCAACCGCCGGGAAATCACCTCCCGCGTCAAGTTCGCACTGGTTGACGAACCCGATGTGCTGTACTTCTCCAGCGGTATGGATCGTGTCGTCCTCATCATCAAGGGTACCGCCGACCTGGACGTCACCGAAAAGGCCTACCACATCGCTCAAACGCTCAAACACGAGGTCGAAGACGATTCCGACGCCGTCCTGACCGTCAGCATCAGCGGCGTGACCGATCGCCTCAGCGCCGTCCGCGACGCCTATCACGAGGCGAGCATTCTCCTGAAAACGTTCGGACAGCCGCAGCAGGGCCGGATCATCCGCGCCGGCGATATCGGCCGGATAGAGAATCCCATAACCGCTCCCGACAACAGCTTCTTCAATCTCAACATTGAGAACCAGCTCAAGTTTGCCGTCGTGGAGGACGTTCCCGCGATCGTGGAGGAGCTTACCGGGACCCTTACCAACAACGCGCTGCACAGCGTGCTGTATCGCTACTACGTCCTCATGGACCTGACCAACACCGCCATGCGGATCATTCACGACTTCAATCCTGATACCGACGCCTCCGACCTCGCCGAACACTTTGCCGGTCTCAGGGAGGTGTTTCAGTCGGCGATGTCCGGGGAGGAGTTTTCCGAACTGGCGACAAAGATCTGCCTGAAAACGATTGAACTCCGGGACTGCGGCAACAGCAGCCACCACGTGAAGCTCGTGCGCCGGGCATGCGAGTATATCCAGGAGAACTTCAGTCAGCCCGATATCTCCCTGAATACCGTCGCCGCCCACGTATCCCTGAGCCCGACCCACTTCAGCACCGTGTTTTCACAGGAGATGTCGGAGACGTTCATCGAACACCTCACCAAGGTCCGCATGGAGAAGGTGAAAGAGTTGCTTGCATCGACGGACGAAAAAATCGTCAATATCGCGTTCAGCGTCGGGTACAGCGAACTCAACTACCTGAGTTACCTGTTCAAGAAGCGCGAGGGATTCTCACCCAAGGAGTATCGTCGCCAGCGGCGCCCCCAGCGCGGGATTGTGGTGGTGGAGTAGCAGCCGCGGGCCGGGTGTGCGTCCACGCGCAGCGAGGTCGCGACCGCTCGAGACTACGAGGCGGAAGCGGAATATGAGAACGCCAAGGACGAGGCTCACGATCTCATCGGCAAGAAAATCGAGGAGGTGGGAGCTCAGAATGACCTGGCGGGACAGCACTTCGGTCGTCCATGTCGCTCCTGATCCCGTACTGATTCGCGTCCCCGTTCCTGTGCATCCGGAGTGAGCAGGAACGCTCAGCGGGCGTCGATCTCAGCCAGAATGACCGGTCGAAGGGAGCCGTCAAGGATCGACGCTCCGTCAACCCGTATGAACGCGCCGAACAGTACCACCTGTCCCGACGAGTTCACATCCAGTGAGTTGACCGAGTACTCTGCGTTGTTCTCGTACAGAATACGATCGGTATCGAGGATCGTCGTACCGGTATCGCCATCCAGGATCCTCAGATCCCCGGGGTATTCGGAGGCCCACAGCCGCGAATGGCGACTCTGAAGGGAATATACGACCAGGTCGTTCTCTCCGTACAGAGCGACATCGCGGATGCCTTCTGCAAGCGATGTCAGATTCCTGGTCCGAACATCATAGGAATAGAGCGTACCGAAGTACGGGTCGTCCCGAGTTACGAAATAGACCGTGTCGCCGTCGGATGAAACCAGCGGGAGCTGAAAGAGACTGGTGGGGTGCGTATCGAGTCGCGCGAGTGGAGATCGTTCAGCTGTCGAGTACAGGCCTTCATCAAAGCTGTACCATACATCGCGGGAGACGCGCAGCGCCGCATCAATCGGAACAAGATCCCGACCTCGGATCCAGAAGAACTCGTCGCGCATGCGCACAACCGCCTGTCGCGCGAGAGAATAGACCTCGGTCTCCTGAACCGGCGTCTCAATGCTGGAGACGATCTCTCCGTCGAGGGTGATCCAGAGCAATCGATCGTCGGGGGCCACAAACGCGACTGTCTCCTCATCGACGAAAACAGGGCCTCTGTGAAGGGTGCCGATGTAGTAGCCCCAGTCCTGCCTCGCACCGAACAGCCGTCGTACGGGACGAATGGCGAGCGCTTCCTGTGGTTCGGCCACGGCCGAGATCACGAGCAGGAGCACAGACACGAGAAGCGATCGAATGGGCAGATGCCGCCACGCGCGATACGGTGTGACGCCACCGGAAACGTTGGTTACCATGCTGCATCGCCAGTATGGATGCATGAGCATGACAACGACAAGGGATCGATGACGCGGGAAGCAGCGAAAGGCTTCCATATCAACGCCTCGCAGCGTCGGCGCGAACACCGTGCGCGTTCGGTTCCCGCGGACGTTTACGATCGCTCCGCGCGAAGCATGAGAAACAGTTCCTCCCGGCGGGAGACACCCAGCTTTCCGTAAATGTGGTGGACATGGGTGCGGACGGTGGCAAGCGAAACGGCGAGTTGTTCCGCGATTTCCCGGTACCGATACCCCTCGTAGAGGAGAAGAACAATCTGGTTTTCTCGTGAAGTGAGGTGCTCGGCGATCCCCTGCGAGACGGAACGCGATTGTAATCGCCACGTGGCATCCAGTACCGCTTCAGCAGACATGGAGCGGTGGGCGGCCGAGTTTCCGGGACTCCCAGGATGGATCCGTCCGTGCGAAGCGGGTGGATCTGCGGATTTCGGAGTCCGTCGTCGGTTGCGATAGATGTATTGGGCCGCCGGAATCATGACCACGGTCATATACACGGGATGGGCCTGGACCCAAAAAGAGACCGTTGGGTCGAGAAAGGGAAGGTTCCACGCTGCAAGATCGCCGTAGGCAACCAGGGGGTAAATGACGAAACTGATGGACGCGATTACGGCCGCGGTGCGCGACGACGGCAAGAGTTCGTCGGCATGCCGAAGAATGACAAGTCCACGAAAGGCGGCGTAGAAAAGAAACGCAAAAACCGCGGCGTGCGTCCACGGAACGAGGTGCGGGAACCAGAGAATCCCGACCGTCACCGAAATCGCGAGAAGGGTCGTGATCACGATGATGCCGCGTGCCGAGTCGAGGACGGCCGGAAACCAGAAACGCAGGTGAATGCCGTTGAGCCGATAGTGGCGAACGGCGAGATAGTTCCACGAAAAGGCGATACCAACGATTGCGAGATCGGCGATGAGGGGAAACACAAGAAAGGTGTGGCCGTCGTATCGATTCCACACGTAGTATTCGACGATCTGCGACCCGGTAGCAATGGTCAACGGGATAAACGGCAACGCGAGCGAGCGAGCCCCCGGGTCCGCCGGTTCGGTTTCCACGATCGACAGGAAGACAACGGTGAGCACTCCGAAACCGAAGTTCAATAGCAGCATGAGGTAAAACACCGCGTCCATATATGGAAACAGTATACGCGCTTTTCCCGAAAAATCGCGGGTACGAGCCGACTACGGTGCGAGCTTCGCCCCCCGCCCGACACCGACCGACCGATGTCTGCGTCTCCTATCGCGAGTATGCAACAACAAGGATATTTACCCCACTGGAGCCGGCGGTCGCCTCGACACCGGGCCCGTATCGAACAGACGTCTCCCCGGTTTGGTATCCGACTCCGTAGACCGCGCTGTCGGCAATTGCGACTCCATTGAAACCGGTTGGACTGCTGGCAATCTCGGTGCTTCGCGCCCACAGCGGTAGTCCCGCAGAAGAGTAGCGTACAATCGCTGTGTTGTAGCCCGGGTCGGCCCCGTTCACCGAAACACCGGAACCGTAGTTGTACGTCGCGACGCTTTCCTGATATCCGACGGCATACACATCGCCCGACCGGTGTACGCCAACGCCCGTGTAGCGGGAATTGTCCCCACCGTCCTGTATCCGCATCCATTGCCCGGCGCCGGCATCGTCGTACTTTATCACAACCGATCGCCCGGTTGCGGTGTTGGTCGGCGTAACCGAAAGACCTCCATCGACGCTGAACGGGCCGCTGCCTGCAAAGTAGCCGCCGACGTACACGCAACCGTCCCCTCCGGCAACGGCGCGGTATTCGGAGTTGTTGTCGCTCGAGTCCGCGATCGTTCGCGCCCATTGAGCGGTACCCGACACGGCGTACTGCACGACGACACCGTTTCCAAAACCGGCGGTGACACCGGTTGAGGCACTCGCGGTACCGCCGAATGTGTACGCAACCCCTTTCCCCGATAGCGTTCCCACAGCGTATGCGTTTCCAGCGACATCCGTCGTTACGTCGTAAAACTGTGCGTTGCTGTACCCGCTGGTAACGGAACCTGCCCACAGCGCCGTGCCCGACGGGTCGAAGGCAACGATGATCGGATCGTCTCCCGCCCCGTACCACCCGGTGACAGTGACGCCGCCACCGAACCCGAGCGGATCGGAGCCGAACTTCCTTCCGACGGCGTAAATGACGCCACCCGGTCCCACAGCAACGCCTTCGAACTGCGAGTAGTCACTGCCGGAGGTCGTGGTCTGTGCCCACACGCCATTTCCCGATGAGTCGAACTTGACGATGACGGCATTGGAGCTCGTGCATGTTCCGGCTGCGGTAGCCCCTGCGTACGTGTATGTACCGGTACCCGATTGATATCCTACGGCGTACACGTTCCCCGATTGATCCACCGCAACGTCGTTGAATTCGCCGACACTTGGTGTTGTTGACGGCGTAATCGCCCAGAGCGGCGCACCATTCGCGCCATAGTTGACGATAAGCGCGTTTTCGGTCGGGCCGGATACGGATGCGCCAACACCGGATCCGAGATCAACGGTGCCGGACGCTTGAGCAGACCCCACGGCGTATACGGTCCCATCGACTGCCGCGGCGGCGGCGTTAAAGAACGTCCCCGTTCCGGCAACAACGGTGGTACGCGCCCACTGCGCAATACCGGACTCGACCCAGACCGCATAGAGCGTGACATCCGCGTCGTCCGTGTACCTCCCGCCGGCGGCGTAGTTTGTCCCGGCTCCATCTGTCCATCCGGAGAACACGTGGTTCACTTTGTACAACCCGCCATTGTTTTCCGCGAGGGTCAAATCTATTCCTGCCGTCTTGGTCTGGTCCGCCGGCACCGATCCGCCGTCGGCACCATTGGCATCGTACGTAACGGTGTAGACCTCGTCGGAGGTACCTTCGCCACCAGCGCCGTCTGTGGGGTCGGTGGGGGTGGGGCCGCCGGCGATCGCCGCGTCGTCCGCAGACATGATGGGCGATCCGAGGGCAAACCACTCACACCCGGACAAGAGGGCAACGGTCAACAGGATCACTGCACCAATCGCGATTGCTGTTGACGGCGCGATCGTGGATATGCTCTGCACGTCTTGCCGCATACCGTTCCTCCTCAAAACAGGCGCACTCCGAACGTGAAGAAATACATCACCAGAAAATCTTCGCCGACCGCGTAGCGCAGTTCGTTTTCGACAAAGACGCTTTCCAGGACAGATGTGCCGAGGTTCCAGCTCATTCCGCCGTGTGGACCAACGGATATCACCGAGTCGTCGGGACCAAAGTCCACCATTCCGATCGCGCCGACCTCCGGTGTCCACGGCGATCCGCCGCCGCGCGGTAGCCAGTGGAGTTTGAGTTTCCCGGTGGAGTGAAAGTCTTCATCATGGGCATACAAGCCGCCGAGAACGCTCAACCCGATTCGCCGTTGAAACGCCTCGTAGCGAACGCCAACCTGAAAGTAGGTCCCATCCAACCCCTGCAGAACAACGGACAGGTCAGACTCGTGATTGCGGCGGTACGATTCCAGTTGTTCCGGCGATGAATAAAGCGGAAATCGAACCGTGGTTGTTTCCTCGTGGTCCGTAACCACGCGCGTATCAAGAACGGTGTAGTCGACCCCCGCCATGGTCTGTGTAACGGTGACGGAGTACGTGGCCTGGGGCAGGACATCGATCTCACCCCGTTCCAGCGCCTCTCCGTTGAGAAACACGGTGTACTGCGCGCCTCCGGGTACGTCCATCGGGGCGACCGAATCGGGACCGCCGCGCTTCCGAGGGACGACACGGAAACCGCGGCCGAGTTCCTCTGTGGACACCTCAATCACGTTGTCCGTCCCCGGTTGCATCACGACAGATACCGCGTCCAGCGGATATGGTTCTCCATGGTAGTCTGGCTGGCTGGCGGTGAAGGTGTGTTCGCCGATGGAGAGAACGATGCGGTCGCCGTCGTGGGCTGTCAGCTCGACCGCGCCGCTGCGGAGCGTCACCGGCACGTCCGGACCGTCCACGGCGACGAGTGCCTCCCCGACGTCGACGCGGGAAAAGGTCACGTTGGATGTCGCGCCCTCGGCAACCTCAACGCTCCCGTCAAAGATCGTCTCCACGTTGTACCGGCTCACCACCTGTTCCACCCGTACGGTGTACCGCCCGGCCAGAAAGCGGTCGACACGCTGAACGTTTTCTCCCAAAAGGATTTCGTTGACGTAGACGCGGTATCGTTCCGGCGACACGCCATCCGCTTCGAAGGCAAGTGAACCGAAGACCAGAGGCCTTCCGATGTAGCTTTCGAGGATCTCCAGCGAAAGACGGTCGGTGAGATCAAAGATTTCGAGCATCGATAACGCCGTGCCCTGCTTCACCTCGACGATCTGATCAGTGGCGACATCGCAGAGGAGGAGTGAGACGACATACTCCCGGTCCCGACGGTTGATGCGGCCGAAGATGATCGTGTCGAGATTATTCTCTGCACCGTATTCGGCGAGGGCGCTCTGGCCGGACGGGTAGTCGTTGCTTTCAAAGAGCTCGTAGTTGGGCAAGAAGCGCAGCAGAAACTGGGTCGTCTCCTGAACCGTGGCGCTCAGGTTTTCACCGACGGCAATCTCTTCCCCGTACCACAGGGGAAGAACCGCCACGCGGTCTCCGGCAACAACGCGGTCGTCGCTTTGCGCTTCAATGGACGCAGGGCAGACGGTGATAATCGCCAATAGCAGGACTATGATCGACCGTCTCTCCACCATGAGCGCTCCTTCGGCTGCGGTAGTACATACCAGAGTAGCCCCCGATTCCCGCCGGCGCATCGAACGATCGTTCGATTTTTTCGATTATCCTGCTGTGATTTCGGCGGCGGTTCCTGGAGCTTGCCGCCCCATAGGCCTCGCGGCGCGTTCTCGGTTTGCCGTTGATCGTGGCGCGTCGAATCGGGTGTACACTGGCCCGGGAGAAGTAGTGTTCAACGAGCAGATTGTCCAACGTTTTGTCGATCGCCTGTGCGACACGATCCACTACAACGTCAACGTGATGAACGAGGACGGGATCATCGTTGCGGCACGCGATGCTCACCGGATTGGCGTGTACCACGAGCTTGCTCACGAGATCGTGCGCCGCCACAAGGACGTGGTTATCGCGCAAGAAGGCGACAAGTTGCCCCCCGGCGTCCTCCCCGGGGTCAACGTTCCCGTCTCCGATGGGCGACGCATCATCGGGGTCGTTGGTGTCACCGGCGACTACCGTGAGGTGGAGAGCGTGGCGTACGCGTTGAAGACATCTCTTGAGACGATCGTCGAGTACGAGGCGGAACGCGAGCGGCTCCGCCGCCGGCAGGACCGCAAACGATTCCTCGCCTCATCGCTTCTCTACGACCCCGGCGCCCGCCGTACGGATATCATCCGCGCGATGGACCTCCTCGGGTATCGCCATGACCTGTGTCGCGTCGCGGTACTCGTGGATACGCCGGGGGGTGAGGAAGCCTCGTTGGCGGTAATCAAGGCGAATCGGCTGCACACACCACGCGACATTACACTCCCAACGCGCGACGGCACCGTCGTCGTCTTCAAGGTTGTGTCGGAGGGGCGCACACCGCGCATCGACGAGATCGCCGATGAGCTCATTGAGTACGGCGAGGCGCTCTCGGAGTCGGCGGCGCGCGACTGGCAGACGAAGCTCGCGTGCGTGTGCGGCAGCGTTCAGATCGACCCGCTGCGCTACCGCGACTCGTACGAGCACGCGCGGTGGCTCTCGCACGTCGAGCACACGTCGCGGTCTCCGGAGAAATCGACGCGCCTCTTCTTCGAACGAACCCTCGACTACGCGCTCGCACTTGTCCCGGAGGATGCGCTCGCCAGTCTCCTCTTGCCCCTGTCTCCGTTCCTCGACGACGAGCACGCCCACACCTACCTCGAGACGTTTCGTGCGCTCAGCGAGAGCAACATGAGCATCAAGGAGGCGGCGGCGCGCCTCTCGATCCATCGCAACACCGTTGTACTGCGCCTCCAGCGCGTCCGCGAGATCGCCGGCCTCGACCCTCTCAACCGCAGTCGCGACAGACGGATTCTGGAACTGGTACTCGCGACTGTGCACGGTGGACAGTAGAACGCTCCACCGGCAGCTACACCGCCCATTGCCCGCACCGTGCGGCGGCTCAACAATATCCGGAGACACAAGATATAGGAGGCGTTATGGTTTCCGGTGGTATTGCATTAGTCATGTTGGTGGTGGCGGTGGTCGTCCTGATCTTCCTCACCGCACGGGTAAAGCTCAACGCGTTCGTTGCGCTCATCCTGGTGGCGTTCCTCTACGGCATCCTCACAGGTATGCCGTTGCTCGACA
This sequence comes from uncultured Spirochaeta sp., assembly GCA_913030605.1. Taxonomy (GTDB): domain Bacteria; phylum Spirochaetota; class Spirochaetia; order DSM-27196; family Alkalispirochaetaceae; genus Alkalispirochaeta. The sequence continues at coordinate 26,850 of CAJWEZ010000045.1, forward strand.
TTATCGGGCACATCCGCGGCGGTTTCGGGGGCACCCTCGGGTACATTGGAATTGTAATCGTGGCGGGGACGATAATGGGCACGATACTCGAGAAGACGGGCGCAGCGTTCTCGATGACGAACGCGATCCTGAGGCTCGTGGGGAAGAAACGCTCCCCGTTGGCGATGAGCATCGCGGGGTACGTCGTTTCAATTCCGGTGTTCTGCGACTCAGGCTACGTAATCCTCACCCCCCTCAACAAAGCGTTGGCGAAGGAAACGGGCAAGTCCATGGCGGTAATGTCCGTGGCGCTCGCCACAGGGTTGTACGCGACGCACACGATGGTGCCGCCGACGCCCGGTCCGATCGCCGCGGCGGGGCTCGTGGGCGCGGATCTTGGTGCGGTGATCGGCCTCGGACTCGTCGTCTCGATTCCGGCGATGATCGCAGGCTATCTGTGGGCGACGCTTTTTGCGAAGCGCTACAACATCGAGCCGCAGCTCGCCGAGGACTACGAATCGGTAAAGGCGAAGTACGGCGAACTCCCGTCGGCGTTCATGTCATTCCTGCCCCTCGTGGTGCCGATCGTCCTCATCCTCCTGAAATCGATCGCCGAGTTCCCGACGCAGCCGTTTGGTGAGGGTGGGTTCGCGACGTTCATCAGCTTCATAGGAGATCCGGTCACGGCGCTCATTCTCGGCGTTCTTCTGAGCTTTCTGCTGGTGAAGAAAGAGACGCTTGCCGAGGCGACGAGCGAGTGGACCGGCGAAGGAATCCGCAACGCGGCGCTCATCCTTGCGATAACCGGTGCCGGCGGTGCGTTTGGGCGAATCCTGCAGAACTCGCCGATGGTCGAGTTTATCGAGAATAACCTCGCAACGTTGCCGCTCGGAATCCTTCTGCCCTTCATCGTTTCCGCAGCGATCAAGTCCGCACAGGGTTCCTCGACAGTCGCGATAATCACGACCGCGTCGATCATGGCTCCGCTCCTGTCGGGACTCGGTCTCAGCCCGGCGTTGACCGTTATCTCGATCGGCGCCGGCGCGATGGTTATCTCCCACGCCAACGACTCGTACTTCTGGGTCGTCTCGCAGTTCTCCGATATGGACGTGAAGACGGCGTACAAAGCGTACACATCGTCGACGTTGGTGGAAGGCGTTGCCGCATTCGCGGTCGTTATCGTCCTTTCGATCTTCATCTGATACACATGTCCCGCGGAACGCGAGTCGTTCCGCGGGCTCACTCAACGCGCAACTCGAAACACGCAATGAAAACGATTCGAATCGCGGTGCGAGAGCGCCGCGCACTCAACTGCTTCGTCTCCGGTGACTATCAGCGCGCCCGCGCGCACTTCCGTGCGATCGAGCGGATCGATCCCGCGCACCCGGGGATCAATCACAACCTCGCGCTTGTGGCGATGGCGCAGGGTGAATACGCCGAGGCGGAAACGCGGCTGCTCGACGAGCTGGAGCGTCTGGGGGACTACTACCCGCGCCTGCGCGTCCTGGCCGACACGTACTATGCGTGGGGCAAGCGGATCGACGCCCGTACGTTCTACCGCCGCGCCCTTGCGCAGGAAGAGGCGGCGCGCGCCCACGCCCTCATCGAGGAGCGAATCGCGATCTGCGACGATCCGCGTCGTTTCGACGACGCATGCACCTCCGTGTCGCGCCACCGCGAGGGTGTGGATTTGGAGGGGGCGGGGAGGACAGACGCGGCGATCGAGGCGTACCGCGAAGCGATAGCGCTCGATCCAACGAACATCCCGGCACTCAACAACCTTGGGGCGCTGCTCATGAACGCGCGCGGCGAGTTTGACGCCGCCGCGGATCTGTTTTCGCGCGCCCTCGAGTGGGAGCCGGCTGAGTGGATCGCCGAGAACCTCGAAAAGGCACGCCGGGGGCGACGATGAACCGCGCGGCGACGGAGGAAATCTTTCGCGCCGCGGTGGCGCGTGTGGACCCGGTGGCGATGGTGGAAGAGTGTGTGAGTCTCGATGGCGACATGCTCGTTGTCACCGCCGGCGACCGTCGCCGAAGCGTTGACCTTTCCGCGTTTCGCGAGATCTGGGTCGTTGGTGCGGGAAAGGCGAGTGCGCGGATGGCACTGGGACTCGAGCGCGTCCTCGGCGAACGGATAGCTCGCGGGCTCGTGGCGGTGAAGTACGGCCACACCGAGGAGCTTAATCGGGTCGAGCTCGTGGAAGCCGGACATCCCATACCCGACGAACAGAGCGTCGCGGCGGCGCACGCAATCGCGGAGATTGCAGACGCCGCGGACCAAGAAACACTCGTGATCATCCTCGTTTCCGGAGGTGGATCGGCGCTTCTCACCTCCCCGTACCGCGATACGCGGTTTACCCTTTCCCTGGACGACATACAGACCACGACGAGACTTCTGCTGGAGTGCGGGGCTCCGATTCAGCAGATCAACACGGTGCGCAAGCACCTCTCGGCGATCGCCGGCGGGCGCTTGTGCGCCCGCCTGTATCCGGCAACCGTCCTCACGCTTATCCTCTCGGACGTCGTCGGCGACAGCCTGGAAAACATCGCCAGCGGGCTCACAACTCCCGATCCGGCTACCTTTTCCAACGCCCTCGAAATAGTAGAGCGCTTCGCGATCGCCGACCGCCTCCCGGCCGTTGTGCGCGCCCTCCTGAACGCCGGGGTGGCGGGTGAGGTCCCGGACACGCCGGGACCGGACGACGTGTCGTTTGCTCGCGTCGACAACATCCTCGTTGGGACCAACGCTTTGGCGATCGAGGCCGCGCGGACGGCTGCGGAGCGTCTCGGCTTCAACACCGTCGCGCTGAGTTCACAAATCACCGGCGAGGCGGCGGAGGTTGCGAAGTTCTACGCAGGGATCGCGCGTGAGGTCGTTCGCGGGCCGATGCTCGCCGGAACCCCGGCTTGTATCCTCGGGGGTGGTGAGACGACGGTGACGATTCGCGGAGACGGACTCGGGGGACGCAACCAGGAGCTCGCGCTGGCGTTTGTCCGGGAGATCGAGGGAGACGCGGAGGCGTTTCGCGGCGTCACCTTCCTTTCCGGGGCAACCGATGGCAACGACGGCCCCACCGACGCCGCCGGCGCGTTTGCCGCCGCCGAGGTGGTGGCGCGCGCGATCGCCGTCGGGGCCTCGGCAGACGACGCACTGGCGCGCAACGACTCCTACACGTTTTTTGGCGCCACCGGAGATCTCCTCAAGACGGGGCCGACCAACACCAACGTGTGCGATATTCACGTTCTCCTCGTGGAATAGCACGATCCCCAGGCCGCACGAGCGCAGCACGAAACCTCAATCGGGTCAGGTTTGGATCGATTCGCACACACTCCATATGACAACCCTTCCCGTAATACCAGGTACTGGACTCTCCGCCACGTCAGGACAGCGCGCCGACCGTTTGGTAGGCAAAACGCTGGCATTCGCCGTGGTGCCGAACTATGATTTCCGAGGGTGGGTTTCCAGTAACGAAGGAGCATCGCGGCGCGTTCTCCGTCCGACGACCGCTCGCTGCGTGGTGGAAACGAAACCACATATCATTTGAAGGAAGTACAGACGGGTGAAGCACAAAAAGGTGATGCGCCGGAACCTTACGGCGACCGCATTGGCAGGGGTGATCGTCACGGCGGCGGTAACGGGACTCACCGGGTACTACTCCGCGCAGGCGGCGTTGACCCAGGAGGCAACGAAGTACCTCTCGCAACTGCGGGATTCCACGTCGCAGATGATTTCGGCGTGGTTTTCCGAGCGTGTCCTGGAGGTTCAGTCGCTGGCGAGAGACAATACGATCGAGGAATTTCTGGCAAACGGGGACGCCCCGGACCCCGCATCTGCGGCGAGCCAACGTCTCGTGGAGGTGGTGTCTCTGTCTCGGTGGTATGAGGCGATAAGCCTCGCCGACGCCGAGGGACTGGTGGTAGCGGCCTCGGACGCGCACGTGGTCGGGAACCTTCGCGTGCCGGATCGCACTATTTCACCAGCGCGATGGCGGGTGAGACGTTTATCTCCAGCGTGGAGATCAGCCGCGGCTCCGGAAACCCGGTATTCTTCGTTGCGACGCCGGTGGTTGTGGACGGGGTGACGCTGGGGGTTCTGACGCTCGTCGTCGACGTGGGGATGTTCAACGAGTCATTCGTCGACCCGATCAACGTGGGTGAAACAGGGTACGTGGTGGTGTACGCCGACGACGGAACGATCCTCGTACACCCCAACCTCGAGCTCGTGCTCGAATCCAGCGTGGCCGATCTCGAAGGGGGAGAACAACTCGTCGAGTCCCCCGAGGGCATCGGGCGGATCACAGCCGAAGGAACGGACGTCGTGGCGATTTGGAGCCACGACAGGGAGACCGGATTCAACATCGCCCTCGTTTTGGACACCGCGGAGCTATCGGCCCCGCTCCAGCAGCTCCGAACGCGGTCGATCCTGTTTTCCGTGATCGTGCTTACGGTGTTCACCGTCATCGTGTTTGTCCTCACGGGACACTTCATTCGTCCGCTCCATGCCGTGACGCTCGCGATGGAGGATGTTGCCACCGGGGACGCGGATCTCACGCGCTCACTGGGGATCACGGGAAATCACGAGATCGGGAGGCTGGCGCGCAACTTCGATGCTTTTGTCGCCGGGCTCAACACGATCGTTCGGAATATCCGGGAAGTGGTGCACGAGACGTCGGCGGTACGCGGTACGCTCGCAACGGTGGCGGAGGAAAGCGCGAGCTCGACGCACCAGATCCAGAGCAACGTCTCGTCGATCGGTGGGCAAATCGAGAACCTCGACGGCATCGTGAGAGACTCCGCCGGCCGTGTCGCCGGTATCGCCTCGTCGATCTCGACCCTCGACGGGAAGATCCACGATCAGAACGCGGCGATCGAAGAGTCTACCGCGGCGATCGAGGAGATGATGGCGTCAACCAAGACGGTGGAGCAGGTCGTCCGCGCGAAGCAGGCGGCGCTGGAGCAACTGCGCGAGATCGCCCGCGACGGTGGAAGTCTCGTGGAGGCGACGAGCCGCGAGATCAACGACATCGAATCGAAGATCGACAGCCTGGTTGAGACCAATGCCGTGATCAACCAGATCGCGGCCCAGACAAACCTCCTGGCGATGAACGCCGCGATCGAGGCGGCGCACGCCGGCGACGCGGGGCGTGGGTTTGCCGTGGTGGCGAGCGAGATCCGAAAACTCGCGGAGTCCGCGGGAACCAACGCCAACTCGATCAACGCCTCGCTCCAGGACATCGTGCAGCGGGTGCAGTCCGCCTCGCAGTCGGGGACGGAGATGCGCACCTCCTACGGCAGGATCGGGAGTGAGATCGAGGAGATGTCCGACGCGCTCGACGAAGTGGCGACGAGCATCGTCGAACTCTCACACGGGAGCGAAGAGATCACAAAGAGCGTCCAGCTCCTCTCCGGCGCGAGCGTCGAGGTGCGCGAGGGATCGCAGAGCATCAGCTCGGACTCCGAAGAGATCCGCAAGATGATGGAACGCGTGAAAGAGATTTCCGTCTCCGTCCTCGGCGGGATTCGCGAGATCGAGACGGGGATCGGTGTCGTCGATCGCTCGGTGCGCGAGGTGCACACCCAGAGCGAGACGCTCGGCGCCAACGTCGAACGCCTCACGAACGAGACCAACCGTTTCATCGTGTAGCGTGGACGCCCTGCGCGTGGTGTTCCTCCACGTGAGGAACGCCCACGCAGGGCCACATTGACTTCGCTCTCGCTTTCGCGTAGTGTTATCGCACTATTCGGATTCCTGCCCACCTTTCCATCCGGTTTTTGAGAATCCAAAGCGAGGATATGTGACCACATTTACAGACCTGGGGCTCATCCCGGACCTTCTCGACGCAATCTCTGCGCGCGGATTCGAAACACCGACACCCATTCAAGCGGAAATGATCCCCTTTGTACTCAACGAGGAGCGGGATGTAACCGGACTGGCGCAGACAGGCACCGGCAAGACCGCCGCGTTCGCCCTTCCAACCCTTCAGAAACTCGATCTCGACAATCGCTCGATACAGCTCCTCGTGCTTACCCCGACTCGGGAGCTCGGCATGCAGGTGTCGCGGGAGATCGCCGACTACGGTCGAAACCTGAACGGTCTGCGTACCGCCATCGTATACGGCGGAGCCCCCTTTGGCCCGCAGATTCGGGATCTCAAGGCGGGGGCGCAGGTGGTAACCGCGACTCCCGGGCGCCTCAAGGATCTCCTCGAGAAGGGAATCGCCGACCTGTCGACGCTGCGGTTTCTCGTTCTCGATGAGGCGGACCAGATGCTCGACATGGGATTCAAGGATGACCTCGACGCGATCCTCGAGGCGGCAAACCCGGACCGGCAGACGCTCCTCTTCTCCGCTACGATGCCGCCGGCGGTGGCGCGCATCGCCTCGAGCTACATGAAGGACCCGCACGAAATCGTCTCGGGCACCAGAAACCAGGGTACGAGCAACGTGGCGCACCACTACTACCGCGTCCACGCCGGCGACAAGTACGCGGCGCTCCGCAGACTCATCGACGTTCAGACCGACATGTACGGCATCATCTTTTGCAGGACTCGAGAGGGAGTGAAGGACGTCGTCCATCGGCTGTCCCGCGACGGCTACGCCGCCGATGCGCTCCACGGTGAGCTCTCGCAGAGCCAGCGCGACTCGGTGATGCGACGCTTCCGGCAAGGCAATCCCGCGCTCCTCGTTGCCACCGACGTGGCCGCCCGGGGACTCGACGTCGACAACCTGAGCCACGTCGTCCACTACGACCTCCCGGATGAGATCGCCGCGTACACACACAGAAGCGGTCGGACCGGCCGCGCCGGAAAGAGCGGCTCCTCCCTCGCGCTCGTCAATCTCAAGGAAGGGCACAAGATCCGCCGTATCGAGCAGACACTTGGCCGGAGAATGGAAGAAGCGAAGATCCCGAGCGGAAAGGACATCTGCAACTCCCGGCTCGTGGAACTCCTCGACCGCGTTACCTCGGTGGAGGTAGACGAGGACGCTATCGCGCCCTACCTCCAGTCGGTCAGGGACTCCCTCGACGGGCTCGGCCGAGAAGAGCTCCTTCAGCGCCTTATCTCCGTGGAGTTCAATCGAATCCTGGCGGACTACGGCGGCGCTCCTGACCTCAATCCGTCGCCGCACCCGAACAAGAGCCGCAAGAACGGACTGCGCACGTACGCCGATCGGCAGTTCAAGCCGAAAGGAAGACCGGCCGGCGGCATGGTGCGCCTTCGGTTCAACGTCGGCCGACGCGAGGGCGTACTGCCCCCGCAACTCATCGGGATCATCAACCAGTCGACGCAATCCCACGACATTCACCTCGGCCGCATCGACATCGGTTCCGAGTCCAGCGACATCCAGGTGGAGGCGAGGATGGCCGCCCGCGTGAAAAGCGCCGTCGCCGGCACCGCCTACCGCGGCAAGGACCTCCGCGTCGAGCAGGTGGAATCCAACGCTGTGCGCGGTCCGAAACCCGGAAAGCGCACCGCCGACCCTCGCCGCACCGCCGGCGGCAAAAAGAAGGCGAAGCGGAAGTAGCGCCTCGGTCGTGGGAACACAGGCTGAGAGCGAACGCCCACTGGGATATCCATCCATTCGTCGACGGAAACACACGAGTGGCACTCGCCTCCGCGTTGGTGTTTCTCGATCTGAACGGGACATCGATTTTTGATCCCGAGGGAACGCACCGTAGGCAAAGGCGGCGTCGGGAGGTCGAAAAGAACCTCCCGAGGGCGGCGGCTCGCCCTGAGTACGAGCAACGCGATCAGCGACCAGATCTCCTCGCGAGTTGCGCTGGTGACGGCGCTGCAGATGGCGGAACAGGTCGACAATCTGGAAGAGTCGAGCCTGGAGGGACGAAGCGCCCGCACGATCCAGGCGTCGGTGCGGATCGCGCAGGACTCGCTGCAGCAGTACCAGGCACTGATCTTCGGATCCGGTGACTCGGACGGCGCGGGAGCGAAGAACCTCGGTTCGATATCGGATGACTTTCAGTCGATCTACGACGCGGCGGAGAACGCGTACCGGACGTCGGTGGGCTACGATCGCCAGCGGGACGACGGCACCGGCACGATGGAATACGTAAACCGCGACAAGGAAGGGCTGTTCAACTGGCACGTCGGGTACGCGCCGCAGATGAAGTCGGACGAACCGGAGAAAGTCGAAGAGGACGGCTACGGGGAGATGGGTCGCATCATGCGCGAGTTCATGATCAACGAAGCGCGCGCGCAGCGGGGCCTGTCGATACTGGATACGCCGGGGTATGCACTCAAACTGTGGGACGACGACGCGGACAACGACGGTGAAAGCGATGGGTTCTTCGGAGCGCCGAGTATCAAGGACCTGACGAACATCGCGGTGAGCGTGGTGGCGTACTCGGCAGGCGTGGGGCCGCTGCTTACCGCGGCGATCAACCTCGCGGACGACGCGCTGTTCACGGCGCTGGATGTCGGTACGGGGTACCGGGACGCGGGGGACGCGTGGGGCTCGTTCGGCGTTCAGGCGGCGAGCGCCGTGGCAAGCTCGAGTATCGGCGGGGCGTTCAACGGGTTTGATGCAGCGGGGTCCGGCGGACTCAACGGGTTGATCGACCGCTCTATGGCGGATACCACCGGGTTCTTCGGCAGCTCGTTTGTGAGCACATCGATCGACATCGGCATGAACGCGACGCAGAGTATCGCGACCAACGCGGCATCGAGCGCGATCAGTTCGTACGACTTTTCCAACTGGGAGTTCGACGACAAAAAGATCTACGAGTCGACCTTCGGCAAGAGCGCGTGGGCGGGCTACGCGGGGAGTGCGGCGTCGACGGCGTTTACGGCGGGACTCAACTGGAGCGTGGATGGTACGTTGGGGAGGGACCTCGCGCAGGTGCGATCGTTGAACCAGCTGGCGGGATCGGCGGTCAACGCGGGGATTCAGTACCGGATGACCGGGAGTACGACACTCAACGTGCTGAGCGCATCCGATCTATCGGGAGGATCGATGAGCGGCGGCCTCAAGACCTACGGTCGGAACGTTCGGATCGCGGCGA
>CAJWEZ010000046.1 GCA_913030605.1 uncultured Spirochaeta sp.
CGACGCCCCGTCCCGGAGACCCGGCGGTGTCACGGTTGACATCGTCCACACGTAATCCACGGCACCGGGAATGGCGATCACGGCAAAGTACTTGCCCGCCAGGGCGGTCCACTGCACGCGCTGGTCGAGGATCTCGGTGTCCTGGTTTCGCAGACGCACGTTCCGGCGTCGGTCCCCGTCGTAGTAGTAGAAGTTGCGGTACTCGCGGCGGTTGTCCAGCTCCTCGTACGACGGGCCGATCTGCGGTCCGTAGGAGAGGGTGTACGCCGACCCGTTGAAATCCAGCGGAATCAACGCGTTCACCGAGTTCTGGATCTCCACCGTCGTTTCGATCACGTACTCGCCGGGCACAAACCGGTAGGTCCGCGTGACCGTAAACGGCTGATCCGGCGACCCCTCGACGTAGAAGTCGCGACTGAACACGAGGGTGTTGGTGTCGGTGGAATCCACGCGCCGAAAGAGATCCCTGACCGGCGGTGCGTCGGCGCCGCCGAAATGCAGCGCGAACGCTCCGATGTCGGTGTCTCCCTGCATGACCATCTCGACCGGCTGGTCTCCGTCCATGTGCTCAAGGAGCTCGTAGGACACGACCCGGGCGCCGGCGGGATCCACGACCACGCGGAGTAGGTCGTTCTGATACACGACCGGCTCCGACGAGATGCCGTCGGCGGGGACAGCGAGGATGGGATTCCCGATGATCTGCTGGTTGGAGGGTTGTACGGAGGTCCCGGTGGTTCCCTCACCTGAGGACTGGGCGGTTGTCGTCTCGGCGGGTTGTTGTTCCGCCGGAGCCGCCGTGGACTCGGGTGTCGGCTCCGGAGGATACAGGGCGTTCTGAATCACGAAGCCGCCGGTGATCACGATCACCGAGAGAACGACCGCAAGAAGGGTGTTCTTTTCCATCTCTGTTCCTTAATGCTCCCGGCTTACGCTATCAGCTCGGCCCGGCGCAACAGTGTCTCAACCTGTGAACAACGATCGGAATAGCTGAACGAACCCGGATACAGAACAAACGCCAGGTCGTAGTGACCGGCGATTTCTGGTTTGTACAATCGGTACGCTTCCCGTACCAATCTTCGCGCCCGGTTCCGTTCCACGGATCCGGAAAAACGGCGCGTCGCAGCAAACAGAACGCGGCTCCATCTCAGCTCATTGGGAATGACCCGGAGATGGAGTCCGCGAACTCGGTGCACGTGTTCACTGTGGAATACGCGCGAGATATCACGTCTTCGTCGGAGAATCTCGGCCTTAGTAAGGCTTCTTCTCATCCGCAACGGTCAGCTTTTTCCGCCCCTTGGCACGTCGGCGCTTGAGCACCAGGCGACCGCCCTTGGTCTTCATACGGGCACGAAATCCGAACTTGCGGTTACGTTTGACGCGACTCGGCTGGTAGGTTCGCTTCATAGCTTTACTCCTCGTCTGAACGTAACAGGTGGCGCAGTATACCGACGCACTTCATCGCGTGTCAATCAACTGAAGCCGTTGCGCTCGCGGCGACCCGAAACTACACTCATTCCATGAAGCGATCGGCATTTGTATCGATTCTGGGTATCAATATCGTGATACCTCTGTTTTTTGGTGCGTTCGTCCGAGAACAGTTTGTCGGGCTGTTCAACCCGAACCTTGAGATGTCGATCGCGGAGCGGTTCGTGTTTTCGCTCCGACCGATAAACTTCCTCGCCGTAATTCTCTTCGGCACGATCGCGTACATCATGGTGATTCGTCTTCTGAGACCGCTTCACGAGTACCTCGTACGAGGCGGTGGTGATGATCGGTACTCGGCAGCACGCCGCGCGGCGATCCGCGTCCCCTGGTATCTGATAGGGCTCCACGTGGTGATCTGGATCGTGGCGGTAACGGCGATCTACGGATTTCTCTATCACTGGGACTCCCCCGGCGGGATCAGCTACGTAAAGTCGCTGTTCAATTCGGTGGCGACCGGTCTCATCACGGGACTCGCGGGAGCGCTCGCGATCAGCCTTGTGCTCGTCCCGTATAAGCAGAAACTCCAAATGACGTCCGTCCAACCCGGCGAGCGTGACCTGTTTATGCAGACGAAAGACTACCTGATTCTCGCCACGGTGGTGATCAACATGGGCGTCTTCTTTGAACACATCGCCTCGTTCTACCGCGTCGGCAATCCCCCACCGGGTCTGGAACACCACGCCGTCGCGGTCGCCCTCGTCACTGCCCTGTACCTGGCGGTCCTCATGGGGATGCTCGCGATCTCGCGCAACGAGTCCGCAAAACAGTATCGCTTTCTCGAGCAACGACTCCAGGCACTGGCGTCCGCCGGTGGTGATCTCACCCGACCGGTGTACCTCGTCAATTTTGACGAGCTCGGTGTGGTGACGGAACGTATCAACGAGTTTGTTGCATCGCTGCGGGAACTCGTGAAGTACCTCGTGGATGAGGTCGGAAACGTCGCGACCACCGGATCGGAGATGGACCAGGCGTTCGTCGAGCTCGACGAGCAGGCGAGTTCATCGACCAGAACGGTCAGTCACGTTGGGGAGGAGATCGTTCGCACGCGGACCGCGGTAGAAACCTCCACCGCCGCAGTTGGGGGCATCAGCGGCAGAATCGAATCGCTTGAGCGCCAGGTACAGGATCAGTCATCGGCGGTGGAGCAATCATCGGCGGCGGTCGAGGAGATGGTCGGAAGCGTTGGGTCGATCAGCCGTACCGTCCGCGAACTGGAAACGATATCCCGCAGCCTAGGGGAGGCGGTGACGGCAACCCGGGATCGAACCAACCTCTTTAACACCCGCATGCAGGAGGTGAGCGAACACGCGGATACGCTGCAGCAGGCAAACCAGCTCATCAACCGCGTCGCGTCGCAGACCTCCCTCCTGGCGATGAATGCAGCGATCGAGGCGGCCCACGCCGGCGACGCCGGACGCGGTTTTGCGGTCGTCGCCGAAGAGATCCGGGATCTGGCGGAAAGCGCCACTGAGCAGAGCAAACAGATCCGTCGGTCACTCAAGACGACAACCGCGCTCATCGCCTCGATCGCCGACGATGTACAGGAAACCGTCGGAACCGCGGAACACATGGGTCAACTGCTGGAACAGACGCAGGGGATTCAGACGTCGGTACTCAACGGCCTGGCGGAACAGGAGGCGGGAAGCCGGGAAATTCTTGCGGCGATCGAAACGATGCGAGACTCGACCGAGTCTGTCCGTGAGGCAACCGTCTCGATGAATCGCGACGCCGGTGCCGTCAACGCCGAGATCGACTCCCTGACCGCCATCAGCATCGACCTCGAAGAATCGATGTCCACACTCACCCGGAGCAACGACCTCACGTCTCTGGCGATCACGCGAATGCGCGAGATGGGAGTGCAGATGCAGCGCGCACTTCAGGGAATCGCCGAGCTGATCGGTCGGTTTCGCGTGTAGCCGTCTGAATCGCGGGCTACTCGCGCCCGGTGTTGCGTTCCTTTTCCTCGAGCGCCCGGCGGAGCCCCGCCAGGTGCCGCTGAAACTCGTCGTCTTCCGCCGCAGAACCGCTCGATACCGTGTCCTCGTCCGACCCCGAGGCGTCATCGTCACGACGGTCGGTTCCCCGGGACTCGGTAGCTGACTCACCATCGTGCCTGGCATCGGCCCGTTCACGCTCCGGACGGTCGCGATCGACGGTCGATTCCTCCGTGCCGGTGTCACCCTGCCAGGGACTCGCAAACTCGCTTACGATTGTAAACGCCAGATTGCGGGCGTTCAGGGCGGGGAAATCACGCTGGATGCGCGCAACAATGCGGGTGCGGTCCATGTGCATGCGCTGGAGCCACGCCGGATGGTCGACCCCGATCAGAACGGTCCCGTTCTTCACATCCAGCACCTGGGAGTGGGCCGCTTTGTCGGTTCCGACGATCTTCGGCCACGCCTGCACGAAGGGAACCACACCCGTTTCGTCGCGGGCGCCGATCGAATCGATGAATCGGTTGATGAGGTTCCGGGCGCTATTCGGCTCGTAGTTCGCCATCACTGACGGAATATACCAGTGTGTCGTCGGTTCGATAAGCGCCGTAGGGTTCACCGGGCAGAAAGGTGAAAATGCGCTGCTCCGACTCCGGGAGCCGGTCCACAAAGCGCGCGCGACGCCGCGGGTCCAGTTCCAGCAGCACATCGTCGAGTAGCAGGACGGGGAGTCGACCGGTTTGCTGCGCGAAAAATCGCGCCTGCGCCACCCGGAGAATGAGCGCGGTGAGGCGCTGCTGACCGGTGGAGGCGATTTGCAGAAAGTCGCGCTCCTGATACCGGAACAGGATGCGATCGCGGTGCGGTCCACTGGTCGTGGTGCGCAGCGCCAGCTCCTGTTCCCGACGGTCAGCCAGGTGCACCAGAACCTCGGCCGGATCCGAAAGCTCGCGCCAGCTGGGACGGTAGTCGAGGATTAGCCCGTCATCGAGCCCGGAGATCGCCTGAAAATCCTCGGAAAAGACGCTGTTGAACGCGTCGAGGACCGCCTGCCGCCGCCGCTGAATCTCGAGCCCCACCGTCGCCAGTTCCTGGTCGTAGACCGGCAGCATCTCCAGCATCCCGTCCTTGATCGCCTGGTTCCGGTTTCGCAGCACTGCGCGATAGCGCCGCATATCGTCGATGTACACCGGCTGGTACATGCTCAGTGTCTGATCCACGAACCAGCGCTGCATCTCCGGCGGACCGTTTACGAACCCCATATCGTCGTGGCGAAACACAACCGAAGGAATCAGGGACACCATATCCCGGCGGTCCTGTACGCCGCTCCCGTCGAGCGTGATCTTCTTGCGGTTGTCCTGCCAGCGGATTTCGAGCTGGTGGCGTCCGTCACGGCCGTCAAAGAGCCCGTCGATCGCCATCTCCCGCGTGCCAAGCCGGCACAGTTCGCTGTCCCGGCGGGTACGGAAACTGGCGCCGTAGCTCATGAGGTACAGACTCTCGAGGAAGTTGCTCTTGCCCTGGCCGTTCTGACCAACCAAAAAAACCTGCGGCGAAGGCAGTTCAACGTGCCCGTCACGCAGGTTTCTGAATTGGTAAAAGCGGACCCGTTCGAAGCCCATCAGCGTACGCCGCAGCCCGGTCCGGGGTCGCCGCTCCTGCTACTGAATCTGCATCGGCATCACGATGTGGAAGAAGTTCTCCCGCGGCTCGGAATAGATCGTGATCGCCTTGCTGGATTCGGTAAAGTGGATCGAGATCGCCTCGGATGAGATCACCCGCAGCGGATCCACCAGATAGGTGTAGTTCAGCGCGATCGTGGTCTCGGGACCGTCGTACTCAACGGGAATGTCCTCCCGTGCCACACCGATCTCGCTTTCCTCACTGCGCAGCTGCAGACTCCCGGAGGAGAGCTCCAGGTAGATACGCCGACTCTTCTCCACCAGGAGCGAGACACGCTTGAGCGCCTCGGAGAGCTCGGTCTTGTCCAACATGATGTGGTAGTGCTGGTTTTCCGGGATAACGCGACGGTAGTTGGGAAACTGTCCGTCGATCAGGGCCGACGAGATCAGGTGATCCTCGAACTCGAAAAACACGTGCTTGTCGGCCACCGCCATGCGAAGGGTGCCTTCTCCGCTGGCGAGTTTGCGAACCAGGTTGAGCACCTTGGGAGGAATGATTACGCCCTCGAAATCGCCGATGCCCTCGGGCAGGTCCTGACTGATATACGACAGCCGGCGACCGTCGGTGGCTACCATGACCAGCTTGCCGTCGTCGGGCTCGAGATAGACGCCGTTCATGAAGAACCGTGTCTCATCGTCGGAGACGGCGAAGGCGGTCTGCGAGACCATGGCGATGAACTGATCCTGCGGAAATTCGAAGTATCCGTCCGGTGCCTGCGTCTGGATTTCCGGAAACTTGTCCGCTGAGATACTGCGCAGACGAAAGTCGATCTTCTTGAACGTGGGACGAATAACGAAGTTCTCACCGGTGTTCTGCGGGTTCTGCTCGAACTCGATGTCCCCTGAGGGAACGGTGCGGAGAATTCCGAGGAGCTTGTCGCAGAATACCGTGGTCACACCGGGCTCGACGACGGTAACGGGAAGTGTCGTTTCGAAGCTGACCTTCAGATCGGTTGCCCGGACGGTAAGGGTACCATCCTGAGCCTGGAGCAGCACGTTTGACAGGATCGACATGTTTGAACGCGAGGCGATGATCTCCTGGGCGACCTGAATCTCGCGGATGATTACGTCTCGTTCTACGGTGAATTTCACGGGTGTACCGGCTCCTTTCCCTAGTGGGGATTATACATAAAAGATAGTAGTAGCAGTAGTAGGGACCGGGGATTTGTGGACAACTCACCTAAGTCGTTTCCCCGACGGATGTTGTGTCTAGAACAACCCGGTCACCTCTGTCCCGGGGTTATCCACTTGTCCCCACTGCCGAAAGTTGTCCCGGGGTTATCCCGGTTGTTCCCCGGTGTTGTCCCGATACCGATCGGAGCAGAGGGTACAAAAAAAACCACACCTCCAACGGTGTGGCTGACGGGCATAACCGGGTTTGAACCCGGTGAAGGGCGGGAACTCTACCGTGACGGCCGGCTTCCCTCTTCTTTAATGCGTCGGATGAGCGTCTGGATCACGTCTTCGATGGTGGGATCCGTCCGCATCCGGCTTTCGATGCGCTGACAGGCGTGCATGACCGTTGTGTGGTCCCGTCCGCCAAACTCCAGGCCGATGTCGGTCATGGACGCCTCGGTGATCTCCCGGGCGACGTACATCGCCAGCTGCCGGGGAAATGCGACCTGACGGGTTCGCTTCTTTCCCTTGAGCTCGTTCGGCGACAGGTTGAAATAGTCGGCAACGGTGCGCTGGATAATGTCGATCGTGATGTTGCTCTGCAGGGGACTGGAGAAGAAGTCCTTGAGCTGCCGTTGAGCCACATCCACCGTGATGTCCTTGTTCACGAGTTCGGCGTAGGCGATGATGCGTGTCAGCGCCGCCTCCAGGTCGCGAACGTTGGTCGTGATCTTCTGACAGATGAGGCTGATCACATCGTTCGGCACGTGGACGCCGGCGGCCTCGGCCTTCTTCTTGAGAATCGCCACCGCCGTCTCCATCTGCGGTGGCTGAAGGTCCACCGTCAGTCCGCGGGTGAAGCGGTTCTGAAGTCGCTCGGTAATGTGCTTGATCTCACTTACCGGACGGTCGGAGGTGAACACCATCTGCTTCTTGGCGTCGAAGAGCGCGTTGAAGGTATGGAAGAGTTCCTCCTGCGTCTCGTGCTTGTTCTGCAGGAAGTGAATGTCGTCGATCAGGAGGACGTCGGCGTGACGGTATTTGTTCTTGAACAGGTGCGTCTTGTTCTCCTGGATCGAACGGATGAACTCGTTGGTAAAGTCCTCGGCTGTTACATACACGACCTTGCGACTCTGGTCGCTCTGCCAGGCGGAGTTGCCGATCGACTGCAGAAGGTGCGTCTTGCCGAGACCGACACCGCCGTAGATGAGACAGGGGTTGTAGGTGGTTCCCGGGTTCTTCGCGATCGCCATCGCGGCGTTTGCCGCGAACCGGTTGTTGTCACCGACGACGAAGTTCTCGAAGGTGTACTCGCGGCTCAGGCCGGGGGCCGTTCCCACCGGCTTCGATTCGGCGACGGCGGTGGCACCCGGACGGCGTTCGGCAATCGTGGTCGTGGCGAGTCTGGTGTCGGATCCGGCGTCGCGGGTGACGGGCTCGCGCTCCTCGCGCGTGGATTCCGCAGTCCGTCGGGGGCGCGGACGTTCCGATGGTGTGATCTCCGCCTTGCGGATCTCAAAATCGAGATTGAGACGACGGCCGGAGAGTTCATACAGTTTTTCTTCGATGAGATCGAGGTACCGTTGTTTGACCTGGTCCCGATAGAAAGAAGAGGGAACCACCACGGTGATGCTCTGTTCTTCCGACCGGGAGTACTCGATCTGCTGGAACCACATGACAAACTCCTGCTCGGAGACCTGATGCTCGATATGCTTCAGCGCCTCGTCCCAGAATACGCGGTTGTCGTGCCAATCGCTCATAGACTCCTCAATCTATCCACATTTTATCCACATGTCCGTGTTTCCTCCCAGTTTTGGACAAGAGACTATCATAGCATAGGCGGTTCGCTTTTCCAGCTAGAAACGGGGGTCGATTCGCGGGATTTCGGGGCCTGTCGCGATGATCCACCGGCGGTCAAAACGGTGGAATAGTTTTTCCACGTTGTCCACCAGGAGTAAGTGTTGACAGGGAAACCGTTTGGAACATCCCTGTGAAGTTATCCACCGGTTATCCCCATAGAATCCACCAAAAACAAATGTTTCGTGGTGTCTCAGACCGCCGTTGGACGGCCAGTTTACGTTTGGGCCCTAAGTCCTTATAATATGGCAACTTCGCGAAGGATTATCATGCCCGGAAATTATTCAGCAGAAAACATCCAGATCCTCACGGGACTGGAGCCGGTACGAAAACGTCCCGGAATGTACATCGGCAGCACCGGCCCCGACGGTCTGCATCATCTTGTCTACGAGGTCGTGGACAACAGTATCGACGAGGCTCTCGCCGGGTACTGCTCCACCATCTCCGTAGTCGTCGGCAAAAACAACACGATCACGGTTACCGACGACGGCCGGGGAATCCCCGTGGATATACATCCCGGTGAGAACATCAGCGCCCTCGAGGTCGTCATGACCCGCCTGCACGCCGGCGGAAAGTTCGACAAGGACACCTACAAGGTTTCCGGCGGACTTCACGGTGTCGGTGTGTCGGTGGTGAACGCGCTCTCCGAATGGTGCGAGGTCAACGTATACCGCGACAACACGGTGTACCACCAGCGGTACCAGCGCGGGGTCCCCGATGGATCGATGGAGACGCTCGGCAGTACCGACCTTACCGGCACGTCCGTCACGTTCCGTCCCGACGAGGAGATCTTCGAGACGGTGACCTTCAGCTTCGACACGCTCTCTCACCGCCTGCGGGAACTGGCGTTTCTCAACAAGGGCATTCGCATCACGATCGAGGATCAGCGTCTGCCGCAGGTCAAACGCCACGACTTCAAGTTCGACGGTGGTGTCCGCGAGTTCGTGCAGTTTCTCAACAAGAACAAGACGTCGATCCAGCCGGAGGCGATCTACTTCGAGGCACGCCGGGATGACGTGGAGATGGAGATCGCGATCGAGTACAACGACGGCTTCAACGAGCTGCTGTACTCCTTCGTCAACAACATCAACACCCGGGAGGGTGGAACGCACCTGAGCGGGTTCCGCGGGGCGCTCACGCGCACGCTCAACGACTACCTCAAGAAGAGCAAGCACGCCAAGAAGATGGACGAGTCGCTCTCCGGCGACGATGTCCGCGAGGGCCTCACCGCCGTCGTGTCCGTCAAGGTCATGGATCCGCAGTTTGAGGGGCAGACCAAGGCCAAGCTCGGCAACAGCGAGGTTCGCGGCATCGTGGAGAGTCAGGTGAACGAGAGCCTGACGAACTTCTTCGACGAAAACCCGAAGGTCATCGATGCGATCCTGAACAAAGCGGTCCTGGCGGCCAAGGCGCGGCAGGCCGCGCGCCGGGCTCGCGATCTGACGCGCCGCAAGAGCTTCCTGGAGAGTTCCGGGCTCCCGGGCAAACTCGCGGACTGCAGTGAGCGGGACCCCAGCAAGGCGGAGGTGTTCATCGTTGAGGGTGATTCCGCCGGCGGCAGCGCGAAGCAGGGCCGCTCCCGGGAGTTCCAGGCGATTCTGCCGCTGTGGGGCAAGATGCTCAACGTGGAGAAGACGCGTATCGACAAGGTCCTCGCGAACGACAAACTGCAGCCGGTGATCACCACGCTGGGCGCCGGTGCCGGAAGCGAGTTCGACCTGAGTCGACTGCGATACCACAAGGTGATCATCATGGCGGACGCCGATGTCGACGGCTCCCATATCCGCACGCTGCTGCTCACCTTCTTCTTTCGCTACATGCCGGAGATGGTCGAGGCGGGGCACGTGTTCATCGCCATGCCGCCGCTGTACAAGATCACATACGGCCGGGAAATGCACTACGCGTACAACGACGCCGAGCGGGAGCGAATCGTCGGCGAACTCAAGGAACGCAAGGGCGTGGCGGAAGAGAAACTCGGCATTCAACGCTACAAGGGGCTCGGTGAGATGAACCCGGACCAGCTGTGGGAAACCACGATGAATCCGGAGACGCGCAACATCATGCAGGTTCGTCTCGAGGACGTCGTCGAGGCCGACGAGGTCTTCACGACCCTCATGGGCGAACAGGTCGCTCCGCGACGCGAGTTCATCGAGCAGAACGCCCTGGCGGTCAGCAATCTGGACGTGTGACGTCCCTGGGCTAGAGGAGTTGGAAAGTGTCTGATCTACCCACGACGGGGCGCGTCATCCCCGTCGCGATTGAAGACGAGGTCAAGGAAAGCTACCTCAACTACGCGATGTCGGTCATCGTGAGCCGCGCGCTCCCCGACGTCCGCGACGGGCTCAAGCCGGTTCATCGCCGCATTCTGTACGGTATGAGTTCCATGGGCCTGCGATCCGACCGTCCGTACAAGAAGGCGGCACGCATCGTCGGTGACGTCCTCGGAAAGTACCATCCCCACGGCGACCAGAGCGTCTACGACGCCCTGGTGCGTCTGGCGCAGGAGTTTTCCATGCGCTATCCCGTGGTGGACGGGCAGGGCAACTTCGGATCCGTGGACGGCGATCCACCGGCGGCGATGCGGTACACCGAGGCGCGAATGCACAAGATCGCCGAGGAGATGCTGCGGGACATCAACAAGGAGACCGTCGATTTCGGTCCCAACTACGATGATTCCGACGAGGAGCCCCTGGTTCTGCCGGCGGCGTTTCCGTATCTCCTGGCGAACGGTGCGTCGGGTATCGCCGTCGGTATGGCGACCAACATTCCGCCCCATAACCTTCGGGAGATCGCCGACGCCGTCGCAGCCGCTCTGGATAACGATGAAATCACAAATGACGAATTAATCGAATATATCAAGGGCCCTGATTTTCCCACGGGGGGTACGATCTACGGGACCCGCGGTATCAAGAACGCCTACCGTACCGGCAAGGGCCGGGTGGTGGTTCGTGCGCGCTTCACGATCGAGGAGAACAAACGTGGACGCGACGTCATCGTGTTGCACGAGATCCCGTACCAGGTGAACAAGGCGACGCTCGTGACGCGGATCGCGGAACTGGTCCGTGACCGCAAGCTCGACGGCATCGCCGACCTGCGCGACGAATCCGACCGCAACGGCATGCGCGTCGTGATCGAGCTCAAGAAGGACACCAATGTGAAGGTGATCCTGAACCAGCTGTTCACGCACACGCAAATGCAGGTCAACTTCAACGTGAACGCCCTGGCACTGGTCGACGGTCGTCCGCAGGTTCTGACACTGCGGGACATGGTGCAGTCGTTCATCAAGCACCGCCACGAGGTGGTCGTGCGTCGCGCACAGTTCGACCTCAGGAAGGCCGAAGAACGAGAACACATCCTGATCGGTCTGAAGATCGCCCTGGACAACCTGGACGAGGTCATTCGCATTATCCGCGAGTCCGCCGACGTTGACGCCGCCCGCACCAACCTGATGGAGGCGTTCGAGCTCTCCGAGCGGCAGGCGCAGGCGATCCTGGACATGCGGCTGCAGAAGCTCACCAACCTGGAGACGCGCAAGATCATCGAGGAACTCGAACAGGTCCGGGCGCTCATCCGGGAACTGAAGGAGCTTCTGGGGAGCGAACAGAAACTCCGGGACCTGATCAAGCGGGAAACGTACGAGCTCGCCGAGAAGTACGGCGACGATCGACGAACGAACATCGAGTACAACGAGGTCGAGGCGATCGACATCGAGGATCTGATCCAGAAGGAGGACATGGTGGTGCTGGTGAGTCACCGGGGCTACCTGAAACGTCTTCCCTACAGCTCGTACCGGCCCCAGGGACGCGGCGGGCGCGGTCTGAACTCCTCAAGCAACATGCGCGACGACGATTTCATCGAGCACGTCTTTATCGGTTCGACCCACGACCACGTGCTCTTTTTTACGAGTGCCGGAAAGGCGTACTTCCTCAAGGTTCACGAGATTCCCGAGGCGTCGCGGCAGGCCAAGGGGACCCACATCAAGAGCCTCCTGGAGATCGCCGCCGACGAGGACATCGCCTCGGTAATGCCGCTGCGCGAGTTCGACCCGAACGTGAACTTACTCTTTGTCACCGCAAAGGGACAGGTGGTCAAGGTACGGGCGGACGCCTTCGTAAACGCCCGGCGCCGTGGCATTCTGGCTGTTCAGCTGGTCGATGGTGACCGGCTGGTGTCGGTGCAGTACACCACCGGTGAAGATCACATCCTGCTGGTGAGCCGCAGGGGCCAGGGTCTCCGCTTCCGTGAGGACGAAGTCCGGCAGATGGGTCGCAATACCCGCGGGGTGCGCGGTCTGACGCTCAAGAGCGGCGACGAAATCGCCGGAGCGTGCATCGCACCGGAGGACGGGTACGTGCTGCTGGTGACCGAGTACGGATCGGGCAAGCGGACGGCGTTTGCGGAGTTTACGCTCCACGGCCGAGGCGGCCAGGGTATGCGTGCATTCTCCGTCGTCGAAGGCGCCGGTGGCGAGGGCGGCGAGGAGTTCGGGACCGGGGAAGTTGTTGCCGTTGTGCCGGTTGAGGACGGTGATGACTTTATCGCCGTGTCGGCGCAGGGAGTGACGATCCGGCTGCGGGCCGAGGACGTTTCGATCCAGGGACGAAGCGCCCGGGGCGTGCGCGTCATGAACGTGACACCCCCCGATTACGTGGTTGGCGTTGCCAAGCTCGACGGAGCCGATGAGGATCCCGAGACCGATGCGCAGGATCCGGAGACCGACGCGCAGGATTCACCGACCGAAGAGTGATCGTCGGATCGTCCGACGTACCCATCAGACCGGTCTGTCCTCCGTGGACGGACCGGTTTTTTTTGTTGTGAAAGCGAGGTAGCACAGTGATTGTCCCTGCAGGTCCCGCGCAGTACGAGTTCACCGTCAAACGGTCACGGTTCATCGGGGAGGTGTGGTCGATCGCGTCGCGAGAGGAGGCCGAGACGATCCTGCGGGATCTTCGGGCGATCCATGCCGATGCCCGACACGTTGTGTACGCCTTCGTGATCGGTGATGAATCCAGCGAGCTCCTGGGGATGTCCGACGACGGGGAACCCCGGGGAACCGCGGGACGGCCGGTGCTGGAGGTGCTCAAGGGCAGCGGTGTCCGGAACTGTATGGTCACCGTGGTTCGGTACTTCGGGGGAACGAAACTCGGGACGGGCGGATTGGTGCACGCCTACGGAGACGCGGCCAAGGGCTGTCTCGCCCGGGTTGAGACGGAGGAACGGCGGGATCTCCGTCGTGCGTGGCTGACGTGTCCCTACGAGCGTCACCAGGCGGTCAGATCGAGTCTGATCGACGCCGGCGCCGAGATTGTGGACGAATCGTTCGCGGAGACGGTCTCGATGGCCTGTCTGGTGGAACGGGACGCCGTTGGGGACATTCGAAGGCGCCTGAGCGATGTTTCACGTGGAACAATTACCCTCACGGTTGAGGGAGACGATGGAATCGGGGAGTAGTGCGCCACCCGTCGGGGCTGAAACCCACGCCGGAGCACGGCAGGCAGGCGTTCGAGTGTTTCACGTGAAACACCCAGGGGCGTGCGGTCAGTCCACGAGAAACCGGTCTTTGAACTGCTTGACCGCAGCCAGATACTTCTTCCGCAGCTCCGACTTCTCCCGGTCCGGCAGGAACGCTCCCTCGATCGCAATCAGGTTGAGCTTCTCGAGGTCATCAAAGGAGAGATCGAAGTAGGAGCACGCCTTGATATAGTCGTCGGTAAGGTCCGTATCCTGGATCGTCGGATCGTCGGAGTTGATCGTCACCGGCACACCACTGCGGTACAGACGTCCAAGGGGATGATTCTGCTCGTCGACCCACGAACCGGTCTGATAGTTCGAGGTGATGCACTGTTCGAGGACGATGCCCTCGTCGATCAGTCGTTTCTGCAGCGCCTCGTCGTCGATCGTGGAGGTCCCGTGACCGATCCGTCCGGCGTGGAGTCGGTCGATCGATTCCCAGACCTGTTCCGCCGGTGATACCTCGCCGGCGTGAATCGTCGTTCCGTAGACACCGTCTTCCTTGACGGTGCGGAAAAACTCGGTGAACTGGTCCGGCGGATACTGCGTTTCGTCCCCGGCGAGATCGATTCCCACGATTTCCGGAATCGCCAGGCCACGGATAGTACGATAGAGGTCGATCATCTCGTACTGGTTCTGCTTTCCGCGGTTGAAGGTGACCAGATACCGGATCAGGACGTTCGCCTCGGCGGCGGCAGCGTTGGCGGCGTCGATGACGATGCGCGTGATTTCCATGCGGTCGAAGTCGTTGTGGAAGGCGAAGTGTTCCGGCGAAAAGCGGAGCTCGATGTAGAACAGCCCGTCGTCAGAAAAGTGACGCACGGAGTCGTACACGATGTCGTGCACGTCCTGGTGCGACCGGTACCAGTCGTTCTTGAACTTCGACAGGAAGGTGAGAAAGTCCGGTTCAGAGTCCTTGGGGAACTGAACCGCAGACTTGAACGCGTCCATGTCGTCGGTGTATGGCAACCCGTTCTGCATCGCGATGCGATGGAGCGTCGGCAGGTGGAACGTCCCCTCGAGGTGTCGATGGAGCTCGACCTTCGGGAACTCCTTCATGATCACTTTATTACTTCTGATATCGCCAGTTGCCATATTCATACTCTATCCGTTTTTGTGCAACGTGCAAGGTTTTTCCAGACACTGTCTTAGTTGTCGGCACCTTTTGCCGGTATGTTAAAAAAAACCCGGGCTCCCCGCAGGGTCCCGGGTTCAGACGCGACCGTAGAACACGCATCACAGAATGTGATCGAGAAACTTTCGGGTCCGTTCTTCTTTGGGGGAATCGAACACCTGCTCCGGTGTTCCGGATTCGATCACCTCACCGTTGTCCATGAACACGACCTTGTCCGCGGCGGCGCGAGCAAAACCCATCTCGTGGGACACGACCAGCATCGTCATGCCGTCCTGCGCAAGCTGCAGCATGACATCCAGCACCTCCTTGATCATTTCCGGGTCCAGTGCGCTGGTAGGTTCGTCGAAGAGCATCACCTTGGGTTCCATCGCCAGAGCCCTGGCGATCGCGACGCGCTGCTGCTGGCCACCGGAAAGCTGGCTCGGGTAGGCGTCTTCCTTGTCCGCGAGTCCGACCCGCGCGAGAAGCGTCCGGGCACGTTCGTACGTCGTCTGCTTGGGTTCTCCCTTCACCTTGCGCGGCGCCAGGGCGATGTTGTCGAGCGCCGTGAGATGCGGAAACAGGTTGAAGTTCTGGAACACCATACCGACCTCTTCCCGGATCATGCGGATATTCCCGCGGGGATCGGTGACCCGGTCGTTATCGATCCAGATATCGCCCTCCGTCGCCGTCTCCAGACGATTCACGCAGCGCAGGAGCGTGCTCTTGCCACTGCCGGACGGTCCTATGACCAGGACCACCTCTCCGGGTGCCACTGTCAGGGATGCGTTGCGGACCGCCTGCACCGTCCCGAAGCGCTTGGTCACGTTTTCGATGCGAATTCTGCTATCTGCCACCGGTTTCCAGCCTCTCTTCCATGATTCCCACGATCTTCGAGAAGAAGAGCGTGATGACGAGGTAGATCAGCGCCACCATGGTGTACGACTCGAAGTAGAAGAAGGTGGTGGACGCGTACTCCCGACCGCGACGAAGCAGGTCGCTCACCGCGACGATCGACACCAGGGAACTGTCCTTCAGCAACGCGATAAACTCGTTCCCGATCGGAGGCAGGATCGTGCGCATCGTTTGCGGCAGGATCACCAGCCGCAGCGCCTGCCGTCGGCTCATGCCGAGGGCGAGGGCCGCCTCCATCTGTCCCTTGGGGATCGACTGGATACCGGCCCGAAAGATCTCACCCATGTAGGCGCCGTAGCAGATCGACATCGCCGTGATCGCCGCGACCAGGCGGTCCAGACTCAGGAAGCGCCCCAGGGCAAAGTAGATGTAGAACAGCTGCACGAGCAGCGGAATGCCGCGGATCACCTCCACATAGACGGTCGCCAGCCGATTGACGAACACGTTCCGCGAAATCCGTCCGAGTCCTGTCACGAGTCCGATAACCAGAGCGAAGATGATCGAGATCACCGTGACCTGAAACGTCTTGAGGATGCCGTCCGGAACAAAGCGGATCACCTCGAGGTACGGTTCCGGTGAAATGACCGGCAACAGAATGACCAGGCCCAGGGCGCCGAAGAAGGCGATATTCCATGCAGAAAAGATGGAGCCCTCTCCCCGGTCGGGGATGAGAGCTCCGTCACTTACCGTTATCTGCGTTGAACGGGATTCGGACTCGTTTACCGAAGCCACTTGTCCTTCAGCTCCTCGACGGTTCCGTCGTTGAGCACGACCTCGAGACCATCGTTGATCATCCCGAGAACCTCGTCGTTACCCTTGCGAACCGCCACGCCGTAGTACTCATCGGTAAAGGAATCGCCGACGATCTGCAGCACGCTGCTGTAGTTCTCGTTCTGCAGCGCGTAGTCCGCGGCGATCGGCGTGTCGGCAACCACACCGGCGATACGACCTTGCGCCAGGTCCTCAATGGCAAGCCCGATCTCGTCGTAGGTCCGGAGCTCAACACCGTCGACCTCGCCCACGGCGATCGCACCGGTGGTTCCGATCTGCGCACCGACCGACTCACCGCTCAGATCCTGAAGCGTCTGCCAGCTGGCGGGAGCATCCTGCCGCACGATCAGCACCTGACCGGCGTTGATGTAGGGGGTTGAGAAGTCCATGGTGCGCATGCGCTCATCGGTGATCGTCACCGACGAGATGACCGCATCGTAGTCACCGTTGGCAAGTCCCGCGAAGATACCATCCCAGGCGGTGTTCTGAAACTCGACCTGGAACCCGCCGGCCTCGGCGATCGCGTTCATCAGATCAATGTCAAAACCGACCAATTCCTGATCTTCGTTGATAAACTCCATCGGCGGCCAGGTTGCGTCGGACGCAACGGTGATCGTCGGCATGCCCGAGGTCTGCTCCTCCTGCCCCGAAGCGAACAGCGGCGTCATCGCGACGGCCACGAGCAGCACGTACAGTGCAATCTTCTTCATACAGTACTCCTTTGGGAAATCGATGTGTGAGTTGTAAAAAATATACGTTGCTTGGTCAATCGTCGAATATTTATTCGCAGCCAATCGGCCGACAATGTTCGCCGTGAGTGACAGCGCGCGGCGCTTCCGCTATACTGGGCCAGCGAACCATGGCAAACGTGATCACCTTTGCAAACCAGAAAGGCGGTGTCGGCAAGACCACTACCGCGGCCAACCTCGGCGCCTGCCTTGCGGAAACCGGACGCAGCGTCCTGCTCATCGACTTCGACTCGCAGGGCAACCTCTCCTCGAGCATGGGCGCCGACCGCGACGCCCCCGGGATCTACCAGGTCCTTGACGGCGAGACGGAGGCCCGTGCCGCGATCCAGGAAACACCGCAGGAGCGGATGCACATCATCACCGGTGGAGCCGACCTCACCGGCGCAAGCGTCGAGCTGGTGAACCAGGCGCGTCGCGAGTTTTTTCTGCGGGAGGCGATCAAACCGGTTCGCGACGACTACGATTTTATCTTCATCGACAGTCCGCCGAGTCTCGGATTGCTGACGCTGAACGCGCTTGCGGCGGCGGACAACGTGGTGATTCCACTGCAGACCGAGTATTTCGCCCTGGAGGGACTTACGCAGCTGCTGCAGAACATCAAGCGCGTCCAGGGCAGTTTTAACGTCGACCTCGAGCTGTTCGGGATCCTGTTCACCATGTACGACTCCCGCACCCGTCTGGCCAACGACGTGGTCCAGGAGGTGATCGGCTATTTCGGCAAGCGGGTCTTTCGCACCATCATCCCCCGCAACATTCGTCTCTCCGAGGCTCCCTCCCACGGGATTCCGGTCAACCTCTACGACGCCGAATGCGTCGGAGCACGAAGCTACCGCAAACTCGCCGAGGAGGTTCTGCAGCGTGTCGAAACAGCGTCGGCTCGGTAGGGGCATCGACGCGCTCCTCCAGGGGCGCGACATCACGCAGCTGGAAAGCGGCGATCTCAACTCGGTGGTCAGCGTTCCCCTCAACCGGATTCGAGCCAACCCCGACCAGCCGCGGAAGACGTTTGCACCGGAGGCGCTGGAGGAACTGGCGCGCTCGATCGGTGAGCGCGGCATCATTCAGCCGATTCTGGCGGAACAGCAGGACGACGAAACCTACGTCATCATCGCCGGTGAACGACGGTTCCGGGCCGCCCAGATGGCGGGGCTCACCGTGGTACCGGTGCTTCCGGGCGTGTTCTCCGAGGACGAGAAACTCGAGATCGCCCTCATCGAGAACATCCAGCGCCAGGACCTCACCCCCATTGAGGAGGCCCGAGCGTACCGCGACCTCATGCAGCGACTGGAGCTCAGTCAGGACGAACTCGCGCGGCGACTCGGTCGCAGCCGGCCGGCGATCGCCAACAGTCTGCGGCTCCTGCGTCTCCCGGAAGCGGTCCACGATCTGGTGAACGCCGGCGCGATTTCCGGCGGCCACGCCCGGACGCTCCTGGGGATCGAAGACGAGGAACAGCTCTCGGAAACCGCGCGGCTGGTTGAGCGTGAGGGCATCTCGGTGCGCGTGCTGGAGCGTATGGTGCCGGTTATCAACGCCGGTGCGGACCCGCAGGCTGCCATGGATCGTGTACTCGGTGGTGGCGCGTCGGGAGCGACGGCGTCCGACGCGGCGGAACCGACGCTGGGTGCGGATGAGGGTCCCCGGGTTGAGGTTCCCGCGACTCCGGAACACACGGACGGTCACGGGAGCCACAGCGCCACCGGCGCTCACCACGGAACCCGCAAGACTGTGGAAATGCAGGAGATCGAGCAACGTCTCATCGAGCGCCTCGGAACCCGTGTGGTGCTCACCGGGAGCAACGAACGCGGCAAGATCGAAATCAGCTACCTGTCAATGGAGGACCTGGAGCGCCTCCTGGAGCTCATCGGCGACGCCTGACCGTCGTTCGACGTGGTTCCCGTACATCCCCGCCGGCAAACCGGTTTCCCCGCAACCTGAATCGCCACGGGCGGTCCACAGCCCGACTGATCCCGACACGGGGTCCGGCGATCACATCATCCGGACTCACCGTCGGGGGACACCCGTTGCCACCGTTGCAGATCACGCCGATGCGGCGCTCTGTGATCCCGGCGCCGGTCCCGGTTTCCGGACCCGGTGCCGCCTCCGGGGGCGCCAACGGCACGCCGTCCCAGCTCCCGTCGATCCCCAGCGCCTGGCACAGCTTCCCCGGACCGTTCGTGAGTCGCCGATCGGCGGGATGATGGACTCCGCCGACCGCCTCGTGCGTCCCCTCCGGCCGCGTCAGGCCCCGTCGCTCGTACATGCCGTCGATTCCCCACAGCGGTTCCACGCCGCGGATGAGAATCGCTTCGCCGGTGCCTTCGTCTGCAGTAACAAGATTGAGACACCAGTGGATGCCGTAGGAGCGGTACACGTAGACGTGGTTCGGTGGAAGAAACATCGACGCGTTGCGCCGCGTCCGGCCGCCGTAGGCGTGACTGGCGGGGTCGTCGGCGCAGTACGCCTCCGTCTCCACGATACGTCCACCGCGAAACCCGTGTTGGTCGTCGAATATCACCAGGCAGCACCCGATCAGGTCCCGCGCCCGGCTCACCGTCTCACGCATTGTCGAGATGCTATCACGCGTACTACAGTGCAGCCATGGTACTCCACGACCTGGTCCCCCGCCCCGGCATGCACGTCTTCGGCATCCAGATTCCGATTACCGGTTCCAACGCGCTGCGAAGTCTCGAACACCTGGTGGGGCAACCCGACCTGGCCGCCGCCCGATCGCGCTGGCTGATCGAGGAAGAGCTGAGCCCCATGGGACGCGAACCGATGCTGCGATCCCACGATCCCAATTACGTGGACCGGCTGCTCGTCGGCCCCGATCCCGGGTTTCTCGCGGGACGGAGCCCCAACTCCGCCGAACGGGAAGTAATGAGGGCGTTCGAACTCGTCAACGCCGACGGGAGCTACCATCGCTTCGACCCGGTTTCCGCCGAGCGGACCCTCACGCAGCTGCGCGATCAAAGTCTGCGGCTGGCCCACGGAACGATCCGCGGTGCGGAAATCGCGCTGGAACACGAGGATCGCTTCTGTTTTTACTTCGGCGGCGGCATGCACCACGGGCAGTTCGATTTCGGCGAGGGCTTCTGCCTGGTCAACGACCTGGTGGTGGCGGTCCGGGAGATGCAGGCACGCGGTGCGATCGACACAGCCTGGATCGTGGACGTCGACGCCCACAAGGGCGACGGCACCGCGGCGCTCACCGCCGGCGACGACACGATCCACACCCTGAGCGTGCACATGGCAAAAGGGTGGCCGCTGGATCAGCCCGTGACACTCGACGACGGCCGTGACAACCCGTCGTACGTACCCAGTGACATCGATGTCCCGATCGATTCCGGCGAGGAGTCACAGTACCTGCCGCGGCTGAAAGAGGCGATGGAGGAGATGGAGCGGCGCTATCCGCTGCCGGATTTTCTGCTGGTGGTGAACGGTGCCGATCCCTACGAACGGGACCAGCTTCCGTCGGCGGAACTCCTGAAGATGAGTCGCGCGGACCTGCTGGAACGCGACCGGTTTCTCTACCGCTGGTTCCGCGAGCGGTCCATACCGGCGCTCTTCGTCATGGCGGGCAACTACGGGTACCACTCCTGGGAGATCTACTCCCAGTTTCTGGAGCGGCAGATCCGCGGCGAACTGGACTGAGGCGCTGCGGCGGCGCCGGGCGTTGAACGGAGGGCTGCCGTGTGACGGAGTCGGGGTAACGGCGCCGGTGTGATGGCCCGCGCAGTGAGTCTCAGCCGCCCCAGTTCTCGAACAGGCGGCGCATTTCGCCGGGCACGCGCATCGGCCGCCCGGTGGCGAGATCGGCGAACACCCCCTCCTGAACGACATCCGCGCAGACCTCGTCGTTGACCAGAATGTGCGCCCCGATGATGATCCTGGCGGCGCCGACGTTCTGGATCCACATGCGGCCGACCACCGGTTCGAACAGACGGATCGCGCGTTTGTACTGGATGTTGGTGCGAACGAGGATGGGAGCGTATCCCGCCTCCATCTGCGGTTGCAGCGGGAAGTGCTGCTCCAGCAGCAGGAAGCGAAGGTCTTCCAGCCAGCGAATGTAGACGATGTTGCTGACGTGGCCGGCGAAGTCGATGTCGTAGGTGCGTACCGTGAACGCCTTTTCGACGAAGAGCGGTTTCTGGGAGTCGGTCATGTCCCTATTTATAGAGGTGATTTGTTGACAAGGCAATCGGGCGTCGGTATAGTACGGCGCACACTGGAGAGATGTCCGAGTGGTTTAAGGAGGCGGTCTTGAAAACCGTTGTGTCGCAACCCGGCACCGTGGGTTCGAATCCCACTCTCTCCGTGGAACGGTTCCCCTTTCCCACGGGAATGCAGGAACCTGCAGGACAGATTGGAGAGGTGCGAGAGCGGTCGAATCGGGCTCCCTGCTAAGGAGTTGTACCCTTACCGGGTACCGTGGGTTCGAATCCCACCCTCTCCGTATTGTGTGCGGGGGAGTAGCACACCCCGTCGATTTCGGCGTATAATGCCGATCACACATTTTGTGCCCATAGCTCAGTTGGATAGAGCGTTAGATTGCGGATCTAAAGGCCGGTGGTTCGAGTCCACTTGGGCACGGAGTAGAGCTGGAAGTTACACGGGTAGCTTTCGGCTCTTTTTTTGTCTCACCCGGAACGGTTGTCGGTACAAGTGGACTCGAAACGGAGTCGCGGCGCGAATACCTGGAGCGCAATCCGGCAGGACGCCGGATGAGCGACGGAGGCGGCCGGGAAGAAGCGGCCACGATGGCCGCCTCTGGACGGCGAGTCCACTTGGGCACGGAGTAGAGCTGGAAGTTACACGGGTAGCTTTCAGCTCTTTTTTTGTCACGGTTACAATCCGAACGGCAGTCGCTATCACCAATACCGGGTATCGCCGGCCCGTCCAGGACTTGATGCGTTTTCGCTTGTCAGCGCGTTTTCGCCGAGACCACCGAGACGTTGAACCGGGCGTGTCCGAGGGTGTTCCAGATACGAAGCCACAGGTGCAGGTACGACTCCATCCCTCGGGCCGCGGTCAGGTCTCCGAGGTCGAGTATCTGCCTCCAGCCGAGCTCGGCGAGCATGCCGGCAACCACGGAGCGCGCGGTCTCGTCGTTTCCACAGTAGAACGCGGCGTGATCGCCGGGGATTTCCTCGGGGTGTGTCATGACGTGGGAATTGACCGTGTTGAGCGCCTTGACGACCCGCGCACCCGGAACAGACGCCTGGATCTCTTCCGCCAACGACCAGTCGTTCGCAATCGAGAGGCGCATCGGTGCGTCCGGTGGAAACTCCAGCGGATTGGTCAGATCCCATACGACCTTTCCGTCCAGGTGATCCGATACCCGCCCCGCCACCGACAGTGCTGCCGACCCGGACACCGCCAGTACCACCAGCTCCGCACCGCCGGCCGCCGATTCGAAATCGCTGGACGGTCCATCCGGCCAGTCGCGGCCGCTTTCCGCCGTCCTCCCGGCGATGGTGACACGGTGACCGATCCGTACCAGACCGCTTCCCAGTAAGCGTCCAACGTCTCCTGTTCCCAGTACCGCTATGTTCATTGAGAACCTCCGCGCATGAAGGTATGTGACAAACACTCGGTTGTGGCGGATGACTCAGCTTGAATCGGTTGAATGACGCGTTCTGTGAAACGTTGTACCGCGAATCACGTCGTTTCATTGAATACTGCTGCGAGAATCGATACAGTTTGACGGAGACGACACAAGGAGGTCTTCTATGAGGTAAACGATCAAGACCGTGCTCATCGTCGCCGCGGTTCTCGCGGTCGCCGGGTGCACGACGTTCCAGATGTCCGGTATGCAGGTCGTGCAGGACATGCCGAGCATGCAGCCGCTCGGTGATTTTGAGACCACCGTCAAGGTGAACGAGTTCATCGGGAACAGCGGAGGTGCAAACCTGTTCAACCTCACCGCCACCGAGATGGACAACGAGATCTACGATGCGATCCGTCGCGAGGTGGAGAAGCGTTCCGGCGACGCGGCCATTAACGTGACCGTTCGCTACGAGGCGCAGTTTCTCGATCTGCTGCTCAACGGTGTGACGTTCGGCCTGTATGCGCCGGCCACCGCCACGATCAGCGGAACCGTTGTCAGCTACAATTGAGCTGAGGTCGTCCCGGACGGCGGTCGTCCTGCTCGCCGCGGCGATTCTGTCGGTGGTCGGTTGTGGCCCCGCGGACTCGTCGCGGTCGCGGGAGGCCGTTGCCGAGACGGTTTCCACCTTTCTGGCGGCCGTTGCCGCCGGCGATCGGGAAACGGTAGCCGATCTCGCTCCCCGCATTCCTTCCGACGACGTCCTGGACCCGCGACTGCGGGAGGCGTTGTCGCAACGCAGTTTCATGGTTGATCCCGAACAGGTCACGATCGAGGGTCGCCGTGCCACGGCGATCGTCCAGTTTCCCGAATCTCCCGACATGCAGATTCAGGTCCCCCTTTCCTGGACCGACGGGTCCTGGACGGTTTCCGACTCGATGTCCGCGGTTCAACATATCGATGTCGTTCGCCTTATTGATAATTCCAACTGAGTACGGTAGTATCCTCGGGCATTCGCAACTGGAGAGGTGCGAGAGTGGTTGAATCGGGCAGACTCGAAATCTGTTGTACGGCTCGTCCGTACCGTGGGTTCGAATCCCACCCTCTCCGCTTCGAATGGTGATGCGTTCCATCACTGGAGAGGTGACCGAGTGGCCGAAGGTGAACGCTTGGAAAGCGTTTGTACCCTAACCGGGTACCGAGGGTTCGAATCCCTCCCTCTCCGATGTTTTTGCCCCTTCGGTGTTGAAGCCTGGGTCCTGTGCAAGTCGTCGTCGCCCAACCCCGTCAGATCCGGAAGGAAGCAGCGGTAAGCGAACGGCGGTTGTGCCGCAGACCACTCAGGTGGAGTCGGAGGGGTTTTTTTTGGAGCAGCCATGTCCTATGAAGTAACCGCAACCCGCCGCCGCCCCCGCACGTTCGACGAGATGATCGGCCAGGATTTTGTGGTCGCCACGCTCAAGAACAGCATTTCCTCAGGCCGGATCGCCCACGCCTACCTTTTTTCCGGACCCCGGGGGGTCGGAAAGACGAGCGCGGCGCGTATCCTCGCCAAGGCGCTCAACTGCCCCGACGGTCCCAGCGCCGACGGGTGTGAGGACTGGGCCGGCAGCGAGGAGATCGCCCGGGGTACCGCCCTCGACGTGATCGAGATCGACGGCGCCTCCAACACCAGCGTCAACGATGTCCGGGAGATCAAGGACGAGGTCCTGTTCGCTCCCAACAACGCCCGCTACAAGATCTACATCATCGACGAGGTTCACATGCTCTCCAACAGCGCCTTCAACGCGCTGCTGAAGACGATTGAGGAACCGCCGCCGTACATCGTATTCATCTTCGCCACCACCGAGATACACAAGGTTCCCGCCACGATCCGCAGCCGGTGCCAGCAGTTCAACTTTCGCCTGATCCCCATGGAGGAGATCAAGGAGATGCTTGCCGCGGCGGCCACGGATCTCGGCATTACCGCGGACGACGACGCGCTGGCGTGGGTTGCCAAGGAAGCGACCGGGAGCCTGCGGGACGCATACACACTCTTTGACCAGGTTGTGGCGTTCTCCGAGGGACACCTCAACCTGGAGACGATCCACGCCAAACTCGGACTGTTGGGACTGGAGCGGCTCAACGCGCTGATGTCGGCGGCGGTGCAGGAGCAGCCCGCCGAGGCGCTGGAGATCGTGGATCAGGCGCTGCAGTCCGGCGTGGCGGTGGAGCGCTTTGCCATGGATCTGGCGGACTACCTCAGGACGCTGCTGCTGATCTCGGCGGGGATCGAACGCGAGGCGGTGCTGGGCATGCGTCCGGACCGTATTCCGACGGAGGTCCGCGGCGGGTGGGACCGTCCCCGGATCGAGTTCGCCAACGAGCTGGTGCTGCAGCTGTACCGCGACCTGCGCTATTCGGTGAACCAGCGGTTCGATCTGGAGCTGGCGATCAGCCGCCTGGCCTCGCTGACGTCGCTGCGCACGCCCCAGGCGCTGGTGCGGGACATTCAGGCGCTGCAGGAGGAGCTGGTCCACGACGGGGCGTACCACGCACGGCACGGCGAGAGCGCGGACCAGCCGGTCTCGTCGGGGAGCGATGCCGACGACCGACAGGGCGCCCCCGGCCAGGCGAACCCTGCGGCAGCGGAGGCGCCGGCGGACGAGGCCGACATCGATCCCAACGAGCCGCCGGAGGTCGAGGGAATTTCCCTGGAACAGGTACAGGCGATCGTGGCGCGATTCAGGACGCAGCGTATCTCGGTGGCGGCGCTCCTGGCGCGTGCCCGGCTGTGGCGTCTGACCGGACAGGAGCTTCTGATCGCATTTGCCGATGAGTTCGGCGCGAATGCACTTTCTTCCGATAACGAGGCGGTACAACAGGCGGCGCTCGCGGAACTCGGCATGGACCGATTGGTCGTGCGGATCCAGACGCTGGCCAGCGTTTCGGCCGCTGCCGATGAACCGGATGGGTCGAGTCCGGTGGACCCGACCGTGGATATGGTACGTCGCGTGTTCCGCGGCGACATCGTGGAGGACCAGTCATGAATCCGATGGACCTGTTGAAGAACATGGGGCAGCTGCAGCAGACGGTGCAGGAGGCCCAAAAGAAGCTCAAGGAAACCACCGTGACCGGAACCGCCGGCGGCGGGATGGTATCGATAACGATGAACGGTGAGTTTCACGTTCTGGACGTGACGATCGCTCCGGAGGCGGTCGATCCCGACGATGTCACGATGCTGCAGGACCTGTTCCGCGCCGCCCACAACGACGCCGCCGCCAAGATCCGCGAGGAACTGCAGAACAACCTGTCGTCCCTCGCCGGAGACATGCCGATTCCGCCGGGACTTTTCGGCGGCGCCTCGTGAACACCCTGGATCACCTGATTCAGGAGATCTCACGCCTTCCCGGCCTCGGCAGAAAGAGCGCCACCCGAATCGCCTACGCGATCCTTTCCGGTGACCGGGCCGACGCGGAGCGCCTCTCGACGCTTCTCGGTCGGCTTCACGACGCGATCATTCGCTGTTCCGTCTGCGGATCCTATACCGAAACCGATCCCTGCCCGGTTTGCACCGACAGCGGCCGCGACCGTTCGACGATCTGCGTGGTTGAGCAGCCTCAGGATGTCGCCGCCCTGGAGGCGAGCCACGAGTTTCATGGCCTCTACCACGTCCTCGGCGGCGTGATCGCCCCGATCGACGGCGTCGGTCCCGGTGACCTCGCGATCGGCAGCCTCCTCGGTCGCGTGCGGCAGGATGGCATCGAGGAGGTCATCATCGCCACCAACCCCACGGTGGAGGGAGATACCACGGCGCTGTACGTTGCCCGGCAACTCGAGGAGCTCGGGGTGCGCGTCACGCGACTGGCGCTGGGGCTCCCCGTGGGCGGCGACCTGGAATACGCCGACCGTCTCACCCTTGCCCGGAGCTTCCGCGGCCGCACCAGTCTGTAGACCGCGTAAACCCTCCGCTGCGAAACCACATCCCGGCAAGCGTACCGATGGCCCACGCCACCGCCCGTTGGATACAAAAATGGGGACCGACGCGAACGCCGGTCCCCGGGGGGTGGTGAGTGAGTCACACAGCAAAACGCTGCGGGAATCCAAGATCAGTTCGCCGTCACTCGAAACGCGTGAGCGTCACATCGAGTTCCGACGCAACATTCTGATAGTTGCTCGGCAGGGTATCGCGTTGCACGCCGGCGAGCTGGGAGTCGCGGGCGTTCCCGCGGTTGCTCCACTCGGTGATCTGCTTGCCCTGTCGGGTGTACACGAGGTCTCCACCGTCGGAGGAACTGTTGATCTCCGTCCGCAGACGGATGGTGTGTCCCGTGGCGGCACCGGCGCTGGAACCGTCCCAGGAAAAGCGCGTCTCCTCGCGGATGACCGTTCGCGCCAGGAGCGACGGGTAGCCGCTGCGGCGGTCGTAGTCGCCGTTGTAGGTGTACTCAAACGTTACCGACGTTGCCACCAGTTCGCTTCCCACCACGTGTTCGGTGTAGTAGCGCCAGCCGATGATGACAGGCTTCACGTCGTTGTTGTCGTTCCAGAACCAGAAGTTGTAGGTCCGGTTCAGTTCCTGCGTGTACATGACCGCGCTGCTGTAGGCGGCGGAGGAGTCCACCGACAGGTTCTGGCCAACGGCGGTCTCGAAGTCGAGGCTCCCGTTCACGTCGAAGGCGGCGTAGGAGCTGCTGGTGTCCGGGACGATGACCCAGTGGTCGCGGGTCGATCCATCGGTGTATTCCGAAACGTACTCGTCACGGTAGCCTGAGCCGCTCCACCCGTAGGGGTCGAAAATCGAGTCGTCACCACCGCCGGCGAAGTCGCCGTAGGTCCCCGTGGTATCGACGAGGTAGTAGACCTCGCGAACCCGGTCTTCGGGGTATACGTCGGTCGTATCCGGCGAGGCGACCGCCGTCATCCGGAACAGGTTGTAGCCACTCCAGCCGCCGGACGGCGTCCGGGTCCAACCGCGGGACGAACCGTACGCCGCGGGATCCGCGATGCGCTCGACCGTACCGGTGGTGGTCCACCCGGGGTACGGATAATCGTTCCGCGCCGGCAGATTCTCCGACCCACCGGCTGCGACTGCGATCGGCGTCATCCCGGGGTTGTTGTACGTGGTGCTGGCGCCGACCGAGGAGGCGGCAGCCAGTTGCGCGTCGGCGGTGGCGACTGCGGAGTTCGCCGTAATGTTCAGTATGCCGTCGACACGGGCGAGATCGTCGGCGGGTCCGGTGGTATCGGGGCTGAGCCCCAGAGAGCAGGACGTCATCGCCAGCGGAACGAGAAGCGCAACGACTGCCAGTGTGTGTACGGTAATCTTCATGTGGTCACCCTGATAATGTTAAGCAAAATACATGCCATTTCGTGTCAGAAATCCCTGAGAACACCTAAGTGCTTGATGGAACGAGACTTATCAGCGCGAAATCCCGGCGCGACGCGATCGCCGCCGCTACCGGCGACCGGCGATCACCATGAATTTCGCATGAGCGATGCAGATTGCATACGACCGATGCAACCTGCACGCTCAGATCACGCCTACGGTGCCAGTAGGCTCGGGTTGCGGACGATCGCGTTCAGCGCGACCCCCACCGAGTAAAAGTCCCGGGCTCCCGCGTCGCCGTCCCAGACCCGACTCACCGACGACGCCAGCTGAAACGCCACCGAGCGGCGCGTGAGCTCCAGGGTCAGGTCGCCGGCGGCGCGGAACGCGCTCTCCAGGGCGAACGGATCCGGTCGGCCGGGATCAAAGAGCTGCTGCTGGTACAGGCCTCCGTAGACGCGCGCCACAAGCCCGACTGTCGTGTCCCGCCCGGCGGATCGGTAAAGCTGCGAGCTCAGACTCCCGCCCAGCTGGAGGACCTCGTCGGGTCGATAGAACACGTCGTAGGCGCCTCCCGCATTGAGGTCGCCGCCGTTGGCGAAGTTCTCGAAACTCATCGAAACGCCGGTCGCGATCCGCGTGAACGGCTGACTTCGTGACAACAGGGTCAGATCGAGGTCCTGTTGAAGCACGAATCGCTGCCCCGAGGATCCGTCCGAGCGGATCAGATCCACGCTGCCGCCGGATGTGGTTCGCAGCCGCGACCAGAACGGCGACGGCCTGTTCTGCAGGTTGGTGGAGAGGGTGGCGTTCACCGAGTGCGAGATAAACTCCGGTCGCGATGCCAGCGCCGTCTGAACCGGCACATCCTCCGCCGGTCGGTACGGCCCGTAGCGATAGGTCGCGGAGAGATAGGACACGGGCGTGGAAACTTGCATCCCGACACCCAGGACCGGCTCGAACGTCCAGTTCTGAAAGTAGTCGCCGGCATCACTTTCCACCGGCAGGTCCGCGAAGGCGGTCAGCGCCTGGTCGGCGAAGGTCGCCAGGAACAGCTGGTTTCCGGCGATATCGAGGCCCGCCTGCGGTTCGATCACCAGTGCGCCGCGCCACAGACGCAGGGGGAGCGCCGCGGTGAGCAGTCCCTGTTCGAAATACTGACGCCGGGTGATCCCGTCACTCGTGGCGCGCAGGCGTGTTCCCTGGGTGTCGAGACCGACCCGCACATCGGCGAGCGAGTTGATCTTCCACGTGTAGTCGACGGATGCCCCGAGGACCACACGCGTTGGCTCGCTTACGGTCCGCATTCCCGCCTGCAGGATGTCGGCGTTGGCGCGGGCGATACTGTTGTGGATCGCGGCGACGTTCCGATAGGTCGGGTCCACCGCGTAGATCCGGGCGTACGCGTCGGTTGCCCGCGCCCAGCGGCCCTGTTGCTGATAGGCGTCGGCGAGGGCGAACAGCGTGTCCAGATTGGCGGGGTCCACCTCCTGCACGGTCTCGAACTGCACGATTGCCCGGGCGATCTCGCCGCTGTTCACGTAGAAGCGGCCCAGCTGTGTCCGGAGGGCCACGGTCTGATTCTGCAGTTCGAACAGCCCGACCAGGCTGTCCAGCCGGAGTATCTCACCGATCGTGCTTCGTTCCTCCTGCAGCGCCCGCAGCGCCGCCGCGGTGGACTGCTGCAGCTCCGGGATTCCGTTGCCCGCATCGTCGAGCGCAGCGACGCCCTCAGCCACCGAGATGACCGCGATTGGCTCAACGGCGGCCCCGGCGGCGGATACGTCGGCGGGCCCCGTTGCCGACCCGGTGGTGGCGGCGCCGTCCGGTGTCGCGTAGAGCTCCTGATACACCAGAAGTTGCCCGGCTTCCGGCGGGAGCGCCGCCATCGCCCGCTGCAACGATGCCTGATCACCGGCGGCGGCCCAGGCCCACACGAGGAGCAGCCGTTCCACCGGGTCCGCGGCACCCACGAGAATGCCCTCCGGCGGAACGGGCCGCTCGTCGCCGATGATCCAGGTGAGCAGCGCCGCGTGGGCCGCGACGCCGGGAACCACGCCGTCGGCGCGCAGGAGTTCCGACCGCGTTCTCATCAGGGACGGGGACCAGGCCGAGTTGTCCTCAACCGCGGCCCACGCCTCCCGGCTGGCGGTAAGCGTCTCCTGCAGGGGGTCCGTGCCCTGCTGATCGCCGCCGGCGGCAGTATCACCCACCGCGGCGGCCGCGTTCGCTGCTGCCCGCGGCTGTACGAAACCCACCAGTTCGGAGATCCGTCCCCGGACGGCCCGGGCTGCCGTCGCGGCGGCTCCCGCCTCGGCAAAGACCCGGTCCCGTTCCTCCGCCGGCGCGTCCCCGGTGATCGCCTCCAGCGCGGTTCGGGCGGTGGCGAGTCGTGCGGTGCTTCGCGTGAGATCTCCGAGCGCACGCCGGAGATCCTGCTCGGCCACGGCGACCACGGCCGCCCGTTCCAGCCGGTCCATGTCGCGGGACCAGCGCCGCCGCATTCCATTGAGCGTATCCAGTGCCAGGAGGTACTCGTACTGCGCGATGCCCTCCTGTTCACGACCGATCCACAGGTAGGTCTGCGCCAGCGTTCGACGCGGTGCGGGGTCCAGCGGGCGATCGGCCGCGGCCTGCTCAAACTCGGTCACCAGGTCGTCGCGGAGCTGGTAGGTACGGTTGACCCGTTCCAGCTGCGCCGCCAGCGCCTCGGGATCATCGACCGCGCCGCGCGCCTCCGCCGCAAGGGTCGCGGCGGCGTCCGTCTGACCTTCCGCCCGCAACAGATCGTAGAGTTCCGCATAGACCGCCGGCGCGGCGGTGCCGCGCTGTACGCGCTGTTCCAGGAAACGCCGCGCCGACCGCGGTTCGTCGTTGATCCGATACTCCCTCGCCACCAGCAGTGCCTGCTCCGCCGTCGTGGCAGCGGATTCGGCGCGCTGGAAGATCTCGGTGGCCTGCTGTGTCTGATTCCACCACAGGTAGGTGAACCCGAGGTTGATCCGCAGCGCCAGGTTGTCGGGGAAGGTGGCGAGCCCGGCGAGGTAGTACTGCTCGCTGGCTCCGTAGAATCCGTTCCACGCCGCGATCTTGCCCGCTTCCAGGTACCCGGTCAGGTTGTTGGGGTCCGCCGACAACAGGCGCCAGTACGCGTCCAGGGCGCCGTTCACATCGCCGCGCCACAGCAGGTTGCGCGCCAGGAGTCCCAGAATCGCCGGGTTGCGGTCGTCGATGATCGCCGCACGGTTGAGGTAGCGGATCGCGTTGATGTGGTCACCCACCAGGGTGTACAGGTCCGCCAGACGGACCCAGGCACCAACGTCGTCGGGTTGGTCACGGACGGTGACGAGCAGATCCTCGATGCTTTCCGGCTCGGTCTGCAGCGCGTCGGTCGCCGGCAGACGGTTAACCGAGGGACCCGCTGCGGCCTCGTCGGAGGAAGCGGGCCGGTCGGCGGTGGGCTGGCCGGCGGCGGGCTGGTCGGCCGTAGTCGTCGTGGCGGGCCTGAACGCCAGGCGATCGAGGTACAGAAATAACCGACCGTCGTAGCGACGACGCTCGCGGACCTCGATCCGCACCTGGTTGAGACCCTGCTGCAGGTCCACCGTCCCGGTGCGCACCCAGCGGTACGGCGAGGAGTAGGTGGGGCCGACGGCGACGTCTTCCCAGAAGATCTGGTACTCCGGTTGATCGTTGATCGTGACCACCAGTGGTGATCCGTACGAGGGCAGGAGCGGCTCCCGGGACCCGGGAATCGAACCGCCGTACCAGAACTCATAGGAACCGGAGGACGGGGCGTACACCGCGTACTCG
Organism: uncultured Spirochaeta sp.; assembly: GCA_913030605.1. Classification (GTDB taxonomy): domain Bacteria; phylum Spirochaetota; class Spirochaetia; order DSM-27196; family Alkalispirochaetaceae; genus Alkalispirochaeta. The sequence goes on from CAJWEZ010000046.1 coordinate 31,804, forward strand.
GCGTAGTACGGCGTATCGCCGATCAGTGACTGCTGATTCAGCTGCAGGGTGCGGTTGTTGCCGGCGCCGAAGAGCAGCACCGGCTCCGCGGCGAAGTTCGTCGATACCGCGTCCTCCGCCTCCACGGTGATGGCCGCAGTGATCCCGTCCGGCGATGATCCGGCCTGAGGAGTCGGTTGCGCCGGCGCGTTCTGGGTCCACGCGTTCGGTGTCAGAAACGCGATCGTGATAAATGCGACGATCGTCGCGATGTGTCTGTCCATTTTTAGATATCTCCCGGTAATGAATCTATGGAAGCGATCCGAAATATACAATTGATGTGAACGTCGCGACGATCTCCCGTGTGTTTCTTCTCGTGATTTCCGCTGCTGCCGCGGTCGCGGTGGACATCGTGCTCTCTCCGCAGGTCGGGTTTGTGTCTGTCGGAGGCATGCCCTACCTCGCCCTGGTTGTGGCGGCGGCGATCCTGGTCAGCGGTCGTGCCGCCGTGGGGATGGCCGCCGCGATCCTTTCGCTGTTGCTGTTTGCGGTTCCGGCGGTGGAACAGGTCGCGCCGACGCTGATCCGTCGCCTGGATCCGGCGGCGTACACCGCATCCCAGCGGGTCGGTCTGATCGTCGCTGTCCTCGTCACGGCCCTTATCGTTCGCAACCGAACGCGCCTCCTCGACCGCATGGCAGCGGCGGATGAACGCGCCCGGGAGGCTCGATCGACCGCCGAGACGATGACCGCCGAGGCGGCGGCGATGGAAACCAGTCTCCGGGAACTGTACAACCGCCATGCGGTTGAGGCGCGCACGATCACCGGCCTGGGCGAACAGCTCGCGCGCTTCCAGTCCCTGGACCGCGCCACCGTCCTGGATGCCACCCTTGCCTCGGCCCGGCTCATGACCGCCGCGTCCAGCGTTGTGATCTACCAGATCGACGAGGCAAGCCTGCTCCTCCGTCGGCGCGCGGTCTGGCCCGAGCGCGACACGGAGCGCTACCCGGAGAGCCTCGACATCGCCAGCACCATCGAAGGGTGGGTGGTTCGCACCGGCGAGGCGTTCACCCTTCGCCTGCTCATGGAGCGGCCCGACCTGGCCGCGATCGACCAGGGGAACGCCGTGATAGCTGTACCGATCCGCCCCCGAGGCCAGACCTGGGGCGTCCTCACGATCGGAGACATGCCGTTTTTCGCGTACAACCAGACCGCCGAGGTGTCGCTGCAGGTTGTGGCGGCGCTGGCGGCGGGCGGTGTGGAGCAGTCGTTCGGCGGCGGGCCCCACGGCGGTCCCGAGTCCCGGGACCTCTCCTCCGCACAAGCGGTGGTTCGCGAGGCGGACGAGTTGGTCCGTGACCTGGAGCACATGACCGCCGCCGGGGACGTGGGTCACGTCAGTCTGTTCCTGGTAGAGCTCCGGGGGTCCCAACGCCACCCGCTGTCGATCTCGTACGACGAACAGCGCACGCTGGTGAACGCCGTATGCGACCGCCTTGCGTCCCTCACCGGTGGCGCCGCGCGGTTCTACCGGTATCAGTTCGCCAACCAGTTTGCCCTCGTAGGCGCCAACCTGGGCTACGACGCGGCGCCGTACTTTCTGCTCCGGGTACTGGAAACCGTCGGCGGTCAGGCGTGGAGCGTGGGGCCCAACACCGTGCTCCCCGAGGCGGTGGTGGGGTTTTCCTCCAGCCAGGATGGCGACGTTTCCACGATGATCGAACGCGCCGAGGCGATGCTGGCGGTCCAGACCGCCGCGGACGGGGAGGCGTAGTCCATGGCGGACTATTCGCTTTCGTTCTTCCGGAATCCCCTGGCGATCCCGTTCCCGCGGTCGCTGTCCACCGCCCTGCGCGCCTATCGCCACGGGCAGATCGGCATCGAGGCGGCGATGTACCGCGCCGGGTCGGTCGACTCGGTTCACCAGCGCCCGCTCAACATTCCGCTGGTGCAGGAACTCCTGGCCAAGTCGGGCCTCGACATTCGCCTCAACCGTCCGATCGCGGAGGAACTCTTCGAGAACCTGGAGCACCCCGACCGCGAAATCGCCGACTTCGCCGCCCAGACGCTGGCGCGCCTGGAGGAACGCTACTACCGCGAGCTCCGGCGGCTGGAGGCTGCGGAACCCCCGGAGACGCTCAATCAGGCAGCCCGTCGCCGGTGGCTCGATGACCTCTCCCGTCGGTACATGGACTTCGCGTCGTTGCAGCGATTCAACCGGACGCTGGAGCGCTACTACCTGCGAAAATGCGTGACCCTCCTGAGCGACGACCCGGGGCAACCCGATCGACTGGTTCTTCGGCGTATACGTGCGCGGCTGCACCTGGGGGACCTGGACGCCGCTGCCGCGGAACTCGACGCGCGACGCCGGTCGACGGACCCCGCGGTCCTTCGCGAACGGCTCCTGCTGGAGGGGGAACTGGCGTATCGTCGTCGCGATCTCGCCACCGTTCGACGGGTCATGTCGGAGATACGGGAGCTGGAACGCGAGCACGCCGAGCTCGGCGGGTCCTCCCGGCGAACCACACCGTGGAGGATGTGGCTGTGAGCGCGGACAGGGAATCGGGACGGCCCCGGGTCTGCCTGCTCCTCGAGGGGACGTACCCCTACGTCCGCGGTGGTGTTTCCAGCTGGACACACCAGTTGATCTCGAGCCTGCCGGAGATCGACTTCTTTCTGTACACGCTGTCGCCGAAACCGCACCAGATACCGGCGTATCCTATCCCCGAGAACGTGGTCGGATCGCGGGATGTCGTGGTGATGCCCACCGGGTTCGAACTGGTCGATACCGGGGGAGGTCGCGACGGACGTCGGCGCGCCGGTCGGATGGCGGAGCGGATCGCCCTCTTGCGGGGGCTCTTTCCGCCCGGACGCGACGACG
>CAJWEZ010000047.1 GCA_913030605.1 uncultured Spirochaeta sp.
TCTGGCCGTCGGGCTGGATGCCGTGCTCGAGGCAGAAGAGCTCCCAGCAGGCGTTGCCCGACTGGATGCCGGCCTGGCCGATGTGGATCGTGATGCACTCGCGCATGGTGGCTTGCGGGGGGTGCTTGCGAAGAGAGAGAGGAAGAAGGCGAAGGGATCCGAGGGTGAGTCGGACCTGCGGCGGCGGGCGTCGGCCCGGTGGCGTGCCGACTTCGGCGGGCTGCTTCCGGGCTACGACGGTGGACCGTGGGCGCGGTCCCTCGACCGCCTGTGGAACGGCATCGTCGGCCGGCACATGCAGAACAACCCGTTCTACGGTATGGGCGAGTACTTCTGGACCTGGTACAACAGCCGCGTCACCCTTCTGCGCATTCTGGACGAGGATCTTCCGGAGGCCGATGTCTACCACGCCCTGTGCACCGGCTACGCCGGTTTTCTGGCCGCCAGGGCGCGGGCGGAAACGGGGCGCCCCTTCCTGCTCACGGAGCACGGAATCTACCACCGTGAGCGGCTGATCGAAATACAGTCCACCGCGGAACTCCGCGGGCACCAGCGCGACCAGTGGTCGGAGATGTTCCTTGCACTCAGCCGCCTCGCGTACCGCAGTGCCGACCGGGTGATCACCCTCTTCGAGGCCAACCGAAAGCTGGAACTGGCAATGGGTGCGCCGTCGGAACGCTCCACGGTGATCCCCAACGGCATCGACATTCCCCGCTACTTCGGTGTCAGACGATCACCGCGGCCGGGGCACCACGTGGGGCTGGTCGGCCGGGTGGTACCGATCAAGGACATCAAGACGTTCCTGGTTGCGGCGCGGATCGTCTCCGAGACGGTGGACGACGTCACGTTCTGGATCGTGGGTCCGACGGACGAGTCGCCGACCTACTACGAGGAGTGCCTGCAGATGACCGAAGCGTTCGGCCTCGAAGACCGGGTGGTGTTCACCGGGTCAGCCGACGTGCGGGAGTACTACGCGTTTCTCGACGTGCTGGTTCTCACCAGCCTGAGCGAGGCGCAGCCGTTGGTCATCCTCGAGGCGGTCGGCGCCGGGGTGCCCTGTGTCGCAACCCGGGTTGGCGACGTTCCGGAGCTGCTCAACCACGACGAGCGGCTGATCGCGGCACCCAAGGATGCCGAGGGTCTCGCGCGACGGATCGCCGCGATCTGTGCGGACCCGGCTGCGTACACCGAATGGGTTCGTGAGCGGCAGGCGGCGGTGCGCGATCGCTACGACCGTACCGAGATCTTCAACCGCTACGGTGAGATCTACCGCGAGGAGGCGGGCTGAATGGCAGGCATCGGATTCGTTCTGGAACGCATCGTGGAACGGCACGGTATTCGTGGAATCGCCCGGGTGGCGGTTGTGGGCGTGCTCGTCGTGGCGGGGCCGTGGCTCATCACGTCCCTCACGCTGGGAGTGGTGGGTGTTGTCGCCGCCGCCCGGGGGCTGGACCTGACGCTCTTCTTCGGCGTGGTGGTGTACGTCTTTGCCGGAACGCTGGTCGTTACCAGCGGCTATCACTACCGGTTTACGCGGGTTGTCGCCGACCTCCTGTACCAGAAACGCTACGACCGCATGATCGCCTGGTTCGATCGTGCCTCCGGCGTCAGCGGCGCCATCGGTGTCGCCCTCGGCGTGGGTATCGCGCTGTTCGGTCGTCTCGACCTCCCCACCTCGGCGATCGTCGTGGTCATGACAGCGGTGGTCGCCGTCAGTTGGATCGCGATGCTCATGGTCTCCATTCTCAGTGACTTCCGTGCGATCGTTGCCGCCTACGCCGTCGGAGGGCTGGTCGCGGCGGGGATCATTGTGCCGGTGCTTCTGCTGTCATCCGTTCCGTCGGCGGCCACGCGGGGCGGTCTCCTCGGATTTACGACGGGCACGGCGGTGGTGACGGTCTACCTGTCCGTGTCGATCCGGCGGACGATGACGGCACGCTCCCGTCTTCCGGCGACAGGCACCCCGGTGCGTTCGGTGGCCGACCCCGGGCTATCGATACCGTTCTCCACTCTGCCACCGGCAACGCTGCGACGGATCGGCCTGGTCGGTACGCTCCTCACCGCCATCCTGTGGGTCGACAAGATCGTGTACTGGGTAGCATTCGGGGCACCGGTGGGAGGGAGCGGTCTCGTCCTTCTGCCGCGGTACGACATCCTCGTGTTTGTGTCGCAGCTTCTGTTGGTTCCGGCGATGGTGTTTTTCGCTGTCCGTGTGGAGACGGCGCTGTTTCGCGGTGTCCGTGGCACGCTGCGGGCGATCCGCGGCGGCACCTATCGCGAAGTCGAACTCCGGCGACGGGATCTGTCGTCGCATCTCGACGGACTCTTTACCGCCCAGTGTGGCCTGGCGGTCGTGGCCGTCGCCGTGGCGTGGATGCTGTCGCCGGAGATCGCCGGCGCCGGCGGTGCGGTCGTGTTTATGCGGGTGGTTCTGGCATCGCAGCTGTACTTCCTCATGTACGCCTCGGTGGTGACCTTGCTGTATCTCTCCGACTACCGCGGTGTTCTGGCGGTCCTGACGATCGTTGCGGGTGTGGCCACCGCCGGCGCCGTCATCACGGCGGTGTGGGGCGCACCGGCCGACGCGGGCCGTTCCTACATGGTCGCCGCTGGCTTTGGCGCGGTCCTGGCATGGCGCCTGCAGAGGAACCGCCTGCGGAACATGGATCGATACCTGCTCACGCGGGCACTCCTGTAGCGGAACTCTGAGCGCTCCGCGACCGGCGGACTCGTATTCCCCGCCGGCATCTGCGATAATGGAGCTACCCATGAACACCGATCGACGAGTAACAGGCCCTCTTCCCCTCCGCCGCGGAACCGGACACGTCGCGGGAGCACCCACGCTGGCCCTCGTGGCGCTCCTGCTCCTGGTAGCCGCCGGCGCCGGAGCGCAGACCGGCGGTGCCGACGCGTGGCGCGGCGATCTGGAGAGTACACTGGAGCGTGCGGCGACCACCGGCCGTCCGGTCGCGGTCCTCGTGACCGCCCCGGCGTGGTGTGATCCGTGTACGTGGCTCGAAGAAAACACCCTCACCAGTCCGCAGATCGAAACGGAATTGCGGGAGGGGTGGCTCACGGCACGCGTGGCGGATACGGACCCGGCGTGGGAGCGGTGGGGCGTTGAGCGGCTCCCGTCGCTCATTCTGCTGGATTCACAGGGTGAGGAGATCGGCCGAACCACCGGTGCGGTGACCGCAGACGCGGTTGTCCAGGCGATGCGAAGCGCCCGAACCGGGCGGGACGGATTCGAGGACGAGACCGCGGCCGCCAAAGACGGGTCCGTGGAAGGTGCCAGTCCCGGTGAGAGCACCGGTTCCGTGTCCACCGACGAGCGATCGCTGCGCGGCGCGCGGTACCGACTCGATTCCGGTACGATCTGGAACGACGGCGGCGCCCAGTGGTACACCGAGGACGCCGGACTGCCGCCGCGACTCGTTGAGTACGACCGTGACGAGGCGTTCCTCTATCTCCAGGATCAAACCTCCGGCACCATCCTCGCCATCACGATCATGCCGGATACCGACCCCTCGCTGTGGCGATGGGATCAGGACGGGCGGAGTTGGGTCGAAATCGGGGCGCTGGAGCGCCTCGAGGAGTAACCGCCGGCGCCGTCAGTCCGCGGCGCTACCCCGCGCGCATATCCTCCGGCGCGTCGCCCACGACGATATCGGTGAAAGTCGCCCGGCAGCCCGTTCCCGTCGGACTCTGGACAAGGAGGCCCAGACGTACGGCATCGGTCGGCGCGCCCATTCGAAAGTATCGCAGCATGTACCACGGTCGGTCCTGCGTCACCGGCTGCCAGTGCAGCGCCCAGAGGGAGCCGCGTCGCGACAGGCGCAGTCGAACCGACGGTTCGTCGATGCGCTGGCCGTTGGCGTCGTCGGAATACTCTCTCGTCACCACGCTCACCACGGCCGGGAAACCCATATCGGTGAACTCGAAGGCCAGTTTCGCCCAGTGGGTGTCGTCGATCCACGCGAGGAGCGCCCCGGCATCGTAGGTGGCCGAGAACGACGGCGTCACCGCCGCAGTGAGTGAGACGTCGCCGGACACCTCGCGGTAGTGAAACGCCCCGTTGGCGACCGTTCGTCCGTCGGCGGGGTCCACGAAGAAATCGGTGGCGCCGGTGGTGCTGAACGATTCCGTGGCGCCGTCGCCCTGGAGTTGCAGGCCGATCTCGTCCGAGGCGTCGTCACCGTTCATCCAGTGTGAGAACCGCGACGCCATCTACGAGTCCAGGCTTTCGAGGTAGGCGGTCAGCTGCGCCTGCGAGCTGCCCTGGAAACGGGTGAACTCACAGCCGGCCTCAAAGGTTCCGTCCTCGAGGGTGCGGGTGTGGATGATAACGCCCCAGGCCATCACCTGATCGCCCTCGACGTCGAACTGCACGAACAGTTCGCTTCCGGGGTCGAACTCCTCCTCCGACTGGAACCGGAAGCCGGTTCGGCTGATATCGACACTCCGGGCGTGAACCCATTCTTCCCGAAAGAGTCCGAGGTGAATCATCTGCGAAATCTGGACGCGTTCCGCGCGTCGCCGGTCTTGTTCCATACGAGGATTTTACCATCGATTCGCTCAGGATGTATCGTCCACACGCATCAGCTTGCGCACTCGGCGAAAATGGGGCATAATCACCCTTGGTACGCTCGTTACGCTATCGGATGGAAAATGTGAATGTCCCTGTGGATTGATACTTCCCCCACCGACGATACACGACGTGACCGCAAAAGACTCTATAGGGGTTGATAGAGCTGCCCCGGCGTGCCTCCGACGCTGTTTCGTCGTGTGTATGTTCCGGAAAACCAGACCGCTGTCGGCCCCACCGATCCAAGGAGGAAGGATCAATGGCCAAGACCCTCTATGTGGGCAATCTCAACTTTCGCACTGAAGAAGAAGGCCTCCGGGCCGCGTTCTCCGAGTACGGAGCCGTCACCGATGCGCGCATCGTGATCGACCGTGACACCGGCCGCAGCCGGGGCTTCGGTTTCGTCGAAATGGAAGACGATGCCGCCGCCGAGACGGCGATCGAGAGCATGAACGGCGCCGAGCTCGATGGACGTCCCCTGCGCGTGAACGAAGCCCAGCCCCGCGGCGACCGTCGAGGCGGCGGTGGTGGCGGACGTGGCCGCAGTGGCGGCTACGGGGCGTACTAAGCGTTGGCGCGGAATCGGTACAGTGGCGACAAGCGTCGTCGCGAACTCGACAAGAAAAAGAAAAAAGAGCGGAAACGGAAGGAGCGCGCCGAGCGCGCCGCGGAAGGCGGCATCGGTGGCGGTGACGATCAGGACGCCTATATGGAGTACCTGAATCCGGGCGGCCCCATGGACGCCCGCTTCACTCCGGAAGATGAAGAGGACGGCGAGGACGACGAGGAGAACCCGGACGACGGGGACTCCGACGACGACCGCTAATCCTCAGTCGGCCATCCCGGCTCGCCGGGGTGTGCCGGACGTTCGGACCTTTCGATCTGCAGGCGGCGCCGTCCGGCGCCGCCCCATCCTCATTCCTCTCCAGACATACCGCCGAAGATTGTGAACTCCCGCTACCAGGTGTAGCTCTGCGTTGTGCTTCCGTCGTTGAAGGTGATCGTGCCACTGGAGCCGTCGGTGGCCGTGACCATCGTGATCGTGTAGCTTCCGACCTCGTAGGTGTACGTGACCTGGTCCCCGGCGACGGTCCATGTGGCTTCCGCTACGACCGTGCCCGAGGCGTCGTAGTAGGAATACGAACCGTCGTCGCCGTCGTAGGACACGGTTCCCGAAAACCATTTCTCCAGAACGGAATCGTCGTCCATGTCAAAATAGAGCTCGTACGACCATCCGCTACCGGTGTCGGTGACCTCCCAGCGGGCAAGCACCTGGTCGTTCACCACGGCCTCGTAGGTCCACACGTTTCCGGACTGCTCCCACCCCGAGGTACTGGTGTCCCAGTCGTCGAAATAGCCTGCGAGGCTCGAAAAGGTGGAGCCCATCCTACTCGCGAGACTGCTGTAGGTCGAATCGCTGATCGCGGCGGCGGCGTTGGTCGCGGCGGTGGACGCGGTGGATTCGACCGCCGAGACATCGGTGTCGCCCGGTTGTGTTGTCCCTCCCCCGTCGGTTCCGGTGGAACTGCACGACGCGACCAGAAGTGTAATAAGTGTTGCAATAGATACGATGCTTGTCTGTTTCATTATTTCCTCCCATCCGAAAACCTATCGCTGGACGCCGCCCGATTCCACCATCCGGACGTGGACGCCGGGGTGAAACTCGGCGTACACTGTTCGCGATATGAACACGAGTGGTGCACACGGGGCCGGGGCTGACCCGGCCGTTTTTGGTATCGGGAACCCTCTCATCGATGTGGTGATTTCGGCGACGGACGAGGATCTGGCGGCTCTGGCGCTCGACAAGGGCATCATGCACCTGGTCTCCGAAAACCGGCAGCGCGAGATTCTCACCTACTTCTCCGATGCCCCCCGCACGTTCCGGCCCGGTGGGGCGGCCCCCAACACCCTCATCGCCCTCGCGGGACTCGGCGTTCCGTCGGTGGTCTGCGGCAAGATCGGTAACGACGAGTTCGGATCGACCTACAACGAACAGGTGGCAGCCTACGGAATCACCTCACGCCTCATGCAGGGCGAGGGCGCCACGGGGTCCAGCATCATCCTGGTGACGCCGGACGGCGAACGCACGATGAACACGCACCTCGGTATGTGCCAGGAGTTCGGGACCGGCGACCTGGACGAGGATCTGCTGCGCCGCGCGAACTTTCTCTACTTCACCGGCTATATGTGGGACACCGCGGTGCAAAAGGCGGCGATCCGGCGCGCGCTGGAGGTTGCCCACGATGCCGGGGTCACCGTCGCCTTCGACCTGGCGGACCCCTTTGCCGTGGAGCGCTACCGGGAAGACTTCCTCAAACTCCTGGAGGACGACGTCGATATCGTTTTTGCCAACCGTACCGAAGCCACGATTCTGTACGGCGGCGCCGGGACCGACGCCGGCGCCTCCACCGACGCCGCCTCCCTGGCGGAGGAACTCGGTCGTCACGTGGGGATCGCGGCGCTCAAGGTTGGAAAAGAAGGGTCGCTGGTTGCGGTACGCGAGGGACGCCTGGGCACCACCCCCCACGTCACCGCCGTCGCCGGACGTCCCATCCAGGCGATCGATTCCACCGGCGCCGGGGACATGTTCGCCGCGGGGTACCTCGCCGCCCTGTCACAGGGGAGCGACCCTGTCCACGCAGCCCGTGCCGCGGGGTGGCTTGCGGAGGAGATTATCCAGCTCGTGGGGGCGCAGTTCTCCGTGGAACACATCACGCGTCTGCGGGGAGAACTGGCCCGGGCGATGGAGTAGGGCCCGCGGGCGGGCGACGGCACCCGGATTGCGGTCTACTCGGTGATTTCCACCGTCGCCCCGGGGCGGGGATCGTCGAAGAGGTCTGCCGCGCGGCCGCCGCGCAGGAATACCTCCATGAACGGGTCGTCGTGACCGCTGGAGCCGACGCTCAGAGCCAGCTCGCCCTCGTCCACCGAAAACACACCCCCCGTGACCAGGGCGGTCGCGCGGCGGCCGCCGATCTTCACGTGCACCTTGCGGCCCTCCTCAAAGCGGGCGCGACTGGCGCTGCGGCGGACACTCGTTTTCACATTGCCGAACCCGTCGATCCACATGACCACCGACTCCGGAAACGGCGGAATCTCGGTGACGTCCAGCTCCTCCCGCAGTCGCCGGTCGTGGCGGCCGTGGAGCACATCGGCGACGACACCGGGGAAGAAGTCACGACTGCGGAACTGGCTGCCCTCGTGGGGAACCTCGAGCCGCCGAAACCCGGTGATGTGGTCGCGCAACAGTGAGAGCGTGTACCCGCTGTTCACCGCCACGAGTTCCACCGGATTCCCGCCGGGAACGTCCACCCGGGCCCACACCAGTTTCTCTCCGGCGTTGTTCGTCATCGCCTCGCGGCGTTCCTTCCGTGGCGCGGTGTTGATATAGAAAACGGTTCCGGGAGGGTTGGGCCCCAGGGCGAGCTGGTAGGCGAGGTAGCCGGTTCCCACGGTGTCCATAGAAGGCACGCTGGTCGGGAGAACGGCAAGGTCGAGGTCCCAGTTCTGGGTCCACACACGCTGGAGTATCTCGCCGAACTCCTGCGACATCGGCGCGTAGTCGGCGATCACGTGGAGAAGCTGCTTCATGATGGAACGGGACTATACCAGATCGGTGGCGGTGTCGGTAGCCTGCGCGAGGGGCCCCACCGGCATGCCGATGTAGTAGCCCTGCGCCATCTCGCACCCGATTTCCCGCAGAAACATCAGCTGCCCGCGGGTTTCGACCCCCTCGACCACGGTTTGCAGCCCGAGTCCGTGGGTCAACTGCACAAAACCCATCACCAGCGACCGCGCCGGCGCCGAGTGCTCCACCTCCGTGAGGTACGACCGGTCGAGTTTCACTACGTCGACGCCGAACTCGCGCAGGTATCGGATGGAGGCGTTCCCGGCGCCGAAATCGTCGAGATAGATCTGAAACCCCGCCCCCCTCAGATCGTCGATCGTCCGCCGCGCCCGGTCGAAGTTCCGGATGGCAGCGGACTCGGTAACTTCGATCCGCAGGCGCGCAGGGTCGAGTCGGTGATGTTCGACGATTCCGGCGGCGCGGGTGGCGTAATCCGAGCGGCTGACGGTGTACGCACCGGCGTTTACCGTGACGAAGAAGCCGTCGGGGATCGCGTCCGCCTCCACCATCGCCGCGAGATCCGCGGAGGCGCGCTCCAGAACCCAGCAGTCCACCTGCGTGATCGCCTCGTTGTGTTCGATGTAGGGGAGAAAGTCGCCCGGTGGTACGATCTGGCCGTGCCGTTCCCAGCGCACCAGCGCCTCGGCACCCACCACCCGGTTGGTGGACAGCTCCAGGACCGGCTGATACACCACCCGCATCTCCCCGTCGGCGAGGGCCCGGGCCACGTCTCCTTCCATGGCAACGCGGCGCTGGGCGGCCTCGTTCATCTCCGGATCGTGGAACCGATACCGGTTTTTGCCTGCCTGCTTGGCGGCGTACATCGCCGCGTCGGCGTAGCTGAGGAGCGCGTCCGGGGACTCGTGACCGCCGTCGGAGACGGCGATGCCGACACTCACCGTGGGTGTAATCCGCATGACATCCACCTGGATCGTACGACGGGCGGTCGACAGGACCCGCCGGGCGATGTCGGCAACCGCATCGATGTCCGTCACCCGCGGGAGGACGATCACGTACTCGTCGCCGCCGAAGCGCGCCACGATATCCTGTTCGCGAATCTCTGCCGCCAGGCGCTGCGCGATCTGTTTCAGCATCTCGTCGCCGGCACGGTGGCCGAAGCTGTCGTTGACGTCCTTGAAGTTGTCGAGATCCAGAAAGACAACCGCCGTGAGGGTCTCCTCGCGTTGTGCCTGCCGGAGCGTGTACGCCAGCATCTCGGAGAGGTAGGTGCGGTTGGGCAGACCGGTCAGCGGATCGTGGGTCGCAAGGTGGTGCAAGCGATCCTGCGTCGCCTTGATATCGGAAATATCGTGAAACACCGCCACGTATCCCGCGTTCGGACCGCCCTCCACGCGGCGAATGGACAGCAGTTCCGGGAAATCCTCGCCGGATTTGCGCCGGTTCCAGATCTCTCCCACCCAGGTGCCCCTGGTGGTCAGCCGACGCCACATGTCGGTGTAGAAATCGCGGTCGTGGCGGTCCGACTTGAGAATCCGCGGGTTGCCACCCAGTACGTCCTGTGCGCTGAATCCGGTGATCGTCTCGAACGCCGGATTGACCCGCACGATGCGCCCGTCGGGATCGGTGACGCAAATGCCCTCGGTGGTGTTGCTGAACACGCTCTCCGCGATCTGCAGCTGCGCCTCGGCGTGCCGGCGCCCGCTGCGCTCGTAGTCCAGCCGGACCAGCGTCCGCAGCTGCCCGAGGATCAGGTAGCGAAGATCGTCGCTGCGTGCGGCCGGCGCCGAGGCGCCGTCGGTGTCGGCGAGCCGCCGCTGCAGATGATCGGCGAGGCTCACCACCGGCCGGGTGACCAGGCGCGCAACCAGCCGGCTGGCGATCGCCACGAGCAGCAGACCGATCACCCAGGAGACCAGCAGTACGTGGGCAAACCCGCTGAAGAGGTTTTCCAGTGGCGCCGCGTCGTAGACGATCATCACCTCAGCGTCCAGCGCGCGGAGCGGCGCCGTGGCCAGGTACCGGAAGCTGGGAGCCATGCGTTGCAGCACCGATTCCTCGGGACCGTGGGGCAGGGCGGCGATACGGAGCGCGGTCGCGTTCAGGAGCGGGGCGGTGTCCCCACGGTATACGTTCCACGCGCTGGACTCGGCGACGATCGGAGCGCGCGTGCCGCCGGCGGTTCCCGGTAGCAGGCGAATCGCCACCGCCCGCGTCTGGCCGCTCTGATAGCTCTCCAGCACCGACTGGAGAATCGGTCCGGGCAGCCGCGAAAGGGCTCCTTCGGTGTAGCTGGTGGCAACCACGTGCCAGCCCCACGGTTCGTAGAACACGGTGAACGCTGTCTTGGAACGGGGAAGCGTTTCCCATCGGTTCTGCCAGCGGTACGACACGAAGCCACGGGGGGCGCTGATGATTCGATCGATGAACGCGGCGTCCGGGCGCGTGCCCACCAGTCCGGGATCGGGGTGCACCACGACACGCCCCTCGGTATCGAGGACGTACATGTACCCGGTCTGATCGCCGTCCCGGCTGAAACCGCCACTGAGCAGGAATCGCGCGGCCGCATCACGGTCACCGAGGGCGTCGATCGCCGCCACCGCGGTCTGGGCACGGGCGCGGAGACCGGCGTTGTTCTCCAGCAGAACCGCCTCCGAAAGCGTTGAGGCCAGCGTATCCGCCTGGACCTGCGCCGACATGCGCGCCGCGCTTGCCAGATTGCGCGCCGCCGTGAGGGAGATGTATGCGCCAAAGGCGAGACTCAATGTCAGGAAGGTGAGGGCGTAGGCGGCGGTCAGACCGCGGTGCAGCGGAACCGCACCGAACGTCCGCCGCGCGCGATCCACCCAGGAAACCGGCCACAGCACCACCCAAGTGTAGCACATCGGTACCAGAGAAGTCCCGCGGCTGGAGGTCGCGCTACGGCATCCGCACGGTGAAATTATCGACCAGTCGTACGAAGCTACCGCTCTCGCTGGCTCGCGCCACCAGGTTGATCTGGAACTCGTTCAGATCCACGGCGGTGCGCGGAATGCGCATCTCGAGGAAGGTGTCGTTGGCCGCCACGGCGACTCCCTCCGAGTAGTGGCGCCGCAGCGACGGGTTGTTCCAATGGTCGAAGGCTACATCTCCACTCCGCCCGTTGCGCGCGATCACCAGAAGCGCCCCGTTGTTGGCGCCCCGGGCATCCACGGAGTTGTATATCTGTATCTGCGGCAGAAAGGTCCGCGGGTCGCGACCGTCGGTGCGAATGGCCCAGTAGAAAAACTCGTCGTCCGCGGCGAGGTAGAACGCGCGGACCGCGAGTGCGTCGCCCCGCGATCGGCCGGTCTGTGGTCGCGGCGTTCCGGCCGGTGGAACGCCTGCCCAGTCGCTATCCTCTCCGTCGATCGTTGGCGTCGCGCGGGGGATGTCGGTAATGTCCCACACGTAGGGCCGGACGTGGACACGCCGCGAGATCCACGTGTGGTTCCCGCCGCCGTCGGTGGAGAACACGTGAACCCGGAGTATGGCGCGATCGGCGATAGCCGACATCGCTGCACGGGGAATCTGCAGTTCCCCGGCGTCTCCCTCCACCGACTCCGACCACATCCAGTCCGCGGGTGCCGGCATGAGATGCTCCTCATCGGAGACGACGATCGTATGTTGTACCGCCCCACCTCCGGGCGTCCACGTCACGGTGTAGCCGTCGGGTGTCGACACGACGCGTTCGCGCTGCGCGAGGTCCGCGGGAACACCGGTTGCCGCAGCCTCCACGCGCAGGTCGACCCCCTCATGGCGGATCGAGAACGAGAATCGGTCGACCGCGGAAAGGTCGGGGACCTCGATCAGGGAGTGTCCGTAGCGCGCCGGTGCCGAGGCGGAACCGCCGTCCTCCGTGAGCGCTTCGAGTTCAACGTTGGATACCTCCGCGCCGGATACGCCCTCAACGGTGACACGGTCGGCACCGGCGAGCCCGTCGAGTGAAAAGCCCGCCCACGGCGTACCGTCCGGCGCTACGTGAACCGAGACACGGGGTGTCCAGAAGCGGTCGATTTCCGAGAAATGGGAGCGGACAAAGCGGTCCAGGTCTGCGGGAACGGCGCGGGCGAGGGGGGTGGTCCGCGGCGCCTCGGCGTCTCCGACCACCGCCGGGATCGGGCGCCACCCGGGGGGCACGCCGTCGGGAGTGGTCATCGCGGTGCGGTTGCCGGAACCGGAGCCGGAACCGGACTCGAGGTAGCGACGCAGCGCCGCGGCGGCCGGGACGCCCGACACCTCCCCGATGCGCTGCAGCGCCGCCGCGGCGTCATCCCTCGCGGTCTGCGCCACCCAGGTCGCCTCAGCAGGCAGCAGCGCCGGTACCGGAACGTCAACAACCGCCGGCGCATCGGAATCGACGGTCACCGGCACATCCAGAATCGTCTCGTCGCCGGTGAGTCGCTCCTGCCGGACCCGCAGCCGGTAGCGACCGTTCACTACGCGGGGGTTTTCGTAGCCTCCCCGGAGTCCCTCGGCCAGAACCGTGTCGTCCAGGGACACCGCGTACACCGCCCCGGGGGCGTCGGGACGCACTCGCAGCGTTCCAAACCGGACGATGCGACGATCGAGTCCCTCCAGAAGGGCAAGCACCGCTCGGTCGGCAACGTCGAACACGTCAAAGAGCGTGTCCGCCACGTAGCTGGTTTCGAACACCGGATCGGTGGTACCGGCGGCCTCAACACGCAGGGAAAAGCGAATGGAGCGGTCCTCCAGACGCTCGGCCTCGCCACAGATCGTCCGGTCCCGCGGTGCAGGGCCCGATGCCGCCGGAGCGTCGCCCGACAGGCCGCCGGCCTCGACGCGGTAGGCGCCCATGAGCCGCAGCGACAGGGCGATCGTGTCGGTGACCACGCCGGCGACCGTGGCGAGTTCCGGTGCGTCCGCAGGAACCTCCAGCGGTTCCACATACACGGCGGGTCGTATGGCGTCCGATGCCGCCTGGGCCGCCACGGGCGCCGGTCGGACCAACGGTGCCAGTACGAACACCGCGATGAACGGGAGGATCCGGAACGCAGCCCGCGCGGCGCAGGTACGGCGGGTGGACGGTGTCGAACGCGCGTTCACGGCAGTTCCTCCGGATCGAAGATGACACTGTGTTCCAGGAGCGCGAGCACACCGGGGGCTCCGCCGAGCGGCTCCGCTGCGACGGCGGCCGTCGCGTCGGGGCGGTCCGTCCTCCCCGCCGACGAGACCGCGCGCACCGACACGCGATATACCGCGCGGTCGCCGACGAGCAGCACCCCGTCGGCCTCGGCGATCATCCGGTACAGCGCCACTCCGGTGAACAGATACGCCGGCGGCGCTGACACTCCCGATCTCGCCGTAACACCGACGCCGTCCTCTGGCACCGCGCGGATCGTCACAACGCACGGCGTTCCGTTCGTGGTGCCGTCGAGCGTCCCGGCCACTACGAATCCGTCCTCAACATCGGCCACCCATTCCCACGCGTCACCGGCGCCGGAGAACTCAGGGAGTGCGCCGTCCAGGCGGGCCCTGGCGGGCCCTGAGCCGGCCTGCCCTGAGTCCGCTTGCCCTGCGCCCGTCTCCCCGGGTTCCTCGACCATCCTGAGGCTCCCGGCAGCGCGTCGCCTGTTGTCGGCATCGAGCCACACCGCGTCGGCGTCCCCCTGAATGGTGATCGCGATCAGATCGGTCCGTCCCGCGCGTTCGACCGGCCGGAGAATGGTGAACACCTCCTCGGTGTCGGACCAGCCCACCACCTGGCGTTCGGTGTCATCCTCCTCCACGGCGGTTTCGAAGCCCAGGTCGGCGAGCCGTCGACGTTCGAACTCCGCGGTCGCGGTAACCACATCCGTTGTGCCGCTGGCATTCCCGTCACCGCCCCGGGCGGATGGCCCCGGTATCCACTGCGCGGAGTAGGTCACCGCGCCGGAGTCGCCGGTGCCGAGAAGGAATACGCCACCGTTCGTGGTCGGGTCCATGCGGCGGTAGCGCCACCCAGGAGCGGTTATGGCCCGGAACCTGTCGGCAACGATGAGGCCGGCGGAGCCTTCGGTCCAGCGAGCGGGACGGGGATCCTCGGGAATGGCGGCGCGACCACCCCCGAAGGAGGCGCACGAGGACGGGAGGAGAACCAGGCCGGACAGCAGCACCAGTGTCACCACGCCGGCGAACGTTTTTGGGTATGTCACGGTGTTCCCAGTATCGATCGCGGTCAGCGATCGGTCAAATTCTACTGGAGCGTGAGCGTACCCGGCTTCACGATCGTGGGGTCCGTGTCGGTGTAGACTTCCTGCACCGGATGGGATTCAAAGAACACGCCGGAGGCGTCGTACCCCAGATCGTAGGTTTCCGCGGTCCGGTCGCTGGTGATCACATCCGACACCGCGACCGCAACGCCGGTACCCGCAGCGTCCAGCGACTGGTCGGTCAGGAGCAGGTCCAGATCACCGCCGGCCCCGTTGTCGCGACCGCGCAGGCTCGTAACGAGCCACCCGGTATCCGGGCCGCCGGCGATACCCGGCAGGTCGGTGTCGAACCACTCGCTGGTGGTTTGCATCGTGTCAAACTGCTCGGCGTAACGCATGGCGGAGAGGACGGTCCCGTCACCATCGAGGTGGAGGACCAGTGCATCCTGAATGCCGCCGCTGGCACCGATCCGTCCGGTGACATGCAGCGTCCCGTCGGCATCGACGGCGATTCCGTTTCCGTCACAGAACCGTTCGGTCCCGTCTATCCGGACGTGGTACTCCCGTCGCCAGACGAGGGCCCCATCTGAGGATAGTCGGACGACAAGCACCGAGACGATGTCCGGTGTAAAGAGATAGCTGCTTCCCACGGCGTAGATCGAACCGTCGGCCCCGCGGGCGCTGTCGACGAGGTCGTACATCTGGCTCGTCTCCCCGCGGGAGTCGATCATCTCGCGTCGGGAGTACAGAACCGCGTCCGGGGCGCCGGATGTCGCGGCGGAAAGGTGGGTCATGATCGTCGGGATGCCCATGCCGGAGCGGTACTGCTCCATGCCGATCAGCAGGTACCCTGAGTTGGTTTCCTCGACCCGGTAGGAGACGCCGCCGACGACCACCGACCACCTGATCGACCCGTCGGCGTTGAGCCCGGCGAACAGGGTGTTGTTGCCGTCGGTTTCCGCAACCATGAGCAATGTGCCGTCGTCGCGCACGACAAGATCATGCAGGAAGTAGAAGCCGAACGTTGCCCCGTCGGTGAAACCGCGGAAGGCACGGTCCCACACCATTGATCCGGTCGCGTCAAAGCGTGCAACGACCAGATCTCCGTCTCCGGTGGCCGGCGATCCCCCGAGCACGAGGCCACCGCCAAACCATTCCGCATGATACACCTCCGCCATTGGCCTTCAGATCGAGATTCTTCCCATGAATGGTGTCTGTGCAAAAAAGCGTAGTGCAGAATTCAGACGGTGTCAAAAAAAAGGCGGTCGACCGACCGCCATTCGCGACCGACCGCCGCACGCCCCGCCCCGCGATCATTCGTCGCGGGTGCGGTCGAGGACTTTCTGGAGCAGGACGGCGCCGAGGATCAGCAGCCCTTTGATCAGGTCGTTCACGAAGGCCGGTACCTGAAACGCCGACAGGATCGCGTCGATCGAATAGATAATGACGGCGCCGAAGAACGTGCCCTGGATCGTGCCGCGGCCGCCGGACATCATCGTGCCGCCGATGGCGACGGCGGCGATCACGTCCAGCTCGAACATCCGCCCGGCGGTGGCCACGTCCACCGATCCGAAGCGCGTCACGTACAGGAACGCCGCAACACCGGTGAGCAGACCGATGATCGTAAAGATCGCGATCTTCACGCCGTTCACCTGGATGCCGGTCAGTTTTGCGGCCTTCTCGTTGGACCCGACGGCGTACACGTAGCGTCCAAACTTCGTTTTGTTCATGACGAACCACATGAGCGCCGTGAGCGCCAGGAAGATCACCACGAGGTAGGGGATGCCGAAGATCTTGCCATAGCCGATGGGACGCAGGCTGGCGAAGTACGCCTCGTTTTCCGCGATCAGCGGCCCGCCCTGACCGAGCTGCACCGTGATCGATCGATACGCGGTCATGGTCGCCAGCGTGACGATGAACGAGGCCATCCTCGCCTTGCCCACGAAGATGCCGTTGATCAGCCCCAGTCCGGCGCCGATCGCGGAGGACACCAGCAGCATCTGCAGGACGCTCTCGCTGTTGTTGAACGCCACCACCCCCAGCGCCGCCGAGAGCGCCAGGATCGATCCCACGGAGAGGTCTATGTTGCCGGAGATGATCACCAGCGTCATGCCCAGGGCGATGATCCCGATGAACACCGAGGACTTTACCAGGTTGGAGAGGCTCGCGATCGTGATGAACTGGTCGCTCGCGATCCGCCCCACGATCAGGAGCAGGATCAGCGAGAAGATGTAGTTGTGGTTGACGAACAGGTTCTTGAGTTCGCGTTTCCAGTCGACGCCGGCGAGTGGATTCTTCATGCTCAGCCTGCCTTCCTGTTGGAGCCGGTGGCGTAGTACATCACGTCCACCTCGTTGAGTTGATCGCGGTCGAACACGTGGTTGATCTCTCCCTTGTACATGACGATGCAGCGGTCGGCGATTTTGTAGATCT
This sequence comes from uncultured Spirochaeta sp., assembly GCA_913030605.1. Lineage (GTDB taxonomy): Bacteria > Spirochaetota > Spirochaetia > DSM-27196 > Alkalispirochaetaceae > Alkalispirochaeta. The sequence goes on from CAJWEZ010000047.1 coordinate 16,775, forward strand.
CGGGGAACTCGGAGCTGAACATGATGACGCTCTTGCCGGTTTCCACGATGCGGTTGATGAGCTGGTAGATCTCGAACTTGGCCCCCACGTCGATGCCCTGGGTGGGGTTGTCCAGGATGAACACCTCACTCTCCAGGCCGAACCAGCGCGAGAAGACCACCTTCTGCTGGTTGCCGCCGCTGAGGGAGGTGATCGGATCGTCGGGGTTGCCGACGCGAATGTTGGTCTCCCGGCGCTTCTCCTCGAAGCGGCGCGCCTCCTCGCCGCGGCGAATCATCAGGCCGCGGTGGGCGCTGGTGAAGTACGCCATGGAGAGGTTGTCCTTCACCGAGAGGTCCTTGAGGATCGAGCGCTCCTTGCGGTTGCGCGGCACCATGGAGACGCCGGACTTGATCACCCGGAGGATGGAGCGGGTGTCGAGCGTCTCGCCGTGGAGGCGGATCTCGCCGCCGGTTGCCTGGCGGGCGCCGAAGAGGCACTCCGCCAGTTCGCCGCGGCCGTCACCGAAGAGCCCGGTGAACGCCAGGACCTCGCCCCGGCGGACCGAGAAGCTCACGTCGTTGAAATAGCCCTCGCAGCTGAGGCCGTCGACCTCCAGCACCGTCTCGTCGGTGATGCAGTCGGCCTTGTCGATGCGGTCGTTCACGATGCTGCGGCCGACCAGCATCTCGGTGGCCTGCTGCTCGTTGATGTCGGCGAACTCCCCGGAGGCGACGAAGCGCCCGTCGCGGAGGACGGTGTAGCGATCGCAGACGGAGAACAGTTCCGGCATCTTGTGGGAGATGTAGATCGAACTCACGCCGTGCTTCTTGAGGCCCCGCATGATGCCGAAGAGGTTTTCGATCTCGTCGTTGGTGAGGGCGGTGGTGGGCTCGTCCATGATGATGAGCTTGCAGTCGAACAGCAGGGCCCGGGCGATCTCCACCAGCTGTTTGCGCGAGGTGTCCAGGTCGCGGACGTAGGCGGTGGGGTCGATCTCCAGCCCGAGGCGTTCGAAGATCTCCCGCGACTGCCGGATCATCTCCTTTTTGTTGAGGTAGACCCCGCCGGCGACGATCTCGTTCTTGAGAAAAAGGTTCTCGAACACCTTGAGGTCGTTGACCAGGTTGAGCTCCTGGTGAATGAAGCGGATGCCGAGCCTGGCGGACTTAATCGGGGTGAGGTGCGAGTGGTCCTCGCCGTCTATGAGGATTTGCCCGGAGTCCTGCCGCAGGACGCCGCCGAGGACGTTCATGAGCGTGGACTTGCCGGCGCCGTTCTCGCCGAGGAGGCCGTGGATCTCCGCCTCACCCACGGTGAGGGAGACGTCCACGACCGCCCGGACCGCGCCGAAGCTCTTGTGGATGTTCTTCATTTCCAGGTGCATGGGCCCGGTTCTCCTGCAATGGGACGCGGTGTGCGGACAAAAGGGGCCGGCGCCAACGGCGCCGGCCCCGGAATGCACACGCCTGAATCAGTCGATCGAGTACCGGAGGGTGAACACGTCGCCCTGCATGAACTCGCGGTAGTTGCTGTTGTCGACCATCTCGGTATCCACCAGATGCATGCCCGACACGTCCTTGCCATCCAGAACATCATAGCCCAGCTGGATCGCGTCGACGACCATCGCCGGCGAGAACGCAAAGGTCACCTGATCGATGCCCTTTTCCTGGTAGTAGTCGAAGTTGTCCAGCAGTTCGCGCGGGGCGCTCACGGCGGACACCAGGCGGATGTTCAGGTCAAAGTTGCCGTCGTACCCGTCGATCGCCGCGAGTACGCCCGCCGCAACCTCGGCGTCGTGGGTGAACACACCCTGGATGCTCTCGACCACGTTCCGCGGACTGGAGTTCAGGAACGTTTCCATCTGCTGCTGCGCGGTGTCCTTGCTCCAGTTGGTGACGTACTCGTTGACCACGTTGAAGTTGTCGTTTGCCGTGGACCAGAACCCCTCGTGGCGCTGCGTCGGCACGGTGGAGTTGTCACCCTTGAACTCGAGGATGTTCACCTGACCGGCGGCCAGCTCGTCGGCGTAGTAGTCGTTGAAGTAGCGGCCGGTTTCCTCGCCGATCGTGACGTTGTCGCCCATGAGCTCGGCGGTCTCGTCGAAGTTGGTGATGAGGCGGTCGTAGATGATCAGCGGAATGCCGGCGTCGACGATCTGCTGCGCCGCGGAGCGGAGCTCGTCACCGTTGTGCGGCCAGAGTACGACCACGTCCACGCCCTGCGACACCACGGTGTCGATCTGGTTGGCCTGCTCCACCACGTCGTCGGAGATCAGGAACTGGTAGTCGTAGCCCTTCTCCTCACCGATCTGCTGCGTGGCGTTCTCGGCGTGGCGAATGCTCTCGCCCAGGAACCCGTGCGTTGCGCCGGGCATGATTACCGCGATCGACTTGGTTCCCGACTCCTGGGATCCACCGGCGAAGGCGAAACTGACGCCGACCACGAGGATCAGCCCGATCAGAAAAAGTCTCTTAGCCATACGGCCCTCCTTATTGTTCTGCGCCTCGTCTGAGGACGCTGTTCCCGTTCCCCTGCTGGATCGCGGGAACATATGAATCCAGTGTTGAAACGACCGCCGGATCGGTGAGGTCCACCACCCGACCGGTCTCGGCGGAGTAGTACGCCGCCATGAGCAGCTGCGTGATCTCCAACCCGTACTCCCAGGTGAGCATGCCGTCCTCACCGCGGGAGAAGCGCTCCACCATGTCGCGGTTCTCGTCGACGTAGCCGTAGAGGTCCGCCTCGTTGGGCTGAATCGGCAGGAGACCCCGCGTGGCGGTGGACTTTTCCAGGGCCAGTTCGGCGTCCGCCAGGGACTCCGCGGCGGCGTCGCCGATAAACAGCTCCACCGGCGAGCGCAGCGTGTTCACCTCGAAGGCGTAGCCGGGACCCATGCCGTCCATCATCAGCCGCAGGCCCTGTTTTTCGTACATCCACGAGTCGGTGAACTGCGATTTCACCAGCGCGCCGGTCTCCGGGTTGCGGTAGGTGATGATGCCGGTGGCAAAGTCCTCGGCGGGGGTTTTGGCGTAGTCGACACCGGTGCGCTCCAGGAGCTCCTCGCGCCACGGGGAACAGCCCCATTTGAGGAGGCTTGTGTCGCAGGAGACCGACACCGGTGTGAGGAAGTTCATCGGCTTGCCCGGAGGGGGCAGCAGGTACTGCCCCACGGCGATGCTGTGGCAGCCCATGTCCATGAGCACACCGCCACCGAGGCGGGTGGGGTCCCAGAACCAGGGGGAGTGGGGCCCGCCGTGTTCCTCGGCGCTGCGCACCAGGCTCGGCGCGCCCATCGCCTCGATCGAGGGGGCGAGCTGCGCGCGCTGTGCCGCGATGCCCTTCATGAAGATCTGGTTCTCGAAGTAGGCGGTTTTCAGTCCGGCGCCGCGGGCCATCTCCACCAGCGCCCGGGCCTCCGCCATCGTCCGCCCCAGCGGTTTCTCGATGATCACACCGGTGAGGGCGGCGCCGCCGGCGACCGCATCGACGATCGCCTGCATCGTTTCCAGTCGGAACTGATTCGGATTGTAGATCGCCACGGCGTCGCAGTTCGCGACGACCTCGCCGATCGTGTCGTACTCAACGGCGGTCCCGACACCGAGGGTGGCGCAGTGGCGCACAAAGTCGGGGGAGCCGGAGCGGCGGAGCACGGCGGACACCTCCACGCCACGGACCATGGAGAGCGCCGTCGCCTGGAAGTGAGAGATGAACCCCGCTCCGATAAAGCCTAATCGCATGTAGAACCTCCTTGGGGTACTCCGACCGCGTCGGATAGGGGGATTCTACACCCGGTTTCTCCTGTGCGCAAACTTTTTTGTTCGATTATCGAACATTAATAGCGGGTTGGTGCCCAAAGTAAGCCGCGGATGCCGCGACCCGTCGTGGCTCGACGGAGTCCCCTACCCTTCGAACTCGCGCACCATGTCGGTGACCCGTTCCACCGAGAAGAGCTCGTCGGCGACCATGAGCGCGGCACCGACCATGCCGCTCTGGTCCCCGAACGCCGAGCGGCGGATCACCAGGTCCACCGTGGCCAGCGGCGTGGAGCGGCGGATCACCATCTCGCGAATCGCCGCGACGAAGGCGTCACCGATGTTCACCGTGCCGCCGCCGAGGACGACCATCTCCGGATTGAAGAAGTTGACGAGCTTGGCCAACACCGAGCCCACGTGGCGACCGCTTTCGATCACCAGTTCCAGCGCCGCCGTGTCGCCCTGCGCCGCCGCCTGGCCCACCTCCACCGCGGAGATCTCCGCCGGCGGGTCCTGCGCCGCCAGGCGCTGCGCGATCTCCGCCAGCAGCGGGCTCTCGCCGCGTTCGGCAAGCTCGCGACCCTTGCGACCGATCGCGCCGCCGCCGGCGACCACCTCGAGACAGCCGCGGTTTCCGCAGGAGCAGCGCGTCGTTTCGCCGTCGATCCCGATGTGCCCGATGTCGCCGGCGCTCCCCTTGAAGCCGCGGTAGAGCTCCCCCTCGATGACCAGGCCCGCGCCGATACCGGTACCGATCTTTACAAAGAGAAAACTCTCCGACTCCCGTGCGCCGCCGGCGCGGGCCTCTCCCAGCGCCATCACATTGACGTCGTTGTCCACAAAACAGGGCACCCCGAAGCGGGTCGCCACCTCATCGCGCACCGGGTAGCGGTCCCACCCCGGCATGATCGGAGGACTCACCACACACCCCAGGGTTCGATTGACCGGGCCCGGCAGCCCAATCCCGATCCCCACGAGCGGCGCGGTTCCCTCGCCGACGTCCGCCAGCAGCTGGTCGATGATCTGGTAGGCCCGCTCCAGAACCGCCACCGGACCGGAGCCGATGTCCAGCGGTTCCGAGGCCGACGAAATCACCTCCGCCTCCAGGGTGCAGACCGCCACGTCGATGCTTGTCACGCCGAGTTCGATCCCGACAACCGTGCCGCGGCCGGCGGCAAAGCGCAGCAGACTGCGGCGTCCCGGTCCCGAGTCGGTCTGCCGCGCCTGCTCCATCACGATTCCCAGTTTGAGCAGACGGTCCACGTGGAGGGAGACCGTGCTCTTGGAAAGCGCCGTGCGGCGGACGAGCTGGGCACGGGAAAGCGGACCACCCCGACGGATGAGATCGAAAATCGCACCCCCGGCAGCGGCACCGGACAAACCAAACTGATCGCGGGTCATGAAAGGCAGTATACGCGAGGCTGCCGAGGCTGCCCACCAAGCTGCCCACCAACCGTGAAATCGACGGCAAGATCGACCGTCACGAGGGACGGGCCGCGAGCCGAGGGCGGAGCAGACCCTCATGAACCATTGCGTCCCTTACCTCTTGGGTCTGCCGTCTCCACACGCCCGTGCAACGACGGGTGGCTTTTCTGGTACGCTTCCGGCCGCTTTCCGCATTCCTACGGCTCCACGACGGTGACCCCTGGTGGTGCGTCGACGCGTAGCGCGATCTCGCCGTCGGTGGTGCGCTCCCACGCCACGTGAACCGGCCCGTGGGGGGTGATCACCGATCCCCGCGCCCAGGTGATTCCGGGGGCCCGGGGGACGACCGAAATCGCGCGCCACGCGTCGGCTTCCCGCCGGACGCCAAGGACGAGTTCGGGGAGGTACCAGGCCGGGGCGGCGGACCAGGCGTGGCAGTAGCTGCGGGTGAGGCGGTCGGTGTAGAACCCGCGAAACGTCTCCCAGCATGTGGTGCTTCCGGCGTCGAGCATCTCGCCCCAGCGCCGCCGGATGTCGTCCAGGATTTCCTCTTCTTCGCCTCGGTCGGCGAGCAGGCGATACAGAAAGAAGGACATGAACGGCGAACCGATCTGCACCACGCTTTTCGCCGGTCGGCGGATCGTCGCCAGGACTCGCGATCGCCGTTCGCGGGGTACGATCCCGGCGAGGAGGGCGATCACCTGCGTCTGGACGCTCACCACCTCAGACGGTTCACCGTCGGCGTGGATCGAGTCGCGGTAGGCGCCCCGCGCCTCGTCCCAGAAGCGGCGATTGATGCCGGCCTCGATGTCGGCGGCGGTGGCGCGCATCCGCCGTGGGATGGCGTCTCCGTCGGCCGAGTCCCGTCTGTGGCGCGAGAGCAGATCGGCGACGTCGCGCAGGGCCCAGGCGGCGAGCATATTCTGGTGGGCGATTACGCCGTGGTAGGGGGTGTCCATGGGGGCCCAGTCGAGCATGTTCCACGCCGAGATCTCGAGAAGTCCGTCGGCGTTCTGGTGACGTCGGATCGACTCGGCGGTTTCAACCAGCCACGGCTCCAGTTCCGAAACGACACCGGTGTCCCCGCTGTGCTCGACGTACTCGCCGCTGGCGATCATCCACAGCAACGCCCACGCGGTCAGTACCAGCGGCACCCCGGATGGGCCGTGACTCTCGGGGAACTCCGAGCGCAGCAGCGAGCGCGCCGCCACGAGGAGCGAGTTCCGGGCGAGGTCCCACGACCCGAACAGGACGTAGGAGAGCAGGGCGGTGTTTCGCGTGTCGCCGATCCACAGCGCCTGTTCGAACCCGGGGCAGTCGACGTAGGTGTCCTCCATACACAGCGCCACCGTTCGGCGGGAAGCGGAGAAGATCCGGGTGAGGCGGTCGTCGGAGCAGGCGAACGTCGCCTCCTGGGGCGTCGGGAACAGCCGTTCGCGGCACCGCAGCGCGTGGATCCGCACGGTGCCGCCGGTGGCGGGGTACGTCTTCGCGGGATACACCGCCGCGGGGTACACGGTGATCGTCAGGTACCGGAATCCGCGCCGCAGGGTCGACTCAAATCGGCCGCGGCCGGCGCCGGCGGTGTAGCGGCACCAGTTGTTGAGGTCGTCCGGCAGCTCGGGGCCATCGGATCGGTGGTATTCGTACGCCACCATGTCGAACCGCGTGCCCTCCGGTGCTTCGACGTCCAGTTCCAGAAACCCTGAGACCTCGTCGCCGAAGTCGAATTGGAGTTCAACCGGGGCGCCCTCGCGTACCGCGAACTCCAGCGCCTCGCCACGCCACCCCCAGGGCGCCGCCGAAACCGGCGCGCGGAACTCCAGCGCCAGTTTGGCGTTGTCCCGGCATACCGCGTCGCCCGCGATCGGTCGGTACCACTCGCCGTACGCACTCGAGGTTGCGAACGACACGAGCTCCTCCGGCGTCGAGACCGCCTGCAGTCGACGGTAGGCGCGGTGCAGCAGGTCCACCGAAAACCCGTCGGCGCACACGATGTTGCCGATCGCGGCGCTGTCGAAGGGACCGAAGGCGGCCACGCCGTCCTCGGTGAGCGGCGCCAGGGAACCGAGCTCGACCGTTGCGGGCTCCGGTGGACCGGCCTCCAGTGGTCCGGGATCCGGTGAACCGGGCGCCGGATCCCCCGGGGTGTCTATCACCAGATCCAGCCAGAACCGCTGGTACGCGCCGCTCACGTCCACGAGCAGCAGGTTGGTTCCACGCCGCAGCGGTACCTCGACCGCGGGACTGTCGGCATCCAGCTCGTACTCCTCACCGTTCACCCACAGGCGTTCGGTGACAAGCGGCCATCGGCGGTTTTTGCGGTACAACCGGACGCGGCGAGCCTCCGGCGACTCGAGCGCCACGGCGATCGCTCCCACCTGCAGCCGGTCCTCGGTGGTGCGGTCGCCGGGGAAGAACGCCTCGCGGAAGTCGATGGACAGGCAGAAGGGCTCCCGCCCCACGTGCCGCGCCGCCGTTACCGTCCACGCGTCCCGGACGGTCTCCCGCAGCGGCTGGGCGTCCATCGGAACGAACGCTGCGTCAGCCGGGACACCCGGTATGTTCCGCCGGGGAATCCCCATGGGACCGACGACGACCTCGGCACGTGCCGGGCCCAGAACCGCCGCCGGAACCCAGTCGCCGGACTCCTCCTGCACGAAGTGGAGACTCGGCGCGCGACGGGCGTCGAAGCGTTCCACAAAGGGCTGCGAGACGTTGATGCGTGGCGGGCCCGCGGCGAAGGCCGGGTGGATGGTGCAGGACCAGCGGTCGTCGGTCCCCACCACGAGATCCCCGGCGTGCAGTTCTGCCAGGAGTCCGCCGCGACCGGGCACGGAGCTCGAGGTCGCCGTGCCGATGGAGTGAACCAGCACCTCGATCGTGTTGGCGCCGGCGTGGAGCAGCCCGCCGACCGCGTGGCGTTCCACCGGCCGCCGCGCCGGCCAGTACCGCGGGGGGCCGTCGCCGACGCGCGTTCCGTTGACCCACAGCGTGTAGCGGGAATCCGCCGTGATCAGAATCGCGGCGTTGGTGGCGTTGGTGGCGTTGGTGGCGTTGGTGGCGTTGGTGGCGTGAGTGGCGTGAGTGGCGTGAACGGCGTGAGCGGCGTGGGCGGCATCGGCTGCGCCACCGGCACCGCCGGCCGATGCGCCCGCCGGCAGCTCAACCGTCCGTCGGAAGAGCACGCGCATGTCGAGCTCGTCGCCGGCGAGCTGTGGATGCCAGATCCACCGCGCCGCGGGTGAGAAGGGGCTGTGACTCTCCATGGGGGCTCCTTCGACTATTCCTTCATCGATCCGGCGGTGAGGCCGGCGACGAGCTGCTCACTGAAGAGGAAGAACACCACGATCACCGGCACCAGGGCGATGGTGGCGGCGGTAAACACGAGGTGCCAGTTGGCCAGGAAGTTGCTCAGATACCGGAAGATCGCCAGTGTGAGCGTGCGCACCTCTCGCCGGGTCAGGAAGACCAGGGGCATATAGAAGTCGTTCCAGATCAGCACGAACTGGATGATGCCCACGGTGGAGAGCACCGGCTTGGACATCGGCAGCATGATCTGAACGAAGATGCGGAACTCGCCGGCACCGTCGATGCGCGCGGATTCGTACAACGCGTAGGGCAGCGTCCGGAAGAACTTGGAGAAGATGAACACCGCCAGCGACATGTTCGCGGTGTAGATGAGGATCATCCCCAGGAACGTGTTCGTGAGCCCCAGGGTTCGGATGATGATGAAGATCGGCAGGATGCCAAGCTGGATCGGGAACATCGTCCCCAGCAGGAAGTACACCTGCAGGGCGTCGCGGCCGCGAAAGCGGTAGCGCGAGAGGCCGTAGGCGGTCATGGATGCGAAGAACAGCAGCGATGTCAGCGCCAGCCCCGACAAAACGACACTGTTCATGAAGTACCGGATGAAGTTGTCCTCCACCAGGACCGTCACGTAGTTCTCCAGGGTGAAGGCGTGGGGAAAGCCCATGATGTTGTTGATCAGCTCGCCGCGCGTCTTGAACGACGAGAGCATGACGTTGGGGATCAGAAACAGCGCGATGAGGCAGTACAGCGTCAGCACCACCACGATCGCCACGGTGAACGGCGTTCGTGAGGCGCGGATTCGATCAAGGTACGTTCGGCGTGCCATGGAAGCCCTCCTACCGATTCTCGTAGCGCCTGAGGAAGGCGATCTGACCGACCGCCACCAGCAGAATGATGAAGAACAGCACCACGCTGATCGTGGCCCCGAAACCCATGGACGTCTCACCGAAGTACGCACCGCCGAAGGCGAAGCGATAGAAGAAGAGGTTCATGAAGTCCACCGAGTTGTCCACGCCGCCCTGCGAGCCGCCGACGATGTAGGGGATGTCGAACTGCACCATCGCCCAGATCGTTCCCAGGACGATGTTGTTGGTGAACGAGGGCAGGAGCGAGGGCACCACGATGTGGATGAAGCGCCGCCACCGCGACGCACCGTCGATGATCGACGCCTCGATGATCTCGCGGGGGATCTCCTTGAGGTTCGCCAGAAAGATCAGCATGCCCGCGCCGATCCCCTGCCACGCGATCACCCCCACCATGAGCGGAAACGCGATGTCGGGGTTGCCGAACCACGCGCTGCGAAACTGCTCCAGGTTGAGCGCGTCGAAGATCGTGTTCAGGATCCCCAGGTTGGGGTCGAACACCAGGAGCGCAAAGAACCCGATAATGGTGGGGCTGATCACGTAGGGCAGAAAGACGATCAGCTGAAAGGCGCGGTACCCGCGAACCTTGATGTCGATCGAGTAGGCGATCAGCAACTGGATCGGCATGATGATGCACAGCACCGCCAGCACCATCTTTGCGTTGTTCCCCAGGGCGTTCCAGAACACCGAGGACAGGCGCGGATTGGTGAACAGGGTGCGGTAGTTGTCGATGCCGACGAAGGTCATCGGCCCCAGGCCGGACCAGTCGAAGAAACTGTAGTAGATCGCCACCAGCAGCGGCACGATCATGAAGGCGGTGTACAGGACAAAGCCGGGGAGTACAAACCCGATATACGGGCGGTTCTGAAGCAGCTTCACCGAATATCCTTTTGCAAAACGGGCCGTGGTTCCCGGACGAATTCCGGGAACCACGGCCCCGACGCATCTGCGCCGACTGGCTTACATCTCCATTTCCGCGTCCAGCGACTCCAGGAACGCCGCCGGCGACAGGCTGCCGGACAGGACCCGGACGTTGTCCTCCTCCCAGATGCGCGTGGGCGTTCCGCCGTCGGCGGCGTACTGGCCCAGGATCGTGTAGAAGGAGTTCACCTGAAAGTCGTTGTCCACGATCTCGCTCACCAGGCGGTCGTCGGTGGTGACACCCGGGAGACCCGGAACGTCGCCGAGCTGGTCAACCCAGATCTGCTGCGACTCCACCGAGGTCAGGTACTGCGCCAGGCGGATCGCCTCCTCCGGGTGCTCGGTACCGGAGTACACGCTGAAGCCGGTGGCAAAGGTCACGACCATCGGTTCGCGGCCGTCACGGGTCGGGATCTGAAACGCGCCGATGTTCATCTCGGGGTTGTTCTGCTGAAGGGTCGCCGCGTTCCAGCTGCCGGTGATCGTCATGGCGGCATCGCCGCGGGAGAACGCCAGGAGCTGTCCGCCCTCGTCCATGCCGAGATACCCGTCGCCGTAGTAGCCCGCCTCGCCCCATTCGATCATCTTGTCGAGGGCCGCCTCCACGCGGGGGTCGGTGACCGGCGCCTCGCCGGCGGTGGCCTCCGCGATCCAGTCCGGGGCCATCGCCGCAAGGATCGGCTCGAAGTGGAAGAGGATGCTCCAGGTGAAACGACCGCCGAGCGACACGGGAATCACATCCTCCTGGCTCAGGTCCGCCAGCAGCTGCTCGAACTCGCCGAAAGTCTCCGGCACGCTCAGGCCGAACTCGTCGAACATGTCCTTGTTGTAGTACACCGCCCGGGTGCCGATCGTGGCGCCGGGGGTCAGGTAGACCGATCCGTCCACGGTGGTCATGTCCACCGCCAGCTGCGGGTAGTCGGACAGGTCAAGCTCGTCGGTGAGGTCCATCACCGCTCCCTGCCGCACCAAGTTGGGCAGGTCGGTAGTCGCCGTGCCGTTGGTCCAGAAGAGGTCCGGTGCCTCACCCGCCTGAATCGCCGTGGACAGCAGTGCGTAGTACTGGTCCGGCGTCTTGATCTCGTACTCCACCCGGATGTCCGGGTTCTGCGCCATGAAGTTCTCCAGCGTCGCCGCCAGGGGCGCCTCGAACTGCGGGGTGTGCTCCCACACCAGCAGTGTCGTGGGCTCGTCGGAGCCGCCGGACTCCTGGGAGCCGGACGCGAACGCCGTGCCCCCCAGCACCAGCAGCATCGCCAGGGTGAGCGCCAGCTTTCTGACCATCGTGTGCATCATCGTGCATCCTCCTTCTTTCTGTTTCGAGCAGTCTGTGCCCGCCTTGGCGGGGCGTCGATGTCACCGGATACGCGAATCAAGCACCACCTTGCGGCACCCGCGAGAAGTCGGGGCGCCGCGACCAGCACAATCGTCGTCGAAACGTTCACCACATTCAGGTGGTCGCGGCGCCGTAGCGCGCCAGTGCCGTACCCAGCAGCCCGAACTGGTCGGTCAGCAGGCCCTCGTACCCGCACGGCCGGTCGTCCCAGTACCGCCAGTCTACGCCGCTCTGGTTGCCGCCGAAGGTCAGCCCCGCGGCCAGACCGCGGCACAGCGTCTCCAGCAGGTCATCGGCCTCCGCGGTCAGGCCCACCGCGTACAGCCCGTTCAGAACATGGCGCGTCTGGGCGTGGGTCCGGCCGCCGTTCTGATAGTAGCCCATCGGAAAGCCGTACATGATGTCGGCGCGGTCGGCGTCGGGGATGTTCCACAGGTTTCCCGGCAGCCCCAGCTCCGCCGACGGCACGCCCACCCGCTCCATCTCCGCGAGCAGCCGCTCCAGCATCGATCGCCCGGTCTCCCGGTCCACCACCCCGGCGGCCACCGCCGCCCCGTTGAGCTGGGGAAATGCGTAGTCGTGGAGCCGCCCCTCCAGGCACCGCCACCCGGCGAGCCAGCCCGTCTCGGGGTTGTAGAACGTGTCGTGGTAGACCGCCTTGAGGGCCGCGGCCCACTCGGTGAGGAACGCCGCGGTCTCACGATCGTCCAGTGCCTCGAGACTCGGTGCCAGGCGTTGCAGGGCGTCGTAGAGCAGGGCGTTTGAGAACGCATCCTTCCACCCGAAGGAGAGCACATCGAGCCAGCACGTACTCCACTGCCCCGAGCCGCTCACCCCGGTGCGGTACGGACTCTCGATCAGCCCGTCGTTGTCCAGATCGCGGGTTTTCATCTCACGGATCTTGTCCCGAATCCGGTCCATCCACGGCGGTGCCCACTCCCGGCCTTCCGGTGTGGCGACCCACTGCGCGAGACCCAGCAGGGCGGCGGTCCCGGTCATGAGGTACTCGTCCTCCGCCGGGTGGGCGGAATCGTCCTGCCGCAGCGTGCCGCTGGCGTAACCGGGACCGCCGTCCAGCCAGCGCTCAAGAGAGTAGCGCAGGAAGAGCGAGGCGGGCAGGCCGCCGCCGACCTCGCCCGCCCGCAGCGTCACCTCCGCCCAGTTGTCCATACAGATCGGGCAGTGGATCGAGGCGCCGTTGTTGCTGAGCGTCCCCGTGTCGGGGCGGAACGTAATCGCCGTATGCAGTGTACGCCGCAGCGCATCCCGCACCGCCGTCGGTGCGTCGTCGGCCAGGGAAACCTCCGGCACCACCCGCCGAAACGTGATCCGCGCCGAATGAGCCCCCGCCGACAGAACCACTTCACCCGCCGCACCGGGGCGCTCCGCCAGTTTTACCTCCACCACGCAGCGGTTGGCGGGGCGATCGGTATCCCAGCGCAGCAGCACATCGGGACAGTCGCTTTCAATGAGGATCGACCCGTATCGCGGTGCGTGCAGCACCGCCGGCAGGCGAACGAGGCCCGTCCTGCCGTGGCGGGTCACCGTGCCCAGGAGCGAGACAACCGACACGCGGGTGTCGAAGGTGAATCGCCACAGCGCGCTCTCCCACAGCGGCACCTCCTCCGCCACCCGTGTCTCCGCCTGCAGCACAAGACCGTCGTCGTCGCCGGACCACGTAAGCCGGCAGTCCGCCGCCCCGTCTGCGAGGCGCAAATCGTAGTGCACCGCCCCGTCGTCGACACCGGCGTGCCCGTCCACGGCGCAGCGCACCGTCTCGTCCACCCACGGCGACGCGCCCACCGGCGAGGCGAACAGACCCTGGTGGACCGCCCCCGCCGGCGTGGCCAGGAGCGACTCCCGCGGTGCGGTTGAATCCTCCGTGTGGCATACAAAGGACGTCGCCGCGGGGCGACTCTTCATGAGCGAGAGCTCCAGGCCACCGCCGGAGACGGTCCACGCCCCGGCGACGAGCGCGTCGGGCCCGCGCGCATTCCCGGACGTCCCGTCCCGGCGGTCGCAGGATCCGTCGTCGGCGTCCGGGTCCAGGAGGCGCTGGTACTGTGGCGCCGCCGTCAGCGGGTCCGCCTCCAGCACGAAGGCGTTCGCCGCGAGGTTCCACGGCGTCCACCATTCGTCGATCCCTGAACGGCGAATCTCGAACAGGGCACCGGAGGCGGTCTCCCCGCTCAGGTCGATCCAGCGGACCTCGTCGATACCCACCGGTTGCGGCAGGTCCTGCAGGTATCGAACCTCGTGCCAGGAGCCGTCGCGGAACACCAGCACCCGCAGATCCACCACCCAGTCGTGGTCCTGTCTGCTACCGCACTTGTGATAGCCCGGCCCGCTGCGCAGGCCCAGCCGCCGCAACGTCACCGGCCCGTGGGGGCGAAAACTCATGGCGTGGACGATGCGCCGCGCCGGGGCACCGGCGCGGCGCTCCTCCTCGGTCGGCGTGACCCACATGCTCTGGCAGCGTCCGAACCGCACGTGTGAAAAGAGGTCGCCCATGGGGGGCTCCAGGTCCAGAACCCGGAGCGCGTCTGTCGTCTGTTCCAGCAACGTGATCCCTCCTGTGAGGGATCACTGTAGGGGCGCCCCGGGATCGGCGCCACGGACTGATTTTTTGGGATCGTTCACGGAATTCCTGAACGCCGTGATGCTTTCGCCGGTAACGTGCTTGAACACCCGGGAAAAATAGTTCGGGTTGTCGTAACCCACGGCGAAGCAGATTTCCTTCGCCGACCGGTCGGTGGTGCGCAGCAGATCCCGCGCCCGTTCGATCCGGCGGCGGTTGACGTACTGCGAAATCGTGAACCCCGTCTCCTCTCGCACCCGGGAACACAGGTAGGCCTTGCTGATCGAGAACCGCGCCGCCAGGTCAGCCAGTCGCACCGGCTCGTGAAAGGTCGCGTCCAGATGGGCCAGGACCTGCCCGATATGCGAGCGCCGCCGTCGGACCGCCTCCACGTCCACCGCGACCCGCCGGAGCACCCCCTCGAGCCAGTCGGCGATCCGGGTGGCATCGTCAAACGTGTCCAGCTGCGCCACCAGCGACGGCGCCGGATGCCCGCCGTCGGCCTCAGCAGCCATCACCTCGTGGAGCGACCGGTCCACCGTCGCCGACAGGTCGCGGTCCAGCTGGTGCAGCATCCCCGAGAGCGCCAGCTGCACGTGCGACGCCGGCAGACGCACCTCGGCGGCAGCGGTCAGGTAGCGGCGAACCGCAGCGACCCACACATCCGGCGCATCCGGCTCGCCCAGCAGGATACGTGGGACCACCGGCGCCTCCCCCGGCGCCGCGCCGTCGTCGATCACCACCACATCGCCGCCGAGGTACAGCGCCCGCTCCCGGAGTCGTCGCGCGGTGGGGTCATCGTGGGGCCGGTCGACCGCGACCGATGCCAGGGGGCGCGGGTCCGGGTCAACGAGCACCTGCATCTCGCGGTTCCAGTAGCGCCGGACCCGCGCCAGCACCTCCCGCGCCGCGTGCCGCGCCCGCCGTTCCGGAGCCACCTCCCCGGCGTCCCGCAGTCCCACCACCAGGAGCGCCACCTCGGGCCCCGGAACGTGGACCGCCGGTGCACACCCCGACAACGCCGCCCGAATCTCCGCGTCCAGGGCCACCGGATCCGCAACCCACGGGATCAGGCGGTGATCGTCGTCGTAGTCGCCGCGAAAGCGGTACGCCGCCACCACCACCGGGAGATCCCGCGCCAGGGAGCCGAGGTCGGCCACCGGCGCGCTGCCACCCCGCTGCGCCGGGGGCGTGGCGCCGCCGAGCCGCTCCAGCACGCCCAGGAGTTCGTTCTGTTCCACCTCGTGCTTCAACACGTACTCGTCGGCGCCGCTGGTAAACGCATCCCGCACGAGATCAAACTCGTCGTGACAGCTCAGCACCACGATCGACCGCGCCAGCCCCTCGCGTCGCACCGCCCGGATCAGGTCGATGCCGCCCATCACCGGCATCTTGATGTCCGTGAGGAGGATATCCGCCGGCTCCCGCCGCAACCCCTCGAGCGCAGCACCCCCGTCGGCGAACACACCCGACACCTCGTACGTCTCCCCCGCCGACTGCAGGTAGGTGCGGATTCCCAGCTGCACCAGGTGCTCGTCGTCAACGATCACGACACGCATGCCGAATTTTCCTTCCACTCGGCGTATGGGACGCGTACCGTCACCGTCGTCCCCGCCCCCGGGCTACTGTCCACCGAAATCCCGTAGCCGTCGCCGTGAACCAGGGCGATTCGCTCCTGGATCCGCGCCAGCCCCGTGTGATTGTGTTCCTCATCCGCCGGCGTCGGACGATCGGAGGGATCAAACCCGACCCCGTCGTCCTGCACCGTCACCATTAGGTCACCGTCGACCACCCGCGCGGTCACCGACACCCGGCCGTGGCGCGACCGGTCCGGAAAACCGTGGACGATACTGTTCTCCACCAGATTCTGCAGGACGAACTTGTTGATGCGGGCGTCCATCAGGTCGTCCGGGACGTCCACCGAGAGCTGAAAGTTGGGAAATCGCATCTGTTGGATGTACGCGTAGTGCTCCAGCAGCGCGATTTCCCGCGACAGGGCCGTATGCTCCGCATCGGGACTCGCCACGTTCTTCATCAGCTGGATCAGCGCATCGATCATCGCCTTGATGTTTTCCTGCCGGTTGATGATCGCCATCCAGCGGATCGTGTTCAGCGAGTTGTAGACGAAGTGCGGCGACAGCTGCATCTGCAGAAACCGCAGGCGATCCCGCTGCCGCTCGCGTTCCTCCTCCGCCACCCGCTGCACCAGCCCCTCCAGGCGCCCCGCCATCCGGTTCACCGTGGAGGCCAGCTCGCCGATATCGTCGTCGCGCTCCAGGGCGATCCGCACCGACAGATCGCCCTGGCCGATCCGGTGAATCCCGTCCTGCACCAGCCGCAGCGGCGAGGTGATGCGGCGCGACACACTCGCACCCAGCCACCCCATGAACGCCACAAAGAGCACCGCGATCAGAATCGTCAGATTGCGCACCGGTACCAGGTCCGCGAACAACGCCGGCGCCGGCATTTCGCTCACGAACACCCAGTCCGTCACCCGTGAGCGGGAGTGCGCCACATACCGGTCCGGGGCCCCCGGCAGCAGGAACCACCCGTTGGCGCGTTCGTGCAGACGCTCGCCGAACTCCGGCGACACCCGGCTTGCCGTCCGCGCCGGGTCCGAGCTCGACACCACCGTGGCATCGTCCGACACCAGGTAGGTCGTCTCGTCGCTTTCCAGACGCACATCGCGGTACCGCTCCCGGAAGAAATCCTCCCGGAACAGCAGCACCAGCAGCGCCACGATCTCGCCATCGCTGCGCACCGGCCGCACCGCCGCAAAACAGTCGTACCACCGGCCGAACACGCTCTGAAACTCCCGCGTCGGCAGCCATACCAACCGCCCGTCGGAGGCCTCGATCCGTTCCCGGTTGCGGTCCACAAAATCCGCCACCCCCAGGTACGGCATCCCCTGAACGATCGCGCCGTCCATCGACACCGGGTCCGGAATCATATACGCCGTGGAAATATAGCGGTCGGAATTGACAAAGCCCTGCAGGAACCCCGAAATCACATCCTCCCGCGCCCAGTCCGCCGGCGGCGTATCCGTCACCGCCTCCAGAAGGTCCGCGTTGAAGTACACCTGCATCGTGAGATTCCGGTAGTTCACCAGGTGCGCATCGATCGCCCGCGTCACCTGATTGGTCAGCTGCGACGAATACAGCAGGATGCGATTCTCCAGCAGCGACGACGTCACCCGCTGCGTCACCACCAGCGCGACCAGCGTGGGCCCCGCAATAAACGCGAGAAACGCAATCAGAATCCGCTGCCGCATCGTCAGCCGCATCCCGCCATCGTACCACATCCGGAAACCACCATCGGCACCACTCCCCACCGGAGCTTGTCGCCCGTCGCGCAGCGCGGTGTCAGGATCGTGTTTCATAGAAGTGAACGACACTCTTCATCGCTTCACTTCGACAATTTGTCTAATCGGTCGGGTGTTATCGTTTACGAACGCCTCGGCTCGGCCTGGACATCGGCTGTACCACCTCATACCCCGGCTGAACGAACGTTCGACTTGTCGTCTGCCCCGGCGCCGTGGCACACCGGAGGCATGACG
>CAJWEZ010000048.1 GCA_913030605.1 uncultured Spirochaeta sp.
AAGATGCAAAGCTGGTAATCAAAGCCAACTGATTCTTTCATCCTCTTATTAAGGATATACAAAAAAATCCCCCGGACGCGACTGCATTCGGGGGATTTTTGTATTTTGGAATATGCTAGAAGCTTATTCGAAGTCAGGCATCATATCGCCGTGGGCTTCGATCATCTCGTCACACATGTCGCGGATCTCATCGAGGGTGAGTTCGGCAGAGGTGTGCGGATCGAGCATTGCCGCGTGATAGATGTGCTCTTTCTTACGGGTAACAGCAGCTTCGATAGTCAACAGGTGAACGTTTATGTTGGTACGGTTGAGAGCAGCCAGCTGCTCCGGCAGCGTGCCGACCTGGGTGCCCTGAATACCGTTTGAGTCAACAAGGCAGGGAACTTCGACAACCGCTTCGTCCGGCAGGTTGGAGATCAGGCCGTAGTTCAATACGTTACCACCGATCTGGGCCGGTTTGTTAGTCATGATCGCGTCCATGATGACGGAGCCGTATTCATGGCTCTGCTCGTGTGTCAGGCATGGGTTTTCGAGCAGTTCTTTGCTCTGGTCTGCCCATTTTGCGATCTGGTTTACACAGCGGCGCGGATATTCATCCAGCGGAATGTTGAATTCTTCGATCAGGTGCGGATACTGTTTCTTGATCCAGTATGGAGAGTACTCGGCATTGTGTTCGCTGGACTCGGTCATGTAGTAACCGAAGTAGTCCATCAGGGCGAGACGGATAATGTTGCCGGACTTGTCTTCTTTTTTGGCTTTGCGCCATTCAGCGACTTTTTCTTTAGCGCGTTCGCGGATTTCAGGATAGATGTCTTTGCCGTCCTGAGTGATTTCCAGCAGCCAACCCATGTGGTTGATACCGGCGATATAATCACGGACGCGGTTTTCATCATATTCCATACCGAGGGTTTCGAGCAGGGATTTTGAGCAACCCTGAACCGAGTGGCAGAGACCGACGGTCTGAATCGGCGTGTGGTGCAGCAGTGCCCCGGTCACTATCGCCATGGGGTTGGTGTAGTTGAGAAAGAGCGCCCGCGGGGCCGCCTCCTCGAGTTCCGCGGCGATCTCCATGACCACGGGGATCGTGCGCAGCCCTCGGAAAATTCCACCGATTCCCAGGGTGTCGCCGATCGTCTGTCGCAGGCCGTACTTCTTCGGGATCTCGAAATCCGCCACCGTCGCGGGACGATACCCGCCCACCTGTATCGTATTGATCACGACGTCGGCGCCGGCGAGTGCCTCCCGCCGTCGCTCCGTGCCGTGGTGGGTGGACACCGTCGCCCGCCCATCGTTGTAGCGCCCGTTGAGGGCATCCACCACCAGCCGGCTCTCCTCCAGTCGAACGCCGTCGATGTCGTACAGGGCGATGCTGAGATCCGCCGGCACGCGGGGATCGACAAACAGGTCGCCGACGATATTTTTCACAAAGACGGTGCTCCCGGCACCGACAAAGGCGATTCGGACCATGCTGGTTTCCCTCCTCGTGGGCGTGTCGTGCGTCGTTTCATATGAACCGTATACCGACACGTTGGCGTTGTGTATGGCAAAATGTAACGGGAAACGCGCATTCCACCCCGCAAGTCTGTCCTGGTATATAGTTTTGTCACATGATCGAGCTCGTTGCGCAGCTTTCCGACGACGTCATCCTCCCCGGCATCCTGCCACTGTATCCGGTGTACCTTGGCCACGAGCAATGTGAACCGGGCCACGAGTACGGTCGGGTCCGGGACAGTTATCTGATTCACTACGTTGCCGCCGGTTGTGGCGAGTTCCATACCCGGCATACCGACGTGACGTTGCCGGCGGGGCACGCATTCCTGGTTCGACCGGGGCAGGAGCACTGGTACCGCGCCGACACACGAGACCCCTGGGAGTACTGGTGGGTCGGCTTTCGCGGGCCGCCACCGGATGCTCTGGCGCGACTGCTCGGCCGGGCCCGGGTTCCGGAGGTGGTCCGGCCGCCAATCGAGCAGACGGGATCACTGCTGCGAGCGCAGCGGCGACTCTGGGAGCTGGTCGCCGCCGAACGGCCCGCGGCGCCTCTGGTGCACGTTGAGGCGTTGCTGGCGGTACTTCGGCCGCTTCTCGTGAACGACGTGGGCGGGTCGACCGCCGCCGCCACGGAAACGACCGGGGGTGCGGTTTCCGGGGGAGCGACGGCAGGGGGGATTGCGGTCGGCGATTCTGACCAGGCGTGGCGGCGGGTGCTCGCGTTTCTGGAGGCCCACTCTGCGGAGCCGATCGGTGTTGAGACTGTGTGTCGGGCGGTGGGTGTCAGTCGGACGCAGCTCCACCGGCTGTGTCGACGACACGTGGGGCATTCGGCCAAGGAGGAGCTCACGCGGCGTCGGATGGCCCGGGCGGCGGATCTCCTGCGGTCGGAAGACTGGCCGATCGCCCGAATTGCCGCGTTGACCGGCTACCGGGAGTACCAGACCTTCGCGCGGCAGTTCCGGGCGTTCCACGGACTCACCCCCCGGGACTACCGCCGGAAAAGAGCGCAATGACGTCGTCGTCGCTGAGGGCGCCGATCGCGCGGGCATCGTCAGGGACGATCTCTTCAGCCAGGGCGCGCTTGCGTGCCTGGAGGCTGGCGATCCGCTCCTCCACGGTCCCGGCGGCGATGAACCGATAGGCTGTCACCGGCTTTGTTTGACCGATGCGGTGGCTCCGGTCTATCGCCTGCTGTTCAACCGCCGGGTTCCACCACGGGTCCATGAGGATGACGTAGTCGGCAGCGGTGAGGTTGATGCCCGTGCCGCCGGCGCGGAGGCTGATGAAGAACACCGGTGGACCCTCCGGGGCCTGGAAGCGGGCGATCTCGTCGCGGCGTTGCGCCGGGGAATGGCCGCCGTGGAGCAGACAGAAGGGAATCGCCTCCCGATCCGCCCATGCGGTCAGAATATTCAGGAGGGCCACAAACTGCGAGAAGATCAGCACGCGGTGGCCTTCATCGATCACCCGCGGCAGGAACTCCTGCAGTGCCTGGGTCTTGGCCGACTCCCGCGCCGGGATGCGCAGGTCGTGCAGCCCGGGGATCGCGGTGTGTCGGGCGTCGGCCGGTGGAGAGTCGTCGTCAGGCGTCAGCAGGAGCCGCGGATCCACCGCCGCCTGCCGCATCCGGGTGAGGCCCTCGAGAATCAGGAACAGGTGTTGGTTTCGCTTCCCCGACTCCATCGCTTCGCGGACTCGGCGCTCGTAGGTTGCCCTCACCCGCTCGTAGATCCGCGCCTGGGAGTCGGAAAGTGCGACGTAGAGCGGAATCTCGTCGCGCGCCGGCAGGTCGGTGGCCACGTCCGTCTTCCGACGCCGCAGAATCAGCGGCGAGAGCAGCTCTCGCAGGCTCGCCCGTCGCTCCGGGGACTCGTCGCGTTCCGCGGCCTCTGCAAATCGCCGGGTGAAGGCGGCCCGCGTTCCCAGAAGGCCGGGATTTAGCAGGTCCTCCACCGCGAAGAGCTCCAGGGACGTGTTTTCGACGGGGGTGCCGCTGAGAGCCACGCGCTGACCGGCCCGCGCGGCCACTCGACGGGCAGCCTGGTAGGTCCTGGTGCGGGCGTTCTTGATCGTCTGGATCTCGTCGAACACCAGGTAGCGCCAGTCGATCGTTTCCAGGCGGTCCACGTCTCGCATGAGGGTCTGGTAGCTGGTAACAAGCACGCGACAACGTTTCGATACCGGTCCCGGCTGCAGCAGTGCCGCCCGCCCGGGGCCGTGGTATACGACCGGTTCCAACGCCGGAGCGAAGGCGACCGTTTCGTGCTTCCAGTTCTCCAGCGTGCTGGGGGGTGCCACTACCAGCACCGCCTGTCCTCCGGAGGAGAGCGTTCCCTCCGTGGCTCGAAGCTGCAATAGCGCCAGAAGCTGCACGGTCTTCCCGAGGCCCATGTCGTCCGCCAGGAGCGGGGCAAACCCGGCGGCGTCGCAGGCGACGAGCCAGGCGAGGCCTCGGCGCTGGTAGGGGCGCAGGGTGGTACCGAACCCCGGTGGTTCTCCGTGGTCCAGATCCGGCATCGCTGCGGCGAGGTCGCGCCACGCGGCTCGGAGCTCCCGGGCGCGGGCGGTGTGCCCGGCCAGGTCCGGCGACATGCGCACACCCGGTGCGGAAGCGAGCTCCTCCACGGTGCGAATGTCGTTGCGGTGGACGCGGAGTTCGCCGCGAAAAAGCTCCGGTACGCGCCGACGAAGATCTTCGAGGTCCGTGTGATTACGCAGCACCATGACGGTGTCGCGCGCCACCGCCTCCGCACCGTCGATATCAGCGGCGGCAACCTCTTCCTCGATGCCGTCGTCGCGGACCACGCGAAGGGTCATGCCGACGCCAAACCAGTCCTCACCGCTTCCGGTGACCCGCAGCGCCACGGTTACCGATGCCGCGCGGACGCGCCTGCCCTCCACGATGAGGGGCACGCCGGCGTCGAGCATCGGTTCGGCGATGCACGCGAGAATCTCCGGCACGTTGCCGTCGCAGACGATGCGACGGTCGTCGAACTCCCACGGCGACACGGATTCCAGCAGGTTGAGGCACCGTTCCGTGAGTGCATCCATGTGCGCTCGCGCCGACCGGGTGTCACGGACCGCGACGTGGAGGACCGGTGGATCGCCATCCTCGACCCACGGAGCGGGTATGTTCTCGTCGCCGAGGGCGATCAACACCTCGCCGAAGTCGACATGGACCTCCGGCGTCGCCGGGATCACCGAAACCTGAACCCGGTCCGGAGGGATCTGTACGTGAACCCTCACCGCCCGGTCGGTGGATCTGTCCGCCCCGGCAGACGATCCTTCCCCGGCGGAGATCCATTCCGCCGCCAGGGCCGCGGTTTCCGACCACGCAAAGGGACGCTGGATCGGCCCGGCGAGGGTGCGAAGCAGCGTCTGGATGCGAACGTCCGCGGTCCAAAGGGCGAGACCGGTCGTGAAATCGATCACCAGCGTGAGTTCGTCGCCGTGACACTGCTGGATTGAGGACGATCGGGGTTCGAAAACGCGACGTCTCTGCGTGGCCGCCGCGCCGCGCCAGCCGTCGTGGGTGTCGGCGCGCGGCTCGAGTTCCGACGGCTCCTGGATCGGCGAGATGCGAATCGCGTCGGCGGGGGCGTCGGTGGCCGAAGTCGTTCCGACAGGCGCGATCGTGAGCTCCGGGGCGAACAGAACGTCTTCCGCTGTAACGGTGAAGGGGCGAAAACGCACCACTACCTCGGCGAGCGGCGCATGGCGGACTCGACACAGCGGCGCGTCGCCGGGAGGGGGTCCTGGAGGGTCACCGTCGGTCCACGCCCTGATCCACAGGGGCGGAAGTTCCTGGCCGAGTTGCTCGCGAACGATGAGCGCCGACAGCGAGATCCGCCGGCCGGGTCGGCGGGCGAACGCGTCGAGGGCGTCGATCTCGCCTCGGGATCGCGCGACGCAGCTCCGGCCGGGGCGCCACGGGCTCAGGGCGCCGTCTGTGCCGTCGGTGCGCACGTAGCGGAGCATCGGGCGCACCGTGGGGGAGCCGTCTTCGGCGGCGAAGCTGTCCGCGTCCGCCTCCACGACGTACACCAGGCGATGAGAACCGGGTGCCGGGTCGGCTCCCGACGGCAGGAGGAGCACGTCGCGGCTGTGGTTGCGGCGGTAGTCGTCGGCTGCCGGCGACGCTGGCGCCGAGAGGATCCGCAGCCCCGGCGTGACGGGTGCCTCATTTCGCGCGAGGACGCCGCCGTCGGCGCCGGGACCGGAGTGCGGCAGACCGCGTTCCAGCGCCACCAGCAACACGGCGCCGATGTGCTTGCAGGCGGCGGGGTACGGACAGGTGCAGGTGGCGGTCAGGATCTGCCGGCCGACGACGGCGTGGACCGAGTAGGTGTGGAACCCGGACCCGCGAACCTCAGCGGAAATGACCCGGGTCCCGCCGGCGGGGATAATGTCCAGGTTCAGGACACGATCGTCGTCGGCGTAGACCTGCGCCCGCTGCATGATCGTGTGGTTCGCGATGTAGGTGTCGATATCGTGGCGTGTCATCGGCGCTCCGCGTCGTTCTGTCATACCAGAATACGGCACCCGTCGTCACGCCGCCGCTTGGATCTGCCCGGCGCTGGTGAGATCCTCCCGCAGTTTCCGCGGGGCGGGCGCCGTTGAACCCCTCGGGTGAGACCGATAGGATGATTCCGTGACGGAACCGCTGGGTTGGATACCGATCAATCCGGGTGTCGAACCGGACAATCTCTGGATCGTCTCGGCGACCGGGAATCCGCGTTTTCCCTACCGGATCGAGATTCGGCGCGGTGGCCGGCGAGAGGTGGTGCTGTGGGCGCAGGACCGCTGGCCGGGGGGTGGAAAACAGATTTTCTGCATCCGCGAGGGCGAGCCGGACGGGTCGTCGCAGGAATTCGAGGAACTGGAACGGGTGCGGATCGTGCACCTGGAGCGGGCCGGAAAGCAGTTGTCGGTGATCCTCGATCGGCCCACGCGCAAGCGCTGCAGTTTTCTGTTTCTCACGCGGCGGTACCGCAACAAACCCGGCACCTACGAACAGATCTTTTTCCGCACCCAGCAGGGGATGCAGCAGCATCGCTCCGGCGCCCGGGTGGAGTTGAGCGGCCACGGCGCGTATCGGGTGGTGGTCGACAGTGCCGAACGCTATCCGTGGAGCTTCGGTGGCGTGCCGACGGAACGGCGGCAGCTTCCCGCGGGGGATTACGCCTGCGAGATCGACCACGAGCTGGTGGCGGTGGCGGAGCGCAAGACGTTTGAAAACCTCATGGGCGATATCGGGAAGATGCAGGTGCTTCACGCCAAGCTTGCGGACCTGGAGCGGTGGCGCCACGCAGCCCTGGTCATCGAGGCGGAGTACCGCGATTTTCTGAATCCGAAGAAGCTGAACGGGTACTACTCGCCGGCACACCTTGCGCGTGTGCTCGGGGAGCTCCACGTGATCCATCCGGGCATCCAGATCGTGTACGCCGGGAGTCGAAAATCGGGGGAACAGTGGTGTCAGGGGTGGTTCGCGGCCAGGGCGCGGCTGCACCACCGCGACCGGCGGGATCTGCGCGACGGTACCGGAGGCGCCGCCGTCTCCGGGGCGACCGAACCGGGAGACCCGCCCACCGACGCGGGCGCCGTGGTCAGCGAGGCCGGTGACAGCGGTCAGGAGATCCGCGCCTGTATCCTGTCCTCGCCGCAACTGCCGCGGCCGTTCGCGTTTGGAGACCTGCGTCGGCGGTTTCCCGCGGTTGCCGATTCCCACATCCGGGCGGTGCTCAACGAGCTGCGACGCGCCGGGCGACTCACCACGAGCGGCCGGGGCCGCGGGACGCGCTGGCACGTCTCCGGCGGGAGCTGATCCGAACGAGGACGGCGTGTCGATCGCTGCCGGTCGTGGTGTCGAATGCCCCTACGGCACCCTGCGGTAGCGCACCGACGGGGAGTACTGCCAGCGCTCGCCCTGCGGGTCGGCCCGCAGGAGCGTGACGAACACTTCGGTCTGCGGCGGAATCGTCAGTTCGATCGGCATCTGCCCCTCAGCCCGCATGTTCACCAGGTTGAAGGTGACGGTCGCCTCCACGGTGTCTGCAAACCCGTTTCCCACAAACACCGCGTAGGTCAGGTCGTACTGTTCGGTACGGAACTCGATGCGATCGCTCCGGTCGATCGGTTGCCGGCGGTCGGCGAAGTCCTCCGGTGTGAGGTCGCTGCCCCAGACGACGTCAAAGGGCGCCCCGCCGGGGTGGGATGCGTAGTAGAACCGCCCTTCTTCCGGGGTGACCGCCTCGCCGTCGAGGCCGCGAAAGTGGAACGGAACGCTCTGCATGTGTCCGGTCGGCAGCGGCACCCGCACGTCGAAGTGCAGGTGCGGGCCGCTGGAGACACCGGTGTTCCCGCTGTAGCCGATCATGTCCCCAGCCTCCACGCGATCACCGACCTGGACCTCCGCGCCGTGGTAGCG
The DNA here is from genome assembly GCA_913030605.1 of uncultured Spirochaeta sp. Classification (GTDB taxonomy): domain Bacteria; phylum Spirochaetota; class Spirochaetia; order DSM-27196; family Alkalispirochaetaceae; genus Alkalispirochaeta. The sequence continues at coordinate 7,922 of CAJWEZ010000048.1, forward strand.
CAGGTGCACGTAGTTGCCGAACGTTCCGTCGTCGTGGGCGACCATGATCAGGTTGGCGCGGTCGGCGTAGGCCATGGAGGGTCCGCCGACGCGACTGTCTTCCTTGACCTCGACCACCCGGCCGCCGCGGGCGGCGTAGACTTCGGTCCCCTCGTCGAGGTCGAAATCCACGGCGTACTGGTTTTCTCCGAAGTGTGAGAACGAGCCGTTGTACCCCTGAGTCACGCGGTGCTTGGTGCCGTGGGCGAACGGAAACAGGTAGAGGTAGGTGTCGTCGGGAGCCGCGGTGTCGGGGTCTCCAAGGGCGAAGGTGTACACCAGGCTGTAGCCGATTCGGCCGCGGGTGGTGGTGGGCTCGAGCGAAAACAGGTACTGCTGGTCGGTTCCCGGCGGAATCGCCCCGCGCCACGGAAGGTCCTCGGTGGGTGCGAGGCTGATCAGCTGATCGAAGCTGACGTTGATGAAGATCGGAATGAAGTGGCTGTTGCGGGCGTAGAAATCGTAGCTGTTGTCGTCCTGCTGGACGCCCCAGACTTCGACGAAATCGCCGCCGGCGCTGTAGGACGGCGCCGTCTGCGCCGCCGCCGGGGTGGTCAGCGCGAGGCCCAGGATCAACGGAAGGCCGAGGATCAGCGCGGTGATGATCCGCGCCCCCGGAACACGTCGGTGCTCGTTCATGGGCTACAGCATACCGCCCGGCCCGCGGCATTGCCAGCGCAGGCGGGGACGCTTGGTCCGCCGGCACTCGCTGGCGACGCGCCGCTCCGCGCGCTACAATGCCGCCGGGAGGACGCTATGGCGCATGAGATCGTTCCGGAGGCGGAGGAGATACTGGACCGGGAGTTTCCGGTGCTCGACCACGGCTTTGTGCGGCTCGTCGACTATCTCGGCGGGGACCAGCGGATCGTGCAGTCCGCCCGGGTGTCCTACGGCGAAGGCACCAAGACCTATCGTCAGGACCGCGGCCTGATCAACTACCTGCTGCGGAACGAGCATACGTCTCCCTTTGAGCAGGTGGTATTCACGTTTCACGCCAAGATGCCCGTCTTTGTGGCGCGCCAGTGGGTTCGTCACCGTACCGCGCGCCTCAACGAGATCTCCGGACGCTACAGCGTCATGAAGGACGAGTTCTACGTGCCGGCTCCGGAGGCGGTGGCGCCGCAGTCCGCCGACAACAAACAGGGACGCAGCGGCGACCGGTTTGATCCCGCCACCACCGAGGAGATACGCAACGAGCTGGCGGCGCAGCAGGCCGCCGTGTACGAGGGCTACAGCACCCTCCTGGACCGCAATCTGGCCCGGGAACTGGCGCGGATCAACCTCCCGCTGTCCACCTACACCGAGTGGTACTGGCAGATCGACCTGCACAACCTCTTCCACTTCCTGCGTCTGCGCATGGACCCCCACGCACAGTACGAGATCCGCGCCTACGCCGAGACGATGTTCGAGATCGCCCGGACGGTGTGTCCCGTGGCGACCGAGGCGTTCGACGAGCACATCCGCGGTGCGGTACGCTTCTCGCGGACGGAGTTCGAGGCACTCCGGCGTCTGCTGGGGCTGTCCGAAGCCGGCGCCGACCCGAGGGACCCCGCCCTCGTCGACCGCATCCGCGCCGCCGCCACCGAGGCCGGGATCGAAGGACGCGCCGTCGATCGGCTGATCGACAAAGTCATCAGCGGGCGAATGGGCTGACCGTTCCGCCCTGTTTGCAGATCCGGCAGCGGTGCACTACGATGGGGGATACACGGAGGACATGATGAGCGATGAAGTACGCGCTTCCACCAGTCAGTATCTGACCTTCACCCTCGCCGAGGAGCAGTACGCCGTCGAGGTCTACGACGTCAAAGAGGTGCTCGAGTACACCTCTGTCACCCGCGTTCCCCGGACGCAGGATTTCATGCGCGGTGTGATCAATCTCCGCGGCAGCGTCGTTCCGGTAATCGATCTCCGCCTGAAGTTCGGGATGGGCGAAACGGAGAAGACGATCGACACGAGCATCATCGTCATGGAGGTGGAGATCGGCGGGGAGAAGGTCACCGTCGGCACCCTCGCCGACAGCGTTCAGGAAGTCATCAACCTGGACAACGAACAGATCGAGCCGGCGCCGCAGATCGGCACCCGTATCAACACCGAGTTCATCCGGGGGATCGGCAAGCAGGACGAGCACTTCATCATCATTCTGGACATCGACCGGATCTTTTCCGAGGAAGAGCTGACGGCGGTAGTCGAGGAGGTCGGTGCCAAGTAAGATAGGCGCCGATGCAACACCGACAGACTTCCTGGTTCTCGCTGGGCTCCGTCCGCGGCAGTGATGCCACGGAGACGGCGCTCACGTATCGATACACGAGTGCGACGCTCTCCTGGGCGCGGTCGAACGACGGCTGGATTCGGCTGTCAGCATGGCTGGACGACGCGATGCCCGCGTCGGGGAACGACACGACCGTCGCAGGTCCGGCCCAGGTCCGTTCGTGGGCGCTCGATCCACAGGCCGCCGGCGTTCGTCAGTGGCAGCACGTGGATATCGACGACCCCGCTCCATACTCCGACAGCCGAAGCATGCTCTTCCACGCCGGCCACGGCGGCGTGGAGGGGAACATCAACCCCCACGAGGATACCCGCGGCATCGTACCGGTCGAGGTCTCGGGACACCGCCACGTGCTTCCTGTCGCCGGTATTCATACCGAGTCGGTCGACGTGTCCCGCAGTCGGAACGGATTCCTGTTCTCACTGCCCCTGGACGAAGGGGTTCGCGTGTACGGACTCGGGGAGAAAACCGGTACGCTGGACAAACGCGGTCGCACCTGGACGATGTGGAACAGTGACGAGCCGGACCACACACCGGAGCGGGATCCGCTGTACCAGTCGATTCCGGTGGCGTACCTCTTTACGCCGCAGGGAACCACCACGCTTTTCGCCGACAGTACCGCCACGATTCATTTCGATATCGGCGAGGGCGATCCGGGTCTCCTGCAGATCGAGGTCCACGACGTGGCGGTCGATCTCTATGTTCGCCACGATTCCTCGCTGCCGGCGGCGGTGGAGGCGTACACCGGTCTCACCGGTCGTCACCCGCTGCCTCCGGAGTGGGCCCTCGGATTTCAGCAGTGTCGCTACAGCTACTTCCCGGAGCGTCGGGTGATGGAGGTCGCCGAGGGGCTGCGTCAGTCGCGGGTTCCCGCCGACGTGATCTATCTCGATATCCACTACATGGACGGCTACCGCGTCTTCACCTGGGATCGCACGCGCTTTCCGGACCCCGCCGCCATGGCCGCCCGTCTGCGGGAGCAGGGGATGCGCCTGGTGACGATCGTCGATCCCGGCGTCAAGGCGGACACCGAGTACCCGGTCTTCGCCGACGGCGCCCAGCGGGATGTGTTCCTCGATGAGCCCACCGGTGGCGCCTACGAGGGTAAGGTCTGGCCGGGGGACGCGGCGTTTCCCGATTTCACCGATCAGCGAACCCGCGAATGGTGGGCCTCGTGGCACAACCGGCTCTTTGATTCCGGTGTTGCGGGGGTGTGGAACGACATGAACGAGCCGGCCGACTTTACCGGCGACGATGTGTACCGCCCCGATTTTACCGTTCCCGACCGGCTGGTTGCACGCAACGACGGCCGCCCGGCGTCGATGGCGCGGCTCCACAACGCCTACGGCAACGGGATGAACCAGGCGACGCGCCTGGCGTTTGAGCGCTACCGCCCCGACGAGCGTGGCTTCGTGCTCACCCGCGCCGGCTACGCCGGTGTGCAGCGATCGGCGGCGGTGTGGACCGGGGACAACCACAGCTGGTGGGAGCACATCGACCTGCTTTCGACGATGCTCATGAGCCTCGGGCTGAGCGGCGTCGCGTTTTGTGGTGGCGATGTGGGGGGATTTCAGTTGAACGCGGCTCCGGAGCTCTACGCCCGCTGGATCGCCGCGGCAAGCCTCACACCGTTTTTCCGCGCCCACAGCGCCCTCGACACGCGGGACCACGAACCGTGGAGTTTCGGCACAGACGTTCTGGAGATCGCCCGCCGCTACGTAGGACTGCGCTACCGGCTCATGCCGTACCTGTACACGCTGTTCTCGGAGGCCGCCCGCACCGGAGCGCCGGTGATGCGGCCGCTGGTCTGGGAGTTTCCGCGGGACCCGCGGGTACAGAATCGCAGCGACTCCTTTCTGATTGGGCCGTCGCTCCTCGTGGCGCCGGTGTCCCGCGCGGGAGTCCAGGAACGATCGGTCTATCTTCCCGCCGGCGTGTGGTACGATGTGTGGACCGGGGAACGCACCGTGTCCGGCGACCCGGCGCGGCCCGAAAATGGCGGGCGGATCGTCGCATGCGACGCCCCCGTTGACAGGATCCCGCTGTTCATTCGTGGCGGGGCGGTGATTCCCGTTGAGTCGCTGCGGCAGCATACCGGTGAGGCCGGCGACGGCCTCCTGCGGCTGCTGGTCGCACCCGATTCCGAGGGACGTGCCGAAGGGTCGGTGTACGCGGACGCCGGCGAGGGCTTCGGGTATCGGTCCGGGGCGTTCTGGACGGCAGATGTCGAGCTCGTCGACGGCACGATGGAGCTGTCGGTGTCACACGGGACCGGGCATCGCGAGGTTCGCTGGGACCGGGTGGCGGCGATTCGGCTTGACGGCGGTACCGCGGCTGCGGCGATGCTGGGGTTGGAGCCGGCGGCCGGCGATGCGGCCACCGACGGTCTCGGCGCGCCGGTTGACCTGCCCGCCGAGGGCCGCGTCCGACTGTCCGACTGACGACGGCGAAGGAGCGATATGGCACGGCATGATGAGACGCCCGACACGATCACGGTGGCGCAGTACCGGTTTCGGTTCGAGGCGGAACACGCGCTGGAATTTCTCCGTCAGAACGGAGTGGATGCGATCCTCTGGGGAGATGACGTCGGTGGGCTGAACCCTGCGATCGGTTTTGTGGAGGCGTTCGGGATCCGGGTCCGCGCCGACCAGGAAACGCTGGCGCGGGAACTGCTGCACGATTTCGGCCTCGCGCGGCCGGGATCATCGGAGCCGGAGCCGGATCCGGAACACGAGGAGTAGCGGCCCGCGCACCGTCCCCGTGTGACGAGCGCAGACTGTGCCGCCTCGCCGGTGATCTCCGGCTGCCCGCCATGTCCGGCTGCCGGCCATCCTCCTGACTACGCCACGATCACGAACAGTGCGGCGGTCGCCAGGACGCCGCTCAGGGCGTTGACCGCGTCGTTGGTGAAGAAGTGCAGGCCCTTTACCAGGCGGTTGGCGCGGTCGTCGACCCCGTGGCGCCGCTCGGTGTGGGCCCGCGTTCCGGCGTCCCAGTACTGCGCCTGGACGGTGGCGCCCAGGACGCTGTCCACCAGGCTCCCCAGGAATCCGCCCCCCGTGATCGCCGCCACCATCGCCACCATTTCGGCCCCGTTCCACCCGCGAACCACCACGTAGCCTGCGGCAAACCACAGACCGATGAACAGCGCGCCGGCGGCGCTGGCGAACAGTCCCAGCGTGCTCACCCCCCCACTGGTGCCGCGCGGAATCGGCCGGAAACTGAGGATCGACACGGGGTTCCGGGCACTGAGAACCCCGATCTCGCTGGCCCACGTATCGGCGGTGGCGGCGGCCATGGCGATCGCGTATCCCAGCATGAAGATGGGCCGTCCGGTCAGGGCGTGCCCTGCCGCCATGACCGCTCCGAGGCCCCCGTTCGCGAGAACCTGGACGGCGTCGCGGCGGCTGCCCTTGGCGTGAAGCCCTTCCGCGGTCCGGCGTCGCTCGGCGCGCACACCGCGGCGCCCGGTGACGCGACCGATCACGCTGGAGGACGCGAAGAACGCCATGAGAATCGACCAGTAGAATCCGCCGCCGGCGAGGTAGATCGTCATGCCAACGCCGGCGCCGGCCACGGCCCCGGCTGCCGTCACCGAGTGTCTCAGGTACGCCACCACCGCCACCAGGACGTTGAGCCCCACCGCCCACGCGAGACGTACGATCCAGTCTCCCGGCAGCGGAGCCAGAAGTGCGACCACCGCGAACACGGTGAGCGGCACGGAGATGTTGTCCAGGCCCCACGGTGTCAGAAGCTCCACGGCGGTTGCCGTTGCCGCGACCACCAGCGCCGCCGACAGTACGGTCGACGGATCGAGTGTCCAGGCGGCGGGGTTGAGAACCACGCCCGCGGCGTCGGCGGCGCCCACCAGCGAATCCGGCGCTGCGGCGGTTGCCCGCTCCACCAGCAGCCGCACCGCGCCATCCAGACGGGACAGCGCGAACAGCACGGTGCTGTCGGTGGGGCGGCCGACCCACGTGCGGGCTCCCACCTCCTGCAGCCACGCCACGGCGCGCCCCCACAGGCCGGCGCCGGCCGCGGCGGTCGTGTGCGCCGCAAGCGGACCGCTGGCAAGCCAAATCACCACCACTGCGACGGCACCGCTGGCGACGAACATCGCCGCGGTGCCGGCAACGCTCTTGCGGCCGCCGGGAACGAGAAACTGGCCGCGGGCGCCGTCGAAGCGGCCGGTTCCGTGTTCGCCACCGCGGAACCGTGCGCGGTGGGCCCACGCCTCACCCGCCAGCGATGCGCTGCCGTCACCCCAGCCGAGCACCAGAATCGCCACAAGGCCGTACCAGCGCGGAAACAGCCCGCTCCACGTGAGCAGCACCAGGATCGTCAGTGCCACCGGAAAGTACACCGTGCCGAGGTTTTTCCGTGGTTCCGGGTGTTCCATCGCCGCAAACACGTGACGGCGGTAGGAGACCCAGTTGATGAGGACGAAACTCACCGGGCCGATCAGTGCCACGGCGAGATCATCGATTGTGGCCATCGCGATGAGCCACCAGTGTGCCACACCGATGTGGACCACCTTGCGGGTGGTGGAGGCCCCGAGGACGCCGCCGCGGAGAAGCAGCTGCGCCACGCCGATGACGGCGAAAATGAAAACGTACGAGATTCCCAGGCCCGTCCACTGGCCGATCTGCGGCACGGTTGCGTTCATCGCCCACCAATATACCCTCAACCGCTTGTCAGGGCCCACCGCAGGGGATAGCCTTGGCAACGACATGAATGGTGAAAAACAGAAGCGGCTCGCCGTCCTGATCGACGCGGACAACTCGCAGGCATCGATCATGGAGGGGCTGCTCGAAGAGATTGCCAACTACGGCATCGCCAGTATCCGCAGGATCTACGGCGACTGGTCCAGTGACGCGATGCGCGGCTGGAAGAACATCCTTCTGGACTACGCGATCCAGCCGATTCAGCAGTACCCCTACACCAAGGGCAAGAACGCCACGGACATGAAGATGCTCATCGACGCGATGGACATCCTGTACGACGGAAAGATGGACGGATTCTGCCTCGTTACCAGCGACAGCGACTTCACGCCGCTGGCGCAGCGGATCCGCCAGTCCGGGCTCACGGTGTACGGGTTCGGCGAGGAGAAAACGCCGAAGGCGTTCGTCCGCGCCTGTGACCGGTTCATCTACAGCGAGGTACTGCGGCAGAAAGAGGAAGTCGAGGACAACCGCGGCTCCACCACCGCTCCCCGGCGCAAGCGCTACTCGGCACAGGACCTCAAGCAGGACGCGAAGCTCGTCAGCATGGTGCGGAACGGCATCGAGGACGCCGCCGACGATACGGGATGGGCGTCCCTGGGCATCGTGGGACAGAAGGTGGCCAACAGCAACCCGGATTTCGACCCGCGCAACTACGGGTACAAGAAGCTCGGTGAGCTGATTCGGGCCATGCAGCTGTTTGAGATCGACGAACGACCGATGGAAAACAGCCCCGCCCACAACATCTACATCCGCGACAAGAAGAAGAAGTAGGCGGAGTCGGAGTCTCGCCGGTGCAGATCGATTCGTTGGGGCTGGGCATCGTGTCCCGGCTGACAGACCTCGGGATCCCCTCGGCGGTCGCTGTGGGAGCGGAGCGGATTCTCATCGCCCTTTCCATCGCGGTGGTGGCGATCCTGGCAAACTGGATCGCCCGGCGGCTCATCGTGCGGGTGCTGCACTCGCTCTTCCGTCGAACCCGCGTCACGTGGGACGACCGCATCGCCGAGCGTGGTGTGCTGCTCCGTCTGGCGCGGGTGGCACCGGCGCTGGTGATCTACGCCACCGGCGGTCTGGTGGCACCGGAGCTTCCCTGGGTGGGCGAGGCGATTCGGCGGGTGAGTACGGCGTGGATCGTGATCGTGGCGGCGCTCACCGCCGATGCCGCCATCGACGTGTTTCACGACCTGTACCGCGAGCAGGACTTCAGTCGGCGGCGGCCCATCAAGGGCTTCGTGCAGCTGGGCAAGGTGGTGCTGTTCCTCGTGGTGACGGTCATCGTCATCACCACGATCCTCAACCAGAGCCCCCTCGGGATCCTCAGCGGACTGGGCGCCATGAGCGCCGTCCTCCTCCTTGTGTTCCGGGACACGATCCTCGGGTTTGTTTCCGGCATTCAGCTTTCGGCGAACAACCTGGTGGAGATCGGCGACTGGATCGAAATGCCGAAGTACGACGCCGACGGCGATGTGATCGACATCACGCTGCAGTCGATCAAGGTACAGAACTGGGACAAGACGATCACCACGATCCCGATCTACGCCCTCGTGAGCGACAGTTTCCGCAATTGGCGCGGCATGACCGAATCCGGCGGGCGTCGGATCAAGCGGTCGATCAGCATCGATATGCGCTCGGTGCGCTTCGTTTCGCCGGAGATGCTCGAGCGCTATCAGCGGTTCAGTCGGATCCGTCCGTTTCTCGAGGAACGGCAGGCGGAGATCGACGCCTACAACCGGGAGCACGCCATAGACCTGTCCGACTCCGTGAGTGGACGGCGCATGACCAACCTCGGGGTGTTTCGGCACTACGTGCAGGCGTATCTTCGCGACCACCCGCTCATCCGCCAGGACATGACCTTTCTGGTGCGGCAGCTGCCGCCGGCGGCCAGCGGCATCCCGATCGAGATCTACGTGTTCGCCGCGGACCAGCGCTGGGCCGCCTACGAGGGGATCCAGGCCGACATTTTCGACCATCTGCTGGCGGTGATTCCGGAGTTCGATCTGCGGGTATTTCAGCAGCCGAGCGGATCGGAGCTGGAAGCGATCGCCGATGCGCTCTCAGGCGCCCGCAAGGAGACGATCGATGGCTGATTCGCGGTGGAACATGGTGTGGCGCTTCTTCCGCGACCTGCGCCTGCGGCCCTACGACGTCGTGATTTTCGTCGCCGCGGCGGCGGTCATCGTGGCGTTCTCGTTTGTGGCGATCGGAAACGGCGGGCCGGCGTCGACGGTGGAGGTGAAATCCGACGCCGGCACGTTCGTCTACAGCCTCGAGGAGGAACGGGAACTCCATTTCGCCGGTCCCCTCGGAGACACCGTCGTACAGATCGCCGATGGTTCGGTGCGTTTTACCGCGTCGCCGTGCCGCGACAAGATCTGTATCGCCGCCGGCGCCCTCACCGAGGCCGGGCAGTGGGCGGCGTGCCTCCCGAACCGCGTGTTCATCACCGTGACCGGCGACCCCGCCGCCACGGGAGACGGGATCGACGCCACGGCGTTTTAGGCCTGCGCCTCTACTGAGACGCCGACGACGGTGATCCCGCGAGAGTGTAGTCGTCGTCGGTGAGCTCGAAGAAATCGGGAACCCCGCTTGTCACGTACACGTCCCGGTCCTCGGTGACGAAGATCGCCTCCACCCCGTCGAGGGACTCGATCAGGTCGAATCCGCGTTCGAGTCCCATGACGTAGGTTGACGTGGACAGGGCGTCGGCGTCCATGGACCGCTCCGCAACGATCGTCACCTGCTGAATCCCGTTGCGGGCGGGGAAGCCGGTGGCGGGATCCAGGATGTGGTGGTAGCGGACACCGTCCTGCACGAAGAAGCGTTCGTAGGGTCCGCTGGTCACGACCGTCTTGTCGGCGGTGCGAACGATCCCGATGTAGCGTGAGCGTTCCGCATCGGGCCGCTGAACGCCGATGCGCCACGGACTGCCGTCGGGTTTGGTTCCCATGACCAGGATGTTCCCGCCGAAGTCCAGGAGCGCGCTCTCCACGCCGGCATCGCCGAGAATTCGCGCCGCCTCATCGGCGGCGTAGCCCTTGGCGATGCCACCGACATCCACGCCCATGCCGACATCCGGCAGAAACACGGTCTGAGCGTCGGGGTCGAGTTGCAGCTGCCGGTAGTCCACGTGGGCCCGGGCGTCGTCGATCTCTTCCTGCGGTGGTACGTGCGTGCCGCCGGATCCGATCGCCCATAGCCGCACCAGCGGCCAGATCGTCACGTCAAAGGCGCCCTCGGTGATGCGCGAATAGTACTGCGCCCGCTGAAGGACCTCGAAGGTATCGGCCGACACACGCACCGGGTGATCGCCGGCTGCGCGGTTCACCTCCAGGAGTTCGGTGTCGTCGTAGTCCTTTTCCGAGGTGCTCATCTGCTGTTCGATCTGCGAGACCCGATCGAACACGTCCTGAATCAACCGGGTGTCGTATCCGTTGTCGTAGATCGATACCCGGAGAATCGTACCGAGGAGCTGGGACGAGTCGGTGACCGGCTCGCCCGACGACTGGCATCCCGCCAGAGTAGCGGCAAGCAGAACCGCGGCGGCGGCGCGCAGATACACGGTGCGGGCGCCGCGTCGACGCCCGCCGGAAAGAGTCTGATTCATGCGGGGAGTGTACCCTACCCGGGGCGGGCGCATGTAGGGGCCGGGAACACATGGGGACCCAGCGCTCGGCCGACTCCCGCTACAGCGAGTTTACCGGATGCAGGGGCGGGCGCCCGGCCAGGACTTCGATCACGTTCTCCGTCGCCCGCGTCTTGAGGTCCACAATCGACTGTGCGGAGTAGTAGCCGAAGTGATCGGTGAGCACGACGTTCTCCAGCGACCGCAGGGGACTGTCCGGTGGCAGCGGTTCCGTGTCGAACACGTCCAGACCGGCATAGCCGAGGCGGCCGTTGCGGAGCGCGTCGGCCAGGGCTGTCTCGTCGAAGATCGCGCCGCGGGCGGTGTTCACCCAGACCGCTCCCGGCCTCACGAGGCCGAATTCGCGCCGTCCCACCAGCCGACGGGTCTCCCCGGTCAGCGGCACATGCCAGGAGAGAAAGTCGCTTTCCCGGAGCAGCGTATCGAGGCCCACGTGCCGCGCACCGACGGCGCGGACCGCGGCGGCGGTCTTGTGCGGGTCGTACACCAGAATCCGCGCCAGGCCCAGACCGGAGACCTTGCGAATGAGCGCTTTCCCCACGCGGCCCAGACCGGCGACGCCGAGGGTTCCGCCGGCGATCCTTCGCACCGGGGCAACGGGCTCGGCGTTCCACGTTCCGCCGCGGACCGCGCGGTCCCGACTCGCCACCTGCCGCACTCCCGCCAGGAGCAGTGCCAGGGCGTGGTCGGACGCGTCCTCAGTGGCGTAGTCGGGGACGCGGGTGACCCACATCCCGGCGGCGGTGGCGGCGCGGACATCGACGTTGTCGTAGCCGGTTCCGTAGCGGGAGATGACCCGGCACCGTCGCAGGTGCCCCACGGCGGAGCGGTCGAGCGGAAACAGGTTGAGGAGGAGGCCGTCGGCGCGTTCCAGATGCGGCGCCGCCTCGTCGAGGGTGTGAAAGTCGTGGACCTCGAGGTCGATTCCCGCATCGGAGAGCAGGCGCCGTTCGATCTCGTAGTCCGCGTGGCGGTCATCGGTGACAAGGACGGTTGGCATGGCGGTTCCCCGTTTCTCTACAGGCCGAAGCGCAGCACGAACCGCGTGCCGCGGCTTCCGTCCACATCGATCGTTCCATCGAGCTGGGCGGCAAGGCTGTGGATGAGCGTGTGTCCCAGGGTACGGCTGGAAGCGATGTCAAACTCCTCGGGAAGGCCGACACCGTCGTCTTGCACATCGAGTTCGACCTCGTCGCTCCCGACCATGGTGACCCGGATCCGGATCGCTCCGCGGTTGCCGTCGGGGAACGCGTACTTGAGGCTGTTGGAGATCAGCTCGTTGAGGATGAGCGCCACCGGCATCGCCTTCTGCATGTCGATGGGAATCGAGTCCACGGAAACGTCAAGCTGGATCCGTTCCGGAGTTACGCCGTAGACATCGTAGAGGTGGCCGCAGAGGCTTTCCACGTAGGGGCGGATGTCCACACTGCCAAAGGTGCCGCTCTGGTAGAGGTGCTCGTGCACCAGCGCCATCGACTGAATCTGCATCTGGGCATCGGCGAAGCGCAGCTGCGCCTCCTCGTCCTCCACCGTCCCCGACTGCAGATTGAGGAGGCTGGAGATGACCTGCAGGTTGTTCTTGACCCGGTGATGAATCTCCGACAGGAGCGTTTCCTTCTCGTGAAGGCTCCTGCGGACGATCTCCTCCGCCTGCCGCCGTTCGGAGACGTCGCGGATGATGCCCACCGACCCCGGTTCGCCGTACGCGTGGCCGGATGCCGAAAACCCGACGGCGTGAACCTCTCCGTATGCGATCACCGACCCGTACAGGTCGATCGCGTCGGCGGGATCGTCCTTGCGCTTCAACTTGACGAGAAGGTCGCGGGTGCGCCTGTCGCCGGTACGACGTTCGTCAAAGAGCTTGGGGGCGTGTTCCGGCCCCGTCTCCTTCCCGGCAAGGGTGCGCAGCACGTGTTCGCGGCTCACGCGGTTGATCTCATCCGGGTCCAGGATCGTGGAAAAGTGCTGGCCGATCAGTTCGATGGGGTTCCAGCCGAGGCGCTCGATCGACTCGTTGATGAACACGAAGCGCCCCTGCTCGTCCAGGGAGTAGATAATGTCCGGCAACGCCTGAACCAGCTCACGGTAGCGTTCCTCGGTCATCCTGAGCGCCAGATTGTGGCGGTCGATCGCCTCTTTGTTGTTGAGCAGTTTGCGGATCACCAGCGGAAGGAACCGAATGTGCCGGAGCTGACCGTCACGGATGGCGAACCCGGAGGTCTGGTCGCTGACGATCTCCCCGATATGTTCGTATTCATCCCAGTCGGCGAGCAGAACAAAGGGGTGCTGCCACAGGAACAGCCACTCGGCAAACCCGCCATTGTGGAACTGAAGATCGGTGACGATGACATCCACGGCACCGCCGTTGATCGCCTCGTCCGCCTGCGCCACGGTCTCCGGGATGATCATGTCCATGTCGAGCTTTCCGGCCGCAATGACTTGGCGGAACAGAGCTTGCTCGGCGGGATTGTCGATCGCGAACAGTACCGTTGTCATCTACGCCCTCTACGGTACACCGCCGGGGCGTCGAGCGCAACGGCGCCGCGCACCGGTATCGACTTGGCGCACCCGGAATCGCGGCAGTATAGTACAGTGCATGAGTCAGAAAAAGGCGATCACGGTTGCACGGGGTGATGGAATCGGACCGGAGATCATGGACGCGACCCTCCGCATTCTGGAGGCGGCGGGTGCCAGGATCGAACCGGAGTATATCGATATCGGAGAGAAGGTCTATCTCGCCGGGAACTCGGCGGGAATCGACCGGCCGGCGTGGGACTCGATCCGGCGCACGAAACTCCTCTTCAAGGCGCCGATCACGACGCCGCAGGGTGGCGGCTACAAGAGTCTGAACGTGACGATCCGCAAGTCGCTCGGGCTGTTTGCCAATGTACGTCCGGTTCAGGCGTTCAATCCCTACGTGGAGACCCACTATCCCGACATGGATGTGGTCATCGTCCGCGAAAACGAGGAGGATCTCTACGCGGGGATCGAACATCGCCAGACCAACGACGTAACCCAGTGTCTCAAGCTCATTACGCGACCGGGAAGCGAGAAGGTGATCCGTTACGCCTTCGAGTACGCCAGGACGTACAATCGCCGCAAGGTAACCTGCATGATCAAGGACAACATCATGAAGGTGACCGATGGACTCTTTCACAAGGTATTCGACGAAATCGCCGCCGAGTACCCCGATATCGAAGCCCACCAGCAGATCATCGACATCGGTACGGCCCGCGTCGCCACCGCCCCGGAGCGCTACGACGTCATCGTGACCCCCAACCTCTACGGGGACATTATCTCCGACGTCGTGGCCGAGGTGAGCGGTTCGGTGGGTATGGCAGGAAGCGCCAACATCGGCACCGAGGTTTCCATGTTCGAAGCGATCCACGGGTCTGCTCCGGACATCGCCGGTCAGAACAAGGCCAACCCCAGCGGATTGATCAACGCCGCACTCCAGATGCTGGTCCACATCGGTCAGCCGGACGTGGCGGAACAGATCCACAACGCCTGGCTCCGCACGATCGAGGACGGTATGCACACCGCAGACATCTACCGGCCCGGGCACAGCGTTCACCTCGTCGGGACCAGCGAGTTCGCCGACGCGATCATCGATCGCCTCGGGCAGGCGCCGGAGCGGCTGCGGCGGTGGAGCATCGACTCCGACACGGACACCCGCATCACGATTCCCGGATACACCCGGCACGCGACCACAAAAACGCTGGTCGGGGCGGACCTGTTCGTGGACTGGGTCGGCGATCCCATGGACGCCAACGTGATCGGAACCGATCTGGAACGCCTGGCCACAGAGGCGGGCGGGGCGCTCAAACTCAAGATGATCACCAATCGCGGCGTGAAGGTGTACCCCGACGGCTTTCCCGAAACGTTCCTGACCGACCACTGGCGCTGCCGCTTCGTGAACAGCGCCACCAAGCCGGCGGGTGAACAGACCGACTACAAGGCCGTCGAACACACCGACGTGACGCGTCTGATGGACGTGCTCACCGCCGGGGGCTACGAGGTGATCAAAACCGAGAATCTCTACCTTTTCGACGGTGAACGCGGGTTCTCGCTGGGGCAGGGCGAGTAGCGGGCCCCTGCCGGCGGCGACTCACGTCCCGGGGACGCTGCCCCGGGGCGACCTGCCGAGGAACGGCAGCAGCACGAGGCTCGCGAGCATGGTGAGTCCCAGGCCCACGAATCCCGCGCGAACCATCCCCTGCTCGGTGAGGGCGCCCATCATGGTGGGGAACACACCGTTGGATACGATGTTCACCGTGGGGATCATGAACGCGACCGCCACGCCGCGGATCTCCGGTGGTCCCAGGTCGGCGATCGCACTCAGCGCCGGCGGAAAGAACGCCGTGATGATCACCGGCTGCAGGAACACCACCACCAGCATTGCGTGCCCGGTGAAGATGCCGATCGCGAGAGTGAGGATCCCCGTTATCCCGATGACCGCGCCGATCAGGCGCCGCACACCGACTCGATCGACCAGTACCCCTGCGGCGAACACCATGGCGATTCCGCTCACCCGGGAGACGCTGATCAGTGTGTTGACGACTCCCACCGGATACCCCTCGGTTCCGATCAGAAACGTGGGCAGGATGGAAAAGACTCCCAGCGTGGAGCTCGCGGCGAGCGAAAAGAACACGGTGATCGCCCAGAACACCGGCTGTCGAAAGATGTAGGCGAGGTTTTCCAGGTGCGGACGCCGGGCGGCAAATCCGCCGGCGATCGACACGCGTTCGAAGGTAAACGCCATGGCGATCGCAACCACCCCTGAGGCGATCGCGATGACACGCCAGTCCACCAGCGCAACGCCCGCCGCCACGACCAGCGGGGCCAGGACAAAGGCGCTGTTGGGCCCCACCTCGTGGATCGCGATGGCCGTCCCGCGGATGTCGTCGTGAACCATGGCGGTGACGCTGGCAACCCCGGAGGGCGGATAGAGTCCCGCGCCCGCCCCGATCAGCCCGAAGGCGCTGTTCATCGTCGCCAGGTTTCCGCCGAGACCCACCCCAAGGAGCCCCGCACCCAGTACGATCCCCGACGCGGCGATCGTTCGGCGGTGCCCGATCCGCTCCGCGAGAAAGCCGGAAGCGAGCATGGACACCGAGTACGCGATCGCCATGGGAAGAAAGAGTCGCGTCGCTGTTGCCGGGCCGATCGCCAGGTCCTCCTGAATGAACACCAGCAGCGGCGACAGCACCACCCGGGAGTACATCGACAGGAAGACCATGATCGTCATGAGCGACAGCTGTGGCGCCGCCTGCCGGACCGTCGGAAACGGGATCACGGCCGGTACCCCGCGAGTCGCAGAACCGTGCCGCGCTCCCGGATCACCGTGGGAACAGCCGCCGGCGTGAACTCCGCGTCGCCGCCAATCGCAGTGAGACCTGCCTGTTGTCCAACCATGGCCGGGATTATACCACCGGCGCGGGCGCGTTCGAAAGATACGAGACGCGGTGGCTGTCCGTCGCCGTCACTTGCTCGTCAGATTGAACACCCCGTCCCAGTTGGCCGGCGGCGGTTCCTTCTGAAACTTCGCACAACGGTCGAAGTACGTCCTGCTCGGTCCGTCGTCGGGGAACTCGCGGTTCAGTCGTGAGAACACGCCACCGGCCTCGCCGAACTCGCGGCCCTCGAAGAGTTCCAGTCCGTCGTGAAACTCGTCCAGCAGTTGCCGCGTCTCATCCGGGAGCAGTTCGATTTCGTCAACGATTTCGTACAGCCGCACCGGTTCGCTCACACCGACCACGCGGACCCGGTCGAGGCGGCGTGCGGCGAAGTTCTCGTCGGTGTCGCGGTAGGTGAGTTCGCTGGCGAGAATCCAGGTCCCGTACTGCTTGTTCACGCCTTCCAGGCGCGCCGCGAGGTTCACCGAGTGACCCATGATCGTATAGTCCATTCGGTTGATCGTCCCCATGTTGCCGACGACCATTTCCCCGGTGTTGATTCCGATCCGCGTCGCCAGCGGGTGTGGCGAGAGGTTCTCGCTCTGGAAGTGCTCGTTCAGGTAGCGTTCGATTTTCTTCATGCGAACCGCCGCCTGGCACGCCCGGGACGCGTGGTCCTGGTAGGGCACCGGGGCACCGAAGAAACTGATGATCGCGTCGCCCTCGTATTTGTCGATCGTGCCGCGCAACTGGAGGATGATGTCGCTCATCTCCGACAGATAACGGTTGAGGAGCTTGACCAGTTCCTCCGGGTCGAGGCTCTCGGAGATCGACGAGAAGCCCTTCACGTCGGTGAACATCGCCGTGAGCTCGCGCTTCTCGCCGCCGAGCCGCAAACGCGTGGGATCGTCGAGGATCTCGTTGATCACGTCGGTGCTCAGGTAGTGGTTGAACGCGTTGCGGATGTAGTTCTTCTCACGGGCCACCTCGATGTACTTGAGCACGCTCTGTCCGATCGCAGCCAGAAGGATCGTGAGGACCGGCGTGATGATCGGCAGGAAGAGGCGCGCGCCGATCATGAGACCGGCGGACCCGGCCACCACCACCGCGGCACCGGCGAAGCCCAGCCCGAGCGTGGTATTTGCCGACCGCGGGCGACTGATGAATACGAAGATCGCTGTGAAGACGAAAGCCACGACGATGCTGATCCACAGCGGCATCTCGTCGATGAACTTCCCGGTGAGGATCGTGTTCACTACGGCGCCGTGGGTTCCGGTGTTGGCATACTCGTTCTCGAAGGGATTCACGCCGATATCGGTGGTCCCCGTGCCGGTGTACCCGATGATCACGAAGGAATCCGGGACCTGTTCGGCGAGGATGGCGCGCGTTTCCATGAGACTGTCGTACACGGTTCGCGTGGAGTCGAACACATCCGGTATCTCCGTCTGCAGGTCGGTGAAGAGCGACTGCATGTCCGACGACAGGTTCGGGTCCTCCAGGGCGGAATTGATGTCGGCGAGGATCAGGTCCTCCGCCTGCCCGTCCAGAAACGCACCCACCTCATTCAGGAAATACTCGTGAATATCCGGCAGTTCCGCGAGGGATGCTCCGTCGGCACCGGACATGACGTCGTTGACCAGTCCCTGGGCGTAGTCCCACGCCTGCAAAAGGTTGCGGTCGCCGTCGTGATACTGCAGGTACCCGGAGTCATCCATGATACCGAGGTTGTAGGCCAGGTCCTCCAGGAGCTGCTGATAGTACACCAGTTCGAAATAGGACAGGTGGCGGAAACTGTCGGCGTAGCTCTCCTTGGGCCAGTTGAGCAGGAGCGTCCCGTCCGCCGCCAGAGGGATGCGGATCGTTTCCGGCTCGTCGCTGCCGGGGCGCACGGCGCCATCCAGCACGATCCGCTCCCGGGACACGCGCACCTCCGGCGATCCCATCCAGTCGAGGAGCGGCGCGAATACCAGCTGTCCGAACCATTCGTCCTCGTAGCGTCTCAACAGCTCGATCCGGCGGCGCGTTCCGTCCTCGTCGATGACGACGTTGGGAAATCCGGCTCCGCGACCGCCACCCAGGATCGGCTCGATCGCCGGGCGCAGTCCCTGGGCCTCCATGACCAGGTCGCTCTCGCCGCTCACGTTCCCGAGCGCCACGTTCTGCATGGCGAAATCGATGCGTTCCTGCGGGAATTCGGGGTCGTGATCGGGGAGCAGGTTGACGGTAAACCAGGCGTTGCCGTTGGCGCGGGCTGCGTTTCCGAGAATCGTGTCGTTGTTGCGCACCACGTCCTGGACCCGATTGAGGAGCTGGCTCTGCGACTGGTTCGCCAGGTCCTGTAGATCGCTGAAGAAGTCCGGGGCGTCCTGCGGGGGGATCTGTCCGGCGGCGATCGCGTCGAGGAGACTGCCGATGCTGCCGGTCAGGTCGTTGAACTCACGGTCAAACGCTGAGGGGATCTGGTTGCGGAGTACCTGGCCGTCGACCGCCAGGGGCGACGCGTCGACGTACTCGATATCGAAGACCACCGGGCCGGCGCCGAACTCCGAGAGTGTGACGAGCCCCCGCGCCATCGTGTCGCGGGACCAGGGCCACACCCCGACGCGGGCGATCGCAAGGTCGTCCACGTCCAGGAAGAGGATCTCCTCCCGCTGTTCCACGTCGGGCTTCAGGTGAAGCCACGCGTCGTAGACCTGGTGTTCAGCCTGAGTGAACACTCCGAGGACCTCGAGGGTGCTGAACAGCACCAAAAGGATCGCCGGAAGAACCCAGACCACAAAGCGTTTGATATTCATAGTTGTCCGAAACTATAATGAATAAAATACGGGCGTTCCAGGAGATGACGAAAATGGCAGACCTACGACGGCGAGCGATCCTTCTCGGCGTGCTGTTGGTGGGCGGGAGCGTGCTTCTCGCCGCACAGTCCAACGAACGGATCGACCAGCTGCTGACCCAGGATCCCGCTCAACTCGGACACACCGCCTATCTGGTGCTGTCGGCGGCGGGTACAATCGACGAGGACGTGAGTCCGGCTGAGGCGGTGGCGGCGGCGAAGGACGCCGGTCTGCTGCCGGCGGGTGCCCGGGTGGATACCCCGACGCGCTTTGGCGATTTCGCCTACCTGCTCACGGGCTCTTTCGGCGTTCCCGGGGGCGTCATGTACCGGCTGGTGCCGGGACCGCGATACGCCGCCCGGGAGGTGGTGTTTCAGGGCTGGTCGCGAACGCGTCGTTCCGCCGGGGAGATCATTTCCGGAGATGTGGTCGCCCGGGTACTGAGTGTGTATCTGAACGAGGAAGGGGGCGAGCGATGAATCGCCTGCACGCAGTATGGGGACTCGCCTTCGCCCTGGTGATCGCGTTTTCCGTGGGCGCGGAACCGGCGGCGGACTGGGGCGGCAGCCTCACCACCAGCAGTTCCGTTCAGTCGGTTCCCGATGGTTCCGACGATGATGCCTTCGTCAACAGCGAGCGGCTGGTCCTGTATCTCACCGCGCCGCTTGGGAGCTCCTGGGAGCTTGTGGCGCAGGGCACCGCCCGCTTCGACACCTCTCCGTTGTTCGCGGCGGACGTGGAAAAGTTCTACTTCCAGAACACGATCGATTTCGCCGACCAGACGGCCGAGCGTGAGGTGCAGCAGCCCGGCGGACTGTTGCAGTTCGTGAGCAGGACGGGGCGCTTCAGCCTGTCGGAACCCACCGGTCTGGTCCTGCGGCAGGCGGTTGACGGTGTCGATGTGACCGTATCCGGCCAGCGAAGCCGCATCGACCTGGGCGCGGGATACGCCGGCCTGGTCAACAAGGAGTTTTCCGCGCTGTCGATGAGTCTCCAGGATTCCGCCGACGCCGAGGATGGCGACGTGTACTTCGGACCGCCCCGGCTTCTCGGCCGCGGGACCCTGGCGCTTCCCGGTCTGGTAGCCAGGCAGAACCTGACCCTGGCGTTCGCCTTTCAGCAGGATCTGCGGGATCCGGATTCGGTCGTGCAGGACGGAACGGACTCCGCCGACGTGGCCACACCCGGTGGTCTTATCGACACGCAGTACGCAATCGCCCGGGTCGACGGTCCCATCCCCGGCGTGGGAACGCTGTTCTACTCGCTGACCTACGTGTTCAACAGTGGCCGCGTCATGGGCCTCCTGGACGATCCCGCCGCCAACAGCGGAAGCAGCTACCAGTACAGCCCGATTCGCGCGCACCTGGTGCGCGGCGACGTGCAGTACTTCCTGCCGGAGTTCTTTTCCGCCGCCGCCTCCGCCGCGGTCACCTACAGCAGCGGTGACGACGACTATCAGGCGTTCACGGAAGGCAACACCGACGGAAACGCCACGATGTTCACCGCCGCGACGCCGTCTTCACAGGGCGCCGTATTCGGCCTGCAAAGTGGAAACAGCACCGTCGCCGAGGTATCTTGGTCGATGAAGCCCTTCTCGGGTTCGAGTGGTCTCACCGAGAGTCTGCTGGCCCGGGCGGTGCTGTACAGCTTTTTCCGTTCTGCCGGTTCCGGACCGGTTTCGGTGTCCGATGTGGACGCCGCAACCAGCGGGGCGTACCTGGGAAGCGAGGTTGATCTCGACTTCAGGTGGCGCCCCTTCAGCGACCTCGGAGTCGGCCTTACCTCCGGCTTCCTGTTTGCCAATAGCGACGTCATGCTGGACAGCGCCAACAGCGTGGACTACGTGTTGCGCCTGAACGCGTCGCTGAGTTTCTGATCGAGGATTTTTGAGGAGGATTGCCATGAAGAAGGGCATCGTTACCGTCCTGCTGCTCCTGGTGGCCGCCACCGGCGTGTGGGCACAGGCGGAGTTCACCGAGGTCAACGGCAAGGTCGAGATCCGTCCGGCCGCCGGTGGTGCGTGGTCCCCCGCGGAAGTCGGTATGACGATCGGCCGCGACACCATGATCTCCACCGGATTCAACGCCTCCGCGGCCCTGCGGCTGGGAGCGTCCACCGTGGAAGTGGAGCAGCTGACCCGCATGGTGTTCGAGGAAATCGTCGAACAGAGTGACAGCGTCCAGACCCGGCTCAATCTAAACGTCGGGCGCATGAGCGCCCAGGTGCGGTCCACAGACGGGCGATCGCAGGACTTCCGCGTTCGCAGCCCGGTCTCGACCGCTGCGGTCCGCGGCACGGACTTCAGTTTCGACGGTGAACAACTGCAGGTGAGCGAGGGCGAGGTCGCCTTTGTGAACAACTACGGCCAGCAGCGTTCCGTGGGCGCCGGCGAGCGCAGCCAGACCACCGGCGAACCGGGGTCTCCGAGCAATCCCGCCGATGAGGCCAACGATGACACGTCCACGGATATCGCGCCGATCGGCGCCGGAAGCGATGACGAGGGGTCCGGCACCGGAACCGGTATCGTCACCGTGCCGCCGGGACCGCGGGCAACCCGCGGGTCCGTGCTGATCCAGATCCAGTGAGGAGGATGAGATGAAACTCCGACGAATAATCCAGATAGGCGCCGCGCTCGCGGCGGTTCTATTCCTGGCCGGGTGTATCCTCCAGCCCAGCGAGGACGCCACCGGTACCATTTCGCTGGCGGTATCGGCCCCCGACGCGGGAATCAGCGCCAGTGCCCTGAATATCGGTGACCAGACCGGTGTCGATCCGTCCACGGCGAACGTGGCGCGGTTGTGGATGTATGCCAACGGCGGCGAGTATCGCCTGGCGCCGACCAGCGCCGACGCATCCTCCAGTCGCAACTACGTGGAAGCCAGCCTCGACAGTGGCACCGGACAGATCACGATCGACGGCATTCCCGCCGGTGACGGCTACTCGGTCGTTGTGGTCCTCGGCCGCAAGGTGAACGACGTATTCGTCCCCATGGCCTACGCCAGGAGCGGTCGGTTCGCCGTGAACGCGGGTCTGGAGACGGTCGTCAGCCCGAGCAAGGTCGCTCTGGTGGGCGACACGGACTCACCGCTGTCATCAGCGTCCTTCAGTCTGATCGGTGAGAACTTGAACTCGGTGCTGGTTTCCGGTGGCATGCCGGTTACCGCCTCTTCCACGAAGGTTTGGACCAATGGCTCCGAGCTCAGTCTTGGGAATCTCAGTCCCTCTCCGTCGCGCGTGTATTCGGTGTCCGTCGGTGACTCCGGCTACTTTGTGAACACCGACAAAGGAATTGCGTGGAGCAGCGATGGTGGGCTGTACACGACCTCGAACACAGCCGGCATCACCGACGTTACCTACTCCAGTTCGTTCTTCCTTTCTGATACAAGTGACCGAGTTGTGTTTTACCAGCGCCTCGGCGGCTTGGGTGGCGTGGTTTTCAACAGTGAAAGCTTGCCCGCTGCCGCCGACTGGCAGGACTTCGGGCCCGACGACCTGCAGGATCTGGTTGATCCCGACGCAAGTCCGGTGCGGGCGATGGCCAGCGGAACCCAGAAGGGGTTCTTTGCCACCGCGGCGCTGGACAACTTCATGGTGACCAGGACGCTGTTCGATTCGGACAGTGATATCGAGGCGGCCGACCTGATCAGCGGCGAGGCGGAGGGCGTCACGTTCTTCAACGTGCCGTACCCGGGCACCACGCGCCCGATGCGCATCGACGAGATGGCGGTCGTGACGGTGAACTCCACCGAGTATCTGGCGATCGGGACGCCGCGCGGCGCGTTTGTCTTCCCCGTCAGCACGATCGGCAGCAGCGATTCCTCACTCTTCGATTCCACCCGCAATCTGGTGAACAGCAACGCCGCGAGCTTCCGCTCGCTGATCCGGGACGAACCGGTGGCGGCGCTGAACTCCGAAGGCGGATGGCTGGCGATCGCGACATCTGAGTCGGTGACGCTGTTGAACATGACCAACGGCATCCCGACGTCCCGGGAGGACGCGACGCTGATTCTGCCGCGCCGGGGCGTGACGCTCGGACAGACCACGGGCCTTGCGATCGACACGGCGTCGGGTACGCTCTACATCGCCGGGACCGAGGGAATCAGCGCGGTGAAGAAGTGAACCGGTAGGATGCAACCGGCGGCGGTCAGATTCCGCCGGCGATCCTGCCTGCAGTCAACGATCGACGTACACACAAAAACGGCCGCTCCGGACTATCCGGGGCGGCCGTTCTTGTGTTCGCCGGTTCGTTCGGTCAGATCTGGATTCGCATTCCGAGGATCGCGCCCGGCGCCCGCGTTCCCACGGCGTAGTTGACGTGGGCGAAGAGGTTGAGGACCGCCAGCTTCATGTCGAATCCGGTGTTCAGCACGACGTTGAAGGCGTTGAAGTCCTGCTCCGAGTACGGCTGTGTGGCCGGCACGGTGGGGGCGGCCGCGACGCCGCCGGTGGTTACCGTGCCGCTGAAATCCGATATTCCCGCCTCGTAGTGCGAGCGCTGAAAGTACGCGGTCATGCCCAGGAAGGGGTAGGCGATCCTCAGAAACCGCGTCGATGCCCGCACGTCGAAGCCGAAGGAGTGGGTCGTGGTCCGAAAAACCGCATCGCCGTCGATCGCCAGCGTGTCGTTGTTGCTGTCGGACAGGGAGAGCGGATCGAGGGTGGACAGGTCGTACCCGAAGTCGATGCCGCTGTACACGTATCCGATTCCGGCGGAGAGGGCGGGTATGCCGCGGTCCCGGCGGACCAGAACGCGCCGTACCCGTGTTCCGATCGTGGTGATGCTCCCGGTCAGTGCGTCCTCACCGGAGAGGCCGGTGATCGCCTGGGGAACCACGCCGGCCTGCACCGAGACCTCGTAGCCGCCGGCGAGGCCTACGCCGTAGCCGACGCGCACGCTTGGATAGGGCGCGTACTTGTCGGTGATGTCGCGGACGCTGCTGTCATTGAGCCCCGCCTCGGTCAGGAGCGTGTCGAGCAGATAAAAGTTGTTCCAGTTGTAGGAACTCTCGTCCTGGGTGAACTCCAGCACCCCCGGCGCCACGGTCCCGCCGGCGGAAAACGACAGGTACATGTGGGGAAAGTCGCCGAGCTCCGCGCTTCCCAGGCCGTGATTGAGGATTGCCGCCGTCTGCAGGTTCGGTACGACATCCTGTCCCAGCTGTTCGAATACGATCTGAAGATCCGACGCGAGACCGCTCACCTGAGCCTGTGCCCCGGTGGCGATGACCACCGTCCCGATCAGCGCGATCAGTGTTCGTTTTTTCATAGCGTGATTCCCCCTCGAGGATTCCTCACCTAATCATACGGGAATTGTGGCGCTTTTGCCACGACCATTTTACCGCGGGCTCTTTACCGGCGGCGGTCTCTTCGGTATTCTACGCAACGGGGTACACATGGCTCGAACAACGTCTCTTCGGCGCCGGGTAATTTCCGGTTTTTCGGTACTGCTGGTCCTGTTTGTCGCGGTGGGTCTCACGGCGACGCTGGCGATTCGCCAGGCAGGGTCTCTGTTCGACACCTACCGCCGGACGGCGGACTCCGCGGATCAGATTGCCAACCTCCAGACGTCGGTTCTTCAGGTTCGGTTGAACATCAACGACTTCCTCATGGAGGGCGGCCAGTCGAACGTCGACGAGTACCGAAGCTTTCTCGGCGACGCGCGAAACGCTCTGGGCGCCGCTCGCAGTCTCGCCTCCGAGGATGCCCGGGCTACTCTTGCGCAGATCGACCGGCAGCTGATCGACCTCGAAAACAGTTTTGACAAGGTGGTCTCGAGCCAGACCGCCCGGAACTCCATCATGGAGAACTCGGTGAACGTGCTGGTTCCCGACCTGGAGAATACCCTCGGTGAGATTCTGCGTACGGCGGACCGCGACGGCGATACCGCAGCCTCCTACGAAACCGCTCTGGCGCTTCAGGCGCTGCTTTCATCGGAACTGAGCGCGTCGCGGTTCCTGCGAACAC
Source organism: uncultured Spirochaeta sp. (assembly GCA_913030605.1). Taxonomy (GTDB): domain Bacteria; phylum Spirochaetota; class Spirochaetia; order DSM-27196; family Alkalispirochaetaceae; genus Alkalispirochaeta. Next base: position 32,788 of record CAJWEZ010000048.1, read on the forward strand.
CGGACGACGCCTACCGCGTCGCCGTTGAGGACGCCCTGACGCGAATGGAAGCCGAGTTCAGCATCCTGGATGGTGAGCTGCAGAACCCCGGTCGGCGGGCTCTGCTGCAGCAGGCGGGCGAGCTCCTGTCCGAGTATCGCCCAGCGGTCACCCGCATGATCGAGTTGGAAAGCGAGCGCGCGGCCGAGGTAAATGACGCCATTCGTCCGGCGGGCGTGCAGATCGTCGGCCTGGCGGCGGCGGCACGGGCACGGGCCGCAACGGAGCTGACCTCGCTGGGTGACCGGCACCAGGTTTCCATGGCGCGGATGGTGGCGCTCGTTCTGGTCGTGAGCGCGATCGCGGCGCTTGCGGCGATCGTGCTCGCGGTGGGCCTGTCCCGCGGGATTCTGGGACGGCTCGGGATCGATCCGGAACGCCTCGGCAATCTGGCCTCGGTTCTGGCAACCGGTGACCTCTCGGTGGATCTCCCGGAGGCAAAGCGGCAGGACTCGGTGCTGGCCTCCTTTCGTCGCATCGTGGACGCACAGCGCGCCGACGTGATTGGGTTGCAGGAGATAAGCTCCTCCACCTCCGACGTCGCCGCGAGTCTGGAGGCGACGGTGGACGAGACGCAGGCGACCACGACGGAGATTTCGGCCAACACCGCCAGCATGAGCCGGCAGATGGATACGATCAGCTCCGAGGTGCAGCATTCCGCCGACGAGGTGAAACGCATCGCGTCGGGCATCAACGACCTGGACGTGCAGCTCGAGTCCCAGTCAAGCGCCACGGAACAGGCGACGGCGAGCGTGGAGGAGATGATCGCCAGTCTGTCGTCGATGGAACAGACCGTGGATGCCAAACACGAACGGACCGTACGGTTCCGCGACGCCGCCGCCCAGGGTGAGGAGTCCGCTGAACTGGTGAACCAGCAGATGCAGGAGATCGTGGGGCTTACCGACCAGGTTTCCGAGATCATCGAGGCGATCGGTGCGATCACCAGTCAGACCGACCTCCTCTCCATGAACGCCGCGATTGAGGCGGCCCACGCCGGCGAGGCGGGGCGCGGATTCGCGGTGGTTGCAGAGGAGATCCGGAAGCTGAGCGAGGATTCCGCGGAGAACTCCCGGCGGATCGGTCAGATCCTCTCCGATATCGTAGAGCGAGTCCGGGAAGTTGGAAATCTCAGTGCCCAGAACGCCGGAAAGTTCGGCGAGTTTGTCGGTGAGGTCACCGACGTCCAGTCGGCGTTTGCCGAGATCGCCGGTACCGCCCGTGAGCTTTCCGCCGGGAGTCAGGAGGTGCTTCGGGCGATGGAGAACCTCCGTGACACGGCGATTTCGATCAAGGAAACCGGTGGCGGGTTCCGCACCGCGGTGGACAGTCTCTCATCTCAGTTTGGCAATACCAGTCGGGCGGTGGAAGAGGTGGCCGGCGGAATGAGCGAGATCGAGACGGGGAACCGCGAGATCGCCGACGCCATGACCGAAACGGCGCAGCTGGCGCGGCAGATCCGGGAGGCCGCCGAGCAG
>CAJWEZ010000049.1 GCA_913030605.1 uncultured Spirochaeta sp.
CTCAAGATCGGCTGTATCGAGGAGATCGCCTGGCGCCAGGGGTTTATCGACGACGTCCAGATGGAGCGCCTCGCGGCGCGCTACGAAAAATCCGGATACGGTGTGTACCTCCGCGAGGTGATGCGCCAGGAGCACGGAGGCAGTGGTGCCGTTTGAGTTCCACAACACCGACATCCCTGGAGTGATCCGTGTCGTGCCCCGGCGCTTCCCCGACGACCGCGGATGGTTTTCCGAGGTCTACAAGGACAGCGACTTTTCCGCCGCCGGGATCGCGGGCCCCTTTCTGCAGGACAACCATTCGGTCTCTGCCGTCGGAACGGTGAGGGGACTGCACTACCAGCTCCCGCCCCACGCCCAGGGAAAACTGGTGCGCGTGGTCCGGGGCCGGGTGTGGGACGTGGCGGTGGATATCCGGCGCGGGTTCTCGTCCTGGGGTACATGGGTCGGGGCCGAACTGAGCGCGGAGAACGGAGAGATGCTCTGGGTGCCGCCGGGGTGTGCCCACGGCTTTGTGGCGCTGGAGGACGATACGCACCTTACCTACAAGTGCACCGCGGAGTACCACAAGGACAGCGAACGCGCGATCCGCTGGGACGACCCCGATCTCGCCATCGCCTGGCCCGCCCTTCCCGGCGGCGCGGAATACCGTCTGAGCGAGAAGGACGCCGCCGCCCCGGCGTTCGCCGAAGCGGAGGTGTTCTCATGACCGTCTGGGTCACCGGCGCCGCCGGCATGCTGGGGCAGGAGGTCGTTCGCCAACTGGAGGCGGCGGCCGGAACGACCGTAATCGCCACCGACCGAGAGGTCGATATCACCAGCACCGATGCAGTTGCGGCGTTCTGGAACGACCAGGGTTCCATTGATTGGATCGTAAACTGCGCCGCCTGGACCGCCGTGGACGCCGCCGAGGAGAACGAGGACTCGGCGCGGAGACTCAACGTCGACGGTCCCCGCGTTCTGGCCGAGGCCGCCGCCGATCGGGTCGCCGCCATGGTGCACATCTCCACCGACTACGTATTCTCAGGCGACGGAACGCGCCCCTACCTCCCCGACGACCCCACCGATCCGCGGAGCGTCTATGGACGCACCAAGCGCGACGGCGAGGACGCGGTCCGCGCCGCCCTGGAGCGCCACGTGATCCTGCGCACCGCCTGGCTCTACGGACCCGGCGGCAAGAACTTCGTGGCCACGATGCTCCGGCTCATGAACGAGCGGGACGAGATCGGCGTGGTCGCCGATCAGTTCGGCCTGCCGACCTACGCGCCGCACCTGGCGGCGGCGATCGCGCGTATCGTCTCCCGTCCGGCGGATACGGCAGGGCCGGCGTGGGGTACCTACCACTTCACCAACGCCCCTGGGCCGGGGGAGGAGACCTCCGGCATCAGCTGGCACACCTTTGCGGCCACGATCCACGACCGCGGGCGAGCCACCGGCGCCGTTCAGGGGGGCTGCACCATCAACGCCCTCACCACGGCGGAGTATCCCACCGCCGCCGCCCGCCCGGCCTACTCCGTGTTGGACTGCGCCTCCACGGTGGAGACCTTTGGCGTAAAGCGCCCCGCGTGGCGGGACGGATTGAGCGAGTTCGTTCGGGTTGTGTCATCCCCAAATGATTAGGAACGACTTCTCCACAAACGCTTCGATCGTTATCTATGGTCCGATCGAGCCGGTCACCGTACGGCTGATTTCCTCGCTCGAACGACAGTGCGACAGCGTCCATGTGGTCGACAACTCGCCTATACACATCGCAGACAGAAACCGTTCACGCCTCTCACACATTCAGAGGATTGTTTTTCATTCTCTGTCCAACAACCCTGGATACGGCGCGGCACACAACCATGCATTAGGGGATCTGCCTGTCTCCAAAAACGTCGTCAGTTTGATCGTGAATCCAGACATTGAGATCGAGGACAACACCGTAGAGATTCTTTCTCGCTTCTTCGAAGATCCAGACGTGGGCTTAGTCATGCCACGGGTTGTTTATCCCGACGGCACAGTGCAGCAACTCGCCAGGCGGGTGCCTTCCCCACGCGATGTTCTTCATCGAATCGCGAAACCGTATCTCCGCTTCAAGGCGGGCTCCTATGAACTCGCGAATTTGCATTGGAGTCACTCGGTCCGTGTTCCGATCGTCTCAGGTTGTTTCATGGCTATTCGGAGTACCGTGTTCGCCAGAATCGGCGGATTCGACGAACGATTTTTCATGTACTTTGAAGATTACGATCTGAGTCGACGTGCTGCCTCAGCGTCGACGGTAGTCGCCGCGAACATACCCACGGTGATACACCATCACGGAAATGCGAGTCGTCGTTCGTGGAGTATGGCGCTGGTCCATCTCAGGTCGGCAATCACCTATTTCAACAAATGGGGATGGTTACGTGACACCGAGCGCACACGACTGAACGAGCAGATCGGATACTATTACCCAGTCAGCGGAGCAAACACATGAAACTCAGATCACCAAGTACCATTCTCGTCACCGGCGGCAGCGGCTTTATCGGTGCCAACTTCATCCGCTATCTGCTCGGAGAGACGGGACAGCAGGAACACGGATTTGCCGGGCGGGTGATCAACCTCGACGCGCTGACCTACGCCGGCAACCCCGAGAACCTGCGTGACATCGCCGAGAGCGCCGGCGATCGCTACCGCTTTGTCCACGGCGACATCACCGACGCCGCGCTGCTGGAGAAGCTGTTTTCGGAAGAGGCGATCGACACGGTGGTGCACTTCGCCGCTGAGAGCCACGTGGACCGCTCCATCCACGGACCCCAGGCGTTCGTGAACACGAACGTGATGGGAACGTTTGCGCTCCTTGAAGCTGCCCGGAAGGCGTGGATCGACGCAAACGGCACCGTCCGCGACGGTGTGCTCTTTCATCACGTCTCCACCGACGAGGTGTTCGGCTCCCTGGGGGCAACCGGATACTTCACCGAGACCACCCCCTACGATCCGAGGAGCCCCTACAGCGCCAGCAAGGCCTCCAGCGACCACCTGGTTCGCGCGTACCACCACACATACGGACTGCCGATCACGCTCACCAACTGCAGCAACAACTACGGGCCCTACCAGTTCCCGGAAAAACTGATCCCCGTCATGATCCTCAACATCAAGGACGGCAAACCGTTGCCGGTCTACGGGGACGGAAAGAACATCCGCGACTGGCTCTACGTGGAGGACCACAACCGCGCCGTGTGGACGGTGATGCAGGGCGGCGACACCGGTGAGAGCTACAACATCGGCGGCGACAACGAGTGGGAGAACATCACCCTGGTGGAGACGCTGTGTGACATCGTCGCCGAAGAACTCGACCGCGACCCCGCCGAAACGCGGAAGCTCATCACCTTTGTAAAGGACCGCCCCGGCCACGACCGGCGCTACGCGATCGACTGCAGCCGTCTCAAGAACGAACTCGGCTGGTCCCAGACCGTGGACTTCGCCCAGGGTCTGCGGAAGACCGTGAAGTGGTACCTTGAGCACATGGAGTGGGTGGACGGTGTCCGCACCGGGGCGTACCGGGAGTGGGTGGAGAAGAATTACACCGCCCGATGAACACAGACACCACCCGCTCGTCAGACCCCAATCGTGCCCTTCTGTTTGTCCACTACAACGCACGAGGGGCACTCGCGGACTATGTGATCTTCTATCTCGAGGCGCTTCGTCCTTTGTTCTCATTCGTTGTGGTGGTCTCCAACAGTCCCCTGTCGGCTATAGACACAGAACGTGTCCATTCGATTGCCGACGACGTATTTGAACGCCCGAATGACGGATTCGATTTCTCGGCGTGGAAGGAGAGCCTGGAACGGGTTGGCTGGGACAGGCTTTCCGAATTTGACACCGTCGTATTGGCAAACGATTCCTGCTTCGGACCAGTGTGTCCGTTGGAGCCGGTTTTTGACCGAATGGAACACGGAGAAAACGATTTTTGGGCGCTGTCCGACTATCCGGACGCGGCGTTCCCGTATCATCTCCAGTCGTTTTTTTTGGCTTTTCGCCGACCTGTGGTAGCATCCACGGCGTTTCGTGCCTTTTGGGACCGGGTAGCCGCCGCAACAAACGTTCAGGATGTGATCGATCGATATGAATCGCGGTTGACGTCCTATCTTCGCGACGCTGGTTTTCGGAGTGACGTCGCGTTCAGTTTTCCATCGGTGGCAGGCAAGGATCCAAACGCGGCGACCTGGCGACCGGTCGAGGCACTGGATCGGGGGCTTCCACTGGTGAAGGTCAAGGCGTTTTTGACCTCTGGCGAACCACACCTCCTGTTCGACCTCATCAGGAACTACAACTCGCACCTCGCGGGCGTTGTACGACGCCACCTCAAGACTGCGTTCCCTCCCGAAGTCGCGGCGTCTCTTCCGAGTGTGCCGTTTTCCGGCGACCCGGCGCAGTCTCTCCACGCCGGGGACTCGATTTCTCCCGTGTTTCTCCTGGTGGCACACGACCCATCGGCGATCTCGCGTGTGTCCGAACACATCGACCGGCGATTTCCACGTGAGCGTGTGAGGCATGTGTTCGGCGAGGAGCGACCGGAGTCGGCGTGGGAAACGTTACCCGACGGAGACCCGATTTTCGTTCTGTTTCTCGACAAGAGTTGCGGTCCGGTGGCGGTTCACCACGCCAATCTTGCAGGAATAGAACTGATTCAAAGGCGCTATGACAGCGTGGTCGATTCGTTTCGTTCCGACGACTGTCTTGGCCTGGTAATGCCGGACACTCCTCCTGGACTGGTACCTGGCGAAAATGATCCCTCGTTTGCTCCGTGCCTCCCGGTATGGGTCCGACGCGACCTCCTGTTGCTTGTGGCCGACCACCCGGTCGCCTCGTGGCCACACATCCTTCAGGACCATGGGTATTTCACGGATCTGATGCCCGTCTCATACGCCGCATCCGCCCCGGTTTTCCAGACAGCCCTGGCGTATCGCCGCCGAATCGCACGCCTGGAACAGCGCATCGAACGTCTTCGTTCCGGGTATATCCGGATCCCGACGCCGCGCACGATCGCCCGGGTTGCCGCGCGAACGTTTCGCCGAAGGCGGAGACACAGACGTGCCGTCCGCTAAACGCAACGCGCTGCTCAACGCTGCCTATCAGGTTCTCCGGCTCGTGTTTCCGATCATCACGTATCCGTACGTGAGCCGGATCATTGGACCCACCGGGATCGGCAAGGTTGCGTATGCACAACGCATCGCGGAATATTTCGCGCTGTCAGCCTTGCTTGGTATCCCCATGTACGGGCTCCGCGAGGTGAGCAGGTCCCGCAACAGTCCGGACCAGCTGAGTCGTGTGTACAGTGAACTGTTGATTCTGAGCGTTATCACCTCAGCAATTGCGGGTGCCATTTACATCGCGTTTCCGATCGTGTTTCCGGACCTGGCGTCCGGGCGGGCGCTTCATTGGCTGTTTCTTCTCCTTATCCTGTTTGCGCCGGGACGGCTCGACTGGTTCTACCAGGGGATGGAAAAGTACACGTTCATTACGTCGCGAAGCCTCGCGATCCGTGTATTGACAGCGGCCCTTACATTTGTTGTTGTTCGAGAACCGTCCGACTACCCCTACTACGGGATGCTGTGGGTGGCCGGCTCCGTTGTCGGCGGAGTATTGAACACATCCTACAGTCTCCGCCTCACCCGCTTCACGGTACGAGAACTCAACATCATGCGGCACGTCAGAAACGTGCTTCCCACCGTTGGCATTCAACTTATAGGCACGTTTGCATCCGTCATCGATGTCGCCATGCTTGGATCTCTGCTGTCGGATGATCGTTATTCGGTCGGACTCTACACCGTTGCGTCGCGAGTCATGCGAATCGCGCTGAGTATCGTCACGGCAGGTATCTCCGTGCTCATGCCGCGCGTATCATCACTCCACGCCTCGGGTGATCAACGGAGAACCGATGCGCTGATCACCAAAAGTTTCGCCTTCTCGGTGTTTTTTGCGCTGCCGATGACCATCGGCCTCGCCGTTACCGCGCCCGACGTAATACGAGTGTTCGCCGGGCGCGATTTTGCACCTGCCTCCGTCACGCTGCAGATCCTCTCGTTTCAGCTCCTCGTTTTTTCGCTGGGGAACGTGGTGAACATGCAGGTGTTCTATGCCCAGGGTCGCGAAAAAAGCGTTCTCATCCTCTCTATCGTCACGACCGTATTGAGTGTGGTCGTTAACCTGCTGTTCATCCCTCGGTATCGACACGACGGCGCCGCCATTGCCACCCTGATCGTGACAACCACCGGACTCATCGCCCAGTCTTCTCTGGCGTGGAAAAAGATCCACGCGTTGCTGTTTACTCGGGATAACGGTCGGATCATCGCCCTGGTTGTGATATGGTCCGTGATGTTGATCGGCCTTCGGATGGCCCTTGCGGATTGGCAGACCGTCACACGCCTCGTCGCCGTGACCGGCTTCGGAATGGCGGCCTACGCTGTCGGTGCTCTTTTGTTGCGAATCCCGGTGGCTGCGGAACTGGTGAAATGGGTGTGGCCGAATCGAAACAACACACGCGGAGAATAGATTGAGATCACTCAGTGCGGTTGCCATTGTACTTTTGTTTTCGGTCTGCGCAGCGCCGGTGAGCGCGCAGTATCTTGGCATTCTGCCGTCCGCAGAAGACGAGACCAACGTGCAGGAAAGCGTGCGCTCTGTGTCCCGCATCTGGGCAGCTCGTTCCAGCGATTCTGCGTTCGGCGTACTCAATCCAGTGGTCGAGTTGCGCTACAACTCCGGTGATCCCTTTGGTGGAAATGACCGGGGCCTCTGGCAGGGGCGGGGTTTCAACAGCTTTGCCTCCGGCGGCATCGCGTACTCGGCTCCCTACGTTGATCTGGTGTTCGCCCCCGAAATCACGTTTTCGCAGAACGTTGGTTTCGCGTACCGTCCACCACAGTCTGGTGATCCCCGGTTCGGCAATTACGGGACCGCCATCGACCAACCACAACGATTCGGTGACCAACCGTTTGCCGACGTGTGGTTGGGAAACACGTCTGCGACGGTTCACCACTGGAACACCGCCCTCCGCGTAGGCACCGAGTCCCTGGTGTTTGGTCCCGGTGAACAGAACAACCTGATTCTCAGCGACAACGCACCAGGCTTCCCCCACATCGAGTTTGGAACCTATACACCGTGGACTACGCGCGCCGGAAACCTCGATTGGCAGTTGCTCTGGGGGCGCCTGGCGGAAAGCGATTTCTTTGACGACGACGGGTCAAACGACTTTCGATTGTTTGTCGCAGGTGCCCTCGGCTACCAACCGTCTTTCGCTCCCGGCTGGCAGTTTTCGGTCTATCGGGCAATCCAGTCGCCGTGGAGCACCATCGATGCCTACAAGGTGTTTCAGCTTTTTGAGGCGCTCTGGAAAGAAAACCGCCGGAGCTATGCGGATACACCCACCGGCGAAGACGATACGGATCAGGTCATCTCGGTGGCGATGGAGTACCACGCGCCACGTATCCCGTTTCGCGTCTACCTGGAATGGGCGCGAAACGATCACGCTGCAAATCCCGAGGACTTTCTCGCCAACCCCGAACACAGTCGGGCATATACCACCGGCTTTGACTATCAGACTTCGGTGTCTCCCTCGTGGTCGCTCTCGTTCGCCGGGGAGATTACCGTGATCAACCCGAGCCCCACGAATCCCGTACGGCCCACCGGTCCGTGGTACCGTCACGTTGCGGTTGGAGGCCAGGGATACACCCACCACGGGCAGTATCTTGGAGCATGGATCGGTTCCGGCGCGAACAGTCAATATGCAGAGATCGGCATGTCGCACATCCCCTCCGGAATCTCCGCGACCGGCTTTGTCGAGCGCGTGGTGTTTGACAACGACTTTTTCTATGCGCTTTCCGGTCAATCGTACCTCGATTTCAACTACGCGTTGCTCGGCGGTGTTCGCGCCGAATTGCCGTTTCGTGGTGGACGCGTACGGTCGGAACTCGCCGGTGGTTATCACGCGAACCCCTATTGGCTCGACGAAGGCAGACGTCCGATGATCCGAGCCGCACTATCTGTGGAATACGACCTATGACCTTGGTTTCGATCGCCCTTGCAACCTACAACGGCGAGCAATACCTTCCGGAGCTACTGGATTCACTGTTGTCCCAGACCCACCGCGACCTGGAAATCTGTGTCTCCGACGACGCCTCAACCGATTCAACTCCTGAGATCCTGAAACGGTATCAGAAGCAGGACCGCCGGATTCGTGTGGTCGTACAGTCCGCCAATCTCGGGTATCAGAAAAACTTTGAAGCCGCGATCGGCATGTGTCAGGGCGAGTACATCGCATTGTGTGACCAGGATGACGTGTGGAAACCCGGGAAGGTCGAACGCCTACTCGAGGCGATTGGACAGAACCTTCTCATCGCCAGTGACGCGGACATCGTGGACGAGAATCTGAACCTGTCCGGTCGGACGCTGGCGGACGTATATCGGCTCAGACAGAAGGTGTGGACGTTTCGTGAACTCCTGATCAAGAATCGATACACCGGTTGCACCATGATGTTTCGGGACTCATTGCGTTCATTCGCCCTGCCGTTCCCCAGGTACCTTCCCCACGATTGGTGGCTGGTTTTGCTGGCGGTTGACCGCGACAGATTCACGTTTACGAACCAGAACCTGACTCTGTACCGTCAGCACCAAAAGAACGCAATTGGCGTTCAAGACGCCGTGCCGGAGCTCATTCGACTCAAGGCGCGTCTGCGGCCATCTATGCGAGCCATCCTGGACTACCATTCGCGAAAGCTTGTGAGGTACCTCACGATCCAGCACCGAATGGAACAGACTGGGCTCAGCAACAACGGTCGCAGAGCTGTCCAACGACTGATCCGGTTTCATCAGGGCTTTTTTTTGCGCCGCATTCGACCCAAGGCGTTCGTTGTGGCGATCTGGATTTCCCGCGTTCAGGGAGACACGGCGCCAATGATCGTCATCTTCGGTCGCGCTTTCAAAGCGCTCGTCGGGATCAAACGTCCCGATCTCCTGCAACAGATCAAAGAACAGGTATGAGTACCGTTTCGCGCGTGACCGTCATGATCCCGACCTACAACCAGGTCAGCGCGTTGCGGGAGTGCGTCGCATCGGCCCTGGAACAGGACTATCCGAATCTCGAAATCCTGGTGGGAGACGATTGTTCCACCGACGAAACGCAAGAGTTTCTTGCCGGCGTGGACGATTCCCGCCTCCGGGTGGTACGGCATACCCGAAATATGGGCCGCGTCGGCAACTACCACGCCCTGCTTCACTCGTACGCCACCGGCGAATGGGTGCTCAATCTGGACGGCGATGATCTACTCATCAATCCACACGCGATATCCGCCCTGGCGGCCCACGCGGAGCGTGATCGGAGGGTGACGATGGTCGTCGGTTCCGTGATCACCGTCCGGACGGCCGCCGAGTTGAGCGCCGCGCAACGGGCCGGTTCTGTGCGGCACAGCGATGCGCCTACAACCATCTCGGGCATTTCCCTGGTAGAGGACTATTGGCGCGACGACCGCGGCATGAAGCACGCCGGCGTGTTGTACCACCGGGAAACCGCCCTCAACCTCGATTTCTACCGCAAGGACATCATCAGTTCCGATATCGAGTCGCTGTTGCGCCTGGCGTTGCGAGGAAACGTCGCGATCATCTCCGATCCGATCGCGGCGTGGCGGATTCACGACGGCAACGAGAGTGGCAACACGGATATGCAGCCGCGCCTCGCCAACCTCGAACTCATCGACGGGGTCGCCGAAGAGATGACGAAAACGGTGGGAGCGTCACGCACGCGACGGTGGTGCCGTCGGATGCGTCACCGTATGGTCTATGGGACGGTGACACGTCTGACACGGCTCGGACGACGGGCGGACGCCAGGGTTTTTTTGCGGCACGCGATCCCCTCCGGCTCCGAGAGAGTCTTGTTTCTCCTGCGGCCGAAAGTCATCGCTCGCGTGGTGTTCAGACTCCGATAGACCGACTCCAACCCGTCGATTAGACTGAGGCTCATGTGCGGCATCGTCGGCTTCGTTGACACCCTGAATCGGACCTCCCCTGGCGAACTCGACGCCATGCGCGACCGGCTCGCCCATCGCGGACCCGACGACCGGGGCTCGGCGATGGTGTCGCGGCAATCACCGCAGGTCGGGTTTGGCCATCGGCGCTTGTCAATTCTCGACCTGAGCATGGCGGGCCATCAGCCCATGGTCCACGGTGCGTGGACGATCGTGTTCAACGGCGAGGTCTACAACTTCGGCGATCTCGCGTCCCGATATGAGAACGGCGAGCCCTACCGATCGCATTCCGACACGGAGGTGGTGCTGCGGGCGATGGCAACCGACGGACCGGAAGCGTGTTCCCGTTTCGTGGGCATGTTCTCCCTTGCCGCCTGGGATGCCGACACGGCGACGCTGCTGCTGGCACGCGACCGCACGGGGATCAAGCCCCTGTACTACTACCGCGACGGCGACCTGCTCTTGTTTGCCTCGGAGCCCAAGGCTTTTTTCGCCCACGGCAGATTCAGACCCGAGATTAACCCCGACGCCCTCACCGCGTACCTCCAGACTGGGTACCTTACCGGCGGCACCTCGATCTACGCCGGCGTTCAGAGTGTTCCGCCCGGATCAGTACTCCGTTTTTCGCTGCACGACGAGCGGTGGGATCAACCGGAAACGATTTGCTACTGGGGGCCGTCCGGTACGGGATGGCGGGCAGGAGCGACGGCGCCGGCGGACGGCATCGTGCCGGCGACCTACGCCGACGCCCGCGCCGAACTGGACGGGCTCATGCGCGAGGCGTTCTCCCTTCGCATGGTGTCCGATGTGCCCGTCGGGGTGTTCCTGAGCGGCGGCTACGACAGCACGGCTGTTGCAGCCCTGCTTACTGCAGCCGGGCACCAGGAGCTTGAGACGTTCACCATCGGGTTCCGCGGCCCCGACGGCCCGGACCCGGGCGACGAGGCCCCCCACGCGCGGGCCATCGCCGATCATCTGGGAACTCGGCATCGGGAGCTCTACTTTTCCACCGGCGACGCCCTGGAGATCGCACGGCACCTTCCGGAGACGTTCGACGAACCGTTCGCCGACACCTCGGCGATCCCTACGCTTCTGCTGAGTCGGTTTACGCGGGAACACGTGACCGTGTCCCTCTCCGCCGATGCCGGTGACGAAACCTTCGCCGGCTACGGACGCTATCGCCGGGCGCTTGAGCTGTGGAACCGCAACCGGGCGTGGCCCGGAGCCCTGCGGTCGCTCGCGGCGGGGGCGGTGGCCGGATTTCCGTGGCGCGCCCTTGCACGGACCCGCGGGTCGTTCGACCAGTGGCAGCGCGCCATGCGGTTCGCCGGTGTGCTCCAGAGCACCTCGTCCCTGGACGCCCTGCGGGTTCTTTCGCGGCAGTATCAGCCGTCGGTAGCACGGACGCTGCTGGCACCGGCTCTTCGCGACCAGGTCGACCAGGCCGCCCACGCCGGATTCCTGACCATTCACCCGGGAGCCGCTACAGACGCGTCCGACCTGCAGCGCATGCTCACCGCGGACTATCACGCGTTTCTGATGGAAGACGTGCTCGTAAAGGTCGACCGCGCAACCATGGCCTACAGCCTCGAAGGTCGCGATCCCCTCATGGACCACCGCATCTTCGAGTACGCCGCCGCGCTCCCCGACGAATGGAAGCTCAGGGACCTCGGCGGCAAACACATCCTCAAGGACATCGTTCACCAGTACGTGCCCCGCGACCTCGTGGATCGCCCCAAACAGGGGTTCTCGCCACCCATGACGCAGTGGCTCCGCGGTGAGCTTCGCCCCGTCCTTGAACGCGCAACCCGCCGAGAATGGCTCGCTGAACAGGGCATATTCGACCCCGATCTCGTATCCCGCATGGGCCGGGCCTTCCTGTCCGGCAGCATGAACAACCCCCGCCAGATGTGGATCATCGTCGCCTTCCAGATGTGGTACGACCGCTGGATCGCCCGCTGACGCGGCCGACGGTCTCCATAACCCCCCGCTACAGATCCCCTCCCATTCCCGCCTCGCCACCTGTCGCCCCGCCGATCGCATCCCTTCATTGACATTCCCAACCAATTCAGTCTGCTATACTCTACCGCGGAGGTGGTGTGGGGAGTTCCATGACGCGCTTTGCCGCGGTGCTGGTACTGGTGTCTCTGGTGGGTATGGCGCAGGCGGTGGCGGCGCCGGCCCCGCCGACCGATAGCGCCTCGCCCGCTGACATCGCGCCCCACGACGCGCCGGTCGCTCCCGCCGCCACGGCATCCACCGACGTCGCGCCCCTCGCCCGCGGTGGCGTGCTCGATCTGCGTGGTGTCGACCTGGACCGCGTCGGGGTGATCGACCTGGACGGCGAGTGGCAGGTGTACTGGCGCCGGCTCTACACGCCGCAGGATTTCGCACCGGCAGGCGTCCCCGACGCAACCCCGCCGCAACCCACCATTGCGTCCCCGCCGCCCGAGTCCTCTGAACCCGCTCAGCCCGCGCTCTTCACGATGCCCGCCACCTGGAACGGTTGGCAGTACCACGGTCAACCGGTCGGCGGGTTCGGCTACGCCACCTTCCGCCTGCGCATCCTCGTTCCCCCCGACACCGCGCGCCTGGCGCTGTGGATCCCCAACGCCTCCACCGCCTACCGTCTGTGGGCCAACGGCGAGGACGTCGCCGACAGCGGCTCCCCGGGGCGCACGCGCGAGACCTCCCGCCCCCACTACGTGATCAACACCGCCGATGTCTCGGTGGAGAACGGCGAACTGGATCTCCTGCTGCAGGTCTCCAACTTTCACCACCGCCGCGGCGGCATGTGGAAGTCGATCAAGCTGGGCACCCCGGCGCAGATCGAGCGCCTGGACACCACCGAGACGCTCTACGACTTTCTCCTCCTGGGGAGTTTCCTCGCGGCCTTGATCTACAACGTGCTCCTGTACACCAACCGCCGCAACCGCGGCGGCGGCGACGCCCACGGCCAGGTGCCGCTGCTCATGGTGGTGATCTTCGCCGCCACGATGCTCCGCGTCCTCGTAACGGGGCAAATCCTGGCCACCCGCCTGATTCCCGCGCTCCCCTGGGGCGTCCTGCTGCGGCTGGAGTACCTTTCGGTGCACGTCGTGTTCGCGACCTTCGTGTGGATCGCCGACCGGACCTATCCCCGCGTGATCCCGCGGCCGGTGGTGTGGGGGCTCACCGCCTTTGTCGTCGCCAACAGCATGGTGGTGCTGGCGTTTCCCGTCCTCGTCTACTCCCGCATCGTCACCGGCTACAACATCGTCCAGGGGGTGGTGCTGTTGCTGCTCACCGTGCGCTTTGCGACCTTTGTGGCCCGCGGCCACCGTGAGGCGTGGGCGATGCTCGGCACGATCGCCATCTTCTTCCTCATCACCCTCACCGAAACCGCCCACTACCGCGAACTCGTTCTCTCCCGCGACTTTGCGCCGCTGGGCTTCTTTGTGGCGCTCTTCGGCGGCGGGCACATCCCCGAGTCCCTCTACCTCCTCACCACCATCGGCGGCCTCGCCGTCATGCTCCTCGTCTTCAACCTCTTTGTCTTCCGCGTCTCCGAACGCTTTCTGCAGCTCGAAACGCGCCTGGCGCCGCTGGACCCCGAGGTCGTCTCCGCGCGCTTCGGCGTGAGTCCCCGGGAGTCCGAAATCCTCTGCCTGGTGGCGCGGGGTCTGAGCAACAAGGAGATCGGCGGCCGCCTGGAGATCTCCGAAGGCACGGTGAAGAACCACCTCCACCGCGCCATGCGCAAGGTCGGCGTCGGCAACCGCACCGAGATCGCGATTCGCCTGCGGTACCCGGACTGACTTTCTCCCTTCCGCCTTGCGTTCTCCCCCCGCCTGAGCTACCATAATGGAACAAACATAAAGTCATATTCGATATCACGCCCTTTGCATGGTAATTCCACTTCTTTAGTTTTTCGGTCAGAAAAAGGGTCTGTCGGCCTGCGCCGGCACGCGGGAGGTCTGTATGCGCTCCGCCCCGATGTCCACCTCGACCACGATCAAACCGGTGCGTTCGGTGCGTCTTGCGCGCCCGGAATGCTCCGTGCGCCCCGGAGGGCCGCTCGTGTGGCTCCTGACGGGAGTACTGCTCGTGGCCGCGTCGGTGGGGCCGGCGATGGCGACCGAGTGGTCGATCGGTGCGATCGCCGGGGGAGCATCCGCGGGCGTCAACGACGGCGCGCTGTCGGGTCTGGAGGAGGCGGAAAGCCACACCGGCGGTGGTCCCGTCGTCGGTCTGGTCACGGAGGTGATGCTCCGCGACTGGTTCGGACTGCAGACGGGCCTGTCGGTGGTCTACCCGGAACAGTCGTTCGAATACCGCCTCTCCCCCGGCGGCTACTTCGAAACGGTGTCGTTCCGGTTGTGGCATTTTCAGGTGCCGATCAACGCCAAGCTCGCCATTCCCATCGAAACCGAGCGCTTTCGCGGCTCTCGCGTGTTCCTCCTTGGGGGGATTTACGGTGTCTTCGCCTCCTCCCAGGGGACGTTCTCCGCGGAACAGGAATCCAGCGGTGGCGACATCGAGGTCGCAGACGACAACCCGTACCAGCCGGCGAAGCGGGCCACCCTCGGCTGGCGTTTTGCCCTGGGCTACGACCTGTTGCTGAACAACGGCGACACCCTGGGCTTTGGACTGCACTACTTCGACCAGGGCCCCCTCACCTTCGAGGACGCCGGGTCATCCGGCGTGTGGTGGGTGGCGAGCTACCGCCTGGACATCGGCGGGAGCGGGGAACCGCAGCGGTCACCGCTACCCGACCAGCCTGCCACGCCCGACCAGCCCGCCCGGCCGGCGCCGGAACCCGTCCCGTCGATCGCCGACGCCACGCCCGACTCGGGCGCCGCCCCATCCGTTGAGGTCGGCGACGACGCACCCCTCGTGTCCTCCCCCGACCTCTTTGCCGTGGCCCGCAAGGCGGTCACCGCCGACGACGAGTCCGAGCGCGACAGCGCCCGCACCGCCCTGGTGGTGGGACTGGTCTCCACCCCGGACGTGGAGATCGCCGCCCTGGACGACCCCGGGATTCGCATCGGTGCCGAGGGCGAGGATTCGGTCTACCTGGCGCGACGCGTGAACGGCGTCCTCCGGGTGGCGCTGGAATACCAGGAGTCCACCGACACCAGCGTCTCCCTGGAAAACGGCGGCATCGGCATCGAGCAGCGCACCGAGCGCATCGACGTGGTGAGCGAGCCGGTCTACGCCTCCAGTTCGATCTTCGGGCGCATCGGCGGGTCGTTCTCCTCCTCAGACACCAGTACCACTACCACCGGGAACGTGGGACTGGGGCTGCGCTACTTCACCAACGACGGCGACGCGTTCCCCGGCCCCGAGGGCGGAAGCGGCCGCGGCTGGGACTGGCGCTTTGTGGGGCAGCTCAACTTCGCCAACTCCAGCTCCGAGTACTACGACCCCGGCACCGGCACCAACGAGAGTTCGAGCAGCAGCATGACGCAGTTCTTCGGGATGGCGACGCTCGGTCGGTCGCGGTTCACCTTCGATCGCCGGCGCGCGGGGGCCGCGGAACAGAACGGTCGCGGGTGGTCCTGGGGGCTGGGAATCGGCGTCATGCACGACCTGAGCGAACCCGAGTGGGTTGCCGATATGCGAGAGCAGTACGAGCAGGTCTCCAGCACCTACGGCTCGAGCAGCGCGTACTCCATCGACGACTTCTACAACCCCACCACCGTCATCCCCGTGCCGCTGCTCTCGTTCGACCGCTACCGGGTCAACCCCGGCACCGGGAAGTACACCTTCTCGCAGTGGTCCGGCTTCCTGTGGCCGTCGCCGTTCACGATTTCGCTGGCGTGGCAAAGGAGTTTCTGAGATGACGAACGCGATACGAACCTGGGTTCGAAGGGCCGGCGGAGCCCGCGCCGTGCTGATCGTGCTGGCGACGATCGCACTCGCCGGTTGCGGCGGCAGCGACTCCCTCACCCTGGGCGAACGTCTGGGCATCGAACAGGGTGGCGAGGCGCTGGTCACCTTTACCCCGCCGCCGGGTACATACACCGCCCCGGTTGAGGTCACGATCGACCTCGCCGACGATGTCCTCGTCCCCGGTGAAGACAGCCTGTACTACGAGTACCTGCTCGTCTCCTGGGGGTCCTATTCGCCCTACGGCGTACCCCTGGACGACGCGTACCGCGCGCCGGTGACGGTGGAACTCACCGGCGACATCACCCTCCGCGTGGTGGCCGTGGCGATGCCGTACTACGACTACATCAACGGTACCGGTCAGAACGAACGTCTCAGCGACAGCGAATACACGGCGACGTACGTCGTCGATTAGTTCATACAGCACAAGACTGAGGAAAGAGGATGGGGGCATGAAACAGAAATGGAATCGATCCGAGGGGTGGGGTATCGTGGCGGCGCGCCGAGCCGTCGCCGGGTTGCTTGGCGTGGTGTTGCTGGCGCTCGTGGCGGGGTGTGATCAGGCGACGTCGGACTCCGGCCCGGCGGCGATCGAGGTCGAGTACGTGGCGTGGATCTTCGAGAACATCGACCCGAACTACTGGTCGACCACCACGGACGCCTCGGCTTTCGGCAACTTTACGATCTATCTCAAGACCGACCAGATCGGGGACCGCACCGTGGACTCGGTGAAAGTGGGGGCCGGCTCCCTGGCGGACGACTACTGGACGCTGGATTCCTCCGGTGATTTCGATTTCGACGCCAGCACCGGCCGCATCGACCTGCCGTACCTGTACATCGGAAGCAGGCCGGACGTGCTGTACCTCAACTGGCGCTTCACCGTCACCATGAGCGACGGCGCCGAGGCCACCTACGAGCACCAGTACAAAAGCCTCAACGGTGCCACCCCGCCGATCGGAAACATGGTCTACTCGCCCGAGGAGTACGGCGGGTCCACCACCGGAATGGACGCGATGATCCCCGTGGCCACCGTGACCGCAGGGCCGACGTGGAACGGCGCCGCCATCGAGGCAACGCTCTCACTGTCGGACGCGGATATCGCAAACGGCTGGGCGTGGTGCTACGCCGCCGACGGCACCTACATCGGCAACACCGTCGCCGCCTTTGACTGGAGCGTGACCGACAAGGACAACCCGGTCCCGAACAATGCCATCGTCACGAACTACGACACATCCTCGAGCCCCGTCACCGTGGACCTGTCGATTACCGTAGACGACTTCACCGACGACAGCGCCACCTACGACTTCGCCGACATCGCCTCGGTCGTGATCCTGCTCACCGACGGCTACCAGTACACCGGCCAGTTCGACTACGACTTCCGCTCGCGGACCGACCAGCTGACGGTGTCGGGGACGTACGCGGCGCCGTAGCGGCAGGTGTGTGGCGGCGGGGCAGCGTCGGCCATTTGCAACACGGTCCGGTATACGGCATATACTGTGGCCATGGCTCGATTGACTTCGGAGTTCGCCCGCGCCGTCCACGATCTCGTCCGGGAGGTTCGGGCTCGTGTGCCGTCGCTGCAGGCGGCCTATCTCTTTGGCTCCGTCGTCTCCGGTGACGCGCGTCCCGACAGCGACATCGACCTGGCGCTGCTGCTGCCGCCGGCGGAATCGGTGGCCATCGGTTCGCTTACCATGTCCGACCTGCGGTTCGACCTCGAATCGATCGCCGGGCGCCCGGTGGACCTCATCAACCTTCGCCGGGTATCGACGGTGTTTCAGCACCGCATCGTGGCGACGGGACAACCGGTCGCGGTTGCGGACCGGCGGGCTCTGGCGGAGTTCGAAATGCTCACGATGTCGCTCTACCAGAAACTCAACGAGGAACGCGCCGACATCCTGGCGGATATCGCCGCAACCGGAACGGTGTATCAGCCATGAGTGGTGCCGAGTGCCCCGACGATGTCGTTCTCGCGAAGGCCCAGAGCATCCAGCGCTGCGTCAGCCGCGCCCGGGAAGAGCTGACGGCGGCGGGCCGGGGCTTCGCGACGGACTACACTCGCCAGGACGCGGCGATCCTGAATGTTACCCGGGCGTGCGAACAGGCGATCGATCTGGCCAACCACCTGGTCCGAATTCGCCATTACGGCGTTCCCACCAGCAGCGCCGACAGTTTTCGCCTGTTGGCTTCCGCGGGCATGATCGACGCGGATCTGGCCGAGCGCCTGCGTCGCATGGTGGGGTTTCGCAACACCGCCGTCCACCAGTACGAGGAAAAGGATCTCGATATCGCCCATCGGGTGATCACAGACGGTCTGGAGGACATCCTGTCCTTCTCGCACGTCGCGGTACGGCTGCCGGGGGAATAGGCGCATGGCCCTTCCGTACGACGACCTCGTTCGACTGAGACGTACGGACCCGGCGTGGCGCTTGCTCACCGCCGATCGCGCGCCGGTCATCGCCACCTTCCTCGATCGCGCGTTTCGTTCGGGCGAGCGTCGAACCTGGGCGGAGTCCGAAATCACTGTCGTACTGGAAGACGTCCTCTTCGAGGTGCAGGCGCTTGAGGGCGCGGAGGCGGTACCCCGGAGTGCCGGAGACTACCTCACCGAGTGGGCGCAGGACGACAAAGGGTGGTTGCGGAAGTTCTATCCCGCCGGTACCGACGAGGCACACTTCGATCTGTCGCCCGCCGCTGAACGCGCGTTGGGATGGCTCGATACGCTGTTCGATCGCGGCTTTATCGGCACCGAAAGCAGGCTTCGAACCGCCATTCACCTTCTGGAACAGATCGTGGAAGGCGTCGAGGACGATCCCGACGAGCGCGTCCGGCGACTGGAGGCGCAGCGCGCGGAGATCGATCGCCAGATCGCCGCGATCCGCGCCGGGGATGTCCCGATCCTTGACGACCGCGGCCTTCGTGAGCGCTTTCTCCAGTTCGCCCGCCTGGCTCGGGACCTCCTGTCGGACTTCCGGGCGGTTGAGCATCGATTTCGCGAGCTGGACCGCGACGTGCGTACCAGGATCGCCGGGTGGGAGGGAGACAAGGGAACGCTCCTGCGTGACGTGTTCGGGGACCGTGACGTGATCGCCGACTCCGACGAAGGGCAGAGTTTCCGCGCTTTCTGGGATTTCCTCATGACGCCCGAGAGCCAGGAGCATCTGTCTCAGCTTCTGGATCGCGTACTGGAGATCGAGGCGCTGTCGGAGGAGGGCGCCCCGGGCGAGTCGCAGTCGTCGCTGCGGCGGGTTCACTACGAGTGGATCGTCGCCGGCGAACAGACCCAGCGCACGGTAGCGCGCCTCTCCCAGCAGTTGCGGCGCTTTCTGGACGACCAGGCGTACCTCGAGAACCGCCGCATCATCGAAACGCTGAACCGCATCGGTCGCCACGCCCTCGCCATCGCGAGCGACGGACGCAGCGGCCCCGATATGGACATCGACGGCACCGCGGCGGAGGTGTCGTTGCCGCTGGAGCGACCGCCGGCGTCGGCGGTCGATGACGACACGATCGACCTAAAACTCGACGACACCGCGGTGGAAGACCTCGACCTGTCGATGCTGTTCGACCAGGTCTTTGTCGACACGGCGCGGCTGGAGCGGCAGATCGGTGACCTGCTTGCGATGGCGGACCAGGTCTCCCTCGCGACGGTCGTGCACCGCTACCCGCTGAGAGAGGGGCTGGCGGAGCTGGTGGGCTATCTGTCGGTGGCCAGCAGCAGTTCCGCGGCGGTGATCGACGAGGATCGTCGGGACGTGCTGGAATGGACCGACCGTCGCGGTGTGCGACGTCGCGCTCGCGTGCCGGTGGTCGTATTTCGGCGGACGGAGGGGTCGGGTTCGCATGGCTGACGGAAATGAACTTTCGATCGTTCTGGTATCTCTACTCAAGGGTGTGATCTCGCGGGACGACCACGAGAACCGGTGGGCCTCGCTCCTGCGGCTGGAGTCGCAGGTCCGGGATTACATGTCGGTGCTGGGACTGGATCTCGTGATCGCCGGGGATGACGGATACGCCTTTCTCCGACAGCGCGATCCGGACGACGAGGACGAGGATCAGGTGCCGCGGCTGGTGCAGCGGCGCGCGCTGTCCTACCCCGTGTCCCTGATCCTGGCGCTGCTGCGGCGCCGAGTCCTGGAACACGACGCCGTGAGCGGCGAGGATCGCGTGGTGGTGTCGGTTGACGAACTGGAATCGCTGGTTCAGCCGTACCTCGGCACCGGAACCGACGAGGCGAAGCGTCGCGACCGCGTCGACTCAGCGCTGCGGCAGATCTCCCGCCTCGGGTTCATTCGATTTCTCCGTGGCGACGAGTCCCGGTTCGAGATCCGACGCCTGATCAACTCCTTTATTACCGCCGACTGGCTGGCGCAGTTCGAACGCCGGATGGCGGCGGCGGTCGGTGTCGACGACGCTGCGGAAGGCGACGACGCCCACACGGAAGACGACCACTCCGCGGACGGCGATGCCCGGGATCGGCACGTCGAGGAGGATGAGGCGTGAGCGACCGGGACCAGCTTTTAGAGTTCGCCACCGACGACACCGCCGCAGGCTTCCGGCTGGCGCGCGTGGAGCTGTACAACTGGGGCACCTTTCACAGCTCCGTGACCGTCTTTGCGCCGGAGGGCCGGAACGCCCTGCTCACCGGCGATATCGGCTCCGGTAAGTCCACCGTGGTCGACGCCGTGACGGCACTCCTTGTTCCGCCCGGGCGGGTGAGTTTCAACAGGGCCGCCGGCGCGGGGCGCCGCGAACGCGATCTCCGCTCCTACGTGCTGGGATACCACCGCTCGCAGCGCGATTCCGACGATCTTCTGGCCCGCCCGGTGGCGTTGCGGGATGCACGCAGCCTGTCGGTGATCCTCGCCGTGTTCACCAACTCCGGCTACGGGCATACGGTGACCCTGGCGCAGGTGCTGCGAATGAAGGACGGTCAGGGCCAGCCGGACCGAATCTATCTGGTGGCGCAGCGCGCGCTGTCGGTGGAACACGACATCCTCACCGCCGGGAACGACCTCACCTCGCTGCGAAACGGACTGCGTCAGCTCAAGGACGCCGACCCGCCGTACCGCACCTACGCGGAGTACGCGGGGGCATTTCGGCGGCGGCTGGGGCTGCGCAGCGAACAGGCGCTGCTGTTGTTTCACCAGACGATATCCATGAAGTCGGTGGGCAATCTCACATCCTTTGTCCGGGAACACATGCTCGAACCGTTCGACGTGGCGACGCGGGTCGCCGCCCTGGTGGCCCACTTTGAGGATCTGCACCGCGCCCACGAAGCCGTGCTCATCGCCCGGGACCAGATCGATCGCCTCACGCAGCTCGAAACGCACATGCAGGCGTGGCGCGACGAGACCGAACGAGCCGCGCGTCTCGCTTTCGCCCGGGACGGATTGGAGCCCTACGTGGCCGAACACCGCGCGACGCTGCTTCGCGCACGGATCGCCGCCCGGGGCGAGGACCTGGACCGTCTGTCCCACCGCCTGAACCACGCCCGGGAACGGCTGCGGGGCGAGCAGGGGCAACGCGAGGAGATTACGGCGGCGATCGCCGACGCCGGCGGTGACCGCCTCTCGGCGCTGAACCGCGAGCGGGAGACACTGTCCGCAGAGCGCGATCGACGGACGCGTGCGGCGGACGACTATCGAACCCTGGCAGCGCAGTTCGACCTGCCCGATCCCCGCGATCCGGAGACGTTCGCCGCTAACCTGCAGCGGGTGGATGAACTCGCCGCGCAGACGCGCAGTGACCTCAACGACGTGAACGCCGCGCTCACCGAGCACGGAGGAACGGTCGCCGAGCTCAAACGGCAACACGACGAACTCACCGCGGAGATCGATTCTCTCGCCGGCCGGCGCAGCAACATTCCCGCCCGTCAGGTGGCGATTCGCGATGCGCTGTCCCAAGCGATCGGCGCCCAGCCCGCGGACCTGCCGTTTGTCGGCGAACTGATCGAGGTCCGCGAGGACGAACGAACCTGGGAGGGCGCGATCGAGCGTGTCCTGCGCAGCTTCGGCCTGAGCCTGCTCGTGCCCCAGGAACACTACGCCGCCGTGAGTAACTGGGTGGACCGGACCCACCTCGGCGGGCGCCTCGTCTACTACCGGGTGCGCGGACAGGAGCAATCCTCCTGGAGTGTCGAACCGCAGGCCGGTGATCTCGCGCACAAGATCGCTCTCAGGCCCGACACTCCCTACCGATCCTGGTTGGAGGAACAGCTTGCCACGCGCTTTTCGTATCATTGCGCCGAGACGATGGAGGAGTTTCGCCGCGCGCCGCAGGCGATCACGCGCAACGGCCAGATCAAGGGGCGCTCGCGGCACGAAAAGGACGACCGCCACCGCATCGACGACCGCAGCCGCTACATCCTGGGGTGGAGCAACGACCGCAAACTGCGCCATTTCCGCACCCTCCGTGACGAACTCGAGACGCAGGCCGCGGCGGCGGCGACGGCGTACGCCGGTGTGCAGGAGCGACAACGGGCCGTCACCGACCGCCAGGCCGCGCTGGCCGTTCTGGCGGCGCGAAAGGACTTTGTCGATCTCGACTGGCGCGCGCCGGCGCTGCGCATCGACGCCATCGACGCCGAAATCGTGGAACTCATGGCAGCGTCCGACCTCCTGGAGTCGCTGACCCGGCGCCGGAAGGCGGTGGACAAACAGATCGCGACGACAACCGCCGAGATCGAACGCCTGCAGGGGGAGGCGACCCGCCTGGACGAGCGGCGCGAGGGTGACCGCGAGGCGCTGCGTTCCGACGAAGAGGTGGTGACTGCCGCGACCGAGCCGATGGAGCAGATTCGCAGCGCCGTGGACGACGTACTGGCGGAGCTGGGTGAGACGGGGAAGCCCGGTGAGGCGGGAGAGCCGGCGGGCCCCGCGGCGCAGGCAGGGTCGCCAGGTCGGGGCGGCGGCATCGCCGGGCTCACGATTGAAAACGCCGGGCGACGTACCAGCGAAGTCCGCGGGCGGATCCAGGCATGGATAGACGCCGTCCAGAAACGCATACGTCGCGCGGAGGACGCAGCGAGCCGTGACATGATCGAGTTTCGGCGGAAGTACGCCGCCGAAACACAGGAGATGGAAGCCTCCGTCGACGGCGCCGGCGAGTTTCTTGACCTCCTCGAACGCCTCCGCCGCGACGACCTGCCGCAGTTTGAAGCGCGCTTCAAACAGCTGCTCAACGAAAACACGATCCGCGAAATCGCCAACTTCCAGGCCCAGTTGAACAAGGAAAGCGAAGTGATCAGCGACCGGATCAAGACGATCAACCGCTCGCTCCACGATATCGACTACGAACCCGGTCGCTACATTCGCCTCGAGAACATGCTGACACCGGATCAGGAAATCCGACGCTTTCGCCAGGATCTCAAAGCGTGCACCAGTGGCGCAATCGGTGCCGAACACGACGGCGACCGTTACGCGGAGCACATCTTCGAACACGTGAAGCGGATCATCGATCGCTTCCGCGGTCGCGACGGCAGCGTCGACATCGACCGCAAATGGACAGACAAAGTTACCGACGTACGGTCCTGGTACGCCTTCGCCGCCTCCGTGCGGTGGCGCGAGGACAACAGCGAATACGAACACCACAGCGATTCCGACGGCAAGTCCGGCGGACAAAAGGAAAAACTCGCCTACACCGTCCTGGCGGCGAGCGTCGCCTACCAGTTCGGTCTGGAGTGGGGCGAAACACGCTCTCGTAGTTTTCGCTGCGTCGTCATCGACGAAGCATTCGGCAAAGGATCCGACGAGTCGGCGCGCTTCGCCCTCGACCTCTTCCGGCGACTCAACCTCCAACTCGTCATCGTGACACCGCTGACAAAACTGCCGGTCATCGAACCCTACGTGTCGACCGTAGGATTCGTCGCCAACCCCGGAGGCGATCGGTCGATCATGCGCAGTTTCACGATCGAAGAGTACCGCGCCGAACGCGCCGCGCGAGAAACGCGAGAAAGGCGCGAGGGGCGAGACGAAGACGACCGCCGACCAGGCGTCGAGCAAGAACTCGCCGCGCCGAAGGAGTCATCCTCCGGCGTGGAGCAAAAACTCGCCGCGCCGCAGGAGTCATCCTCCGATGCCAATGCAGAGCGTTGAGGAACTCCGCCGGCGCCTCCGTCGCCGCTGGGATCGCGGTGCGTTCCTCGGCGACACCGCCCCAGTCGGCGCCGACGGCGCGTTTCCCCTCCGAGAACCGGTGGGAAGCGCCTCAGCGCGCGTGATCCGTAACGACTTCGAAACCGTCCGTACCTGGGCCGCTGCCTACCGTGACCTCGAAGCGAGAACGGAAACGAGCACGGGACCGACCGCGGAACCGACCCCAGAAACGGCGGGGACATCGACCGCGGGACAGGCGGTGGCCGTGGAGTGGACGACGCGTCGCGACCGCACTTTTGGTGACGTACGCCTGCCAAGAGCCGTTCTCTTCCGGGACATCGACGCGTTGGCGCGGTTCCTCGCCCACGGCGCACCGGCCGAACTGAAACGATTCCGGTCGCTGGTAACTGAAGTTGTGGACGCCGAGCCCGCTCTCGGCGCGTGGGTTTCCCGGTCGCCCCGACGTCTGCTATCGGCGGCTGAGGCGGTCCCCCGCCTCGTCGCAGTGACCACGTGGTACCGGGCGCAATGTGAAACGAGCGCCGGGCGCGAGACCAGCGCCGGGCGTGAAGCAAGCACCGAACGCGACGCCAGCGCCGAGCGCGAAGGAAGCACCGAGCGCACAACCCGCACCGAGCGCGACGCCAGCACCGAGCGCGAAATCGGTGGCCGTGCATCGGGCGACGAAGCCGCCGACGCTCCGGCTATGTATCTGCGTCAGATTCCTGTCGCCGGAGTCGACACCAAGTTTGTCGAGCGCTATCGTGGAATCCTCTCCGAGTGGTGGGCGATCATCGAGATAGAACACGGCGGCGCCACTGAACACCACCGACACGCAGAGGCCCGCACCACCGATATGGCCGAGGACCGTGAAGAGCGCGGCGGCTCGGGTGAGGTCGGTGAGACCGGCACCGACGAAGAGTCGAGTGATAGCGACGAGCCCGCCGCCAACCATCCCCCCGGCGCCCGAGGCGCCTCGACGCTGGCGGCGTTCGCGGATCGGTTCGGCTTCCTCAGCGCCCCAACCTTGGTTCGATTTCGCGTCCTGGACGGCACACGTTCGATCGGCGGATTCCGTGACGTCTCGGTTCCGCTCGACGAACTGTCTGTGGCACCGCCGGTGCCGCTCGATCGGGTCTATGTGGTGGAAAACGATGTTACGGCCCTGGCGTTTCCCGAGGTGCCGCGGAGCATCGTGGTTTTCGGGCGAGGGTACGCGGTTGCGGATCTGGCGGCCGTTGCCTGGCTCCGTGACGTGGACGTGGTGTACTCCGGAGACATCGATACCCACGGTTTCGCGATTCTCAATCGTCTCCGGAGTCATCTGCCCCACGTCCGATCAGTTCTCATGGATGAGGAGACGCTGATACGCCATCGCGATCAGTGGAGCGTGGAATCGACCCCGACGACGGTCGATCTGCCGTTTCTCTCACCCGCCGAATCGGCGGTCTACGACATCCTCAGGTCGAACCGATATGGCGACGGAGTTCGTCTGGAGCAGGAGCGGATCGCATACAGTCGTCTGGTTGCAGCGGTTGTGGCTCAATAGGCAGTATCCAGAACCTTGTTGCAAACGGGTGCTAACTCGCGTCGCGGAAACGACGTAGGTCAGTTGAGCACTCCTTGAGACGCCAAATCCTGACAGCACAAGCACGTGCAACCCGATCTGCAACAATCTTCTGTATACAGCCAAAAGTACAAAACGAGTACACACCCGGTACACCTGTAGGATTGCAGTGGCGGCGCTGAGGCCGCACCATCACACTACGTTTATCCAAAAGGAGAGGTGCGTATGAAGACACTTCGCAACGCCCTGATCGCGCTGGTGCTGATCGGGCTCGTGATGCCGGTATTTGCCGGTGGACAATCGGAATCGAACGCCGCGGCCCAGGGTGGTGGCGACGTCACGGAGATCACCTTCGGTTCGTGGCGCGTCGACGATGTCGACCAGATGAACCGCCTGATCGCCGCGTTCAATGAGGAATACCCGAACATCGCGGTGGTGTTCGATCCCACGACGCCGCCGGACTACAACGCCACGCTGCGCCTGCAGCTGGAATCGGGCATCGCACCGGACGTGTTCTACGCCCGCAGCTACGCCACGGGCCAGGAGCTGTTCTCCGAGGGCTACATGCTCGACCTGAGCGACGAGGCCTACGTGAGCGAGCGCTATGACGACGGCGCCCGCGCCCCCTGGCAGATGCCCGACGGCACGCAGTTCGCCATGCCGCTGGTGGCGGTGAGCCACGGCGTGTACTACAACCAGGATCTGTTCGACGAGCTCGGCCTCGATATTCCGCAGACCTGGGACGAACTGATGAACGTGGCGCAGCAGATCAAGGACGCCGGCTACATCCCCTTCGCCAATGGCCTGGCGGACGAGTGGGACATCGCTGAGGTGGTGTGGATGAACATCGCCCCGGGCTTCCTGGGTGGCCGCAAGGCGCGCCTGGCGTACGAGGCCGGTGAACGCCCCTTCAACGACGACGCGATGGTGAGCGTGTTCGAGGCGATGGCCTCCCTGACGCCGTACCTGCCCGATGGCTATCAGGCGATCAACTACAACGACAGCAAGGCGCTCTTCCTCCTCGGCGAGGCCGCCATGTGGTTCGACGGTTCCTGGACGATCAGCGAGTTCGAAGCGTCCAACCCCGACTTCAACTGGTCGGTCTTCGCACCGCCGGCGCCCACCGCCGACGCGCAGGCGATCACCTTCCACCCCGATGCGGGTGTGGCGATCAACCCCGCCAGCGACAACATCGAAGCCGCCAAGACCTTTGTTGAGTGGCTCTCCGGCCCCACGGCGTCGCAGATTCTCGGGAACGAGCTCGCCGGGTTCTTCCCGATGGTCGCCGATGCGCCGACGCTGACCAACGAGCACGCCAACGATTTCCTCGCGCTGAACAACGGCCGCGACCTGGACGTGCGTTTTCCGTGGCCCAAGCTGATGAACGGCGACCCCAGCGGGTATACGCTCATTCAGCAGGGTTCGATCAATGTGATCACCGGCAACATCACCCCGCAGGAAGCGGCGGATCAGATGGAGGCGGGTCTGTCGCAGTGGTACGAACCGGCGATGTAATGACTCTATGAGGGGGCGATTCCGGGCCGGCGTTGCCGCGCCCGAGCCCCCCTCAGCTTTGCGTTCACGGAGGATCAATGACCGCACGTTCGTTTCGACTGCCCCGCATTCCCGTCTGGATCTGGTACATGCTGCCGGGCCTTCTTGTGTACACCGCCTTCATGGCCGTGCCGCTGTTCAAATCGCTGCAGTTGAGCCTGTACACCGGAAGCGGGTTCCAGATCGACACGTTTGTCGGCTTCGACAACTACCGACGGCTGCTCACGGAGGGCGAGGTCTCGCAGCGGTTCTGGGGTGCCTTCGGCCACACGTGGGTCTTTTTCGCGGTACACATGATCGTACAGAACTCCCTTGGACTGCTGTTCGCGCTCCTGCTCAGCTCCGAGGCGATCAAGGGGAGGGCTCTGTACCGGACGATTATCTTCATTCCCGCGACACTCGCGATCGTGGTTACCGGCTTCCTGTGGAAGCTGTTGCTCAATCCACAGTGGGGTGCGGTAAACCTCATGCTGGAGGCTGTGGGTCTGGGGGCGTTTGCGCAGCCCTGGCTCGGGATCGAGGGGGTTTCGCTGGTGGTGATTTCGCTCGTCTCGAGCTGGCAGTGGGTGGGAATTCCCACGATGATCTTCCTGAGCGCCCTGCAGGCGATTTCGGGCGATCTCTTCGAGGCGGCGGATATCGACGGCGCGAGTTCCTGGACCACCTTCTCGCGGATCAAGCTTCCGCTGATCTGGCCCATGATGGGGGTGGTGGCGATCCTCACCTTTACCAATAACTTCAACGCCTTCGACGTTGTGTTCGCCATGGCCGGCGCCAACGGGCCACCGAACTACTCGAGCGATATCCTGGGCACCTACTTCTACCGGGTGGGCATCGCCGGGGAACACCCGGTGGGGATTCCGGACATGGGCCTCGGCGCGGCGGTGGCGTCGATTATCTTCGTGGTGCTTTTTGTGGGCGTCCTGGTGATGCGGACGGTGTTTCAGTCCGACGGCACCGACGACTGAGGGGAGGCAGCAGTATGGCAGCAGTGCAGGTCCGGGGCCGCCGTATCGGGTCCCACATCATCCTCTCGGTTTGGTCGATTCTGGTGCTGATCCCGCTGTGGATCATGGTGATCAATTCGTTCAAGTCGAAGCTCGCGATCTACCGCAGTCCCTTCGGGCTGCCGGACCAGTGGACGCTGGACGGCTACCTGTCGGTGTTCTCGCGGTCGAGCTTTCCGCGGTACTTCTTCAACTCGATCGCGATCACGACGATTTCGATCGCCGGGATCATCATTCTGGCGTCGCTGGCGGCCTACGCGATCGCGCGGTGGAAGAGCCGCGTGTCGACGGCGGTGTTTCTGTTCTTTCTTGCGGGGATGATGATTCCGATCCGCATCGGCAGTATCAACCTGCTCATGATCCTGCGAAACCTGGGGCTGCTGGATCAGCTCATCGGCCTGCTGCCGATCTACATCGCCATGGGGATGCCGATCGGCGTGTTCGTGCTGACGGAGTTTATGCGTACGGTGCCGCCGGAACTGACGCAATCGGCGTACATCGACGGTGCCGGCGATTTCCGCATCTTCTGGCAGATTGTGCTGCCCCTGACGCGCCCGGCGATGGCGACGGTGGCGATCTTCAACCTGGTGGTGTTGTGGAACGATCTGTGGTTCCCGCTGATTTTTATCCGCAGCGAGTCGCAGCGAACGCTCATGCTGGGGGTGACGCGGTTGTTCGGGCAGTATCAGACGGACTGGACGCTGATCCTGTCGACGCTGACCGTGGCGACGGTGCCGATCGTGCTGTTGTATGTGTTGATGGCGAAGCAGTTTATCGCGGGCCTCACCGCCGGCGCCGTCAAAGGCTAGGCTGTATACAGAAGGTTGTTGCAATAGAGCCCGCAAAGCTCAATCTGGAAACGATTTGCGAGGGTGAGTCCATTCGGTCGATGGAACTCTTTCTCCCGCAAGGACTTCGGGAACACCGTGCAACAATCTCCTGTATACTGCCAGGCGTCAAAGCCACCCTCTGATGAGGTCCCGGGCGGCGTAGGCCGGCAGGGTCACCGTGGTGCCGTTCTGGCCCTTCTTCCACCGGATCGGCGGGGTGACCGCTGAACCTCGCCATGCCTCTTGCAGACTTTCCGGCACGGTCCTTCCGACGATATCGACCCGTCGCTGGAAGAACTCCCGATTGATCCGCCGCAGCGCGCGGCGACCTGTGGTGCACACCGTTCCTTGTTCGCTGTGGACTCCCTGGTCAGGCTTTTTCACACGCCAGGGCCGCCGCGTGTTCAGGTCCCAGGCGAACACCCACATCCGGTACATCTGCATTGCGCTGTGGCGGGCGAAGGCGATGGTCTCCCGTGTGTGTTCCCGCAGGCGATGGCGTATGAGTCGGTCCACGTAGTTCACCGGGAACAGGGGGTTGTCCATTGTACGCGGCGCCGTGCTCGAGGTCGTGCGGTGCTTCATGAGGCGTCTGGAACGAAGATATTTGTACACCGGTGATCGATGCACGATCCGACGGTACGCAGGATGCTGGTCGGTATCGACCAGCGCCGGGCGTATTCGGTCGAAATCGAGGTAGCGCCAGAGCTCCTGCCATATCTGAGACATCGATCCATCCAATGTGCCCTCGGGTATCCGCCAGGAGTCTTGCTTCGCTTCGACGCGCAGGTGTTGTTTGAGTGTCATTTGCCCGCCGCGAAGAAAAACGCCGTGGGTGATCGCGAGGATTGTCTCGCCGGTGGCGTCAACCAGGGTGGTGAGGTCGCAGGGATAGTCCTGGCTGGTGATGAAGGACCGCAGACCGTCGAAGACGAGGCGACCACGTGGTTCGATGTACGAAAGCAGGATCACCTGCGTGGCGATCGCCTGGCGACCCAGCCGAACCATCGCGGACTGTATCGTCATGGGAGAGACCCGAAAGTGTTGTGCGATCTCACGCTGCGAAGCGCCCTCGAGGAGCGATCTTGCGAGTGCGCGCAGCGGGAGGTGCCGTTTGGCGTAGTAATGCATCGATTCGGTCTGGGTGCTGCAGGTGCGGCCACACGACCGACACCGGAAGCGCTGTACGCGGCCGTGCGCCAGGGTGCGGTACCACCCAAACCTACGGAACCAGCCGACCGGCGGGTTGGTGTGAGATGGGCAGGCGGCGTTGGGGCAGTGTGAAGGAACGGGCATAGGAACCTCCTGAGCGCAGAATCGGGAGGGCCGAGCGGTTTGCGCGTCGTCCCCTCCGATAATCCTTTACTGCGTCGGGAGTTCTGCTGCTTTTTTAGTCGCCTGGCTGTATACAGAACCTTGTTGCCGGACCTATCCCAAATGCCGTTCAGCCAAAGAGTTGCGCGGGTCGATTTCTCTTCTCGCCGTAAGTTGTTTCGTCGAAGGAATTTGGCGTTGCATCTGCAACAAGGTTCTCGATACAGCCCTAGAACAAACCCGTGGCGCGGGCGATGCGGATCGCGGTCACCCGGTCCGGGGCGTTCATCTTGTCGTAGATCTGGCTGATGTAGTTGCGGACCGTCTGGTCGGCAACGTGAACCTGCGCCGCGATCTCGCGATTCTGGTAGCCCTCGATCACCAGTGCGAGAATCCGCCGCTCCTTGCGACTGAGGCGGTCGTACCACTCCGGCGGTGCGGGTGGTGCTGCCCGCCCGGTGGTCCCCTCGCCGGTGGAGGCGCCACCGGCGTCGTGACCCGGGTGCATGAGGGTGCGTACCACGTGCGGATCGATCGTCACGACGCCGGCCTGCACCGCCCGAATCGCGGTGAGCAGCTCATCCGTGGAGATCGACTTCAGCAGGTAGCCCGACGCGCCGACGCGCATCGCATCGTGGACGTACTGATCGTCCTCGAAGGTGGTCAGCATCACGATCTTCACCGTCGGCGCGCGCATCCGGATCCGCCGCGTTGCCTCTACCCCGTCCATCTCCGGCATGCGCACGTCCATGAGCACCAGTTCCGGGTGCGTGTCCGCCACCATCTCCAGCGCCTCAACGCCGTTTTCCGCCACGCCGACGATCGAAAAGCCCTCGTCGACGGTCTCCAGGATGGCGCGCATGCTCTCCAGAAACAGGCGCTGGTCGTCCACCAGGGCGATCCTCACTGCGGTACCTCCACTTCCAATACGAATCCCGGCGAGAGGCTGCGATAGCGGACCTCGCCGTCGAAGGGTGCCAGACGCTCGCGCATGCCGGTAATGCCGATGCCCTCCTCGACATCCTGGCTCCCGACGCCGTCGTCGATAACGCGCATGTGCAGGGCGCCGTCGCGTCGGGAGAGTGTGACGGTCACGCGGCGGGCGGAGCCGTGGCAGAACGCGTTGGTGATCCCTTCCTGAGCCGATCGGAACAGCGCCTGGTCGAGTTCGGCGGATCCCGTCTCGGTTGGACCGATTGCCTCGTAGCGAACCTGCATGCCGGCGACGTCGGAGAAGTGCCGCGTGAGCTGGATGATCCGACTGTCCAGGGACTGGCCCCGACCACCGACGTTCCTGAGTGCCCGCAGCGCGGAGCGCACCTGTTGGTACCCCTCGTTCAGCGCGTCCTGTGCTTGCCGCATGAGCTCCTTCAGGCGCCCGGGATCGCGGTCAAACAGAACGGTGGATGCCTCGAGCATCATGCGCTGGTTGGTGAAGGCGTACCCCACGGTGTCGTGGATTTCCCGGCTGATGCGTTCGCGTTCAGCCTGCACGGTGGATTGCTCGATCTCCAGCGCGTACCGCTGGTACTCCATGTTGGCATCGATCAGCCGCTGGATGACCAGGTCCTTCTCGGCGTTGGCGACCAGTGCCCGCGCCTCCCGCCGTCGCAGCGTGTTGGCCGCAGCGGCTACCGCCAACACCAGGGCATCCACGACGACCATTCCCGCGATATCGCCAGGCGCGACCGGCGGCAGTGGCGTGTTCCAGGCGGTGGTGGGACCCTGCTGCAGCGCCAGGAACGACACGGCCACCGTGACGGTGAGTGTCGCGGTGAGGGGCTCTACGATCAGCGCGAACTCGGCGACCAGGACCGCCGAAAGCACCAGTTCCAGCAGGATCCAGTCACCCAAGGGCACGCCGACGACGTAGACCATCATCCACTGCGCCGCAAACGCCACCAGATACATCGTGTTGGGAAGATCGAACAGAAAGACAACCGCCAGCGCCGCTGACACCAGAAGTGCCGGAACCGCGTAGCTGAGCCAGCGGTCGGGGGCGGCAACACCACCGCCGATTGAAACGAGAAGAGGAACTGCCGAATGGACCGCGATTACGCCGGCGACCACCGCCGCCCGCCACGAATGCATGGTGTACGGTACGGCGGCTTTCCCGTGTCGTCAATGCCGGGGCTGTATACAGGAGATTGTTGCAGACTCGCTTCCATCGTTCGGACGGGCAACGAGTTAGCGCGTGCCGGCATGCTGCGCAGGCAGATCGTGCTCTGCCTGCGTGACTTACGGGCGGTTTTGCAACAAGGTTCTATATCACTGCTGTCCGGTTAAAAGGGAGAGGAAAGAAAGAAGAGCTTGCACCTCCC
>CAJWEZ010000050.1 GCA_913030605.1 uncultured Spirochaeta sp.
CGGGGCCGGCGCTGGCACCTGGGCTCCCTCGCCCACTGCCGCCGCCTTTGCCCGGCCATGGCTGCGCCTCCGGAGGACGGCCGCTACTGGATCGGCCTGTGTTCCGAGACCGGCGCCGCGGCGCTCATCGCCCTCGAGGACCCGCTGCGCAGCGCGGCGGCGGGCGTTCTCGACGACGCCCGGGCGCGCGGCCTGCGCCTGACCCTGCTCACCGGCGACGCCTCGGGGCACGGCGCGCGGCTCGGCGCCGAACTCGCCTTCGACGAGGTCCGCACCGGTCTCGCGCCCGCGGACAAGAGCGCCGCCGTCGCTGCCCTGCAGCGCGCCGGCGCGGTGGTGATCATGGTCGGCGACGGCCTCAACGACGCCCCGGTGCTGAAGGTCGCCGACGCCTCCCTGGCCGTGGCCGGCGCCACGGACCTCGCGCGGACCCAGGCGGACTTCATGGTCACCGAGGGCGACCTCGACCGGGTCAGCCTGCTGCTGGCGCACGCGGCGAAATGCCGCAGCGTCACCCGGCAGAACCTGGCCTGGGCGCTGGGCTACAATGGTGTCGGCATCCCCCTGGCAGCCCTCGGCCACGTGCCGCCCTGGGCCGCGGCGATCGGCATGTCCCTGAGCTCACTGCTGGTCGTCGGCAACTCCCTGCGCCTGGCCCGCTGCCGCCGCCCCTGAAAGCGTATTCAAGGAGCGTCCATGGACAGCCTGTACCTGCTCATCCCCGTCGCCCTGATCTTCGTGGCGGTGGCCGTGAAGCTGCTGCTCTGGGCCATCGACAGCGGCCAGTACGACGACCTCGACAAGGAGGGCTGGCGCATCCTCGCCGACGATGACAAACCGGCGCACCGTGCCGACGGACAGCGCGAAGGCGACGGCCCCGGCGCCGACAGCGACGACCCTGGCGAGGAGCACGGGCCGTGAGTCCCGCAGACTACGTCGCAGCCTTCGGCATCGGCCTCGCCGGCGCCGCAGACGAAACACCGGACGGTCAGGGGGAGCTGTTTGGCCCGCCCCGGGAATCGTCGCTCGACCCGACGATCGTGGCGCTCCGCGAACGGTTCGGGAGATCCGCGATCGGCAGGGCGAGCTCGGACGAATCAGAGTGAGTCCAGCAGCTCCCGCGCCTCGTTGAGGCGTCGCGTATCACTGGGGCTGGGGTTGCCCACCGCTTCGAGACGGTCGATCGAATCCGAAAGAATCGCCGCCGCTTCCTCGGCGTCCCCCGTATCGGGGATGTCGATCGACCCTTCGTAGTAGAACCCGCGTTCAATCGGTGTCGACGCGGCGCGATACGCGTCGCGAATGTCGCCCATGCTGCGGGAGCGGCGTCGGCTGTTCCAGTCGCGATCGATGAGGTGCGAGGCAAGCTGGATATAGAACGCCTCGTTGATCTCCTCGCGTTCACCGCTGCGCAGCTCCGCCTCCATGAGATCCACGGACTTGCGTCCCAGGGACACCGCGTACTCCACGTTCCCGAACGACATCAGGCTGGGAACCTGCGCGTACAGCTGCCCGAGGACGTAGTAGCTGTCGGCGTGTTCCGGGTCCCGCGTCACCGCCTCGGTGAGAAGGTCGCGCATGTCCGGTGCACGGAACAGACTGTTGAGGATCCCTTTGGTCTGCCCCCAGCGGCCGATGTTCGCCGATTTCCAGTAGTACCCCAGGGCGTTGGACGGGTCGGCATCGATCGCGTCCTGTCCGTACGCCTCGCCCTGCGCGTAGATCGCGAGCAACTCGTCCTCGCCGGCCCCGGCATCGTCGCGTTGGTCTCCCCGCATCAGCGTCGCCGACGCCAGACGCCAGTACACTTCGGCGGCATCGGTACCGCCGGTCTGATCCAGCAGCCCTTCCAGCCGGCCGATCGCGGCGTCCGGGCGCTCCTCGTCGATCAGCGCGTCGACCTCCTCGAGATCAGCGGCGAGCTGCGCCATCGCCGGCGCCGCACAGCCGATTCCCACCAGCAGGAACAGAATGCCTCGTACTCCGTGTCTCATGCGTTCTCCTTGCCCGACATCGTACCACGGGTTTCCCCGAGGTCGGGAAGATGCGGTACGACAAGCGACGCCAACTGTTCCAGAAAACGCCGGTCGGCGTCGGTGAACGCCGCGGTCCGGTGCGAATCGATATCGATCTCCGCCACCACCTCATCTCCCTCGAAAACCGGGACCACGATCTCGCTGCGCACGTGGATGCTGCAGGACAGATAGTTGTCCTGGGCGGCGACATCGTCCACCAGAAAGGTGTCGCGGCGTTCCGCCGCCTGGCCGCAGATGCCGCGACCGTAGGGGATCCGCACGTGGTCCGTGGGCTCCCCCTGATAGGGCCCCAGGACGAGTACCCGTTCCTCGGGCACGGCAAGATAGAAACCGAACCAGTCGTAGTGCGGCACCTCGCGGTGCAGCAGGTCGCACACGAGCTGCAGCCCCACGTGTCGCTCGGCACCGCGCTCCAGTTCCGCGCGACACCGTTCCAGAAGATCATCGAAGTCGATCGCCTGCGTATCTGCCCTTTCCATGCCGCGCACTATCGCGTATTTTGTGGCCCGGAGACAAGCGCATGATCACGATCAACGAACACTATCGCAAGCTGAACAAGTCGTACCTTTTTGTGGATATCGCCAAGCGCGTCCGGGAGTTTCAGGATGCACACCCCGACACCGAGGTGATCAAGCTCGGCATCGGCGACGTGACCCGCCCCCTGCCGCCGGCTGCGGTCCGGGCGCTCCACGACGCCGCCGATGAGATGGCCCGGCCCGATACGTTCCGGGGCTACGGTCCGGAACAAGGGTACGATTTCCTGCGGGAGGCGATCGCCGAGCACGATTTCCGCAGCCGTGGCGTGAACATCACCGCAGACGATATCTTCGTCAGCGACGGTTCCAAGTGCGACACCGGGAATTTTCAGGAGCTGTTTGCCCAGGCCCAGACGGTTGCGGTCCCGGACCCCGTCTATCCTGTGTACGTCGATACCAACGTCATGGCGGGACGCACCGGCGCGTTCTCCGACGGCCGCTACGAGGGACTCGTGTACATGGAGGGAACCCGTGAGAACGGATTCGTACCGCCTCCGCCGGAGCAGGACGTCGATCTGCTGTACCTGTGTTTTCCCAACAACCCCACCGGTGCAACCGCCACCCGCGAACAGCTTGCACGCTACGTCGACTATGCCCGCGAGCGGGGCGCGCTGATCCTCTTCGACGCCGCCTACGTCGCATTTATCCGTGACCCGGACCTGCCGCAGTCGATCTACGAGATCCCCGGCGCCGAGACCTGCGCCGTGGAGTTCCGCAGCTTTTCCAAGACCGCAGGCTTCACCGGTCTCCGCTGCGCGTTCACCGTGGTCCCGGAGCGGGTCGAGGTCCGAGACGCCGACGGCGGGATGCACCGCCTCCGGGATCTCTGGTCGCGCCGGCACACAACCAAGTTCAACGGCGCGTCCTTCCCGGTTCAGCGGGCTGCGGCGGCGGTGTACTCGCCGGAGGGGCAAACCCAGATCCGGGAACTCAACGACGGCTACCTGGAGAACGCGCGCATCATTCGCGAGGGAATCGCGTCCATCGGACTCACCAGCTTCGGCGGCGTCAACTCGCCGTACGTGTGGGTCGACGCCGGTGGCCACCCCTCGTGGGAGCTCTTTGACCGCCTCCTCAACAGCGCCGGCGTGGTGACCACACCGGGGGCCGGATTCGGCCCCGCCGGCGAGGGGTTCATCCGTATCAGCGCGTTCAACGACCGCGAGAAGGTCGTCACCGCCATGGATCGAATCCGCTCGGCACTGGCGTAAACCCGGCGCGGCGGCAGCGCTCTTGACCTGTGCCTCCGGAGCCCGTACTCTGGAGGCATACGGACCGCCATATGAAAATCGTTCCGATCACGCTCAAGGTGAATCTGCTGATCCTGGTCTCTCTGACCGTCGGGATCGGCGCCATCACCGTGTACCTCGGCATCGCGCTCACGCAGACGATCGAGGACGAAACCCGCGCCTCCCTCGACCAGGAGTCACAGATCGTCTACGAGGCGATCGAGCAACTCATGATGCCGGGGGAAGCACCGCTGGTGGTCAACTACTTCCAGGGCATCGGCGACCTCGATCCGCGACTGCGTATCTACCTCTACCGAACCGACGGAACCGCGGCGTTCTCAGACAACTCCACGATCGCCGAGGTGAACGATCGGATCGACTCGCGCATGTTCCTGCCGCGGGGGCAGGACCAGACCGCGACGATGGCTCCCGAGATCGAGATCACCGACGCATTTGACACCGCCACATCCATTCCGGCGCGGACGGTGGTGTACCAGGAACGGCAGGGTGACGCCACGGTCGTCCGCTATATCAAACCCCTGATCAACCTTCCCAAGTGCACGGTGTGCCACGGGAGCGACCACACCGTCCGCGGCGTCATCGATATCCATTCCGATATCAGCGCGAGTATCGCCCAGCAACGCACGGCGGTGTACTCCGCGTCCGGCGCCTTTCTCCTTCTGGTTGCGGCGGTCGGGTTTGTGATGTCACGCTACCTGCAGCGACGCTTTATCCTCCCGCTCCGGGAGATCGGCGCCACCTGCGAGGCGGTAACGATGGGCGATTTCGAGCGCCGCAGCCGAATTACCAACAACGACGAACTCGGTGTGCTCAGTCGCACGGTCAACACGATGGTTGAGGGCCTCTACGAACGCTTCGTGCTCTCCCGGTTCGTCTCCGGGACGACGCTCCAGGCGCTCGGAGGCGGTACCGCGAGCCGGACCGAAAACCTGACGTTCCTGTTCACCGATATTCGCGGATTCACCTCCTTCACCGAGACCCATTCGCCGGAGGAGGTCGTCGGTACCCTCAACGCCCTGCTCTCCGATCAGAGCCGGACGATCGATCGTCACGGCGGTGATATCGACAAGTACGTCGGCGACGAGATCGTTGCGGTGTTCAGCGGCGAGGACGGTGTCCGCCGCGCCGTTGCCGCCGCCCTTGACATCAGGCGTTCGGTAGACCGGGACGCCGACGGTCGCTACGGCGGCCTCCGCGTGGGTATCGGCATCAACCGCGGCGCGGTGATCGTCGGCGAAATCGGCAGCGCCGATCGGGCCGATTTCACCGCCATCGGCGACAACGTCAACGTGGCGGCGAGGCTGTGCAGCGGCGCCCGCCCCGGCGAAATCCTCGTGAGTGACGCTGTTCGAAACGAGCTCGCCACGGGCGGGGGTGCCGACTCCGACTCCGACGCCGCGACCGACGCCGACCGTCCGCAACTCGAAGGGCCGTACCGTATGCAGGTCAAGGGCAAGGCGGAGGCGCTGCGCGTCTTTCGCCTTCTCGACGGGAATGCCGACGGCGAGGGAGACGCGCCGTGAACACCCCAATCGCGTACCGTCCGGGGCACCGCATCTCGCGCATCTCCCGCGTCGCCCGCCGACTGCCGCTGTTGACCGCCGTCCTGCCCCTGCTCATGGGTCTCGCCGCCTGTGCCGAGGCTCCCCAGCCGCTCGCGGATGTCGACTACAGCGGGTGGCGCCAGAGCACCAGCGCAGTCCTCAACTTCCCCGTTCCCGGACACGGTCCCGGCCTGCGGCGCATCTTCGTCAATGACGCCGGCTTTGAAACCGGGCTCGCCGAGGACGGGTCGATTTCCTACCCCACCGGAACGATCTTCGTGAAGGAGGTCTACGGTGGTCCCGACCCGGCCCCGGGGGCCGACCCCGCGATGCTGACGGTGATGATCAAGGCTCCGGGGGACCCCCGCAGCCGTGGAGGCTGGATCTGGGTGGTTCGCAACCCGGAAAGCGGTGAGGAAACGGTGTTCGACGAGGAGTTCTGCGTCACGTGCCACGCCAACGCCAACGAGGAGCACCCCTACGGTACCGGGAACACCGGCGAACGCTTCCGCGATTACGTCTTTCACACCCCGGCCCTGGAGGCATCCGCCCCGTGACGACCGCGTTTGCGATGCTCCGTTCCCTGCTTATCTACTACGCCCGCCCCGGACGAGGCGCGCGCCTCCGGGAGCACTACGCGGCGTGGGTCCCCGCCGGCGGTCTGGCGTTTGACATCGGCGCCCACGTGGGAAACCGTACGCGGGCGTTCGCCGCGTGCGGCGCCCGGGTGGTGGCGGTGGAACCGCAGGCATCCCTGGCGCGCCTGCTCCGCCGCCTCTACGGACGGTCGGGGCGCGTCACCGTGGAGGAGTGCGCTCTGGGGGCAGAGGAGACCGAGGTGGAACTTCACATGTCCCCCGGCAATCTCACGGTCGCGACGACCTCCGCGGACTGGGCGGCGCGGGCCGCGGAACAGCCCGGTTGGGAGGGGGTCGAGTTCAGCGCCACCCGTACCGTCACCCAGCGGACCCTCGATGCCCTGATCGCCGAACACGGCGTACCGGATTTCGTGAAGATCGACGTCGAGGGGAGCGAAGACGAAGTGCTGGCGGGTCTGTCACGGCCGCTACCGGCGCTGAGCTACGAGTTTCTGCCGGCGGACCGGGACGCGGCGTACCACGCCACGGTGCGGCTGGAGTTTCTGGCGGCGGAGGCCGGCGGCAGATACGAGTACAACTTCTCCCTCGGTGAGGAACTGCGTCTGGTGATGACCGACCGCTGGTGGAGCGCGCAGGAACTGCAGGACTATCTTGCGGAAATCCCCGCGGATGGTCCGTCCGGGGACGTGTACGCGCGGTACGTGCCGGTCAGTCCTCGATCTCGCTGACCAGGGCGTCGAAGATCGTGAGCATGTCTCCGGTGGTCTTCCGCAGTCGGGAGGCCAGGATCTTGGCGATCGCCCGCGTAATCGGCAGGCCGATCGACGGGTAGGTGTCACCCAGGCGTGTAAAATCGGCCTTGGTAATCACCAGGAACTCGGAGTCCTCGGTGGCGATGACCGTTGCCGACCGTTTGTCGTCGTCGATCAGTGCCAGCTCCCCGAAAAACACGTTGTACTCCGCCTTCAGGATCACCACGGTATAGTCGTCGCCGGCGCGGGTCCGCTTTTTGATCTCCACGGCACCGGAGTACACCACGAACATCTCGTCGCCCACGTCGCCTTCCCGGATGATCAGATCGCCGGCGCGGTACTTCTTGAGACGGCAGATACCGAAGAGTTCCTCAAGGAACGCCTCGTTGTCGCTGATCTCTTCGAAGATCGGAATTCGCTTGAGCTTGGCGAGGACTTCCGCCTTGTGGCCAGTCGTTGCCGCGCTCATGAGATCCGCTCCAGCACGATCGCCTGCGTGTACCGCTGAATCGGGTGGTCGTCCGCGGGGAGAAAGAAGGGCTTGTTGACCTCCAGCCCCTTCACCTTCTGCAGGTTGGTGATCAGCTTCGACACATCCGACGTCTTCTGCGCGTCCCGCAGTGCCTCCACCTTCATCCGGTTGGGGCTCCCGGTGTTCTCGAGCACGCCGAGCAGCACCCGCTCCGGCGACTGGAAGTGCAGCTTGAGATCGGCGTACGTCTTGTTGATCGTGTCCGGCGGGATCGGCTCGGTGGACAGCCGAGAGGTTCCACCGGACTGTGTGAGCAGATCGTAGATGATGTGGCTCATGCCGTTGGTGGCGCTGGTGTTGGCGATCATCTGGCGGCTGAAATCGCGACTGAAGAGGATCTCGTCGCACATCGCCTGTTTGAGATAGCTCTCGA
This sequence comes from uncultured Spirochaeta sp., assembly GCA_913030605.1. Classification (GTDB taxonomy): domain Bacteria; phylum Spirochaetota; class Spirochaetia; order DSM-27196; family Alkalispirochaetaceae; genus Alkalispirochaeta. Next base: position 7,623 of record CAJWEZ010000050.1, read on the forward strand.
ACTTCTTGTCGAGGACCTCGGCGGTCACGTAGACGTCGCGCGAGATCGCCTTGATCGTGAGCACCGTCATCACAGTCTTGGAGTCGACCTCACTCACCGCCTGGCTCTCGAGCGTATCGGCCAGGATCAGGACTTTTCGGGCGGTCTCGACGTTGGCGCGCCGGAGCGATGCCTCGGCGAAGTAATCGCCACGCACGAACTTGAGGCCCGTGAGGTTGGGGTCCTCTTTCAGTTCCTCGACCCGTTCGGAGTCCACGTTGGATACGATGAGCAGCTGATCCGCCGTAACGTCCCCCGACACGCGCAGAATATCCTGGAGGATATCCTTCATGTCGTTCTTCCAGCCGCAGATAATGAGGTGATCCTTGAGCTTCCGGTAGTCCATCAGCCCCCTCCTCGCCTTGGTGTTGCGGTCGACCAACCACGATGCCAGTGCACCGGACAAGAGACTGGTACCGCCGATACCGATCATGATCGTCACAACGGCGATCAGACGCCCGGCAAAGGTCACGGGGACTTTGTCGCCGTAGCCGGTGGTACTGAATGTAATGATGGACCACCAGAGTCCGTCCATCACCGTCTGAAACTGATCGTTCTCTCCCAGTTCGAAGACCCAGATGAAGACCCCGGTCAGAAAGAAGAGCAGCAAAAAGTAGAAGGTCGGTTTCGCGTACTGAGAATGCCGCACCCACCGAGCAAACCGTCGATACCAGTCCATCGTCGTCGTCCTACTGGCAGTGTCGGCAGATTCGGCAGCGCGATTGAGTTCAATTGACGGGAACCCGGAGGGGGAGTACACTTCCCAATCCCATGACAGCAAACAACGACGCGGTTCAGCGACGCATGCTGGAACAGGCAGCCGCCACCCGCGAACACGCCTACGCCCCCTACTCCCATTTCAGGGTCGGGGCCGCCGTTCACGTGACCGGTACCGATGAAATCATCGGCGCCTGCAACGTAGAAAACGTCAGTTACGGGGCCACCGTCTGCGCCGAACGCAACGCGATATTCGCCACGATCGCCCGGTACGGGTCCGTGGACATAGACCAGCTGATCGTCGTCTCCGACGACGATCCCCCGGCGGTTCCCTGCGCCCTGTGTCTGCAGGTCCTGCAGGAGTTCTGTCCCCAGGACCTGGCGATCCACCTGGCGACGCCGGAGGGAATCCAGCGGACGGTCACCCTCGGGGAGCTCCTGCCGCACCCGTTCAAGAGCTTTCACGAGCACGAGGAGTAGCGGGCCCCGGCGCCCCGGGCGCTGAAGCGTTCGCACTCCCCCGCTGGAACCGCCTCCGCGGACTCTATCGTTCTTCCGACGCAGCTCCGTCCTCACCGCGCCGCGGGTGCAGCCACACGTGGCGCTTGCTGGCGAAGGCTCGCCCCCTGGCGATGAACAGAAACGCCACCAGCACGAACAGGATGTACGCGACCGATACACCGATCCCGGCCCAGAAGTACATCATGTTCCCCGTGGTGGCGGCGTAGGCGGGAAGGTTGATCGCCAGGATGAATGGAATCGCGAAGACGAACGTGAGTCCCGAGGCGTACATGTAGTCGCTGGCCACCGGAGTCTCGAACTCCGGATCGATCACCCGCAGCAGCGCCAACCCCGTCGGCAGCGTCCCGGTGGAGACCCCGAAGATCATCATCGTCCGGTGGAACTGGTGGTCCACGAAGATCCGGGAACAGAACCACGGCACAAGCACCAGCGCCAGCACGCCGGCGATCAGCGAAAGCAGCAGAATCGGAATCAGGTACGCCTTCACCACCACGATCGAAATCGCGCCGATCGCGGCGGCGACCATGTAGTCAACCGAGAACCCGGAGATCCGGGTCAGCGTCTTGCTGTCGACGGCAAAGTCCAGCCCCGTCCGTCGCATGACGGTCCGCACAAGGATACCGGTGAGGGCCGAGAAGATAAAGTTGATGCCCCACAGGTTCTCCGCCAGATCCGCGAAGAGCGGCCCGATCTGCGTGAGGGCGGTCGTGATCCCCAGCAGAATCAGGTACGCCAGCAGGTAGACCGCGAGTACCAGCGCAATATGAAAGGTAAACGAGTCGATCGCCTCGCTCTCGGTGGTCATCTCGGCGCCCACGGGGCGACGCTTCCGGCTCGGAAAGATGCCGCTTTTGACCGCCGAGGTGTCCAGCCCCCGAAGGAAGTCCTCGGTGAGCCATTTACGCCGGATACCGACGTTGATCAGAAAGACCCCGCCGAAACTCGCGAACACGAATCCCATAGCCGCGAAGGTCAGGCCGATGCTGCCGGCACCCTCAAACCCGAAACGCTCCCAGCCACTGCCGATGGCGAACGCCTGTCCCGGCCCCTGAACGAAGCCCAGCGGGAGCAGAAAGCCGAAGGATGGAAACAGATCCGGCATAAACGTTCTCATCATGAAGAGCGTGAACAGGAGGCCCACCAGCGCCTGAACGCCGAACTGCCAGAGCGTCGCGACGGAGGTGGCAAATATCCGACCGTCTCCACTGCTCGCCTGCGGCGCGTTGGCCCGCAGCGTCATGGAAATGAACGAAATGCTGAGGAGGTGATAGACCAGCTCGCCGAGATGCGCGCTGGATACCCCGAGCAACGGTGCCACGTAGTTGTAGAACGGCAGCAACAGAAACCCGGCGGTGAGGGCGTTGGGAATGAGGTACCGCTGAAAGAAGCGAACGCGATGGCGGATCGCCGTCGCCGCCAGCAGGGCCACGGCAACCATTCCCAAATCGATAAAAAGGCTCCACGTGAAGTCCATGGATCGATCATAATTCACGTCCGCGCTATGGACAACGGTTGGAAGTGCCGATTAGTGTGATCAGGGAGAGTTGCATGCGCCGTCTTGTTTTGTTCACTGTCGGATTGATCGCCGCGGTTGGTGTCCTCGCACCGGCACAGGACGCCACCGAGGAGGGGCTCAACCGCGACGTATTCGCACCCTTCGTCTCGCGCCTCCGCGTTGCCGTGCGGGATCCGCAGGTCCGGCTGACCTGGCGCGATTCCACCGATTTGTCCAACGGCACGTACCGCGTCTACCGGAGTACCGAGGAGATCACTCAGGATACGATCGACGACGCAACGCTGGTGGGCGAAGTACCACCGGGTGTGGAGACGTTCCTGGACACGCCGCTGGAGGAAGGCTCGTACTATTACGCCGTCCTCGCAGCGGAACCCGACGGCCGAACCTACCCGATCTTCATTCCGTTTCGCAACAAGACGTTGCGTCCGGTGGATGTCACGCGCCTGGAATCCGAAGAGGACCTGGCGGCGAGCGTGTACGATATCGAGGCGCAGCCGCAGGATACGGCGATCGTGGTGGTGTTCAACCCGTCCCGTACGGGGCGCACCCTGGCCGTGTACCGCAGTACCGACCCCTTTACGGACCTGCAGTCGGTGGCGGATGCAACGCTTCTGGACGAGCTCGACAGCTCGAGCCGCCGGTACGCCGACTACCCGGTCCCCGGGGTGAGCTACTACTACGGGGTGTTCGACAAGGCGCTGATCGAGCGCGGAACCCTCGAGATCCAGCAAAACGAGAATGTGCTCTCCCAGCCGGTTCAGATCGCCCTGGCAACCCAGCCGGCGGTCAACATTGAGATTCCGCGGGCCACCAAACGCCGGGCGCCCCTGCCGATCCTTCAACTCGCCTCCGGTATTCAGAGCGGAGAGCGGCTGGCGGTCCCCGACGTTCCCGCCGGCGGCGCCAGACCGGTGAGCGCAACGACCCGCGCCGCGATCAACCGTCTCCTGTCGCGTGCGCCGGAGCCTGCACCGTTCGCGCCGGACCCGGTCATCCTGCCGCAGGAACGCAGCGCCGACGGAGAGGGTGTCGCTGTGACACTTTCACGTATCGTGACCGGAGAGTTTGCAAACGGCGAGTATCTTCGGGCGGCGGACCAACTGAAAAGCCTTCTGGAACTGCCGGTGAGTGACGAAACCGAGCAGCGAATCCGCTTCTATCTGGGACAATCGCTGTACTTTGACGGGCGGCGGGAACCCGCCTTCATGGAGTTTCTTGTGGCGTCCGACGGACCGCTGTACGCCGAAACGCGGCCGTGGATCGAGGGGATTCTCACCGGCCACGGCGACGGCTGAAGCCCCCCGGCGCCTACTTCGCGGTGTCGATCCTGAGCGACACCGACCGTTCCGCGCTGTCACCGGGCTCGAGGGTCACCGGCCAGCGCAGTACCGCGCAGTTGGACTGGTAGAACCAGTGCGGGTGATCCCACAGGATCCCCACCGCTTCCACCGGAACGCACCACAGGTCGGGCCGGTCGCTGGGATTCAGCGTCACCACCGTGTTGTTGTGCAGATCCTGAAACTGCAGATCCGACAACCCGTCGAGCTCGGCGGCGTCCGGCGGTATCTCCTTCCGACTCCGCCCCTGTCGCACGTGCAGCCGCAGCTTTCCCACCTCCAGGGAGTGAAACGAGAGGTTCACCTCCGTGGCGAACACCGCGTCCAGCGTCTCCATCCCGGAGTTGTGCAGCCGGTACTCGACATCGATCCGATTCTTGCCGAAACGGAGCGTCTTGGCGATCTCCAGCTCCGCGAGTCCATCGTCGGCGTGGCAGACTCCATGGAACGACACCGTGTTATGGTCCTTGTCCAGGTGCTCCACGCGGTAGTCCAGACGGCTCAGATCGCACACCCGGTCCAGCTCCCCGCGGGAAAAGGCGGCGAGCTCCTGCGACGGCCGGAACAGATGGTCCACAAACGCGGACCGCGGCCACGAGTCGTACCCCGCGGCGACGGTGGCGTCATCGTGGAACGGCTCGGGGCGCCGCTGAAACGTGTCCAGGTAGTTCCAGTCCCGCGGCAGGTAGTCCAGCTCGAACAATCGGCCCCCGCGACGGTCTACGTAGGCGTTGATCTCATTTCCCTGGTAGAGGATCTCCTCCTCTCCGTCCAGGTCCACATCGATCCGTGAGAGCGCCGGGATAAAAATGCCCCGCTCCCGGGTGGTCTTCTCCGCCTCGATGAGGGCGGCGTAGGTCGCCTTGCGGAGGCTGGAGCGGTAGATCCCGCCGGTGCGGTTGTGCCAGTAGGCGAAATGGCTCTGGCCACGCCAGAGTTCCTCGCGGGCGGTCATCTTGCGGTACTTGTCGCCACGGACCTGGTTTACCAGGACGTGGGTATGCTGCATGCGCGCGTAGAGCCGTGCGCTTTCCGGATACAGCTCCATGATCGACCGGAAACTCTGCCAGTGATCGCCGAAGGGAGCGCCGTTGGATCCCTCAGGAACGATGGTGTGCAACCATTCCATGAGCCCGGCGAGGGAACTCACCGGCGCGTAGGTCCGTTCCCGCGGCTGGTGGGCGCGGACGATCCGGTTGGGGATATCGACCTTGATCCAGTCGCTGTTCTGGGTCAGGGCATCCAGAAACCGACCGTACCAGTCCACTGCGGCTTCCGCCTCTTCCCGACGGAACCCCAGCCGGCTCCCGTCGAACAGCAGCGATACAACCGGTGGGCCGTTCCGGACGTCCCCCTGGGCGGCAACCTCCCGAAGCCGGTCGACGATCGCCGAGGGTTCCTCGCGGAACAGGTACCCGGAAAGCTCCCACGCCACCGGAAGGAGTATGAGCGTCTTGCCCTGATCCTCCGTCAGCACGGGCCAGTAGCCGCGGGATGCGTGTTCGGCGCCACCGAACTGGAACGCCGTATCCCGGAGAAACGCGTACTCCAGTCCACCGGCGTTGAGGTTCGCGGCGATCCGCTGATCCCAGATGCTTTCGGGGACCCAGGCGCCCCGCGGACGGCGACCGAAACATTTGCGTATGTGCGTGGTGAGCCGCTCGATCTGTCCGATTCGGTCGGTCTTCGGAATCAGCGGCAGCATCGGTTCAAAGTAGGCACCGCCGAGGAGTTCGATCTGTTTGCGTTTGACCATCTCGGTGAGGACGTCCACAAACTCCGAATGGTACTTCTCAAGCCACTCAATCAACAGACCCGAGTAGTACATCGTGAACGGTGTTGACTCGTGATTGTACAGAAGCTTCAGGAACGGCTTGTACGAGTACTCGTAGAGAGCATCCCGATCAGTGTCGACAAGATCAAGCGCCTGGCTGTTGTACGATCCGAGAATGAGGTGGATCGAACTCATGTGCTGACCGAAGTCTAACCTCCCGCCGTGCGCACCGCAAGCCCCGATGCCGGCTACCGCTGGTACCGGGCGAGCATCCGTCCCGCCCAGTCCCTCGCGCGCTCCCGCAGATCCTCCGGCGCAACGATCTCCGCCGCCGGCCCGAAGGACATCACCCGGTAGAGCACCTGGTCGGTCTGGTTGGTGGTGAACCGCAGCTCCACCCGACCGTCCTCCAGCTCCGAGAGCTGCTGGCTGCTGTGCCAGCGTCGCTCGCTCACCACGTGGGCGACCTCGGGATCGAAGCGGATACAGATCTCGCGGGGGCCATCGTCGACGCGGTTGTACACCCCGAACTCAGGGTCGATGTAGTCGCCGACGGAGAAGTCCTCCGGCACATCGAACGCCTCCGGAAGGATTTTCGCGCTGTGGATTCGGGCCAGGGAAAACACCCGCACCGCATCGTGGTGCAGCGACCACCCGACCAGGTACCAGGACCCGTCGTGGGCGATCAGGCGGTACGGGTGCACCGTGCGGCGGTGGACGCGCTTTTCCGCGGCGCGGTAGTAACCGATCTCCACCGCCCGCGTTCGTCGTGTCCCCTCGAGCACGCCGGCCCACACGTCCGAGCGGATCTCGCTCACCGGCGGCGTGATCACCGACACCTTCCGCGAGAACAGCTGCGCCGACACCGTTACCTGTTCGGGCAGGAGCGATTCGATCCGGGCGAAGGCGTCCTGCACCGGACCGTGCCATGGAGAGTTGCGGTAGGCGCCCAGGACCTGCTCACCCACCGTAATCGCCAGGAGCTCTCCCTCGGTGATGGTGAGTGCGGGCAGGCGGTAGGTGGGATCGGTGAGGATGTAGCCGTTGTGGTGGCGGTCGAACTCGATCGGGGCGTGATGAAAGTCCTTCATCCACTCGATGTCACGGCGGATCGTCCGCTCCGACACCTCGTACTCCTCGGCGATCGATCGCGCCGTGGGATAGCACCCCGACTGAATCTTTTCGAGAATATGGACTACGCGGTTGAACTGGTTCTTGGCCCCCAAAACGCCCCCGGTGGGCGTCATCGTACCACAAAAGGTCACGCTCGTGTTGCGCCCCCGGTGGGGTCGTGTTTAAATGAATGCAAGGCCCGCATCATGGCACGCACAGCAATCAAGGACATCGTCATCAATCAGGAGTGGTGCAAGCGCTGCGGCATCTGTTCCACCTTCTGTCCCAAAGATGTATTCGAGACCGACGCGGAAGGGACCGTCACGGTCGCGCACCCCGAGGCGTGCATCGCCTGCGAGCTGTGTGAACGCATGTGTCCCGATCTGGCGATCCATCTCGAATACGAGCCCCCCGCCGAGGCACCGGCATGAGTGCCTCCGGCTCCACCGCGACCGGTCCGCGGACCGTGTTCGTCCAGGGGAACGAAGCGTGCGCCGAGGCGGCTCTGTACGCCGGCCTGAGCTTCTTTGCCGGATACCCGATCACACCGTCTTCCGAGATCGCTGAGCACCTCAGCAGGGAGCTCCCCGCCCGCGGCGGCCGGTTTATCCAGATGGAGGACGAAATCTCCTCCATGGCGGCGATCATCGGCGCCTCCCTCACCGGAAGCAAGGTAATGACCGCGACCAGCGGGCCCGGATTCTCCCTCATGCAGGAGGCGCTGGGGTTCGCGATCATGGCGGAGATTCCCTGTGTGGTCGTCGATGTGATGCGCGGCGGACCCAGCACGGGTCTGCCGACGCAGGGCAGCCAGGGCGACATCAACCAGGTGCGATGGGGGACCCACGGGGACCATTCCATCATCGCGATCACCGCCTCAACCCACCAGCACCTCTTCGAGGCGACCGTGCGCGGATTCAACCTCGCCGAAACCTACCGGACGCCGGTCGTGGTTCTCTTCGACGAGATGCTCGGTCACATGCGGGAACGGCTGGTGATCCCTGAGCCGGGCGAGCTGCCGACGGTGGACCGCCTGCGCACGTCGGTGCCGGAGGGGGTGGACTACCACCCCTACCTCACCCGGGAGGACGGGCGCCTGCCGATGTCCGATTTCGGCGGAGTGCACCGCTACAACGTCACCGGCCTCTACCACGACATGTGGGGCTTCCCGTCCACGGACCCGGCGATCGTCGACGATCTGGCCCACCACCTTCACGACAAGCTGGAGCTGCGGGCCGACGAGCTCGCCTCGGTACGAACCTACGGCATGGAGGACGCCGAGGTGGTTCTCGTCTCCTACGGCTCTCCCGCGCGCTCCGCACGACAGGTGGTTCACGAAGCGCGCCTCAACGGTCAGCCCCTGGGGTTGCTGGAGCTGGAGACGCTCTGGCCCTTCCCTGCCGGCGTCGTCCGCCGGGCGTGCCGGTCGGTACGCGCGGTGATCGTGGTCGAAATGAACATGGGACAGATGCTACGGCACGTGAAGGCCGCCGTGGACGCTCCCGAGCGCGTCTTCCTGTCGAATCGCGTCGACGGCAGATTCATCACGCCCCGGGATATCCGGCGGGTACTGCGCATCGTGGAGGGACAGGGCGAATGAAATCGATCGATTCGTATCTCCGGACCCGCTTCATGCCCCACATCTGGTGCCCCGGGTGCGGCCACGGGACGGTCCTCAACGGACTCATCCGGTCGGTGGACGCGGTCGGACTGAACAAGAACGAGCTGGTGATGGTCTCCGGCATCGGGTGTAGCGCCCGCATCGCCGGTTACCTCGATTTTCACACCCTCCACACGCTTCACGGGCGGGCCCTCGCGTTCGCCACCGGCGTCAAGATGAGCCGGCCGGACCTGACGATCCTGGTACCGATGGGGGACGGCGACGCCCTGGCGATCGGCGGGAACCACTTCATCCACGCCGCCAGGCGCAACATCGACATCACCGTCATCGTCCTCAACAACCGCATCTACGGCATGACCGGCGGACAGTTCTCGCCGACCTCCGGCTGCGGCATCCAGGCGACCACCGCGCCGTACTCATCGATCGACCAGCCCTTCGATGCCGTGCAGCTTGCCAGCGCCGCCGGCGCGACCTTTGTCGCCAGAACGACCACCTACCACGTCAACGAACTCGAGCAGCTCCTGACACGCGCGATCCGGCACCACGGTTTTTCGGTCGTCGAGGTGCTCTCGCAGTGCCCCACACACTTCGGCCGCCGCAACGGACACCAGGAAACGGTGGAGATGCTTCGCCATTTCAAGGAGGGCACGGCAAAGGTGGGGTCACGGCAACTGGCGGAACAGGTCGACCTCATTCCGCGCGGCGTTTTCGTTGACGAGGAACGGCCGGAATACTGCGACCAGTACGCCGAGGTGATTCAGCGAGCGCAGGCCGCGCGCGCCGGCGGTGCCGGAGGAGAAGAGCCACAATGAGCTGGAAGCTGGTGATCGGTGGTGTCGGAGGCCAGGGCGTGATCAGCGCCGGCATCGTCCTCGCGGAGGCTGCGGTCATCCACGAAGGCCGCTACGCCGTCCAGAGCCAGAGCTACGGAGCCGAGATGCGCGGTGGCCTGAGCCGTACCGACGTGACGATCTCAAACAGCGAGGTCATCTATCCAAAGGTCGATCAGGCTCACGTACTGGTCTGCCTGCACCGCAAGGCGCTCAACGCCTACACCGGGGTGATCCGGCCGGGAGGACTCCTCATCACCGACAGCGACGAGGCCCCGATTCGCGGACGCGTCGACTCGCGGCAGTTTGCGATTCCCTTTGCCGCGACCGCCCGGGAGGTGTCCGGCAGCGAGCGGAACGCCAACATCTGCATGCTGGGGGCGCTTGTGGCGATCACCCGGGTCGTGTCGCGGGAGGCTCTCACCGCCGCACTCCTCGACCGGTTCGGCACCCGGGATGCGGTCACCGCGGCCCTCGATGCCGGCTTCCGGCTGGGCAACGAACACGCGGCGGCGGTGGCCGTTCGCGCAGACGCCCACGAGGCCGGGCGTCACGCCACCTCGGCGCGCATGTAGGCACCGCCGTCGGAGGCCGCGAGCCGCCCTCGGAGGCCGCACGTCGTCACCGGGGTCGCCGCGCCGGCGCCGGAAGCCGCACGTCGTCACCGGGGTCAGCGCGCCGGCGCGACGGTCGACGTCGACACCGCCACTTGCCTCCGGCATCGCCACCGGGGTAGCGTGCCGGCGTGGCACTTCTCAATGTACACCAGCTGAGCGTCTCCTTCGGCGGAACGCCACTCTTCAATCAGGTGGGGTTCACCGTGGAGCCGGGCAACCGGATCTGCCTCATCGGTCGAAACGGGAGCGGAAAGTCAACGCTGATCCGCGTTCTGGCCGGGGAGATGGATCCCACCGACGGTACCCTGGCCCGCGCGAACGGGGTTCGGGTTCGCGCACTCCCGCAGAACGTCCCGGACGGATTGTCCGGGAGCGCCCTCGACGTCGCCACCGAGTTCCACGGCGCCGGAGCTCTCGACGATGATCCCGAATCCGCCGGGGAACGCCGGCTGCAGGCGGAACAAACGCTGACGCGCCTGGGCGTCGCCACCGACGCCCGGGTTGAGGAGATGTCGGGGGGTGAGCTGCGGAGAGTGCTGCTGGCCGCCACCCTGGCGACGGACTGGGACGTCCTGCTTCTGGACGAACCGACAAACCACCTCGATATCGATTCCATCGAATGGCTGGAACAGACGCTGCTGTCGGCCACGCGCTCCGGCGGTCGGGCCGTGCTCTTCGTGAGCCACGACCGGGCGTTTTCCCGGGCCGTGGCGGATCGCGTGATCGCCCTCGACCGGGGCAGCCTCTACCGGTTTCCGGGTGGATACGACGAGTTCGTCCGGCGCCAGCAGGACGCGATCGCCGCCGAAACCCGGCAGGAGGCGGCGTTCGACCGCGTCCTGGCGGCGGAGGAGGAATGGCTGCGCCGCGGCGTCAAGGCGCGTCGTACGCGAAACGAGGGGCGGGTCCGCGCCCTCATGGAGATGCGGGCGCAGTACGCCGAACGCCGCTCCCGGCAGGGAACCGCCCGGATGCGGATCGCCGAAGCGGCGCGGTCGGGTGATCTGGTCGTGGAAACGAAGGACCTGGCGTTCTCCTGGGACCGGCGGCGGATCGTGGACGGACTGAACACCACGATCCTGAAGGGAGACCGCGTGGGCATCGTCGGACCCAACGGCGCAGGCAAGACGACGCTCGTACGGCTGCTTCTGGGGGACCTGCAACCGGCGGCGGGTACGGTGCGGCGCGGTTCCGGGCTGCAGGTGGTGTACTTCGACCAGCTGCGCCGCCAACTGGATGAAACCGAAACGCTCTATCACGCCTTTGGAGGCGGGTACGACACGGTCGAGGTCGGCGGGTCGCGCAAACACGTCCTGGCGTACATGCAGGACTTCCTGTTCAGTGCCGATGACCGCAACCGGCCGGTGCACACGCTCTCCGGGGGCGAACGCAACCGGGTACTGCTCGCGCGCCTCTTTGCCCGGCCATCCAACCTCCTCGTACTGGATGAGCCGACGAACGACCTGGACCAGGAGACGCTGGAGCTGCTGGAGGACCTGCTATCGGACTACGGCGGTACGTTACTGCTGGTGAGCCACGACCGCGATTTTCTGGACAACGTCGTCACCGATTGCCTGGTCCTTGCAGGCGACGGTCGCGTGGAGGAGCACGCAGGGGGGTATCGCGAGTGGATGGCGCGCTACCACCACCTGCGCTCACCGGAAGGTCCCGGATCTGGCGACAGCGGCGCGGTCGGTGCAACCGGGAACGCCGAAGCATCCCGCCGTCGCCGGGAGCGCCGCCTCGGGTTTCGCGAACGCCGGGAGCTGGAGGAGCTCCCCGACCGCATCGAGGCGCTGGAAACCGAACAGGCCGAGATCCACCGTCAACTCGCCGACCCGTCACTGTACGAGACCGACGACGGGACCCGCACGACCGCCCTCACCGACCGCCTTGCGGCGATAGAGGGCGAGCTGGAGGCGGCCTACGCGCGGTGGGAAGAGCTGTCGGCGATCGAGTCGCAGGGATCGCCGTGATGTACCCGTCGGCGACTCAGCCGACGGCGCCGGGCAGAATCACCCGCGTCTGGGTCCCGTCCAGCCAGGCCTGAATGTTCTCGGTCACGATCCCCGCCCGCTTGCGGAAACTCTCCTCGGTCCCGAAGGCCACGTGCGGCAGCAGCAGCGTGTTCGGTGCCGAAAGCAGCGGATGGTCCGCCGGGATCGGGGGTTCCATTTCGAACACATCGGCCCCCATCCCCGCCAGACGTCCCTCGTGCAACGCCTGCGCCGCCGCGGCGCTGTCGATCACCGGGCCGCGCGCCAGGTTCACCAGGTAGGCCCCCGGTTTCATCATCGCGATCCGTTCCGCCGAAAGGAGCCCCCTGGTCTCCGCGGTCATCGCCACGTGGACACTGACGATGTCACTGGCCGGCAGCAGTTCCTCCAGCGAGAGGTACTGCATGCCCAGCCGCTCCATCTCCGGGTATCGCGTACGGTTGTAGCCCAGCAGGCGAACGCCAAAGGCGCTGAGCACCGTCGCCACCCGACGCCCGATCTCCCCGGTGCCGACGATACCAACCGTCTTCCCGTTGAGTTCCCGGCCGAAGAGCCCGGCGCTGGTACCGCCGGACCGGACGCGGGCGTCACCCGGCACGACCGACCGCAGCAGTCCGATGATCATCGCCACGGTGAGCTCGGCGACGCTCTCGGTCGAAAAGCCGGCGGCGTTGGAGACCGCCACACCACGCTCACGACAGGCCTCGATGTCGATATGGTTCACACCGGTGAAGGCGACGGAGAGAAACCGCAGCGTCGTCGCCGCGCGGACCACCTCGCCGGGAAACGGCATGTTGGCGATGACGGCGATTTCGGCGCCTTCGAGGCGTCGGATCGTCTCGTCGGTATCGGAGGGACGATCCTCGTGGATCGTCACGGTGTGGCCCGCGTCGGTCAGTGGACGGAGAATCTCCTCCACCGCGCTCCGCGGGAGTCCGAGGGGTTCCAGGACGGTGATGTTCATGGCGCCATTGTAGCACCACCGGGGCATTCTGCCCACGCGCGATGCGGGGCGGGCATACACATTTCCGCCGCTTCCCGGTAGGATGCCACCGGACATGACACGAGAACAGGAAATCGAGCGTCGGCGGACCTTTGCCGTCATCAGCCACCCCGACGCCGGAAAAACCACCCTCACCGAGAAGCTCCTGCTGTTCGGTGGAGGCATCCGCACCGCAGGTGCGGTCAAATCGAACAAGATCAAGAAATCGGCAACCTCGGACTTCATGGAGATCGAGAAACAGCGCGGCATCTCCGTGGCCACTGCGGTGATGAGCTTCGAGTACGACGGGAAGCTGATCAACATACTGGATACACCGGGGCACAAGGACTTCGCCGAGGATACCTACCGGACCCTCACCGCCGTGGACAGCGTGATCCTGGTCGTTGACAGTGTAAAGGGCGTCGAGGAGCAGACCGAGAACCTCATGCGCGTCTGTCGCATGCGGGACACCCCGGTGATCGTGTTCGTGAACAAGCTGGACCGCGAGGGACGGCCACCGGTGGAGCTCATGGACGAGATCGAGGAAAAGCTCGACATCCGGGTGCGGCCGCTCACCTGGCCGATCAACATGGGGCAGCACTTCAAGGGGGTGTACAACCTCCACGAGGGCGGTCTGTACCTCTTTCGGCCGGGCAAGACCGTCGTCGAAGAGGAGCGCCTCCACATCCGGGATCTCGCCGACGACGAACTGGACCGGCAGCTGGGCTCCGACGCCGGGCGACTCCGCGATGACGTCGAACTGATCGAGGGCGTCTACGAGCCGTTCTCCGTGGACGCCTACCGCGCAGGAGAACTGGCGCCGGTGTTTTTCGGCAGCGCCCTGAACAACTTCGGTGTCCGCGAATTGCTCGAGACGTTCATCGACATCGCGCCAAAACCGGTGGGCCGTCCGACGAGCACGCGGCAGGTCGACCCGGACGAGGATCGGTTCAGCGGCTTCGTGTTCAAGATTCACGCCAATCTCGACCCACGTCACCGGGACCGCATCGCGTTCCTTCGCATCTGCTCAGGCACCTTCGAACGATCGCGTCAGTTTCTCCACGTCCGTCAGGGAAAGCAGGTACGGTTCACCAACCCCTACAGCTTCATGGCGGAACGCAAATCGGTGGTGGATTTCGCCTACCCCGGCGATGTGGTGGGGCTCTACGACCGCGGTGACCTCAAGATCGGTGACACCCTCACCGAGGGCGAGGAGCTCGAGTTCCGCGGTATCCCGGCGTTTTCGCCGGCGATCTTCCGCGAGATGATCAACGGCGATCCCATGCGCAGCAAGCAGTTCCACAAGGGACTCAGCCAGCTCACCGAGGAGGGCGTCGCGCAGCTCTTTCGACAGGGCAACCGCCTGATAGTGGGCACGGTCGGGGAACTGCAGTTCGACGTCATCGCCTACCGTCTGGAGCACGAGTACGGCGCCGCCGCCAAAATGCAGGGGCTGCCCTACTCCCACGCGCGCTGGATAACGTCAGATGATCCGAAGGCACTCGACGAGTTCATGCGCTTCCGGTCGCGAAACATCGTGTGGGACAAGGATGAGAAGCCGGTGTATCTGGCGGAATCACCGTGGGTGCTGGCGGCGAATGAGCGGGACCACCCGAAGGTAGAGTTTCACACGACGTCGGAGTTCAAGACGCGGGCGGCGTCGTAGCGGGGTCGCCGGCGGTCGAAACCTCCGGTCAGTACAGCGGCACCAGAAAACGCTGGAGCAGCGCGTCGATCTGCTGGATCGCGAGCGCCATCATCGCCGCGGCGAGATACACCGACACATCGCCCCGCAGCGCCGCGGGAATACGCCGGTTTCTCAGTTCGCGGCGCACCGCCGCCAGCGGAACCAGCGCCAGGGTGAGTCCGACGCCCGCGGCGAGGGCTCCGACAAGCGCCTGCCACAGCGTGGGAACCTGTTCCACCAGCGCCATTGAGACCACCAGAACGGTCACATTGACCAGCGCCGCCGGCGTCCCCTGCCGAATGCGGCGTCGGTGGAACGGAAAGAGCTGGCTCCCGAGGCGAACGCCGAGAACCGTGGACCCCGCAACGATACCGGCGGCGACCACGGTTCCCAGGATCGTCACATCCAGCGGTACCAGCACAAACCGGAACACCACCCAGTAGACCAGTGAGACCCACACCAGGGCCACCGTCACCGCCGCCGAAAAGACCCCGGCACGGCGCGGGTCATGAACGATCGCCGGAAGCGGGTACACTCCGAGATAGTGCACGAGAACGACGTTCTGGGTGAGCGCAACGCTTACAATGAGGGCCACGGTGCTCATGCACGCTCCTCCCCGCTGTGGATTCGGTACAGGTTAATCGCCATGCGCCCGACAGCCAGCAGCAGAAACCCGACAAACAGCGTATCGGCAAAGAGATACCCGCCGCGGGAGAGAAGGATTCTGACCGCCGCCAGGGGCACGAACCCGACGACGAATCCCGCTGCCAGCCCCGCCGCAACCGCCATCCGGTGCCGGAACGTTTCGTCGACGGGAGCCGCGATCGTCGGCCACACCATGATCGCCGTCACGGTGAGCGCCTGGATCATGGAGTGCGTGCGCTGCGGCACGATATCTCCGAGCGACTGGAGAATCCGTTCAAGAATCGTCACGACAACCGCTGCCACGAGCAGCAGCGAAACCAGCCGCAGGTGTCTGGGAAGCCACCGTTCCGCGAAATAGGACACACCGTGGACGGTGGGAACCGCGATCGCCACGAGCGCAGTAAACAGCACCGCGAGATATACCGTCTGGCTGGCGTACAGCACCACCGGGAGCGCCAGGGGCACCATCCAGACCGGATTGCGCGATGTCACGTGTCGGAAAAAGTGCGTCACCGTTGCTCCTCAATATACCGGGTCGCGGCGCGAACCGCGCGCTCCCGCGCCCTGCCGATCGCATCGCTTGTCACCGTTGCGCCGGTGACCCCGTCGACATCCCCGCGACCCAATGCCCGCGCCACGTAGCCACTCTCTCCGTGGGCGACAACCTCCGTGGCGCGAACCGCGCCGGTGGCGTCAACCGCTACAGCAACCTCTACGGGGGACCGGTAGCCCGTTGCGCGGCTGTACACGATCGCACCGGCAAGCCCGCTGTCGGCGTACACCGGCCACAGATACGGCGCCTCCGGGGTATCCGGGACCACCGCCGCGCCGGGGCGCCCGGCGAGCTGATCCAGCAGATGGGACCACGGCAGAGCCGAGGTCGGCACGGCTCCACCGGCGACGACCAGCTCGAGCGTCAGTACCACCAGAACCGCGGCACCAAACAGCGCCATCACCTTCACGCCCCGCGACCACAGGCCACTCATCACAGTGTCCTTCCCCGGGACGCCCGATCCAGCAGCGGACGAAGCGTTCCGGCAAGAAGAAGGCCCGCCACGCCCGGCATGCCGGTGCCGCCAAATGCGGTCAGCACCGCCGTGAGCCCGCCGGCGATCGCTCCGAAGAGCACGATGTCGCGGCGGCGGTGCGGACGAACTCCGGGATCGGCCAGGGCGATCAGCGCCAGGACTGGGACGTTCCCCGCAAGGGTGGCGCTCAGCACGTCCCCTCCGAGGAGGTCCACAACGATCGCGAAGACGAACAGGTAGGAGACGGGCAGGACGGGGGGCATCACATCCTCGCCGAGCACGACCATCGCCGCAATCAGGAGCGGCAGCAGGAGTCCGGCGGTGACGGTCGCCGGAGTGCTACCGGAGAATCCGGTGATCGCCGCGATCGCCGAGGGGGACACGCTCAGCCCCAGGGGTCCAAAGACGCGTCCGTCGAGGAACGCGAACGCCTGCGAGGACTCCACAATGCCGGGGAGGACGCCGGTCCCCGCCGCCAGCGGATCGGACCCCGTCATCAGGCTCAAACCGGGAAGCAGCGCCAGACCCACCAGGACGGGGTGTAGCCAGTAGGCCCCGGGGCCGCCGGGGAGCCAGAGCCCCACCAGCACCGCCGCCGCGGTCGCCACCGCCACGACCACCGGGGTCGCTGTCGTCGGTGCCAGCGCCGTCACCAGAAGTGCGTAGTACAGCACTCGACCGTTGCCGATACCGCTGCGCCGAACCGAGAGGTCGCTGCCGAGCCCGACCACCAGCTCAGCGAGGATTCCGCCGCCGATCGCCGACACCGCCAGGACGACCACCGTCGCACCGCTGCGAAACACCGCCGGGATCAGTACCAGCACCAGCGCCAGCGCAAGCCGGATGTAAATCCCCCGCACGGTGAGCATGCGGAACGTGTGAGGACACCGAACCTCGGGGATGGTGCTCACGAGTGGCCCCCGGACAGGGACCGCTTGCCGTCGCGGATTCGATCAACCAGTGGGATCCGGGAGGGACACACGTGGGCGCAGAGCCCGCACTCCGTACAGTCGAACACACCGGCAGCCTCGGCCTCCCGGTGACGGCCATCCAGGATCAGATCGTTGAGCAGTGAGGGATTGATCGATACCGGGCACGCGCGAACGCAGCCACCGCACCCGATGCACGGCTCCTCCTCGCCCCCACGGACCTCGGCCTCGGTAAGGGCGACGATCGCCGACATCGTCTTCGTCACCGGCGCGTTGATGTTCTGCACAAGACGTCCCGTGAGAGTTCCTCCGGCGATGATCCGGGCGGGCTCCTCGAGCAACCCGCCACACTCCTGCAGTACCTCGGCGATCGACGTTCCGAGGCGAACCCGGATATGGGCGGGGCGTTGCACCGCGCCACCGCCGACGGCGATCACCCGGTCGATCTGCGGCTTGCCGTACAGGACCGCGTCCCGGATCGCCTCAACGGTGGAGGGCGAGACCACGACCAGGTCAACGGCGTCGTCGGCGCCGCCGCGCAGGCCGACGACGCGGCGCAGATGGTATTCGCTGTTTGCCGGATACCGGTGCGGGAGGCGGTGGAGGGCGATGGCGACGTCGCCGCGCGCCGCGCGGATCGCGCGGTGCGCCCGACTGAACCCTCCGGCGACGGCGGCATGGATCCGATCCGTCCCGAGAATGGCGGCGATGATCTCGAGGCCCTCAACGATCCCCGCGCCGTCCTCGGCCACGATCTCCGCATCTGCGCTCATGTACGGTTCCGTTTCGGCGACGTCGAGCATCAGGACCGGCGGGTGCGATTGCCTGCTCCGACGAAGATGCATGTGAGCGGGGACCGATGCGCGCGGTCCGCAGACGACACCTGCGGATCTGATCACTTCCAGCAGCGCCTCCGGCGACAGATCACGCCACGGTCGCGGCTCCGGGTTTTTCCCGAGACGGTCAAACTCACCGTCGAGTTCGATCGCGATCGCCCCGGAGGTCGTGCCGTCGAGGAGCGTCGTCTGCCCGACGGTCGCCACGCGACCGGGAATCGGCGCGTGGATCGGCACCGCGAGGCGGCTGTCGCTCTCGGCGACGACCATCCCCTCGCGAACGAGTTCGCCCGGTTTCACCAGGCTGTGCAGACGGCTCCCGGTGTGCTGCTGGAACGGCACCACGCACAGGGACGGGACTGCGGCGTTCCAGAATCCCTGCTCCAGGGGCTGTTGAGTCGGTAAGGGAGCTACGCCCCCTGCAGAAATCGCTCTCATAGTTCGTGTCGTTCGCTCCTCGATGCAGCACCAACCGTACCAAGGAGCCCACGGTAGGGCAAGCGCATACCGGACGCCAGGGCAAGGAGAGGAAGGATCAGCATTGCGAGCCGCCGCATCGTTCCCGTGGGACTGACCACCGTAAGCTGGAGCGGCGTCCGCACCACGCGGAACGCGCCCTCCTCCTGCGTGAACAGCGTGTAGGCGGTGCCCTGCGGTTCCCGGAACTGCTCCGCTACCCACTGGGGACCGAACTCGCGCACCGGTTCCCGGTATGCAGACAGGCCCGCCCCCTCCCGTCGGAGTCGCTGGATCGTGATCCGGTCTCCCAGGGAGGGGACCCGGAACGTTCCGCCGTACAGCAGCGTGTCCTGGTACCACCGGTGGGCGAGGTACCCCGCCGTTGAGAGGGGTTCCGCGGTGGCGGAGACGCTGCGCAGCCCCTCGACGAGCGCGGAGGCCTCGCCCGGATCGCGGGTCGGCTGCTGTCCGACGGCGAGGTGCTCCGGCACCGGAACCGTCGGCGTACCGGCCGGCACCGTTCCCGTTCCGGCAAGCACGAACGCCACCGATGCCGAGGCAACCACGATCAGCGCGGGAATGAGTCCGGGGAAGGTCACCCGCGTACGAAGGATCGGCCGGGGCGCGAAGAGCGGATGTTCGCTGCGGTCGATGCGCAAGGCGTGGATCAGGACGACCCACGCCCACACCAGCACCATGGCGACGACGATCAGGACCGCCGCCCGTCGTTCCGCCGGCAGGGCGACCGCACCGATCGCGGCGAGGACGAGAAAGACCAGCGCCGGAACCTGTTCCCGTTCGATCCGGACCCCACGCCTCCGGTGGACGAGATATTCGCGCTCGATGTCGGCGCTGTGAACGTGCCAGTACGAGAACGCCGTGCCGAGGAGAACCGCCGGAACGAGCGCCTCCGGACCTCCGACGACCCCATAGACGGCGGCCAGGAGGTGCGTCACCGCGATAGGCAGGCGCCGGCGCCGAGCCGTCACGAGGACGGGAATCAGCGCCACGAGCACCGCCAGCCCCGACGCGAGAGGAATCACCGGCTGCCAGCCGGCGATGCGGAACGGAACACCGTCGAGCACGCGACGCACGTGCAGCCACGTCTCCACCGGAGACCCGGAGCGCGTCCGGTACAGCACCGCAGAGGGCTGTTCGCCTCCCGGAGGATGGAAGAGCCCGGGGAGCGCCCGGAGAAATGGATCCAGACGCGGGTCGGCCTCATCAAACCGCCCCGTCAGCTCAGGAAGGGGCACAACGGCGCCGCCGGCGAAGTCCTCTACCGAAACCGTGGCATTGCCGAAGTACAGGATCTCGTCACCGGCGGCGATGAGACGGGAGGCGGCGGTTTCCTCGTCCGCGATCGATGGAATCAGAATCATATCGACGCGCTGCCACGGTCGCGCGCCAAACTCGAGGGGTGCCGAGCGCACAACGAAGAAGACTGCCGCAACGAGGGCGACAGGGACGAGGAGGATCGCGACGACAAGACTCGACGGACGGCGTGCGCTCACGGGCGGGACCCTACAGGATGCTGAACGCCAGGCCGGTGAAGAACCCGAGAAGGACACCCACGAACACCTCGCTCGGTGTGTGGCCGCTGACTTCCTTGACCGGTTCAAACTCCATGCCGAAACGTTCGTGCAGTTCCCGCCCCATGGCGTTGATTTTCTGGGCCTGCAGGCCCGACGACCTGCGAACCCCCATGGCATCGCGAATGATGAGCACGCCATAGAAGAGCGATACCGTGAACACCGCGGACTTCACACCGTAGGCGACGCCGATCGCGGTCGCCAGCCCCGTGACCAGCGACGAATGGCTCGATGGCATGCCGCCGGTCTTCCACATGAGGGTCGCCACCATGTCCCGGGATCCCCGGGACCGGCCACGGACCTGGTCGACGAGCATTTTGATCAGTTGAGCCAGAAACCAGCTGAAAAAAGCAGAGAGAAAGACCCGGTTCGAGATCATGTCATAGAGGTATTGGATGGCCGGACTCTGCACCATAGCAGTGTCACCAGTGCTCAAGCCCTTTGTCAAGGCTGTGCTCCCGGTCTACACTGCCGGCATGGCTGAGCTTCAGGTGGCGACGGACGACGACGGCCGTCGCGTGGACAGAGTACTGCGAAACGGGTTTCCCGGCGTACCGCCCGGCGCGATCGCCGGCGCGATCCGGAGGGGTGAGGTACGCCTCAACGACAGAAAGGTTCGCGGCGACGTCCGTGTCCGGGAGGGAGATCGGCTTTCGGTACCGGACTGGAGCAACACCGGCCGCTCGCGGCGCCGGCCGCCCGACCGCGCCCCGTCGCCACGACACGGCGGACCACCACCTGTCCGCGTCCAGGACGGCGCGATTCACGCCGGGGACTGGCGTATCGGGATCGTGGATCGCAGCGACGACTGGCTGGTACTCAACAAGCCGCCGGGACTGCCCGTGCACGGGAACGAGGCGCTCGACGACATGGTCCGCCGCGCCGCCGCCGCCCAGGGATGGTGGCGCGACAGTCTCTCGTTCCGGCCCGGACCGGTTCATCGCCTCGACGCCGGGACCAGCGGTGTGCAGCTTTTCTCTCTGTCCACGGAGGGGGCCCGGACCCTCACCGAGGAACTGCGGCACCGTCGCGTCACCAAGATGTACCTGGCGGTGGTCGCCGGATCGATTCCGCGGCGCATGGAAATCGACCGGCGCCTCGCCTACGACCGTCAGCGGCGGCGCGCGGTCGTGGAGCCAACCACGGGGCGCCCCCCGGCCCTGCGCTTTGCGTCGGCCCGGACATCGGTGATCCCGGTGACCAGTACCGCCGACGGGTCGGCCTCGCTGGTCGCGGCGTTTCCCCGAACGGGCCGAACGCACCAGATCCGCGCCCACCTCGCCGCCGAGGGCCTCCCGCTGATCGGCGACGAGACCTACGACGGCCCCGGCTGGAACACCGTCGCCGGTTCCCGCGAGCGCCTGGCGGAACGCAAGCGGATGATGCTGCACGCGCTGTTCATCGCCTTCGAACAGCCCCAGGTCGCGTGGAGCGCCCCGCTGCAGCCCGGGGATTTCCGAATGGTGCGCGAGCTGTTCGGGGACCCCGCCGGAATCGTCCGTCGGCTCGAAGAGGTCGCCACCGCCGCCTGTACGGCCTGCGGACGCGCCGCTACAATACACCTATGAAGCGATTCCTCGCGCGCATCATGTGGCGCTTTCGCGGTGTGCAGGTCCTGGCCCTGGTGGGAAAGAGCGGCACCGGGAAGAGCTTTCGCGCCCGGCTGGTGATGGAAAAACACGGAATCGATCTCCTCATCGACGACGGCCTCCTGATCGAGAACCAGAAGATCATCGCGGGAAAGTCTGCAAAAAAGGAGCAGGCGTATCTCGCGGCGGTGCGGACGGCACTGTTCACGGAGAAGGCACACCGTCGTGAGGTGCAGCACGCGATCGAGAAGTCGCGGTTCAAGCGCATCCTGGTGCTGGGGACCTCCGAACGGATGGTCCGCAAGATCTGCGAGGCGCTGCAGCTTCCGGAACCCAAGCGGATCATCATGATCGAGGAGGTCGCCACCTCCGACGAGATCGAAACCGCGATCAACCACCGCAAGACCCACGGCCGACACGTCATTCCGGTTCCCTCGATCGAGGTCAAACGCAACTATCCGCGTATCATGGGTGACTCGGTAAAGGTGATCTGGCGACGCGGCCTGGGACTCCTTCGGCGCGACAAAACCTACGAAAAGACGGTGGTCCGTCCGGCGTTCAGCACCAAGGGTGCCGTTCAGATCAGCGAGGCGGCACTCTCGCAGATGATCATGCACTGCGTGGACGAGTTCACCCCGGGAATCGTCATCAGCAGGCTGAACATCAAGTACGACCAGCGCGGGTACCGGATCGACGTCCACGTCCAGGTACCGTACCGCCTGGAACTCAAGGGCAGCATCTACAGCCTCCAGCAGTACATCGTGGAGCACGTGGAGCGATTCACCGGAATCATCATCGATGAGCTCAACATCATCATTGATAATGTCACCAGCGCCCCCTACAATGAGAAAACCAAGACCAAACACGGAGGAAAAGGATGATTCGATCGGCACACGCGGTACTCCTGGCGCTGTTTGCTGCGGTGGTGACCCTGCCGCTGGCCGCGCAGAGCTCCCAGTTCGAGGCGGACAGCACCCACTACCACGTCATCTCCGAGATCAGTCAGGAACATGCCCAGGCGGTAAGCGATCGCATGGAGGCGATGCTCAGCCTGTACAACCAGCAGTTCCGCTACCCCGTGGATTCCCTTGAGGCGCCGCTGCGGGTGCGCGTGTTCGCCACCAAGTCACGGTTCGATTCCTACCTGCGCCGACTCGTGGACGAAACGCGGGACGGGTACGTGTATCTCCACTACGCGGATCTGGCGAAAAGCGAGCTGGTGGGCTACTACACCGACGACGCGTCTCTGGATCAGTCGATCATTCACCAGAGTTTCATCCAGTTCTTCCGCGCCTTTGTCGACAACCCCCCGTTGTGGCTGCGGGAGGGTTTCGCCGTCTACTTCGAGGCCTCGCAGTACGATCCCGAGTTCGGAACCGCGATCTACCGCGAAAACCTCGCGTGGCTCGACACGCTGAAGGCGATGGTGGCGGGAGACTCTCCCCGTCCGCTGATCGGCCTGGACGAGATGCTCTCCATCGACCTGGACGGCGCCCGGTCCTCCATCGACAGCTTCTACCCGCAGGCGTGGGGCATGATCAGCTTCCTGCTCAACGCCGACGCACCGGAGATCAACAGGATCATGTGGGACAGCCTGAGCGCGCTCCAGCCCGACGCCAGCCTGGCGGAAAACGTCGACGCGGTGTACCGGGAGGCGTTTCGCTGGGTCGACCAGGGCAACCTCACCGATGATTTCCTGGCGTACGTCGGCGAACGACGCAGCTTCCGCGGCTGGGTCTCCTACGGTGTTGACCAGTACACCGCCGGCGAACTCGATGAGGCGGAAAGCGCGTTCGTAAAATCGCTCCAGCTGCGTGAGGACAACTACGTTCCCTACTACTACCTGGGGCTTATCAATTACGAACGTCAGAACTACGGGCTGGCGGATTTCTACTATCAGGCGGCGATGGAACGCGGCGCGGATGAGGCGATCACGCTCTATGCCCTCGGCGTCAACGCCTACGCCGACAACCGGTTCGACGAAGCAGCGGACTATCTGCAGATGACCGTGGATGAGGACCCCGGGTACCGCGAGCGGGCCGAGGGTCTGCTGATTCGAATTCGCGGCTGATACGCGGCAGGAGGAGCAGCCGACCCCGGGCCGTCCAGCGGGCTGTATACACAATCCTGTTTCAAAAAGCACGGTAGCTCATGACGGCGTCGTGAGATACAGGGACGCGGTGCGCTGAACGGCGCATTCCGGTCCCGTATCTCTCGAGAGGAGGCCGTCATGC
>CAJWEZ010000051.1 GCA_913030605.1 uncultured Spirochaeta sp.
CCAACGCATCCGATTCGAATTGCCCTGCACTGTAGAGGGCATCGGGCTCGAGAAAGTCCACGAAGTGGTGGGGCACTGCTGCGCGCTCTTCGGCAGTGGGCTGGGCCGTGCCGATGGGCATACCGCGGTACACTTGCCGGGAATCGGCGTTCAGGATTTCGCAGTGCAAGGCCTTTGCAACGGCGATGGCGAGGGCTGTTTTACCGACGGCCGTAGGGCCGATGACAACCACCAAGAGCGGGCGCTCCTGTTGGCCTCGGTGTTCCGAGAGGGGAGAAAGCTGTGCTGCGCGGGTCCCGTCCATTCAGAACAGGTCGACGTGGTCATCGATGTTTTCCATGCCGGGCGTCTCGTCGTCGTCTTCGTCGAGGCAGGCATCGATTTCGGGATCGCCGGTTTTGGCATCGTCGCTGAAGACGTCGTCAAACAACCCCGCATCGTCGAGGCCCTCGGGTTCGCGGCTCATGGGGTCGGGGGTGGTGCCGAATTCCATCATCAACCGGGGGTACCCCACGCCGTTTTCAGCGGCCCCCATGGTCAACGGCTCGAGGTAGAAGCACCACATCCGGAGGTAATCGTACACGTAGAGTCCGCGCGAGGTAGGTGTCGAACTCCGGCTCGCGTTTGGCGAGTTCCGCACGGTTGTGGAGTCCCGTCAGGGGATCGGTCACCGCCTGCACGTGGAGTTGCCGCGCCATCTTTTCCAGATCGTGCGTTCGTGCGGTGATCTCGCGTTCCCAGGTCCGTCCGGTAGCTCGTCTGCATCGCCAGCAGGCTGTCGCGGGTTTCGGCCGTCCGGCGGCCGAGGGCGAATCCGAGGAACAGGACCTGCGCCAGGGCGCCATAGAGCTGACCGTAGACAACAAACGGCGTCACCTGGATCTGAACCAGCGCCGACATGATCTCCGCAGTGGTGCCGAGCAGGTAGATGATCGATCCCGCCAGACACACCAGCGCCAGTCGGTCACCGGCGATGATTCTCACCACCAGCACCACCAGGATGACCGCCATCGCCACGAGGGCAACGATGTTTATCAGGTCCGCCGAGGTGGGGCCGGCGCTCACGAACGCCGACGCCCCGATGGCGATCGAAACGAGCTGTACGCCCCGGGCGATGCGGTCGAGGAGCGGTGTCGTCCGCGGCGTGTCGACAAAGCGGCGGAAGAACTCCACGCCGAATACGGCCGTGGCGGCGCTGAAGATCACGAACCAGAAGAACCCATAGGGCTGATTCGGTTCGATGTACTGCGAGAACAGACGCTCCTGCGCCAGTTGGTTGAAGAAGAACGCCACCATGTAGAGCGCGTAGACCAGATAGATGCGCTCGCGGGCGGTGGCGAACACGAGCAGGTTGTACAGGATGAGCGCCGCGAAACTGCCGAAGGCGAGGCCCAGGAGGAACGTATCTTCCTGTACGTACCGGGCGAAGCGTCGGTCGCTGAATACCCGCAGGCGCACGTTGGAGGACTGGTAGTCGGAGACGCGCAACAGGACCGGCACCGGCGTTCCCTCCGGCAGGTCGAGGGCCACGGTGGGGCGGCGCGTCTGGATTTCCCGGTCCGCGAACGGTACGCGGTTTCCGCCGTGTTGCCGGACGCGCCAGTCGCCCTCACCGGGAAGATAGAGCGCCATCTCCTCCACGTTGAGCTGGTTTTCCAGAAACCATCGCTCCGTGTCGCTCTCGTTTACGAGTTCGAGGTACACCCACATCACGCCGTTCCGAGGGATCTGCACCGACTCGCCGCGAAGCGGGCGAAACGTTTCCCGCCGGCTGTACGCGTCCTGCGGTCCCAGGGTGTGGTCCGCGTCGATGAGGTAGGTAACTCCGGCACTCAGATCCATCTGCCGGGTCCCGCGGAAGAGAACGATTGGGTCCGCGGACACCACGACGTTGGCGGTGACCGTCAGGAAGAGGAGCGTGAGGATGTGACGCACGAACACTACTGTATCCCGCCCCGGGGGCGGACACAAGCGCGGGTCGAAACCACGCGGGGGGGCCGAAAACGACAGCGGGCCAAAAACGAGCCTGCGTCACCGAAAACGACAGCGGGCCACCGAAAACGAGCGCGCGCCACCGATTTCGGGTATGCTGAAGGTATAGACACATCCCAATGTCACGGAGGTAGCGGTATGAAGCGAACGATCGCCCTGGTTCTGGTGTGTACGGCCCTCACCGCGGTCGCCGCGCAGGGGAGGGCGCGACCCGCCATTCCCTCCGGCGTGGGGCTGCAGGCCGCAAGCGACGGCTCCCTCGGTGTCGTGTTCCACGCCGCCAACGTGGAAGCGGCGATCACGGCGCAGGCAATCCTCTACGACTTCTCCGCCTCCGACGCCACCTACCCGAACCTGCTCCAACTGGGCGCTTCCGCGGCGTACCTCTTTCGTCAGGAAGCCGCCGGTACCGAACTCGGCGTTGGCGTGGCGGTCGGGACCGGCATCGGTCTCGACGACGTGGAGTACGATGAGTACATCGACCTGGGACCGCGAATCTCGTTCAACGTACCAGTCGGAGCCCGCGTATACGCGACCGGTGCGGCCTATCCGTTCTGGATGGAAACGCGTGACGTATCCGACGTGGAAGACGACTGGTCGATGACCCTTACCGTTCCACGGGCGACGGTGGGACTCACGGTTCTGTTCTGATACCGGCTCCGGGCGCGGGCGCGTTAATGCCGCCGGCTGCGTCGTCGCCGGCTGCGTCGTCGCCGGTCGCGTTATCCCCGGGCCAGCCCAGTGCCCGCAAACGATCGTCCAGCAGCTCGGGAAACAGGCGATGCCAGCGGGCGTTCAGCGGCGATGGGTGCGGGAGCGGGTGCAACGAGATCTCCCGCCCCGCCAGCGTTACCGTGAGCGACGTCCGGTAGCGGTCGTCGCGGCGCCAGAACGCGTCCAGCTGCGGACGCAGCGACGGTTCCGCCAGGCCAAACCAGTGAAACGCCTCGTTCCCCAGCGTGATCAGGGTGTGGCCGCGCCAGTGGTCAACGAGTAGCTCCCGGATGAGTGGGGCAAACCGCCGTTTGACGCGCATGGGCCACGCCTTATTTCCCACCGGCTTGAACGGAACGGTGTTGCCCCAGAACACGAGGCGTCCCACGGCGACCGATTCCTCGAAGGTCGGCGTCCCGGTGTGCTCCGAGGCACGCCAGAGCGCGCCGCGAACCAGTTGCCCGCCGGCGCCCACAAAGGGCTCCCCGGTCTCGGCCTCGGTTCGACCCGGATCACGGCCGAAGAAACCGAGATCGGCATCCAGGGAGCCGGAACCGAGCAGTACCGGCCACGTGTGGTCCCGCCCCGCCGCGGCGTAGGCTTCCTGATCGATCGCCATCCCGCCCCGTCGCGCCTCCGCAGCGATCCGCTCCAGTAGTTCGTTGTCCTGCGCCATGGGGGGAGTGTAACAGGATGGCGACGGGTGGTGACACTCCCGGCGGGCGATTTGCGGGCGTGAGGCCGGAGCATACAAAAAGATAGAACAATATCGATAAAAAAATATTGACAAAGAATCGGTCCCGTGGTCCACTGTATGTACGCCGCAGAACGGGCCGGATGGACGGTGCGCCGTCATCATCAAGGCATGCCCTGTGGCATCGGATGTTACCGTTCCCGAGGGAATTCACCTGACGGACACGGAACCCTTTCGAGCAATGACATTCAGGAGCAGGTCTCGTGCCAACCGCTACCAGGCAGCAGGAACTGGAATGGGCCCAGTCCATCATTCGACCGGAAGAGATTGAGAAGTATCTCGACTCTTCGGGACGCGATTTTATCGATGACGAACGGATCATTCGACAATTGGCCGACGCGCGGAATCCCGATCCGCAGCGCGTACGGGCGATTCTGGACAAGTCCCGGGCGATGCAGACGCTGGAGCCCGAGGAGACCGCAACGCTGTTGCAGGTGGAGGACCCGGATCTCCTCGAGGAAATGCGGTGCACGGGGCTGGACATCAAGCTTCGTGCGTACGACAACCGGATCGTTACGTTCGCGCCGCTGTACATGTCCAACCACTGCATCAACAGCTGCACGTACTGCGGGTTTCGTCGTGAAAACGAAGAAATGCACAGGGTCCGGTTGTCGCCGAAAGAGATTCGCGCGGAGACGAGATCGCTCGCGGGCACTTTCGGTCACAAGCGGCTCATCGTGGTGTACGGCGAGCACCCGCTGTCCGATATCGACTATCTCGAGGAAAGCATCAACACGGTGTACGACGTACGCGTACCGACGCGGAAAGGCCATGCGAACATTCGCCGCGTCAACGTGAACGCCGCTCCGTTGGATGTCGCGTCGCTGCGACGGTTGAAACAAGTGGGGCTGGGCACGTTTCAGGTGTTCCAGGAAACGTATCACCACGATACCTATCGCCGCGTACACGGGCGAAAGAGCCTGAAGTCGGACTACGCGTGGCGACTGTACTGCATGCACCGCGCTCAGGACGCGGAGGTCGATGACGTGGGGATCGGTGTCCTGTTCGGATTGTACGACTGGAAATTTGAGGTCATGGGCCTGGTCTCGCACGCGCGGGAACTGGAAAAGACATGGCGCGGTATCGGCCCGCATACGATCAGTTTTCCTCGGCTGGAGGTTGCTCACAACGCGCCGGGAGCCAGGGGCGGACGCTACGCGGTTAGCGACGAGGATTTCCTTAAGCTGATTACCGTGCTGCGCTTGTCGGTTCCGTACACCGGCATGATCTGTACAGCCCGTGAAACCGCATCGGTGCGGAACGAGGCGGTGAATCGTGGCATCACGCAGATGGACGCGTCGACTCGGATCGGACTCGGATCGTACAGCACGCGCTACGACGACCAGGAAGAAGAGCGGCAGCAGTTTATGCTGGGAGACGCCCGGAGCGTGGACGAGTTGGTCCGTGACCTTGCGCGCATGGGATACATCACGAGCTTCTGTACCGCCGGCTACCGGATCGGTCGAACCGGTGAGCGGATCATGCGACTGCTGCGATCCTGTCACGAGGGAGACTTCTGCAAGCTCAACGCGATTCTCACGTTTCGGGAATGGCTGGACGATTTTGCCAGTCCGGCCACCAAGGCGATGGGCGAGGAGCTGATTCAGCGGGAACTCGCAGCGGCGAGGTTTCGGACGCCGAAACTCCACCAGAAGTTTTCCGACTACTATGAGCGGACGATCAACGGAACGCGCGACCTGTATCTGTGACGGCAACGCGCCGCGCAATCCGCCTGAGAAAGGGCCTCAAACGGCAGATGCCTCAGTGGTTGCGTGGTTGCGGGGAACCGCGTCCGGAGGCGACGCGGCACTCTTTGCCGCGGCCCGGGCCACCCTGGAGCGAAGGATTGACCGTCGCGTTCGAATGCGCGGTCTCCTCGAGTTCTCGAATCTGTGCACGTGTGAGTGTCGATATTGTGGCATACGGAGTTCCGTCCCGGTTGCTCGGTTCACTCTGAGCGAAAACGAGATTGTGTCGGCCGCCGTCGCGTGCCGCGACGCGGGGTTCGGCTCCATGACGTTGCAGTCCGGCGAGCGCCGCGACTCGGTATTCGTCGAGTTTGTGGAGCGCTGCCTGAGACGGATCAAGCGCGAGACCAAAACGTCCGAACTGCCGAACGGTCTGGGTATCACGCTCTGCGTCGGTGAACAGACCTCGGATACGTACGCACGGTGGCTCGACGCCGGCGCTCACCGATATCTGTTGCGCGTGGAGACCAGTGACGCGGATCTGTTCGCGCGACTGCATCCCCGGCATCAGCGGTTCGACCGTCGCGTGCGCGCACTGACGACGCTGAAAGCGCTCGGCTACCAGTTGGGAACGGGGGTCATGATCGGACTGCCGGGACAGACGGAGGAGCAGCTGGCCCGCGACATCCAGTTTTTCCGAGATATCAACGCGGACATGATCGGAATGGGGCCGTATCTCGAGGCTCCAGGGTGTCCGGCCGACCTTCGTCCTGACCGCGGCGTGTCGGAGCGACTCCTCCTGAGTCTGAGAATGATCGCGGCAACGCGCATCACCCTTGGCGACGTGAATATTGCGTCGACCACGGCTCTGCAGGCGATTTCGCCAACCGGCCGCGAGGCGGGGTTGGCGGCGGGGGCGAACGTTCTCATGCCGATCGTGACGCCGAGCGACCATCGTTCGGCGTATCAGTTGTACGCCGGAAAACCCTGTGTTGACGAAGATACCGCAACATGTGTCGCCTGTACACCGGCGCGGGCGATGCGAGCGGGCCGGCCGGTACTGTGGAACGCCTGGGGGGATGCTCCCCATGCGAAGGGAGGACCAAAATGAACGAAATCGATTTTGCGCGGGGATGCCGCGCGGTGCGGACCGGCGACCTCGTCGTGTTCAGCGACGACGACGCGGCAACGGTGGATCCGGAAGAGGCGGACGCGGTTGGTTTTGCGGTTCGGTTTGTTGACCCCACGAAGCCGCTGCTGCTGTTTCGAACACGGGAAGAGCGTCGGACCGGCTTTCGTATCGATTTTTTCCAGGACGTGCTCTACGGGACCGGTTCGCCGATCCGCGCGCGGCGTTTTTCCGTGTGGCGGCCGGTGGCCGCCGGCGGATCCAACGTACGCGGGAACACCGAGGACCCGCCGCAGGTCGTTCGGTGGCGGCAGCGGATCGCCGTGGCGATCGGGTGCCCGCTGGACACGGAGACGGAGTTGTTCGACGCCTACGCCACCGGCGCGCTCTCGGGGCACTACATCGACGCGGGAACCGAATCGTCGTCTCTGTCGCACTGGGCGTCCTTGCATCTCGCCAGTCTCGGCTGGAATCTCGACGATTTGACGCCTGTCTGGGCGTGGACCTCGATCTGGGACGGACACGATGTCTACGCGTTCTCCTGAGGATTCCGACCGGAGATACGGGTTCGTCGGGATCATCATCACCGACCGGGCGCGTCAGGGTGCACGCATTAACCAGATTCTGAGCACGTACGCCGACTGCATCGTCGGGCGTCTCGGGCTCCCGGATCTCGAGGGCGGAGCACTGTCAATCGTAACCCTCATCGTTCATGCCACCACAGATCGGCTCGGCGCGATGACGGGAAAGCTCGGGGCGCTTCCCGGAGTATCGGTGAAATCGGGTCTCCACAGACTGCGGGGCACGGAAGAATGAACGTCCTCTCCGACAGTCACACCCACGCGGCAGGCGCGGTGTACCTCCTGTCGCCGTACCGGGTGTCGCCCCGTTTGGTGCGGGCGGTGGCGACGGTAAAGGAAGCAGCCGCCGTCTGCAACACCGAACTCGGGTTTCTCGAGTCGACAGTTGGTGCGGCGCTGGCGGCGGCGGCGCGCGAACTGCGGGGAGCCGATGACCGGGTCGCGGCCGACGCCGTGCCGTTGGATGCGTTCCAGGGCGGCGCCGGGACGTCGATCAATATGGCGGTGAACGAATGGATCGCGGTGCGGGCGAGCGAACGGGTCGGAACGACGGCGACGATCGACCCGCACACCGACGTCAATCGGCACCAATCGACGAACGACGTCATGCCGACGGCGCTGCGCCTGCTCATGCACGACGGGCTTTCGGACCTGGAGCGAGCATGCGAAGAACTGCAGGGGCGGCTCCAATCGGGTGAGACCGCGTACGAACAGGTCCTGAAGCCGGGGCGTACCCAACTCCGGGAGGCGGTGGCGACAACCGTTGGGCGGGAGTTCGCCGCATGGTCGCACGCAATCGGCAGGGATCGGTGGCGGTGTTACAAGGCCAGAGAACGAATTCGCGAGGTGAACTTGGGTGGAACGGCGATCGGTACCGGGGTTGGGGCACCGCGGAGCTACGTACTGGGCGTCTCACGCGTCCTCCAGCGACTGGTGAGCCATCCCATCACTCGGGCAGAGCACCTGGGGGAAGCCACGAGCAACTACGATACGATCGTCGAGGCTATGGAGGCACCGCGGAGCGTCGCGGTCAATCTCCGGCGTGTCGCTGGCGACATCCGCATTCTGGCCAGTGGTCCGCGGGGTGGAATCGGAGAGCTGAACATTCCCGCACCCCTCGAGGGTTCGTCGATCATGGCGGGAAAACGGAACCCCGTCGTACCCGAAGCGGTGATCCAGGTTGCCGAGAGGATTCTGACCAACGACGCGCTCGTATCGCGCCTGGCGTCGATGAGCGAACTGGAATTGAATGCGTTCTTCCCGGCGATCGCGCACACCGTCGACGAGTCGTTGCAGATGGCGCTCGGCGCCGTCCGGTCGCTTGCCGAGTATCTGCCGGGTGTTGTTCCCGATCGCGGCCGGTGCGCGCGGAACGTGGAGGTCGGGTATTCCGACGCCGTGGCGCTTCTTCCCTTCGTTGGCTATGGGCACGTGGGGCGGTTGCAGGCGGCGGCGCTTGCCGAGGAGCGATCGATACGAGAGTACCTGGAGGCCCACAGTCTATTGGCGAGAGAGGACGCCGACGCGTTGTTTCATCCTCGACACATGGTTGGCCTCGGCTACGACGAGGAGCTGTGCGCGGCGATCGACGGCCGAAGCGGCCCAGCACTGCGCGCACACGCGGAGGGTCTCCGGGCGCAGACAAAGGAGGACCGATGAACGCACCATCAACCACCCCGCGGGGGCTGCGCCCGCACATCTGCCTGACCGGCGCGGTCAACGCCGGAAAGTCGTCCCTCCTGAACGCACTCACCGGACACGATCTCGCAATCGTGTCGTCCGTCGCCGGCACGACAACCGACCCCGTTCGAAAGGCGACCGAGCTGGTGCCGTTCGGGCCCGTGGTGTTTGTGGACACCGCGGGCTCGCGGGACTCCAGCGCCCTGGCGATCAGGCGCCACGCGAAAACCCGCCGCGCCGTGGACGGGGCCGACCTGGTCGTCTACGTACTCCATCCGGCGAACGCGACGGTTGAGGATGTTGCGGAGGTGAAACGGCTCCGGGCGATCGGTCGTACGGTTGTACCGGTGTTCACCCACGCGGACGTGGCAGCGGCTGGGGGGGCGGGTGACGCGAGCATCCGTGAACGGATCGCCACGGAGGCGGGGTGCAAACCGATTGACGTTTCCGCGGTCGACGGAACCAACGTGGCCGCCCTCCGCGAACGGATCATCGAGGAGCTCTCGCGGCAGCGGAGCACGAGCAGGACGCTCCTCGAAGACCTGGTTCGTCCGTTCCGCCTCATTCTCCTGATCGTACCGATCGATCTGGAAGCCCCGGCGGGCCGACTGATTCTGCCGCAGGTCCAGACGATCCGCGAGGTCCTCGACGGTGACGCGGCCACGCTCGTGGTGAAGGATCGTGAGGTAAGCTGGGTTCTCGATCAGCTGAAGCGTCCTCCGGATCTGGCGATCACCGACTCCCAGGTTGTACTCAAGGCCGCTGGAGCCGTACCGCCGCACATCCCGCTGACAACCTTCTCCATTCTGTTTTCCCGATTCAAGGGTGATCTGAATCTGTTTGTGCGCAACGCCCGCAGAATCGACGGCCTGCGGGACGGGAGTCGTGTGCTCGTAGCGGAAAGCTGCAGCCACCACACCCACTGCGATGATATCGGCCGGGTGAAAATCCCGCGATGGTTGCGCCAGTACACCGGTCGGGATCTCGTCATCGATACAATCGGGGGTGACTTCCCGGACGACATCGACAGGTACGATCTCCTGCTTCACTGTGGCGGCTGCATGATCACCCGGGCCCAGATGCACGCGCGAATGAGACAGGCGATCGCGGCAGGTGCCCCGGTCACCAACTACGGAGTCGCCATCTCCCACCTCCACGGCGTCCTCGACCGGGTTCTGGAACCGTTCGCACCGGAACTCGTCGGCTGACCGGGCACCTTGCGCCCCGATTTCCGCAACTCACCGTTTCGCCGTTGATCGCCGCCTCGCGGGGGCTAGGTTTACACCAGGAAACGGAGGTTCGGCCATGAAGTTCAGGATCGAACACGTGCCCGAGGACGTGGAACACGAGGTCGTCATTCGGTGTCACGCGGTGGATGACGCGATCCGCAACCTGATCGGTTTTCTGGAGTCCCCACCCCGGACGCTCCTCGGGTTCGAGTCGGAACGCCTCCGGATAATCGATCCCGAACGAGTGTTCTATATCGAGTCCTCCGACAACAAGGTGTTCATTCACGACGACCGGTGCACGTACCAGAGCATGAAACGGCTGTACGAACTGGAGCGCGATCTGGACGCCTACGGGTTCCTTCGAACCTCCAAATCGATGGTTCTGAACGTTCGGAAGATCGAATCGGTACGCCCGCTGTTTGATGGGAGACTGGAGGCTCGTCTGACCAACGGCGAGACCGCCGGCATTTCACGGACCTACGTGTCGGCGCTGAAGACCAAGATCGGATTGTAGAGGAGACGTGACAATGACACTGAAAAAGCATTTCGTGCGGGTGTTCTGGGAAGTTTCAATGGCGTGCGGGGCACTGCTGGTGCTGCTGACGGTGTTCTACCAGGCGGCGGGAACGCGCGGCATGAGTCTCGAGGGAATGTGGCGGATCGTCCTGCTCGGATCGACGATCGTGCTGCGCGGCACATCGCTGGTGAACTTTCATGACCTGGACGACCGCGCCATGCGGATCAACTACCTCATCAGTTCGGTGCTGGCGGACGCGACGTTGATCGTCCTGCTGGTGTGGTATACCCCCGGCGGCGCGTATTTTGCCGGCAGGGGGTGGTTCCTGCTGGCGGTGTACGTGGTGTTCAAGGGCCTGTTCTACTCGATGAACTACGTTCACGCGTGGATCAGTGCCCGGGACATCAACGCCCACCTGCTCGCTATGAAAAACCACACCGAGCGCTGACTGCACGTGGCTCTGGGCGCGACGGATCGCCTTTCGGTTCTATGTACTGCCGTTGGGGCCCCGACCGGCACCCATCGTCGCGCGCATTCGGTACACGGCCGGCGCCACTGAGGGAACCGCTGCCGCCGATGCGGGGGAGGTCACGCGGATCCGCGACGGTGGTGCCGTCGGAAACACCAGATCAGTATAGGCGGTCGTGCCGTCGTCCAGAAAACACTCCAGGACGCAACCGTCGAGCACCACACGCGTGCGCGCCTCGCCGACGCTCCGCCGCGGAATGTCGACGGCGCGCCGGAGCTCAACGATGGTGGAGAACGCCCCCATGTCGCACCCCGAGCGGTCCACGGTGAGCTGACCGTCCGTGCGGGTGATCGCAACCGTCCCGGCGGTTCCAAACTCCAGCACAATCTCGCAGGTGTTACCGGGGACGACGATGTCGCTGGCGTCGGCGTCGGCGACGGTGAAGGTGGTGGCGGTAGTGGCGGCGCGCTCGACGGCTGTCCCGCCGGTGGCGACACGCGGCTCGGCGCGCAGCGTCTCCCACTCCCGCGCCGGGAGTTGGGAGAGGAGCAGCGACTCGCCCTCCTGAACGAGGCGCAGCTCGCGTGGAAGCGTCATGGCCCCGACCCAGGACCGTGTCGGGAGTCGGCGGCTGTAGGCGGGGTGCGACGCCCAGGCGATCCAGACCTGCCGCTGCTGTTCCGCGGGAAGGTTTGCCCAGGACTGGGCGGCGTAAAAGTCGTGACCGCGGTCAACGGGGCGGACGCGGGAGGATGTCGGGACAAAGGATGTGCCGTCAAACCGTCCAACAACGTAGTAGGCACCCGCCGAGGGATCGGAGAAGTGCTCGACGTGAAAGGTGAGCACCCATTCGGTGCGACCGTCCTCGTCCGTGCGGCCGTCATCGCCAGCCACCGGTAGTTGCAGGAGATCCGGGCACTCCCAGATCCCCTCGGGGGCATCCCAGTCCTGGCCAAAGGTGTCGGTGAGATTCCACGCGCGCAGATCGAACGATGTGTACAGGTGGAGGCGATCCTGCGCCGCCAGCACCATGAACCAGGAACGCGATTCGGCGTGCCACCCCACCTTGGGATCCCGAAAGTCGCGAATGCCGGGGTTGTCGATCACCATTTCGCCCGGTTCCCAGACGTACCCGTCGCTGCTGGTGGCCAGACACTGTCGCTGGGTCGTGTCCTGGTCCGAACCGACCGGGAGGGCGCATGTGTAGAGCGCCACGATGCCGTCGCGCATGTCGGCGGGGGCGTAGTCGCCCGCTACCGCGGCGGGTTCCATCGCGGACCCGGTGAACGCGAGCCCCCCTTCGTCGTCGACGCCGATCGCCAGCGGCGCGTCCTTCCAGGAAAACAGGTCGTCGCTGACCGCGTGCCCCCAGTGGATCGATCCCCAGTCGGGTTTGTGCGGATTGTGCTGGTAGTACAGGTGGTACCGGTTGCCGAAGTAGATCAGTCCGCAGGGGTCGTTCATCCAGTTCTGCGGTGCAGTGAAGTGGGATCGCGGTCGCCACCGCTGGTCGTCGGCCGTATGCTTCATGGGAAAACGATACCACAAAATAACGTTGTTTGTCGACCAATTGTTTTGATGACCAGATAAATACCGGTAAAATAATAAGTTAACAGGCACATGAAAAGTCGTGCAGGAAAACGTTGACAACAGAACGGGTCAAACCTATACTGAATCCAATCAAGAAGGAGGACTCCATGGTACGGAGAACAGTATGTATCGCGCTTCTGGCGGTCATCCCGCTGGCGGTGTTCGCCGGCGGACAGGCGGAAGAAACCGGTGGGACCGATGAGGTCATCACCGTTGAAGTGTGGAACCATTCAGGAAAGGGCGCTGAACGCGAGGCGCTGGACGCGTCGATCGCGGCGTTCAACGAGATGCAGGACCGGATTCAGGTGAATCTTACCCGTTTGCCGGAGGGCTCGTACAACGAGCAGGTCAGCGCGGCGGCGCTGTCCGGAGACCTCCCTGATCTGCTCGATTTCGACGGTCCGTTCCTGTACAACTACACGTGGGCCGGGCATCTGATCCCGCTGGACGACTACGTGAGCGCGGATCTCAGGGATGACTTTCTGCCGTCGATCATCGACCAGGGAACCTACGACGACCAGCTGTGGTCGCTGGGGCAGTTTGACTCCGGTCTGGCGATCTGGGGCAACCGCGCGTACCTTGAGGAGGCCGGTGTCCGGATTCCCACCTCGGTTGACGACGCGTGGACGTTCGAGGAGTTCAACAACGCCCTCGAGGCGCTCCAGGCGCTCCCGCAGGTTGACTATGCGATCGACTTCAAGATGAACTACGGCCAGGGCGAGTGGTACACCTACGCGTTCTCGCCGCTCCTGCAGACCTTCGGTGGCGATCTGATCGATCGGTCCGACTACATGTCCGCCGACGGCGTTCTCAACGGACCCGACGCCGTGGCCGCAATGGAGTGGTTCCAGAGCCTGTTCCAGGACGGCTACGCGAATCCCACTCCTCCCGGTGACGATTCATTCTTCGGATCCAAGACCGCCGCGCTCTCGTTCGTCGGTCACTGGATGTACGGACCCCACTCGGAGGGACTCGGCGACGACCTGGTGCTGATCCCGATGTTCAAGGGCCCCGACGGACGGCAGGTTGCCGGCATGGGATCCTGGAACTGGGGTATCACCTCCAGTGCCGAGCATCCCGACGCGGTTTGGGAGTTCCTGGAATTCCTGCTCTCGCCGGAAGAAATCCTGCGCATGACCGACGGAAACGGTGCCGTGCCCGCACGCTACAGCGCCCTGGAACAGCGGGACGCCTACAGCGACGGTGGCATGCTCTCGCTGTTTGTCGAGCAGCTCAACACGATCGCCGTACCGCGGCCGCAGACGCCCGCCTATCCCACGATTACCGCCGCCTTCGCCGAGGCCGTGCAGAATATCGTGAACGGTGCCGACGTGCAGGACGAACTGGACGCGGCGGTCCAGAAGATCGACCAGGATATCGAGGACAACCAGGGGTATCCCACCAACTGACCGGGATGGCGATGCACTGTCGTCATTGGCCGGGCCGAGCGATCCACGGGTCGTCGGCCCGGTTCTTGTATGGAGAGGTGATAACGTGAGTACAGTGACTCCCACGCTGACGGGACGGGTTGGCCCACAGCGGCGGAAGGAACGACGCGCGGCGTGGGCGATGTCGGCCCCGGCGATCGTGCTTCTGGTCGTGTTTCTTGTCGTGCCCTTCGTTCTGTCCATCGGGTTCGCCTTCACCGACCAGCGGTTGATTCCGAACCCCAACCTTCCAACCAGTTTCGTCGGGTTTCGGAACTTCGTTCGACTGATCACCGATTCCACGTTCCAGCGCGCGCTGCGGAACAACTTCACCTTCACGCTGGTGGTTGTGCCGGTCCAGACGGCGCTGGCACTGGCCATGGCGATGCTGGTCAATACGCGCGTCAGGGGTACCAACCTCTTTCGCACGATCTACTTTTCACCGGTGGTGATCACCATGGTCGTGGTCTCCATCGTCTGGTATCTGCTGTACAACCCCGACCAGGGGTTCATCAATCGGACGCTCCGAACGCTCACGTTTGGACACTGGCCGAACGTCCGGTGGCTGCAGAGCACGTTCTGGGCGCTCCCGGCGATCATGATCCTCTCGGTGTGGCAGGGGGTCGGCTTTCAGATGGTGATCTTTCTCGCGGGACTACAGGACATCCCCACTGAGCTGTACGAGGCGAGCGACGTGGACGGCGCCACGCGGCGACAGAAGTTCTTTCACATCACGCTGCCGCAGCTGCGGAACACGACGCTGTTTGTCGTGATATCCACCACGATCCTGTCGTTCAAGCTGTTCCATCAGGTGTGGGTGATGACCAGGGGCGGTCCCCAGGAGTCCACCATGACGGCGATCGTCATGATGTACCGCCAGGGATTCCAGCAGGGGAGAGTGGGCTACGCCTCGGCGATCGCGGTGCTGTTCTTCTGCATGGTACTGATCGTCTCGCTGCTGCAGCGGACGGTGCTCAAGGAAGAAAGGGCGGTGGACTGATGGCACACGAAGCGAAACGCGGGCCGATGTCGCTGGCGCGCCGCACACGCCGATCGGCGTCGACGGCGGTCCTGTACGCGCTCCTCATCGTACTTGCTCTGTACTTCCTCTTTCCGACCGTGTTCATGGTCGTATCGTCCCTCAAGACCGACGAACTCCAGCTCATGGCGGACATGGGCGGCGTCCGGGGCTTCATACCCTACGGCGAGATCGGCCTCGGGAACTTCCAGCGCGTGTTCCAGGAGATGGCGTTCGGGCGCTTCTTCTTCAATTCCGTGTTCATACTGGTCATGACCGTCGGCATTGGGCTGCTCGTGAACAGTATGTTCGCCTACTCCCTGGCGCGCCTGCGGTTTCGCGGGCGGGCGATTCTGGTCAGCGTGGTGGTGGCGCTGATCATCGTTCCCACCGAATCCGTGGTGATCCCGATGCTGCTCATGGTGAACACCGTTGGGTGGATCGACTCGTACCAGGTGCAGATCGTGCCGTTTGTCGCCGACGCGTTCTCGATCTTCCTCTTCTACCAGTTCTTTATCCAGGTCCCGAAGGACTTCGATGAGGCGGCGCTGATCGACGGTGCCGGGTACTGGACGGTGTACGCCCGCGTGATCCTTCCGCTCTCGCGCCCCGTGTTTGCATCGGTCGCGATCCTGCAGGGAATCCAGCACTGGGGGCGCTTCCTGTGGCCCCTGATGGTTACCCGGGGCGAGACGTACCGACCGCTCCCGGTGGCGATCCAGCAGTTTTTCAGCCAGGACCCCAAGGCGTGGGGTTCGATCTTCGCCTTCGCCACGATGACCACGATTCCGCTGCTGATCCTGTTCCTCGTGTTTCAGAAGTGGTTTGTCCAGTCCGTGGCAAGTTCCGGAGTCAAAGGATAAACGAGACCGTCTCCATCTGGTACGATGGTCGGCAGATGAGACCGAGAATGGTGGATGTCGCGCGGCGGGCCGGTGTGTCCGTCGCGACGGTGTCCCGAGTGCTCAACAAAACGAAACACGTGGAGCCCGCCGTGGAGTCGGCGGTATGGCAAGCGATCGAGGAGCTCGATTTCGCCCCCAACCAGCACGCTCGCTGGCTCTCGTCGGGCAGGAGCAACGTGGTCGGCGTGGTGATGCCGGCGTCGGAGGACAGCAGCCACTCGCGGTTTCTGCTGTCGCTTTCCAGCGCACTCCGACCGCGCCACCTCGAAGTCATGGTGGCGCTCTCCGACGGTGAGCGGGGAGCCGAACGCGGGCTCACCGGGACGCTCCTTCAGTCCCACGTGTCCGCCCTCGTGGTCGTGACGCCGAGTGTGGATGCCAGGATGCGGGCGCTCCTCAGCGGGAGCGACGTTCCGGCGCTGCTGGCGTTCAACCAGGATTCATCGGCCAGGATTCCGGCGGTGACCTTCGATGACGCCGCCGCCGCAACGGCGCTCGCTGCCGCCGTACCACGGAGGCCGGGGTCTGTGGCGGTCCTTTCCCACGGAACTCATGAGAAATCCGTTGCAGACCGGGTCGAAGGATTCCGGCAGGTTGTCTCGGAGCGGACAGGGACGGAACCGGACGTCTGGGAGTGCACCCGGGCCATGGACGACGCCTACCGCGCGAGTCGCGAGTTGTTCTCCCGCCGGCCACCATCGGTCCTGCATACGACCTCGGACTACCTGGCGATCGCGGCGATCCGTGCCGCCTACGACCTGGGACTCTCGGTACCCGACGATGTCGCCGTCACCGGATTCGGGGTCAATCACTACACCTTTGCCGCAACCCCCTCGCTGACAACGGTCCAGGTTGACGGTGCAGAGCTGGGGCGGGTGTGTGGCGAGACCGCGATTGCGCTGCTCGATGGAAACGATGTCCCGGCGCTGCAGACGGTGTCGTTCTCGTTGGTGCCGGGTGACAGCTGCCCACTGGCCGATCCGGAGGGGAACCCATGGCCACGATGAAGGACGTTGCCGGCATGGCGGGAGTGTCCACCACCACCGTGTCCCGGGTGATCAACGGCGGCTCCGCGTCGCCGGCGGTGACGAGACGGGTCATGGACGCGATCGACACGCTGGGATACCAGGTCAGCGCCTCCGCCCGGAGCCTGAAGGGCAAGCGCAGCAACATCGTCGGCGTGATGGTCGTCGACGTCTCCAACCCCTCCACCACGCAGACGCTTCACGGTATCACGTCGGTGGTGCACGCCCACGGCATGACGGTGATGCTCGCGAGTACCGGCGGCGTGCCACAGGAGGAACTGGCGTCGCTGGAAATGTTTGCCGGTCAACACGTGAGTGGCATCATCTATATGGGGACGCAGACCAGGGAGGACGTGGCCGACGCCCTCAACCGCTTTCCGGCGCCCGTTGTCGTCGGCGGCCAGGAACGGGGGAGCCTCAGATGGCCGATCGTGGTGTTCGACAACTACGACGCCGGGTACGACATCGCCCGGGAGCTGCTGGGGCTCGGTCACCGGCGCCTGGCGTTCATCTCGGCGCCGCTGGACGACGAACACGTCGGGCGGTTCCGGTTGCAGGGCTTTCTCGACGCGCTGGCACACTCCGGCGTGACGCCTCCCGACCATTGCGTTCAGTACGGTGACTTTTCGGTCGAGGCGGGGCATGCGGCCATGCAGCGGATTCTGGACGGCTCAGGACCGCCGCCGACCGCCGTCGCCGCCGCTTCGGACACGATGGCGATCGGGGCGCTCCGCTGTCTTCGGGACAGGGGGCTGCGCGTTCCCGGCGACGTGTCGCTGGTGGGATTCGACGATATCCCCGTCGCCGCGCGCCTCATCCCTTCGCTCTCCTCGGTGGCGCTCGACGAACGCGAACTCGGGGAGATGTGCGCCGAACTCCTTCACCGCATGACGCAGCGTGAGGACACCGATGTGACGCGGGTGGTACTCGGACACCGGATCATCCTTCGCGAGTCGGTGACCTCGGTACTGTAGCCGGGGTTTCTGTTTTGTCTGTGTCTCCCTGCGCGGGCCGCCGTCGGCGTACTGTTGAGCCCGGGGAGGACGTGCGATGAACCAACGACACCGGATTCCGCTGCGGGCGTGGCTTATCTACGCGGCGATGTGCTCGATATTCGGAACGACATTTCTGGCGATCAAGGTGGGCGCCAACGCCGGTGTCCCGCCATTTCTGGCTTCCGGGCTGCGTTTCTCGGTGGCCGGCGCGATTCTGCTGGTGGTGCGGCTGGCCCCCGCCGTTGCGGGCTCCCGCAGCGCCGGACTCCCGTGGGAACCCGAGGGTCGGTTCCGTGACTACCTGTGGCGGGTGATGGTTCTGGGAGTGCTGATCATCGGCGCCACCTTCGCGTTCACCTACAGCGCCGCGGAGTCGATCGGGTCCGGGCTCATCGCCCAGATCCAGGCGATCTCGCCGGTGGCGGTGGCGATCATGTCGGTTGTGTTCCTGGGGGCGCGCCTGGGACCGACGCGAATACTGGGGCTCGCGGCCGGGTTTCTCGGTACCGGACTGCTGGTGGGGTCCGCCGGTCTGCACGGGAGCCGCGTCGCGGTGACGGGGGCGCTCCTCGCGGTTTCCGCCGAGTTCACCTACAGTCTCGGATCGGTGTGGTTTCGCCGCGCCTTTCCCCGGGGGACCGACAGTATTCTCGCAAACGGGTTCAGCATGCTCACGGGAGGAACAGTGCTTCTGGTGCTGGCGGTGGCCACGGGGCAGACGCGGGCTGAGTGGACCGCAGCCGCGCTTGGCTCCATGGGCTACCTGATCGTGTTCGGCTCGATCGGCGCCCACACGATGTACCTGTGGCTCGTGTCCAATGTGAGTCCGCTGTTCGCCTCCACGTGGCTGTTCGTCTCGCCGGTGATCGCGACGATTCTCGGCGCGGTGATCCTGGGAGAGACCGTGACGGCGTGGAACCTCGCGGGCATGGCGGCGGTGCTGGCGGGGGTATATGCGGTGCAGCGTGCCGAGGGCAGTATACAGAAGCGTGTTGCACGGGAGCGTCCATCTATCGATACAGACTGAACTTCGGTCTGATCACCGAGGGGTGTCGGCCCAAATCCCGTTCGTGTCGGAACATATGGCCGATTCTGCAACAGGATTCTATACACTGCCTTCGGCGTAACCCAGGTGCGGGCGGTCCGACTCATGATATGCTCTTTCGCCGAAACAGGGAGACAGTCATGAACACACACCACGAACACAGCGAGTACGTTCCCGCCGCGCACCGGGAACTTGATCCCCAGCACGTTCACGAACAGCTGATGCAGAGCGCGCCGAGGCGCCTTGCGTTCGACGAGTCGCGGGACCCCGCCGAGTGGCGGACACAACTCGCCGCGGCGCTCCGGGCCAGTCTCGGGCGGGAGCCGGAACCCGTTCCTCTGGACGCGGTGTGGGACCCGCCCGAGGAGCGCGACGGGTTCACCCTCCAGCGGGTGGAATTCTCCACGGAACGGGACGTGCGGGCGGTGGGCTGGTTCATGACGCCGACGCGCGACGCTTCCGCCGACACCTCCGCCGGCGCCTCCGCCGGCGCCTCCGCCGACGGGCGTCGACCAACGGTGATCGCACTCCAGGGACACAGCTCCGGTGCCCACATTTCCTTCGGGGAACTCCGCCACTCCGGCGACGCCGTTCTCATGAAGGAGGAGCAGGACTTCGGCGTCCAGGCGGTGCGGTGTGGTTTCAACGCCTTTGCTCTGGAGCAGCGGGGGTTCGGCGAGCGGATGGATTCGCGGCCCCGGGAACGGCGCCACCACTACGATTACACAAATCCCTTTACCGACGAGCGATGCCGGCACCAGGCGATGGTGGCGCTTCTGCTGGGGCGCACGCTCATTGGAGAGCGCGTCTTCGATGTACGACGGGCGATCGATCTCCTGGAGACGCGGCCGGAGGTCGATACCGGGCGCATCGCCTGCGTCGGCAACAGCGGCGGCGGAAGCGCGACCTACTACGCCGCCTGCGTCGACGAGCGGATCGCCGCCGCCATGCCAGGGTGCAGCGTCTGTTCCTACGGCGCGTCGATCGGCAGGATCGACCACTGCAGCGACAACTACCTTCCCGGCGCCCTTGAGTCCTTCGACATGGGGGACCTTGCGGGTCTGATCGCGCCGCGGCCGCTGGTGGTGGTTGCCTCGGACGACGACCCGATCTTTCCGTACAGCGGCGTCACCGCGGAGATGGAGACGGTACGGCGTGTGTACGCCCGCCACGGCCACCCGGACCGGACGGCGCTGTTCACCGGCCGCGGCGGGCACCGCTTCTTCGCCGGAGCC
Source organism: uncultured Spirochaeta sp. (assembly GCA_913030605.1). Lineage (GTDB taxonomy): Bacteria > Spirochaetota > Spirochaetia > DSM-27196 > Alkalispirochaetaceae > Alkalispirochaeta. Next base: position 19,994 of record CAJWEZ010000051.1, read on the forward strand.
TGGGATGTGTTTCGGGCAACGACGGGCTGGTAGCGGCGGCGGTGACCGATCCCGCGGCGGTGACCGATCCCGCGGCGGGGACCGATCCGGCCGCCGCCACCCATGGCCTACCCCTGGTTGCGCGAGAGTTCGGCGTAGCGCCCGCCACGGGTCATCAGTTCGCCGTGGGTCCCGCGTTCCACCAGGCGGCCGTCGTCGATCACCAGGATCTGGTCCGCGCTGCGGATGGTGGACAGACGGTGGGCGATCACGAACGTGGTACGGTTGCGGCTTAGCCGGTTCATCCCCTCCTGGACCAGCGCCTCAGTCGATGAGTCTATGTAGGAACTCGCCTCATCAAGGATGAGGATGCGGGGATCCCGAAGCAGGGCGCGGGCAAACGCAACGAGCTGCCGCTGCCCCAGTGAGAGGAGTCGGCCCCGTTCGCCGACTTCGGTGTCGTATCCGTTGGGAAGGCTCCGGATCATCGCGTCGATGCCCATTTCCTCCGCCACCCGGCGCACGTCCGTGTCGGTGGCTCCCGGCGCGCCCAGGCGAACGTTGTCGGCGACGGTTCCGGAAAATACCCCGGCGTCCTGCGCCACCAGCGCCAGCCGCGTGCGGAACGCGCGACGGTCGAGGGAGGGCAGCGGCTCGTCGTCCACGAGGATTTCGCCGGTGACGGGTTCGTAGAAGCGCGCCAGCAGGTTGATGATCGTGGTCTTGCCCGATCCGGTCTCTCCGACCACGGCGTTGATGCCGCCGGCGACGGCGTCGAAGCTGACGTTGTGCAGGACCGGTTCGTCGGGTTCGTAGGCGAAACTCACCCCCCGAAAGCTGACCCGTGCGGCGGTGGCGTCGCTGGTGGAGGCGTCGCTTGCGGTGGTCTCGCTTGCGGTGGCGTCGCTTGCGGTGGTCTCGCTTGCGGTGGCGTCGCTGGTGGCGGAGGGACAGTCGGCCGCGGTGCCGGTGCCGGGGGCTGCGATGGTTCCGGCGGTCACGGCGGTGTGATCGGCGGCGTCCTCCGGCTCCTCGTCCATCATCGCGAACATGCGCTCCGCGGAGGCGATCGCCCGGCTCACGGAGTTGAGCATGTTGCTGATCTTTTGCAGCGGCTGAAAAAACCGGTTGATGTAGTTGAGGAACGCCACGATCACGCCCACGGTGATCAGGCCGCGGGAGAGGAGCAGGCCTCCGCCCAGGAGCACCATCACGCTGCCGCTGAGCGCAAGCGTCGCCACGCTCTGCCAGAACCAGGCGTTGAGCGGATAGAAGGAGCGCGTCTGCTGGTAGTACTCCTCGTTCACAGACGCGAAGTTGGCGGAGTTTGTCTTCTCCCGGGCGAAGGCGCGAATCACCTTGAGTCCGGAGATCGATTCGTTGAGAAACGCGTTCACCGAGGCCAGGGCGTGCTGGATGCGGCGGCCGGCGCGGCGGAGCCGACTTTGCAGGCCGAACACCACCAGCACGAACAGCGGCACGGTGACCAGGAGCACCAGGCTCAGGCGCACGTCGAGGCCGATCATCGCCACGATGAGCCCTGCGAGCATCAGAACGTCCACGGCGATCGTGTCGAGTCCCGCCCGCAGCAGTTCCTCCAGCACCTGCACGTCGTTGGTGAGGCGGCTCATGATCTGGCCGGTGCGGTGGGTGTCAAAGAACCGGAACGGAAGACGCTGCATGTGGTGGAACAGGTCCCGGCGCAGGTCGTACAGAAACCGATAGCCGATGCGCATCATGAGCCCGCCCTGCACCCGGGCGCTGAGATACACAACGACGAGCGCGGCTGCCATCGCCGCCAGCAGCGTTGGTGCCCCCTCCCACACCCCGGCGTCGATGTGATTGTCGATGATACGCTGCACGAAGATCGGAACAGCGATCGTGGCGGCAACGTTGAGCAGTGCCATGGTGTACATGAGGAGCAGGCGACCGCGGTGGGGACGGAGGTACGCCAGCAGTCTGCGGAACACCCGCCAGTCGAAGGGGCGCTCGTCGGCTTCCTGTTCCAGGGGAAGGTCTCCCACGCGTCTGCGGGTAATCATCGGTACGGCTCCTCGCCGCTCGCGGCGGCGGCGGCAGCGCGTTGCTGGTGCCAGGTCCGGCGGTACAGCGCGTTGCGTGTGACCAGCACGTCGTGGCGTTCCATGTCCTCGACGCCGCCGTCGTTGAGGACGATGATGCGGTCTGCGAGCGACAGCGTCGCGATTCGCTGGGCGACGATGATCGTCGTCCGGCCCTCCATCAGGCGACGCAGTTGTCCCAGAATGTGGCGTTCGGTGACCGCGTCCAGGCTGGAGGTACAGTCGTCGAGGATGAGAATGCGCGGATCCTGCACCAGCGTTCGTGCGATCGCGATCCGTTGCCGCTGGCCCCCGGAGAGTCCCACGCCGTGTTCACCGACGAGGGTGTCGTAGCCGTCGGGGAGCGACGCGATGAACTCGTGGATCTCCGCCGCCTCCGCTGCCGAGCGGATCGTGTCCATATCGGCGTCGGGGCGAGCGAAGGCGATGTTCTCGCGGATCGACGCCGAGAACAGAAACGTCTCCTGGAGGACGGTGCCCACCTGATGCCGAAGGTCGCTCAGATCCCAGTCGGTGATCGGCACGCCGTCGATCGTGATCGATCCCTCCGTGGGGAGGTAGAACCGCGGAATGAGCGATATGAGCGAGCTTTTTCCCGATCCCGTCAGACCAAACAGCCCCACGTGACTCCCGGCGGCGACGTCGAAACTGACGTCCTGAAGGATGCAGGGCCCGTCGGGGTAACGAAAGGAAACCGCGTCAAAGCGGATGTTCCCGGCGATTTGGTCGCGATGGGTCCCGTGGGCGCTCTGGAGCTGGTCCTGGTGGCCCAGGATCTCGGTCAGCCGGCTGGAGGCGCCGATCGCGAGGTTGACCAGGGAGGTGTTGAACGCCAGGATCCGCAGCGGAAACCCCATGATTCCCAGATAACTGACGAAGGCGACGACCATCCCCAGCGGGATCTCGCCGCGGATGACGCGTGGTCCCGCCACCGCGACGAGCACCAGCATCCCGACGCCTTCGGTCACGAGCAGTACCGGATTGAGGTAGGCCTGCGGCAGGGATGCCTCCAGGTCGCGCTCCAGCATGCGTCCGTTCTCCGCGTCGAACCTGGCCGCCTCCCGCGCCTCCACGGCAAACGCCTTGATCGTCCGGATGCCGGTGACGCTCTCCTGCAGCCGGCTGTTGAGAACGCCCATCTGCCGTTGCTGTCGCACCACGGCGGTGCGCATTCGACCGCTGTAGTGCAGAATCGCGACCACGAACAGCGGGATCACCGCGTATACCAGCAGCGCCAGTCGCGGGGACTGCCACAGCATCAGCACGAACACGGTTGCGCTGATGAGCACGATTCGCACGCGGTGTTCGATACCGAAGGCGAGGAAGTTGCGGATGATCTGAACGTCGTAGGTGGCGCGCGACATGAGGTCCCCGGTCCGGGACCGGTCGTAGTAGTCCATGTCCAGGTGCTGCAGTTTGTGGTACAGGGCGTTTCGAATGTCCCGCACCCCCGCCTCCGCCACGGACCAGAAGTTGCGGATCATGACGTGGGCGAGTACCCCGCGGGTCGCTGCCGTGAGCAGCAGTGCGCCGGACACGACCCACAGCGTTCGCAGGGCGGAGGGATCGGTTCCCAGGCGGGGATAGACGTGGTCGGTGACGTATCCGATCGCCAGTGGAACGATGTAGGCCAGGCCGTCCACGCCGATCATCGCCACGATGGCGGCGACCATGCGGGCACGATATGGCCGTATGTAGAGGCGGATGCGGCTGAGGACGGTGAGCATGGCGACAGTCTACCCGATCGGTTCGTTCACCCGATAGGCACCGAAGCGCGAATTGTCCGGCACGTTATCGCTGCACCCGGGCGTTGCCGTTCCAGATGCTCCAGACCTGCGCCTCGTCGGCGGGAAGCGCGTAGTCCGTGACCATCGTTGCGGCCATCGCCCCGGTGGCCCATCCAAACTGCATCGCCCGTTCCGCATCCCATCCGCGCAGGATTCCGTAGAGCAGTCCGCCGACGAAGCCGTCGCCGCCGCCGATCCGGTCCAGGACCTCGATTTCCCGCGGTGTCACGGCGTAGCGCTCGTCGCCGGCGGTCACGATCGCTCCCCACAGGTGCCGATTGGCGCTCACCACCTCCCGCAGGGTGGTGGCAAACAGCTGCGGGCGCGGGAAGGCGTCGCGGATGCGGTCGGTCATCTCGTGAAACCGGTCCAGGTTGCCCGCGAGGTCGGTACCACCGGCATCCGGCCCGCCGATCCCGAGGGCGAGCTGAAAGTCCTCCTCGTTGCCGACCAGGATGTCCGCCTCCGAGGCGATCGCGTGGAACGCCGCCGACAGCTCCTCCTCGCGTCCCGCCCAGAAACTGGCGCGGTAGTTAAGGTCGAAGGATACTGCGGTGCCGTGGGCGCGTGCGGCGCGGGCAATCTCTACACACAGCGCCGAGGTGGTCGGCGACAGCGCCGCCACCAGGCCCGACATGTGTACGATCTGCACGCCCTCGTCGCGGAAGAGGCGGTCCAGATCGAAGTCGGCGGTCGTGAGTGTCCGTCCGACCTCACCGGCACGGTCGTTGTACACACGCGGTCCGCGGCCTCCGAACCCGGAATCGGCGATGTTGAACTGGTGACGGTAGCCCCAGGCGCCCCCCGGTTCGATCTCCGGCCCCTCACAGGTCATGCCCCGCCCGCGGAGGTCCTGGCGAATCCGTTCCGCGATCGGGCTCCCGGCGACAAAGCGGGTGAGGACGTGCGTCGGAACCCCCAGCGCTGCGGGAATGCTGGCCACGTTGGTCTCGGCGCTGGTGACCGAAAGCGTGAACGAGGTGGACGTATGCACCGGCTGGCGGTCCAGCGGATGCAGTCGGACCCCCATGCTGGTGGGGACGACGAGGCCGTAGCGGGCGTCAGGTCGAAGGGTGATCATGACATGCTCCTTTCGGACGTGGCTGATGGGGTGGCTGTGGTCCCGGTGGCGACGACAACCTCGATGCCGGCGTCGCGGACGGCATCGATTCCGGGGAACGGTGCATCGGTGATGAGGAGGTCGACGACTCCGGGGCGAGCGAAGCGCGCGAACGCCCGGGCGTCGAACTTGGCCGCGTCCGCCACGATCACGCGGCGCCGCGCGGCTTCCAGGAAGCGGTGCTTGGTCTGGCCCTCGGTGGCGTTCTGGCAGTAAAACGCGCCGCCTGCGGTAAAGGCCGTGGCGCCGATGAACGCGACGTCGACGCGGAGTCCCGCGATCGCCTCCTCGGCGATCGGTCCGATGAAAGACCCCGCCTCGGCGCGGTAGGTGCCGCCGATCATCGTCAGCGTCGCGTCGCTGTCGCCGGCAAGGACCTGTGCTACCGGGAGGCTGTTGGTGACCACCCGCACCGGACGCCGGGCCAGGAGCCTGGCGAGGGCAAGGGTGGTGGACCCGGCATCCAGCGCCACCACGTCGCCCTCGGAAACCATCGCCAGGGCGGCCTCGGCGATTCGGCGTTTGCCCTCCTGGCGCTCGCCCGAGCGCTGGGCCACCGATGCCATCGGCTCCGCGTCCTGCGCCAGCGTCGCACCGCCGTGGCTTCGCTGAACCACCCCGCGCTCCTCGAGGACCGTGAGGTCCTTGCGGATCGTGACTTCCGAGACGCCGAGGCGGACGGCGAGATCACTCACCGTAAGCGTCCGCAGCGACTGCAGCAGCGCCACGATCCGCTGGTGGCGGGGGTTATGCGCCACGGGGATCGCTCCCGCCACCCGTGCCACCGGCGCCACCCGCGCCACCGGCGCCACCCGCGCCGTCCCGCAGGCGGTCGGCCAGCGCCCACAGCCCCAGCGCGGGGTTCTGCACGAAGAAGAAGCGCGTGCCGTCGGGGGCGGTGCGGTAGCCGGTGGCGACGCGTTCCATGGTTGCCGGGTCCAGTCCCCAGCGCTCCGCCGCCGACTGCGGCGACTGGTACCCGTATCCCACGCCCTCGATCTCCCGACGGCTCAGGTGGCCGGGGCACCAGGTGACGGAGAAGCGACCCTCACTCGACCCGTGGATGAGATGGGCCGCGGCGCTGAGGTTGTTCGCCAGAGTCGAATCGCGGTCCACGGCGGCCAGCGTTTCCGGCGTGCCACGGTAGCCATGGGCGCGGATGAGCCGGTCGATTTCGGGATCCTCACCGAACTCCCGTACGCCCGGGGCGATGATCGTGAGGGCGCCACCGTCGGCCATCGCCATGCGGGTGCGGTAGATCGCCTTGTTTCCGAGCCACGTGGACCGGAACTCCGCGGGGTCCAGGTAGACCACGGCGTGGTCGAAGGGGCGGTCCACCGGGGTGATGTTCACCTCGCCGCTGAGGGCGGCGGCGTGCTCGTAGCATTCGCGATCGTCGCCGACGAACAGGCCCCGCACATGGAGCGTCCCGGCCTCGTCGGCCGAGACCACGGTGAGCACATAGAGGATCGGCAGGTGCCCCGCAAACTCCCGGGCGGCGTAGTCCAGGACGGCCCGCACGGGCGTATCGACGCGGCCCATAATGCGCTCCATGCCGTACGCCGCTCCCAGGAAGTGGGAGGCGTGGATCGCCGCGGCACCGCCGGTTCCCACGAACAGGTTCTTGCTGTGGTTGGCGAAGCCGATCACCTCGTGGGGTACCACCTGACCGATCGACAGGATCGCGTCGTACCCACCGCGGGCGATCATGGTGTTGACCTGCGCCGGCCAGTCGAAGGACACCGCGCCCTCCGACACCTCCTCGACGAACGAGGCGGGGACCGTCCCGAGCGTTGTCAGATCGCTGCGCCAGCGGTGAGGACGCACCAGTCCGTGGTCCAGCCCCGGGTACATGCGGTCGAGCTCCCCGTCGGTCATGGGGACGTGGGTGCCCAGCGCCGGCAGCACGTCGGTGAGGGCGTCGCCGTAGTAGTCCGCCGCCGCCACGGTGAGGAAACCGGCACGGCTGTGAAAGCGGGTGATGTCCGGCGGAACCGCGATCACTTTGCGAGCCCGTGAGCGCGGTGCGTACGCCTCCAGGGCCTGCACCAGACCGCCGCGAAGGTCTTCGTCGGTGAGGGAGGCGGTGGGCCCGCCGAGGGCCGTGTAGGTCATACGCGTTCCGCTCCCAGCAGACGGATGTGCCGTTCGAAGTGCTGTGCAATTGCTGCGGCGTGGGCGTCCTCGTGACGGTGGAGCGCCGCGTACAGGTCGCGGCGGAGAGCCGGATCCTGGAGCACCCCGCCGTAGGAGATGTGCAGCATCTGCCGGGCGTTGGTATCGTCGAGAAAGGTCGACAGGTCGGCGTCTGCGACGCCGTCCAACGCGGGAATCGCCGCGAAATCGGCGTCGATGTGGTAGAAGTTCAGCGCCGTGGGGTAGTAGCCCTCCACAAATCGGTGTATCCGTCGGTACAGCGCCGGCTCGGTTCGCGCGATGACCCGCAGCGCCTCCAGCCAGCTGGTGCCGGAGGTCTTCAGGTGCAGGCGCATCCCGGTTTCCCGTCCCACCGTGGGGTACACGGCAAACTTATCGCTCCCGGAGTGCACGGAGATCTTGTAGCCGCCGAACTCGCGGGCGATGAGACAGTGCACCCGAAACTGCCGGTCGAACTCGTCCAGATCTCCCCGGTAGTCGATCGCCTTCTGGAACTCGCCGATGAAGCGTGGCGCCAGACTGTTCACCGTCACCCCGCGAACCTGGAGTTCCCGGGCGATGAACAGGTGGTGCGAGGGCAGGGTGGGCGTCGTCGTCTCATCGATCGAGATCTCCAGGTCGTAGGCACCGTCGGTGGCGCCGTGGAGGTGATCATTGACCTGTGCGCTGAACGCCAGTGCGGGGCCGTACATCACCGCGCAGCGACGCGCCTCCGCGGCATCGATGCGGACCTCGGTCCCGTCGAACACGAAGGTGCGGTCCGCGTACTCCGTTTCGACGCGGTGGCGGAACTCCGCCGGCAGATCGGTCAGCGCCGCCTCCACGTCCGCGTCGCTCCAGTCGGCAACCTCGGGACGCATCACCTCGGTGAGGTCCAGGGTGATCATCGGCATCCCCGCAGCGAGGGCGATGTCGATCGCAGGAATGGTCTTCAGGTGATCACCGTCGGCGCCGAAGCCGTCGCGATAGCCTTCCTGCAGCACGAGCCACGAGGCGTTGGCGACGACGTCGTCGAACGATCGACCGATGAAATCGTTCTCCCGAACGCTCTGCTGGGCCAGGACCGGCGCCACGGCGAAGCGGCGCGCCGCGCGGATATGCCCCGCCGTGGCAAGTCCCAGCCGGTCGCCCATGCCGATCGTGGTGCGCCTGCTGCGGAGGGAGACGGGCCGGGTCCACGGGATCAGCCGGTGCAGCGCCCGGGCGTTGGCGGTCGTACACGGCGCCACGGCGATCCACGGCGAGCCGTCGGCCCCCGGAACGAGCTGCGGCTCCATCGTCCCGACGGCCTCGGCGACCGGTCCCGCCGCCGGTGGGGTGGCGGCGACCAGGACAACGCGTCGGCGCGTCTCGTGGGTTGTGGCCTCGGCATCGCGCACCATGAGGGCCACGGCACCGTCGAGGACGGTCACCGATCGCGCGTAGACCTGCAGCGGTCCGTCTCCGCGGCGCGGATTCTCGTCCGCCGGAAGCGCCGCCGCCTCCATTTCCATGCGCGCTGTCGCCGCCGGCAGGTCGAGCGATTCGATCAGCGATCGGAGTTCGTGTGCGTTCATGCGTTCACCTCCCGTGTGACCTCGTCGATGCCGAAGTAGTCGTGGGCGTTGTACCAGCAGATGTTGCGGACCATCTGACCCAGGAGGGCCATGTCCCGCGGTGCCTCGCCGCGCTCTACCCAGCCGCCGATCAGGTCTGCCAGCACGCGACGGAAGTATTCGTGTCGCGGGAAGGACAGGAAGCTCCGGCTGTCGGTGAGCATCCCCACAAATCGGCTCAGGAGTCCGAGGTTTGCCAGGCTCGTCATCTGGCGAAGCATCCCGTCTTTCTGGTCGTTGAACCACCAGCCGCTGCCGTGCTGGATCTTGCCGGCGACCGAGCCGTCCTGAAAGTTCCCGATCATCGTTGCCAGGACCTCGTTGTCCCGCGGGTTCAGTCCGTAGAGGATCGTGCGGGGCAGGGCGTCGTCACGGTCCAGCCGGTCGAGAAAACCCGCCAGGGGCGCGGCGATCGGTGCGTCGGCGATCGAATCAAACCCGGTGTCCGGCCCCAGGCTGGACAGCATCCGACTGTTGGTGTTTCGCAGCGCCCCGATATGGAGCTGGAATACCCAGCCGCGGCGGGCGTATTCCCGTGCCAGGTGTTCGAGGACCGCCGTCGTGAACGCCGCGCGGTCCTCGCCGCTGAGGGCGCCGCCGCGGCGGGCGAAGCTCATGACGCCGTTGAGCAGACCGTCGGTGTAGGCCGCGTTCACCGGCGCGACCAGAGCGTGGTCACTCACGCGGCATCCTGCGTCGGCGAAGGCGTCGATGCGGCGGGTGAGCGCGTCCCGGAGCTGTTCGATCGTTTCGATCGAGTCCATGTCGGCGGCGACGGCGAGACGATCGATCCACGCGGTCCAGGCGCGTGGGTCGTCCAGGGCCCAGGCGCGGTCGGGTCGAAAGCTCGGCCGGACCACCGTTTGGAACCGGCCGGGGTCCCGGCGGGGGACGGCACCGTCGCCACCGCGGGATTCCGCCGCCAGCGCCCGGTGAAACCGCAGGTCGTCCACCGGATCGTCGGTGGTGCCCACGTAGCGGACGTTCATGCGGGTCAGCAGTCCCCGCACCGAGAAGTCCGGTTCCGTCATCGTCCGATTGGCGCGATGCCAGATGTCGTCGGCGGTGGCGGGGGAGAGGAGCTCGTGGATACCGAAATGGCGCTGCAGTTCCAGGTGGGTCCAGTGGTACAGCGGATTGCCGATCGTGGCGGGTACCGTCTCCGCCCAGCGGTCGAACTTCTCGCGCCATCCGGCGTCGCCGGTTACAAAGCGTTCGTCCACACCGTTGGTTCGCATGGCGCGCCACTTGTAGTGGTCGCCCGCCAGCCACGCCTCTCCGATCGTTTCGAAGCGTGCGTCCTCCGCGATCTGCTGCGGCGGCAGATGGCAGTGGAAGTCATAGATCGGCATCGGCGCGGCGTGGTCGTGGTACAACTCCCGGGCCGTGTCGGTCGTGAGGAGAAAGTCATCGTCGAGAAAAGGTTTCATCCGGTGTCCTTCCGGGGCGCTGCCCCTCAGATGGTGTCCCCTATATGGTGTCCACGAGGAACCCGCCGTCCACCGGCAGGGTCACTCCCGTCACAAATCCACTGGCTCTGGCGCTCGCGAGGAACAGGGTTGCGCCTTCGAGGTCCTGTGGCGTTCCAAAACGCCCGAACGGCGTGCGTTCGACGATCGCCCGACCCCGGGGGGTGAGTTCCCCGCTGGTGTCGTCAGCCACAAGCAGCCGACGATTCTGGTGGCCCAGAAAGAAACCCGGCGCGATCGCGTTTACGCGGATCCCGTGGGGAGCGAACTCCCGGGCGGCGCCACCGGTCAGATTCATGACCGCGCTCTTTGCGGCGTTGTACGCCCACACGCCGGAGAGGGCGCGGTAACTGGTCATGGAGGCCAGATTGATGACGCTTGCCGGCTGTTCCGCGGCGATCCACGCCCGGGCGCAAACCTGCAGCGGCACAACCAGGCCACCGAGGAGGTTTGCGGACACCACCTCGCTGAAGGTGTTCAGGTCGATGTCGACGAAATCGCTCTTCCCCCGGTTGCCGCCGACGCCGTTCACCAGGATCGTTGGAAGGTCCAGGCGCTCCCGGGTCTCGGCGAGCGCCGCTTCTGTGGCGGCCGGATCCGATGTGTCGACGGTAATGCCGACGACACGTTCCGTCGGGACCCCGGCGCTCTCAGCGACGCGGGCGGCCGCGGCGTCCACGGGATGGTTGGTGCCGCGTCCCCACAGCGCCACCCGGGCGCCGGCGGCGGCCAGGTCACGGGCGATGGCGGCGCCGATCCCCCTGGCGCCACCGGTGACGATGGCCACAGAGGCGCTCGCTCCAATCCGCGTCGCTCCAGCCTCGATCATTCCGCGCACATCTTCTGCGCTGCGAACACCACCGCTGGCTTTGACCTCAATCTCTGGTCCAACGACGGCTTTCATGAGCCTGACATGGTCTACAGTGGCTCCCCCTGGCCCAAAACCAGTCGAGGTTTTTACGAAGTGAGCTCCAGCCACCTTCGATAGGGTACACGCCACAATAATCTCTTTCTCATCAAGGTGGCCTGTTTCCAAAATGACTTTCACAGTATGCGGCCTCGAAGCCTCCACAACTTTCTGAATATCCTTCAAGACCAGTGCGTAATCCCGTGACTTGAGCGCCCCCACATTGAGCACCATATCGATCTCTCGTGCTCCAGCCCGAATGGCATCTCGCGCCTCAAAAGCCTTTGCTCCAGGAGTGGTCGCGCCCAATGGAAAACCTACAACCGTGCAGACGACAACACCCGTTCCCGCCAATCGATCAGAACAAAACCGCACGTTGGCCGGGTTGACGCACACCGAGGCAAATCCAAAACGGGAGGCCTCCGCGCATAGCTTTTCCAATTGCTCTTTATCCGGTAATTTTACGCCTTTTGTTTTCAAGAAACCA
>CAJWEZ010000052.1 GCA_913030605.1 uncultured Spirochaeta sp.
GGGTGGTCCCGCCCGCGCGGCGGGAGGGGTCGACGCCCCCGGCGATGGGGGAGGCGCTGCGCGGTGGATGGGCGGCAATCGCCGGCACCGCCGGTGTGGCACCACTGGTGGCGGTGATCGCCGCGTTGACGGTCTGCGTCGGGGTGGCGCAGACGGTGTATCCGCCGATGCTTCTCACGATGACCACAGCGGCCGGTCTGGGCACGGTTCAGTCCCTGGGCGCCCTGGGCATGGTTGTGGCCAGCGTCCTCCTCGGCGCGATTCCGCTGCGTCGCCGCCTGGTGACGGGACTCACGGTGGGGCTGCTGGTGGCCGGCGTGAGCATGAGCGTCCTGGGCGGCGCGCCGGCGATGTCGGCGACGGGGTCGGTGCCGGTGTCCGTGTCGGTGCCGGTCTCCGTGTCGGTTGCCACGGTGGCGCTCTTCTGCCTCTTCGCCTCGCTCCCGCTCATTAACACCAGCGCCGATGTACTGATCCGGTCGCGTATCGGCAACGATACCCAGGGGCGGGTGTGGGGCACCGTCGGCGTCCTCACCCAGGCAGGGTACCTCCTCGCCTACGCGATTGCCGGCCCCCTGGCGGACCGCGTGTTCGAACCGATGCTGGCGGATACGCCGGGACGCGGCATGGGGCTCATGCTCGTCATCACCGGCGCCGCGGTGGTCGCCCTGGCCGCCGTGACGCACCAGTTGCCGGGACTGCGTCCCGTGCAGGAGGAGATATCGTGATACTGCTGAGAATACTGAGGCGGGACCTCTCGCGGTCCCGCGGAACGATGAGCCTGGTCGCAGCCTTTGTCGCCCTATCGGCGCTCCTGGTCGCCGGCGGCACTGGGCTGATTGTGACGCTGAACGGCGCGCTGGACGCGCTGTTTGCCGCCGCCCGCGTCCCGGATGTAGTGCAGATGCACGCCGGTCCCGTGGACCGGGACGCGGTTGAGAGGTGGGCGGCGACGCAGCCGCTGGTCGCGGAGGTTCAGCTCACGCCGATGATCGTGGTGGACGCCGAGGCGGTGTACCTCGCCCCGGACGGCACCTCGGAGGAAGGAAGCGTCATGGACATCGGCGTCGTGCGGCAGAATGCGTCCTTCGACTTCCTCCTCGACGAACGGAACGCGGTGTTCGCACCCCAACCTGGCGAGATCGGTGTCCCGATGTACTACGCCCGCCGCGACGGGATCGCGATCGGCGATCGCGTTCGGTTTCGCGCCGGAGACCACGCCGCGACGTTCACCGTTGCGGCGATCGTCCGCGACGCCCAGATGAACCCGGCGATCGTGCACTCCAAGCGCTTTGTGGTCCATCCCAACGATTTTGCCGCGCTCCAGCGGCTGTTCCCGGAAACGGAGTTCCTGATAAGTCTCCGCCTGCACGACCCCGACCGCGCCGACGAGGCGATCGCCGCGTACCGGGCGGCGGGGATGCCGGCGGTGGGCCCGATCGTGGACCGGCAGTTGTTTCGCACGCTCAACGGCCTCTCGGAGGGGATCGTGGCGGCGGTGGTAATTCTGCTCAGCGGGTTGCTCATGGTGATCGCACTGCTCTGCCTCCGGTTCTCGATCCTCGCCTCGATCGAGGAGGAGTACCGCGAGATCGGCGTCATGAAGGCGATCGGGATGCCGGGCCGGTCGATCCGGCTAATCTACGTGGCCAAGTACGTCGCCGTGGCGCTGGCGGCCTCGGCGGTGGGATACGCGTTCTCCCGGCCCCTCTCGGCACTGCTGGCGGCGGACGTGACCGAGTATCTCGGTTCGGCACCCGCCGGTTCCGTTGGAGGGGTGCTGCCGATGGCGGCGGCGGCTGCGGTCTGCGCCGCCGTGGTGGTCTCGGCGTTTCTCGTCCTGCGACGGTTTCGCTCCATCTCCGCGGTGGGGGCGCTGCGCGGCACCGGTATGCGCCGTCGCGATGACGTGCGGCGCGTTCGGCCCCTCCACCGGTCGCGCCGCCTGGGGGTGAACACCGTCCTGGGGCTGCGAGACGTGGCGCAGCGCCCGGCGCTCTACGCGCTGCTGGGGTTCATCTTTTTTTTCGCGGTCGTGTTCATCGTTCTCCCGCTGCACTTTCTCTCCACGATGACCGACCCCGGGTTCGTCTCGTACATGGGAATCGGAACAAGCGATATCCGCATGGACCTGCGTCACAGCGAATCCATGGACCACCGGTTTGCCGAGCTCAATGCCGCCCTGGCAGGCGACCCGGAGGTTGCCCGGTACGCGGCGCTGGTCACCTCGGGGTTCGATCTCCTGCGGGAGAACGGAGAGCGGGAGTCGATCGCGATCGAAACGGGTGACATCGGCGTGTTTCCCCTGGACTACCTGGCCGGCGCGGTCCCGACGGCGGGGAACGAGATCGCCCTCTCGTTTCTCAACGCCAGGGATCTGGATGTGGCGGTGGGCGACACGGTGACCATCGCCGTGGACGGTACGCCGCGGCGCCTCACGGTCAGCGGGATCTACCAGGACGTGACCAACGGCGGGCGCACGGCGAAGGCGCGTCTGCCCTACTCCGCCGGCGCGGTCAGGTGGTACGCCTTCGCCGTGGACGTGATACCGGGCGTCTCGGTTGCGGAGAAGACGCGTGAGTACGCGCAGCGCTTCGCTCCCGCCCGCGTCACCGACCTGGCGGGCTACATGACCCAGACCCTCGGGTCCACGATCGACCAGCTGGGCACAGTCACCCTCGTGGCGCTGATCGTGGGGCTCGGGGTGTCGATGCTGGTGACAGCCCTGTTTCTGCACATGCTGGTGCGCAAGGACGCCGACCGCATCGCCGTAATGCGACGGATCGGCGCGTCCCGCGGCTCGATTCGCCGGCAGTACCGCAGCGCGGTCCTGACCGTACTGGCCCTGGGCCTGGTCCTGGGAACACTGTTCGCCAACACGCTCGGGGAACGACTGGTCAGCGTGCTGTGGTCGTTCATGGGCGCCGCGCGGATCCACTTTGTGGTCGACGCGCTCCGCGCCTACCTGCTTCTGCCGCTCGCCTTTGCCGCGGCGGTCATTCTCATCACCCGGATCGTCACATCCGGGATCGGCAATCCAACGGGAGAAATACGATGAATACGCTGCTTGAATCGGTCAATCTCAACAAGACGTACCGGGTGGACGCCCGGAACGAACAGCAGGTGCTGTTCGATGTGAACCTCCGCGTGGAGGCCGGGGAGTTCGTCTCGGTCATGGGACCGTCGGGCTCCGGGAAGTCGACCCTGTTGTACGCGCTCTGCGGTATGGACCGGGTCGATTCCGGCTCCGTGCGCTTCGCCGGTGGTACGCCCGAGTCCCTCGTGACGCTCGAGACGCTCCCGGAGAAGGAGCTGGCGCGGCTCCGGCTGGAGCGCATGGGCTTCGTGTTTCAGGAGATCCACCTCCTGCGAAACCTCACCGTCATGGACAACGTGATCCTCTCCGGGTACCTGAGCGGCCGGCGCCCCCGCGGCGAGGTCAACGCGCGCGGCCGCGCCCTCCTGGAGCGCACCGGCATCGCCGAACTCGCCGGCCGGAGGATCACCCAGGCCTCCGGCGGCCAGCTCCAGCGCGTGGGGATCTGCCGCGCCCTGATCAACGAGCCCGACATCCTCTTCGGCGACGAACCCACCGGCGCACTCAACTCCCGCGCCTCCGAGGAGATCATGGACCTTCTGACCGAGGTCAACTGCGACGGCACCACGGTACTGTTGGTGACCCATGACGTGCGCGTCGCCGCCCGCACCCACCGCGTCCTCCTCATGAAGGATGGCCGCCTGGTCTCCGAGCAGCGACCGGGACCGGTTGAGGACGACGACGAAGGCGAGGGGGAGGCGGAAATCGGGCGACGAGAGGCGGTCGTCGGCCGGCGGGAGGCCGAAATCGGGAGACGAGAGGCGGTCGTCGGCCGGCGGGAGGCGGCGCTCATGGAGTGGCTGCGCGACTACGGCGTGTAGCGAGGTGCGGCGCATGCTCCGCTGCGTGTAGCGGGGTGCGGCGCCCCGTGCGCCTCGATTCCGCTTCGACATCGACGCCGTCTGTGAGTACCTTCGGACCCATGGACGGCACGACCAGCACCACCAACCCCAGTGAGGTTGCGTCGGTTCCGGCCCCGTCGCTGGAGTCGCGTACCACGATCGTTGCGATTCTCATTTCGGTGTTCCTCATGGGCGCCGGCATGGGGGTGCAGGGCTCCGCGGTATCGCTACGGGCGGGACTGGAAGGGTTCTCCGAGTCGGTGATCGGTATCATCGGATCCGCCAACTACGTCGGCCTGATCGTGGGCTCCATGGTCGCGCCGATCCTCATCCGCAACGTGGGCTACGTACGGTCGTTTGCGGCATCCGCCTCCCTCGGTTCGGCGGCGGCGATTTCCCATCTGCTGTGGATCAGCCCGGTGCCGTGGATGGTGTTCCGCGCGGCGACGGGGTTCTCGCTCTCGGTGATGTTCGTGGTCGCCGAGAGCTGGCTCAACTCCTCGAGCTCGAGCCACAATCGCGGGCGCCTGTTGAGCGCGTACAGCGTGGTCTACCTGGTTTCGATGGGGGCCGGCCAGCCGCTGTTGGCGGTGTTTCCGGCGTCCGGGGTGGAGATCTTCGGCGCCACGACCGTTCTGATCTCGTTCTGCCTGATTCCGGTCACCGTCATGCGCGTGACCGGCGAACCGCACACGGACAGCGAACCGCCGCGGCTGGTACGAACGTTCATGAAATCGCCCCTCGCCGGCAGCGGCGTGATCGTCGCCGGCATCATGACCGGCGCAACGTGGAGCCTGGCCCCACTCTACGGACAGCAGATCGGCCTGGACGGGAGCCGGATCGGGTTCCTGATGCTGCTGGTGTCGGTGGGAACGATGGTGTTGCAGTGGCCCCTGGGGTGGTTGTCGGACACGCGAAGTCGGCGGCTGGCGATCCTCTGGAGTATCGGCGTGTCCGCGGGGGCTGCGGCGCTGATCGCACTGTTTCAGCCCACCGGTGTCGTGCTTTCCGTGCTCATCTTTGTGTACGGCGGGTTCGGGATGCCGCTGTACTCGCTATCCATGGCGCTGGCCAACGACGGGTTCGAGCCCCACGAGATGGTTCGCGCCGCCGGCGCGATCGTGATCTACTACGGCATCGGCAGCGTCCTCGGGCCCGTGCTGGGGAGCCAGTTCATGCGCTGGACGGGCCCCAACGGCCTGTTTCTCTCGATGGCGCTGGTGCAGGCGCTGCTTCTGGGTTTCGTGCTCGTGCGGATCGCGCTCATCCCGGTGCTTCCAAAACGAAAGACGCCCTTCCGGCTGTACCCGCGGACGACCGCCTCGGCGTTTCAGATGCTCCGCAGGCCCCGCAGCCGACGCCGAACCGAGGGCGGTTGATGTGGCTCGTGGGGGACGGTGCGGTCGTGTCGTCGTGTCGTCGTGTCGTGAACTGACGCCGACCGGCGCTACAATCCTCGCCGCGCTACCAGCGTCGCCTCGCTACAACCTTCGCCTCGCTAACACTGTCGCCGCGCTACAACCCGCAGGCGAGGCGCTCGGCCCACGCTTCGTCCCGGGTGATCGTGATGTCGTGGCCCTGGAGCTGCAGCGCCCGGATCGCGATGTCGTGGGATCGATCTCCCTCCGCCACCAGAACCACGCGCTTGAGCGCCCGGCGGTTGGCGACCTGCGGGTTTCGTGCCGCCCGGGCGTGGGCGATATTCCGCTCGGTGGAGGCGACGTTGCGTGCGCCCCGGGCGTCTATGAGAATGCAGGCAACGCCGGCGTCCCGGGCGGCGGATATGGCTTCCCCGGTGAACGCGTTGGCGTTCTCGTCGTCTATCTGTCCTTCGACATCGACCCGAACGTATGTTCCGCACTCCGCGAGGTACACCCGATACGCGATATCCGGCGTACGGCGCGCCGCGGAGAGATCTGGTAAAACGATTGCACGCACGGCGGGATACTACCGCATGAGCAGGCCACAGGGAAAGCGGTACCCGGGTTGTGTACAGAATCGTGTTGCAAACGCGTATTCAGCGTCTTGCAGGGAAAGAAAATACACGTGCCGAGCACACCCCACCACCGGAACTCCTTGATTCGAAAGGACTTCGCACCGATTCTGCAACAACTTCCTGTATACACCCAGATGAATTCACGAGTGGAAAATTCACCCGCGGTGGCGAACACTTAGATCCGGGTGGAACAGATGAAAAAAAGCGTCTTGTCGAAGCTGGTGATCCCAGCGATCCTGGCAGCGGTGCTTGTGGCGGCGACGACAGCGGGAATCGGCGTGTATCAACGAAGCCAGACGAGCGTTCGGGTGACCGAAGAACTCGACGCCGTGGCGCAAAACAACCTGGAGCGTATCGCCCGGGACATGTACGCCATGGTTCAGGCGGTGCACGAGCTGGTTCAGCAGCAGGTGGGGTCCGGTCTCCGGGTTCTGGAATCACTTGTTGACGATGCCGGCGAACCGCGGTTGACGGACGAACTGCGGTCCTGGACGGTGACCAACCAGGACACCGGGGAAACCCGATCGGTGGATCTGCCGTCGCTGGTGTTCGGTTCAACCGAGATCGTGCCGGAGGACAGTTTTGACCGGCCGGTTCCGTTTGTGGACCGAACGCAGGAGCTGGTGGGAGGCACCAGTACGATCTTTCTGCGCATGAACGAGGCCGGCGACATGCTGCGCGTCGCCAGCACCGTCCGGTCCGCCGACGGCACCCGGGCGGTTGGTACCTACATTCCGGCCGAAAGCTCCGACGGGTCGGAGAACGACGTGATACGAACGCTCCTCATCGGAGGCATCTATCGCGGCCGGGCACTCGTCATGGGCGAGTACTACCAGACCGCCTACGAACCGCTCTTCGATGCCCGGGGAGCCGTGATCGGGGCGATCTACATGGGCGTCAGGCAGGAGGCGGTGGAGAGCCTGCGGCAGTCGATGATCGATGTCGAAATCGGCGATACGGGCTACGTGTTCGCGCTGGAAGGCACCGGCCCCGACCGCGGCCGGTACATAGTCTCCGACGACGGGGCGCGGGACGGAGAGAATATCTGGGACGCGCGGGCGCAGGATGGACGCCTGTTTATCCAGGAGCTCATCCAGGGCGCGATCGACGCACCGCCGGGAGAGCCGTACGTGGTGGTCTACCCCTGGACCAACAGTCCCGGCGAGCCTCCGAGTCCCAAAATGTCCGCGACGATCTACTTTCCGCCCTGGGACTGGGTGATCGGCGCCGGTGTCTCCCTCGTTGAGTTCGGCGCCGCCGGTCGCACCGTGAACGCGGCGCTCACCCGGCTGGTCCGGTCGATCATCGCCGCCGGCCTACTGGTGGCGCTCCTTGCCGGAACGCTCACCTTCCTGATCGGCCGTCGCCTGGTGCGCCCGATCCGCAACGCCGGTGTCCGTCTGCAGGAGATCGCCGAGGGCGGCGGCGACCTCACCGCCCGAATGGAGGTCGAGAGCCAGGACGAGATCGGCGGTCTCTCCCGCGACTTCAACGAGTTTCTCGGGACGCTGCAACGCATGATCGGCGAGATCCAGGACGCGGTCCGAAACGGGACGACGGTCCAGGGCGAGCTGCTCACCTCCTCAACCGAGACGTCCGCGGCGATCAATGAGATCACGGCCAACATCTCCTCCGTGGAGCGCATGATCCAGAACCTTCGCGGAGAAGTATCGTCGGTGTCGGCGGCGACGGAACAGATCCAGCGAAACACCGAACAGCTCTCGGGACAGGCGGAGTCGCAGAGCTCGGCGGTCGCGGAGTCCACCGCCAGCGTCGAGGAGATGATCGCCAGCCTGCACCACGTCGCCGAGATCACCAGCGCCCGCAGCGGGAGCGCCGAGCGCCTGCTGCAGGAGGCGGAGCGCAACAGCAAGCTCGCCAGCGGCGCCACCGAGCAGATCCGCGAGGTTCGCAGCAACGTGGACTCGATCCGGGACATGACCGAGGTGATCGCGTCGATCGCGTCGCAGACCAACCTCCTGGCGATGAACGCCGCGATCGAGGCGGCTCACGCCGGGGAGACCGGCAAGGGGTTCGCGGTCGTCTCCGACGAGATCCGCAAGCTCGCCGAAACCTCCAGCGAGAGCAGTCAACAGATCGCCGGCAATGTGGCGCGGATCGTGGAGCACATCGAAGGCTCCGCCGAGGCGATGGAGACGCTCCAGGACCAGCTGGAGACGGTGGTGGGCGAAATCCGGCAGACCGCCGAGGCGTTTGCCGAGATTCACGGCTCAACGACCGAGATGTCCACCGGTGGCGACGAGATCGTCCGGGCGATGCAGATGCTCAACGAGATTTCCGAGGGCGTGGTGTCCGCAATCCGGGAGATCACGCAGAGCAGCGGCGACACCGCCCGCAGCATGAGCGCGGTGTCGGAACTCACCGGCCAGGTCACCGGCGCCACCGAGGAGATATCCTCGGGCGCCAAAGAGATCATGAACGCCATGGACCACCTGCAGAGTCAGGCGCACACGCTCGAGGAGGTCAACCGCGGGCTGGCGGAGCAGGTGAACCGCTTTCAGGTGTAACAGCGCCCCGGCCGGCGGGCGCGCCCCGGCGGGCGGGCGCGCCCCGGCGGACGGCGCGCTCCGGCGGACGGCGCGCTCCGCGGACGGCGCGGCCCGCCGCGCCTACGCCTCGGGGCCGTGCATCGATGCGATCGTCTCGCGGATCCCCTGCTCGTAGGAGGTCGGCGCGAAGGCGAAATGCTCTTCGAAGGCGGTGGAGTCAAAGAGGTACGGGCGGTCGTACTGGTACGCCATCTCCGGCAGCTCCCGGATCGTCCGGTCGAAGAGCCCCCCGACGCGCAGCATCCACCGGGGCATCGTCTGGATCTTTCCGGCGGCTCCCAGGATGTCCGCGGCGATCTCGACCATCCGCCGGATCGTAATCGGCGGATGCGCCGTGGGCAGGTGCCACACACGGTTGTGGGCGCTCTCGTCGGCCACCAGCAGCGGCAGGGCGCGTCCGCAGTCGGTGCTGTAGGTGAGACTGTGGGGCTGGTCGGCACTGACGATCCACTGCGCCGCCTTTCCGGCGAGCATCCGCTGCAGGACCAGCATGTTGGGGATCCCGTTGCCGTCGGCGCCGGGGCCGTAGAAGTCGGCGCTGCGGGCGACGACCCCGCGGACCGTTCCCGCGGAAAACGCCTCCAGCAGGGTATTCACCACCTGTTCCCGCACCCGCCCCTTCTCACTGGTAGGCCGGTGTGGCGTGTCCTCCGTCATGGGCCCGTCCACGGGACCGTACATGTACACGTTGTCGAAGAACGTCAGGAAGGCGTTTTTTTTCGCTGCACACGCGAATCACGGTTTCCATGAGCGTGGGCCAGGTGCTGCGCCACACGTCTCGCCGGTACGGCAGCCCCACCAGAAGATAGACGGCGCTCCCTTCCGGGATCGCCGCCCGCAGTGACGCGGGGTCCGTGGCGTCGGCGGCGACCGCCGTGGCCCCCGGCATCGAGGACCCTCTTCGTGACACCAGCGTCACGGACTCGTTTTGCCGGACGAGCTCCGGAACCAGGGTGTGGGCGATCGCTCCGCCCGCTCCCACGATCACGTGCTGGGAAAATCTCTGTGGCATCGTTGTGCCTCCTTGCGAAAACTACGGAACGGGCAGTTCTTCTGGATCCCGCTCCCCGTTCAACACCTCGATCAGCCGGTTCAGGCCCTCCGGACTCAGAAGCTGTCCCTCACTGAAGGTAACAATGTCGCGCAGGGGAAGCTCACGAACCACGTTCTCGAACATCAGCGCCTCGGGGCTGCCCGGCTCGTATGATCCGAAGCCTCGCAGGAGCGCGTCGTACATCGGCCGCAGTCGCGGACCCACGATCGGGTCGGCGAGAACGTCGGCGACCATCGAGTTGGCGTGAAAGCGCTGCCGCAGATCCGGTGACGACGGTCGTTCGATCTGCGCCGAAAGGCGAATATCGCGACTGGAGGAGCCAACACGCAGCTCGAACGGACCGCCCTCCACCACCCAGCGGGCGTGCTCCACGCTCCAGTAGGCAAAGCTCCGATCGTCGAGGCGAAACGATACGCTGCGGCTCTCCCCCGGTCTTAGATGCACTTTCTCGAACCCCTTGAGTTCCTGCTCCGGCCGCACCACCGAGGACTCGGGGTCGTGGACGTAGAGCTGCACCACCTCGGCGCCGGCCCGCGCACCCGCGTTGGTCACCGTACAGGAGACGGTGTTCCCGTCTGCCGAAACCTCGATGTCGCGGTATGAGAAGCTGGTGTAGGAAAGTCCGTGCCCGAACGGAAAGCGCACGGGCATGCGGCGAGCATCGAAGCCGCGGTACCCGACGAAGATCGTTTCGCCGTAGCGAACCTGGCTCTTGTCTCCGGGAAAGTCGGTATATGCCGGCGTGTCCTCGACCCGCAGCGGGAACGTTTCGGCGAGTTTGCCGGACGGTGTCGCCGCCCCCAGGAGCAGGTCCGCCACGGCTCCGCCCCACGCTTGACCGCCGAGGTAGCTCTCGAGGACCGCGGGGACGTCGTCGACCCAGGGCATCTCCACGGGACTCCCGTTGCTGAGGACGACCACGGTGCGCGGCTGTGCCGCCGCCACTCGGCGGATGAGCTCCACGTGGCTTTCGGGCATGCGCATATGGCTGCGATCGAACCCCTCAGACTCGAAGGCGTCCGGAAGGCCCGCGACGACCACCGCCGCATCGGCGGCGGCGGCGGCCCGGACCGCGGCATCCAGGAGCGCCTCATCGGGAGCGTCACCGCGCGAGTCGTATCCCGGCTCGTAGGTCACGGTGGCGTCCGGCGCCAGGTGGCGCAATTCTCCGAGGAGCGAGTCCACCCGGGTGGGGTTGATCTGGGAGCTCCCGGCGCCCTGAAAGCGGGGGTGTTCGGCGAAGGCACCCAGGACCGCGATCGAGGCCTCCCGCGGAAGGGGCAACGCGTCATCCTCGTTCTTGAGGAGTACGCACGCCTCCCTGGCCGCGGCGCGGGCCATGGCGTGCTGGGTTTCAACCGCAGGGGCGCCCGGTTCGGCGGGTGCGGCGCCTCCGGCGGGCATGTCGGCTCGGGTGGCCGTGTCGGCGCCAGCGGCGGCAAAGGCGCCGCGGCGGTCCCGGGCAAAGGCCAGCATGCGGCGCACCACCCGGTCCAGGGCGCTCTCATCCAGCCTCCCCTCGCGCACCGCTGCGACGATCGCCGCGTCGTTGATACCGCCGTTGCCGGGCATCTCCAGGTCCTGGCCCGCCTCCACGCCGGCGACTCGGTCGTTGCAGGCGCCCCAGTCGGTCATAACGATACCGCCAAAGCCCCACTCGCGGCGCAGGACCTGGTCCAGGAGCCAGGGGTGTTCGCTGCAGAACGTTCCGTTGAGTCGATTGTACGCCGACATGATCGCCGCCGGCTGCGCCTGACGGACCGCGATCTCGAACCCGGCGAGGTAGATTTCGCGCAGGGAGCGTTCGTCCACCACCGCGTCGATCGTCATGCGTCGCGTTTCCTGGTTGTTGGCGGCGAAGTGTTTGAGGCACCCGCCGACCCCCTCGTCGGCCATGCCCTGCACGTGGGCGGCGGCGATCTCACCGGCGAGGTACGGGTCCTCGGAGAAGTATTCGAAGTTGCGGCCGCAAAGGGGATGCCGCTTGATGTTGAGCCCTGGTCCCAGCAGGACGTGGACGCCGGCGGCGCGCGCCTCGCGGCCCAGGGCGCGACCGACCTCGCGAATCAGCTCGCGATTCCAGGAGGCGGCAAGTCCCACCGCCGTGGGAAAACAGGTGGCCGGTTCCGTGGCGGTCAGGGAGAGGTCGTCCCCCTCGCTGCGCGCCTTTCGCACGCCGTGGGGACCGTCGGCAACGGTGACCGCCGGAATGCCCAGCCGCTCGATCGCGGCGGTCGCCCAGGCGCTGTCTCCGGAACAGAGCCGCGCCTTCTCCTCCAGCGTGAGTTCCTGCATGAGTGCGTCGATGTCCATCGGGGCGGTGTTCATGTGGGCAGTGTAGCACGCCGGCCCCGGACCGCGTGAACGCCCCGAGTGTTACGCCAGCAGCCGCCACACCTGAGCGACAAAGAACGTCACCACGAATCCCATCGTCAGCGGGATCACCGCCGCCGCGGCGGTCCACTTGGCGCTGCCCGTTTCTCGGTAGATCGTGTACAGCGTGGTGGAACACGGGTTGTGAATCAGCGAGAAGAGCATCACGTTCACCCCGGTGAGGAGCGTCCAGCCGCCGGCGCGCAACACCTGGTAGGTGTCGCCGAGGTTGTCGGACTGGAACATGACGCCGGCTCCCTCCCCCACGCCGGAGAGGGAACCCAGCAGCGCCGTGAGCATCAGGACGGTGGGTATGACGATCTCGTTCGCCGGAATCGCCACGACGTAGGCGAGCAGGATGATTCCGTTGAGACCGAGGAGCATGCCGAAGGGATTGAGGAAGCGCACGGCGTACGCCGCCAGGCTCGCGTCACCGATCGTTACGTTGGAAATCAGCCAGATGACCGCCCCGGCGGGCGCAGCAAACACCACCGCCCGCCACAGCACGATCAGCGTCCGGTCGATCACGGAGGTGTAGATCGTTTTGAAGATCCGCGGCGGCCGGTACGGCGGCAGCTCCAGGCTGAAGGTGGAGACTTCACCCCTGAGGACGGTCCGCGACAGCCCCCAGGAGACGGCGAAACTCAGCAGTACGCCCAGCAGCGCCACGCCCACGACGGCGGCGGCCGAAACCAGCCCCGCCAGGTACGGCGGCACGGCGGCCCCCACAAAGATGCTCGCGATGAGGATCTGCGTGGGCCAGCGGCCGTTGCACAGCGCAAAGTTGTTGGTCAGGATCGCGATCATCCGTTCCCGGGGGCTGTCGATCACGCGGGTGGCCACCACACCGGCGGCATTGCAGCCAAACCCCATCATCATCGTGAGGCTCTGCTTTCCGTGGGCGCCGGCGCGGCGGAAGGCAGCGTCGAGGTTGAACGCCACCCGCGGCAGGTACCCGAAGTCCTCGAGCAACGTAAAGAGCGGAAAGAAAATCGCCATCGGCGGGAGCATGACGCTCACCACCCACGCCGTTGCCAGGTACACCCCGTCGATGAGAAAACCTGAAAGCCACCACGGCGCCCCCACCCCCGACGCCAGGGCATGGAGCTGCGGCAGCCCCCAGTCCAGAAAGAGCGCCGACAGCGCCGCCGACGGACCGTTGGCCCCGGAGATCGTGAGCCAGAACACGCCGGCAAAGAGCAGCAGCATGATTGGAAAGCCCCACACGCGGCTCGTGACCACCCGGTCGATCGCGCGGTCCAGGTCAAAGCGCCGGGTGTCGCCGTCACGGGTCACGGCGCGGTCGGCGATGCGCGCCGCATGGCTGTAGATATCCTCCATAAGGGCGTCGTCGAGACCGGCTCCCACCTCCCAGCGAAGTCGTTCCGCCGTGGCGAGCACGGTATCGGCATCGATCGGTCGCGGTTCGCTGCTCATGCCGTCACCTCCTGCGGTTCCTCGATCGTGCCCAGCTCCCCGGACTGCAGCGCCGACACGATCCCTGGATCGCCCCCCAGCAGTCGCAGGGCCACCCACCGGGCGTTCGGCAGCCCCGGGTGCACCGCAGAGACCTGTGCGGTCAGTTCCTCGAGCGCCTTTCGTACCTTGGGATCGCGGATCGCCACCCGCCGCGGGCGGCACACCGCCTCACCGCTGGCAACCTCGTCGATCGCCTTCAGGAGGTCGGTGATCCCGTCGCCCTGCCGCGCCGCGGTTGCCACCACCGGAACACCCAGGTCGCGGGCGAGACGCCGGTCGTCCACGGTCAGACCGTGGCGCCGTGCCTCGTCCATCAGGTTCAGGCACACGACGGCGCGGTCGGTGATCTCCAGCACCTGCAGCGCCAGGTTGAGGTTGCGCTCCAGGCGCGTGGCGTCCACGACGACCACCGTCACCGTGGGCTGCCCGAAGAGAATGAAGTTGCGCGCCACCTCCTCGTCGGTGCTGGTCGCGAGGAGGGAGTACGTCCCCGGCAGGTCGACGATCTTGTATCGCGAACCGTTGAAGCGGAACGCTCCTTCCGCCCGCGTCACCGTCTTGCCCGGCCAGTTGCCGGTGTGCTGTCGCAGGCCCGTAAGGGCGTTGAAGACGGTACTCTTTCCGGTATTGGGGTTTCCCGCCAGGGCGATCACGTGGTCGAACTCACGCATATCCACGCCGAGCTTCTTGAGTCCCTCGACGCTGTACATGGGGCATCCAGTGCATCCGGATGTACTCATACTGCCTCCTGTGTTTCCTGCGCCATCACCCGCACGTTTCGCGCCTGCGTCTCCCGCAACGCCACCAGCGACTCACGAACGCGGTACGCCACCGGGTCTCCCCCGGGGCTGCGGAACTCGGGAACCACCACCGTTCCGCGGACCAATCCCAGGTCCAGGAGCCGGCGTCGTTCCGCGCCGCGGCACGCCTCGCCCAGGCGCTCGACCACCACCGGCGTTCCCACCGGGACCTCGGACAGGGCGATCGTGGCACCACGGTCATCCTCCACGTCGAGGCGTTCCACGGTGACGTTCCCGACCTCCAGAGGCCCCAGGTCCACAGTCGTGCCGTTGACGCGGACACGAAAGGCGCCGTCGCTGGCGGTTTCGACCTGCATGTTCAACCCTGCATGGATGCCGGCGTCGCGGAGCGCGGCGTATACCGACGGGGGCTCGTCTTCCACGTGGGATACGCGCACCCACTGCCCCGACGCGATCCCGGCGAGTCCCACACCCCGGGGCTTCACGCGGTCGGTGGCCAGCGCTCCGGGGATCGGATCACCGTCGGGATCGAACACGGGGTATCCCAGATCCCGCGACAGATCCTCGAGGGACTCGACGCTCAGGTCGTGTTCGCGAATATCCGCGCGATGGTGCCACTCGGCGGGTTCATACCCGGTTTTCTGGGAGAGGTACGCCTCCCACAGACGATGCGCGCGGATGAGGTGGAGTCCCGCCGCCTTCCCCGCCTCCGAGAGGGTGAGCTGGTCTCCGGTTCGGGACAGGAGGTTGCGCTCGATCAGTCCCGCCACGACCAGCGCCGCCCGGTTGAGATCGACCCCCAGGGATCCGGCGATCGACTGGATCGTCGCGGGGCGTTCCGCCGCCTCCCGCTGGGCCAGGAACTTGAGCGCGTCCTCGCCGAGAATCCGATCGGTCAGCCGCCGCTGACGCCGGCTGCGCGCGAGCAGCCCCCGTCGGGGCCAGAAGACCGCCGCGACGGCGGCGAGAAACACCACACCGAGCGTCAGTGCGAGCAATGGTGAATAGTTCATTTCAACGTCCCCAACTCCGCATTTTGATTAATCAAAATATAGCGCAGGTTGACGCTGGGGGCAAGGGGCGAGAGCTCAGGCGATCGGAATCAGGGCGAGGGCGCCGCCGTGATCGTCAGTTCGTACCGGGCACCCTCGTACACGCCCCGCGGTGTTCCGTACGAATCGGCCCAGAAGTTCATGATCGACATGTAGTAGGTCGTGTCCGCCGTCAACGGGCCGCCGTGGTCGGAGCTGTTGAACACAGCATACCCGACCTTCGAGGACTCGCTGTACGTCGAGACCTCCTCCCCCATTTTCGATGGCCCCGGCGGCGACCCGCCGCCGTCGTACTCGTACAGCGTAATCGAGTGGTACAGCTCCACCGTATCGCTCACGCCCTGTGTTTTGATCACGTAGTCTCCACCACCGCCGGAGGGAACGGTGAACTCGTACCAGTGGACGTCGTACCGCGATTCGGTGGTGGCGATGTACGCGGTGGTCACCGGCGACTGACCCAGATCGACGAAGTCACCAGCCAGGAAGTCCGCACCGGATGACGAATCATAGCTTCCGGGAAAGTCGTCCGCCGGCGACGCCGACAGGTCGAACGAGACGCGGTCCCCGGCGGCGACCCGAAGCTCGGGGTTTGCCTCCACCGACAGATTTTCTCCGTTGAACTCGGTGATCCCGTTGAACAGTTCCGGGATCGCGTTGCCGTCGGCCCCGGCGAGGTAGATCCAGCGAGGATCGGTGCCCGCTGAGGCGATGTTTTCCAGGTCCAGATCCCCGTTCTGATCGTGGGTAACGAAGAAGACAAAGTCGTCGACCTCGCTGCCGAAGAGATCGGATTCCTGGTTGAAAACGAGAGTCTGGTTCGGATCGGTGTACGGCCCGAAGTTCTTGATGTTTCCCGCGTCTATCGGAAAAAAGGTAACACTGAGATACAGCGGAGCGCCGGCCGACACCGCCGGCGTCAGATCGCTGGTCAGGTCGATGCGCACTTCGTCCGGGTTCACGTCGGCGGTCTCAAAGCTCCACGAAACGGTCTCGTCCATCGAGGCACCGCCCGCGTTTCTGATCGAATCCCGCACCTCGACGCGATACTCGGTCTCGCGGTTCATGCGCCCCGCGGGCGTGAATGTGACGGTCCGGGTGTCACGGTTGTATCCGAATGACCCGGCCACAGGGTTTTCCGGTGCCCCCTCCGGATACACCACAATTGAGTCGGCGTCGACGGATGAGTCGTCCAGGTTCATGTCGAACGTGATTCGGATCGGGTCGTAGCCGACCACATCGGTGGCATCCGGCGCCGGAACGCGGCCCGTGACCCGCGGACGGCCACCGGACTCGGCGACCAGCACGTCTTCGGCGATCCGTTCCGTCAGCTCATTCGGGCATGACACGAGTACGCCGGCGAACGCCACCGCAGCAACCGTCGCGGCGAGGCGCCGCCCTCGTGAGATGTGTTCTCGTACTCTCATCAGTCGTCCCCCCATATCACCCGGTCGCGCTCCGCGGCGGCACTGGCTCGCGTCCCGTCCCGGCTTTCGCTCACGATGTACCCGAACTGCGCCGCGAGCTCCGGCGCAAGGATCTCCACCTCCCGGTACTGCTCCGTTGCCGGAACGTACTCGGCGAGTTCGTAATAGGTCCGGGCAAGCCCCAGTCGCGCCTCCGGATCGTCCGGTCGCAGATCCACGGTTTGCCGGTAGTACCCAAGCGCCTCGTCGAACTGCTCGTTCAGGAAGTGGATATTGCCGATGTTGTACAACGACGGAGCGTAGGGTCGCTCCTGCACCGCGCGACGGAACGTCTCGATCGCTTCGTCGTAGAGGCCGTAGCGCGCGTACAGCGTTCCGAGACGGTTGATCAGCCGCGGACTCGCCCGCTGCGCGATGCGCGCCTCCAACGCGTCCACCTGCGGCGCGATTTCCCGCTGGACGAAGGCCACAAGCGAGTCCTCGTACCGGTCCGCAATTCGCGATTCCGGCGGCAGTGGCCTCTCGAGGGCGGTGGAGGCGAACCCCGTGGGCGGGTATGTGTTCCACGCCTCCCGGACGGGGAAAAACCCGACCGCGTCGGCGCCTGCTGCCTCCCGGTACTGCTTGGCTGCGGTATCCCAGGCCCGCACAAACGATTGTCCCGGCACGGTCGTCTCGATCGGCAGCCAGGTAGTCCCCTCGCGGAAAATCAGATCTTCGGGCTTGGCGAAGGTGTTGCGGGCGTCGTCCTCCCGGATCCCCAGATCGATAGCCATGAAGATGTGACCCGGCACGGTGATAAACGCCGTGGGAATCCCGACGGCCTCGAACATACTGCAGTACAGAATGGAGAGATCGTCGCAGTCCCCGGCGCGGTAGTCGAGGGTCTGGACCGGGAACTGAAGATAGTCGAGGGCCGACTCGTTCTCCGAGAGTTCGATGTACGAGGAGTCGGGGTCGATGACGTATTCCAGTCCGTAGAGCCCCATCGTTTCGTGGAGCGCGATCGCCGTCCGGAGGCGCTCGTTGACCGCCACGTTTCCGATGCCCCGCGTGATCGAGGTCACGTTGCGACTTACACGTTGCACGGTGGGGTCGCCGGCGGTCACAAAGGCGGCCGCCTTCCGGTCGTCGTCCCAGGTCATCTGGTTGCGATTCTGAATCGCCAGCGTTTCCACACGTTGCGTGGTCAGGTCAACATCGCGGTGGGTGTACTGAACGATGATCTGTGCCTGCACGCTGTCGGTTTCGGTGATCCCGAGGATCTCCTCGTTGAAGAGCGCCGTGAGGTCAACCTGGATTTCCTGGCCGGATCCCACACGATCAAACGTCTCGACAACCTGTGCGGCTTCCATGTAGCGGGGAACGAAGAACGACACCGATACGTTTTCGATGTCGTTCCGCTCCTCGTTCACGAACGACACGGCGCCGAGCGGGTTCTCATCGTAGAAGCGATAGAAAACGGGAAACACGCGGTCAAAGCGGGGAGGTGCGATCTCCAGCTGTGGACGTATTGTGTCCGTCCCGCCTGGTCCGGGGGTCCACCGGAGAGAGATCGAGGCGCCGGCACCGGTGAAAAACGGATCGGCCAGAGACCCGTCCGGCGTGAAGTTGCTGTAGTAGCCGTAGTTTCCGGCAACACCGAGGTGCATGCCGCCGCCCAGGCGAAAACGGATCGCCGAGTAGCCGACCCCGTGCGGATTGGTGGCCGCCGCTCCCTCGTACAGGCTCGCATACCCGCCGCCGCGGAGGCCCACCTCGATGTCGACCGCCTCGCCGTCGCCCGGCTGAAGCAGAAGCCCCGCGCCAACACCGCCATCGATCAGCGTCACCGCCGTGTCCGCCACCGTTGGCACGATTCCGAACCCCATGCCGAGGCCGAGGAACACCGGGGAGTCGCCCAGGAGCCGCCGCCCGTGGAGCCCCGCTCCGTACCCGAACTCGAAGGCATCCGCCGACGTCCCCACCGGTAGAACCGCCGTCGGCGTGATCTCGAGACTGGTCTTTCCCGGGGCCTGAGCGCCGATCGCCTGCGGACCGGTCGTCAGCGTCGCGGCCCCCAGCAGGAGGCCGACGACTCCCACGCGAAAGCCCGGATGATCACCCCACCCCCAGGGTGCCCAGCCTCGATACTTTTTCATGACAAAAAACATAATGAATTTGGAAGTGGATTTCCGGGTCGGCGGACGTTTTTCCATGCATATCCGACCGACACCTATCATCTGTTCAGCAGGCTGTATACAGAAGATTGTTGCACACCGCCATTCAAATCCTGGTACAGAATGGACTTCCCGTGCGCAACCACTGTTTTCACCGGCAATTCGCGTCGGTGCCGGGAGATACGGGCTGTTCTGCAACAGGATTCTGTATACTGCCCGTGTGGCACCAACGGACCGGGCCCGCACGGATGCGGGCCCGGTACAAGGAGCGTTACATGGACTCGTCGTCCATCGATTCGTCGTCCATGGACTCGTCATCCATGGAGCTGTCGTCCATCGATCCGTCCATGCTGCCGTCGTCCATGGATCCATCCTCCATCGTCGACTCGTCGTGCATGGAATCGCCCTCCATCATCTCGTCGGTGGTCTGGCATCCGGCGAGCGCGAGAGTGGCGATAAATCCTGCAATCATGATTGCCCGTATCTTCATTGGGTCCTCCTATGCTCTGCAAGCGTAGAGGCAGGAGGTCACGGAAATGTCACAGGATCATAAACTCGGAGTCACGTCGGCGGATCGCACGACGTCGTGGCGGAACACTGTGTGTATACTGGGTTTCGTGGCACACGAGACGGACATACCCACCATTCTGGTGGTCGAAGACGACGCGAACCTGGTCGAACTGCTGTCGATGCACCTGCGGGACGCCGGCATGCGGGTGGAACACGCGGCATCCGGTGACGAGGGGCTGAGGAAGGCCCAGGGCGACGGGATCGCAACGGTGATCCTGGACCTCATGCTTCCCGGTCTGGACGGGCTTGCCGTGTGTCGCGCCCTCCGGCGGGCGCAGAACCCCGTGCCGATTCTCATGCTCACGGCGCGGTCCGAGGAGATGGACACGGTGCTGGGGCTGGAACTCGGCGCCGACGACTACATGACAAAGCCCTTCAGCCCGCGGGAGCTGGTCGCGCGGGTGAAGGCGCTCCTGCGACGCTCCGCTCTGGCGGAGTCGGAGGACGGCGCAGCCGCCGATTCCATTCGTGCCGGGGATCTGGTCATCGACGTGGCACGGCACCGCGTGTTCCGGTCGGGAACGGAGATCGGGCTGACCGCCAGGGAGTTCGAGCTCCTCGCGTTTCTCGCGCGGCATCCGGGTCAGGCCTTTACCCGGGAACAGCTCCTGGACCGGGTGTGGGACTACTCCCACGGCGGGTACAGCCACACGGTGAACAGCCACATCAACCGCCTACGGGGCAAGATCGAGGACGACCCTTCGTCGCCGCGTTTTGTCCGCACCGTGTGGGGCTTCGGGTATCGCTTTGCGGAAGCACGGGAACTGGAGGCGGACAACTCATGAGACCGGCGAGTCGATTTCCGGTCAAGCTGGCCGGCGTGTCCCTGTTGCTTCTGTCGGTGGCGGGCATGTCCAGCGTCCTCATCGCCCTGCGGCTGTTTGACCGCCGCCAGATAGAGATCGATCAGCGCCTGAACGCCGGGATCGCCGCGAGTATGGCGGCGGAACTGGAACCGGTGATCGGCGCGGCGCGGGACCGCGGCGCAGGCACCGGCGACGGTACCGATGATGGCGCGATCGGCGCGGTCATGCACTACATGATGGTGATGAACCCGGCGGTGGAGATCTACCTGCTGGATGACACGGGACGGATCCTGGACTTCTTCGCCTCCCCCGGAGCGCCTGTCCAGCTGGAACGGGTGAGTGTGGAACCGATCCGCCGGTTTCTCGAGGGCGCCGATCTTCCGATCCTCGGCGACAATCCGCGGCGGCCGGCGGAGCGTCACCATTTTTCGGCGGCGCCGGTGGATCTGGGCAACGGGACGGCGGGCTACCTGTATGTGATTCTGCGCAGCACGGAGTACGACGCCGCAGCGATGGCGCTGCAGCAACGGTACCTGTTTCGGGCACTGCGGACGGCGCTGCTTGTCACGATCCCCCTGGTCGGGCTGGTGGGGCTGGCGGTATTTCTCATCGCCACCCGGCCGCTCGAGCGTCTCACCGCCACGGTGCGGGCGTTCGGCGCCGGAGACCACAGCGTTCGCGCGGCGGTGGTCAGCGGCGACGAGGTCGGGGACCTCGCGCGCAACTTCAACTGGATGGCCGACACGATCGTGGCAGACGTATCCCGACTGGAGCACGCGGACCGGGAACGGAGGGAGCTGATCGCCAATATCTCCCACGACCTGCGCAACCCGCTGGCGACGGTTCAGGGATATCTCGAAACGCTTTCGCAGAAGGACGCAGACCTCTCCGCCGCCGACCGGCGCCGCTACTACGAGATCCTCATCGGAGCCACGCGATCACTTCCGCGGCTGGTCCAAGACCTCTTTGAGCTGTCCCGCCTGGATGCGCCGGATGCCGAGCCGCCCACGGAGCGCTGTTCGCTGGCGGAACTGGTGCAGGACGTGGCCGTTCAGTGGCGGAGTCGTGCGGAGGATCAGGGGATCGAACTCGTCGTGCCGCAGCCGGGGAATCTGCACCTGGTGGAGGCAAACATCGGACTGATCGAACGCGTGCTCACCAACCTCCTCCGAAACGCGGTAGCTCACACACCTGCCGGAGGCACGATCACGCTCGCCCTGGCCGAGGCCGGGGGCGGTGGAACCGCGGGCGGAGACGGAGACGCAGGAGGCGCCGTGAGGGTTTCGGTCCGGGACACCGGCCCGGGCATCCCCGAGTCCGACCGTGAGCGCGTCTTTGAGCGGTTTTTTATCGGCGATGAGAGTCGCTCCCGTTCCCGCGACGGGAGCGGACTGGGCCTCGCGATCTGCCGCCGTATCGTGGAGCTGCACCACGGAACGATCGGCGTTGCCGCCGCCCCCAATGGCGGCGCCGAGTTCTGGTTCACCCTTCCGGCATGACCGAATCGTTCACGCTCCGTGACGGTTCTGTGACATTTCCGCAGCATATCTATTGAGTATGAAGACGTTCGATAGACAGACAGGAACACACACGAAACTGGCCGGCGGTCGCGCAGCCGGCGCTTCAGGCCCGCGTCGACGATTCGGTCTCCCGGGATCGACGGTCGTCGCGATCGCGCTTGTGGCGCTCGCCGCGCTCGTTGCCGGTACCGCGACGGCGCAGGACGCCGGTACCCGAACCGCGGTCTTCGGGGGCGGGTGCTTCTGGTGTATGGAGAGCCCCTTTGACCACCTCGACGGTGTGCTCTCCACCACCTCCGGTTTTTCCGGCGGTCACGTGGAGAACCCGTCCTACGAGCAGGTGTCCCACGGGGGTACCGGCCATTCCGAAGTGGTGGAGGTGACCTACGACCCGGGGCGGGTGAGCTACGAACAACTGCTCTACGTCTACTGGCGCAACGTCGATCCCCTCGACGGTGGCGGGCAGTTCTGTGACCGCGGGGCCACCTACGCGCCGGTCATTTTCACCGACGGCGCCGACCAGGATCGGCTCGCACGCCGCAGTCGGGATGTCGTTGCCGACCGTTTCACAGACGAGATCGCCGTTGCGATCCGTCCGTTCCAGGCGTTCTACCCCGCCGAGGACTACCACCAGGACTATTACATCAACAATCCGTTGCGGTACCGATTCTACCGGTCTCGGTGCGGGCGCGACCGGCGTCTCGAAGAGGTCTGGGGTGACGAAGCGGGAGGGGAAAACCCGCCCGCGAGCTGGCTGACCGCGGCTGAGGTGAGTTCCCGAAACGCCTCGGCCGCATCCGGTCTTCCCGCAGAGGTCGAGCGCCGAATCAACGCGGTCCACCGCATAGTCGCCGGTATCGACGCCGGGGACCGCCCGTACGTGACGCGGACCGCTGAGTACGACCCCGCCGCCCGCATCGTGCACGGTGAGGACACGCCGGTCGACTACCCGGTTCAGTTGAGCGATGCCCAGTGGCGGCGCCGACTCGATGGCGAGCGCTACGATGTCCTGCGCCACGACGACACCGAGCGACCGTTCCGCAACGCACTGTTCGACAACAAGGAACCCGGTATCTACTACTCCGCCGCCACCGGCCAGCCGCTCTTTTCGTCGGAGGACAAGTACGAGTCCGGCACCGGATGGCCCAGTTTTACCCGCCCGATCTCACCGGATGCCGTGGCCTACTTTGAGGACCGGAGCCTGTTCAGCCGCCGGATCGAGGTGGTGGACTCCCTCTCCGGCTCGCACCTGGGACACGTCTTCAACGACGGTCCCGCACCGACGGGGCAGCGCTACTGCATGAACTCGGCGGCGCTGATCTTCGTGCCCGAGGGCGGCGATCCGCCGCCGATGATAGGGGACGCGGCTCGCTGAGGCGCTACCGGTGATCCGGCGGCGTGGTTTCCGGTGCGCGTTCCGGTGCCTGTTCCGGTGCCTGTTCCGGTGCCTGTTCCGGTGCCTGTTCCGGAGCGCGCGAGGCCGGGTGGGTGTGGTAGACGCAGAAGGGGCGTTCGCCCACCCTGACCACCGGGAACGGAACGCCGTAGACGCGTTCCAGCACCGTCTCGGTCATCGTGTCCTCTACCGACCCGACGTGGACCACCTCGCCGTCCCGCAGCGCCACAACGGTGTCCGCGTAGGCCGCCGCCATGTTGATATCGTGGAGGACGACAACGACGGCCCGTCCCCGGCGGTGCGCGAGGGTGGTGAGCACCGCCATGACGCGGCCGGCATACTTCATGTCCAGATTGTTGAGCGGCTCGTCCAGGAGCACGTACCGTGTCTCCTGGGCGATCACCATCGCGATGAACGCCCGCTGTCGCTGGCCGCCGCTGAGTTCGTGGATCGAGCGGTCGCGGATCTCCCGCAGGCTCATCAGCCCGAGGGCGTCCTCGATCGCGGCGCGATCCTCATCGGTCGGCGGCCCCTCGTTGTGGGGGAAGCGGCCGAACTCCACGACTTCCTCCACCGTCAGACGCAGATCGAGACGCGGCGCCTGCCGAAGGATCGACAGCATACGTGCCAGTTCACGGTGGTGCCAGTCGTGAACGCCGGTTCCCGCGATGTCGATCCGCCCCGCCTCGAACGGGATCAGGCGTCCGACGGCCGACAGGAGGGTGCTCTTCCCGGAGCCGTTCGCACCGATCAGGGCCGTCACCGTTCCCGGAACCACCCGGGCAGTAACATCGCGCAGCACGGGCTGCGATCCGTAGCGCTTGTGCAGATGTGTGATTTCGATCATGGGTGATCCCTCCGGAAGACGAGAATCAGAAAGAAGACGCCGCCCAGAAGCGTCAGGACCGTCCCCAGCGGGATTCCGGTTCCGGTGAGCCTCCGGAGCAGTTCGAGCCCCAGCAGGACGGTCACCGCCGCCGCCGCCGACTGCGGCACCAGGGCGCTGTGGCGCCACGACCGGTTGACCTGGCGTACCAGGTTCGAGGACAGCAGTCCCAGGAACGGCAGTGGTCCCACCAGGGCGGTGGATGACGCCACCAGCGCCGACGCCGCCATGAGCAACGCACGCGTCTCCCGCTCGAACTCCACACCAAGCGACAGCGCCTGTTCACGACCGAGGGCGATCACGTCCAGCCTCCGACGGCGTCGCCAGACGTACCACGTACCGAACAGGAAGATCGGAACCGCAGCCGGCACGACGGCGGTGGGCACGTTGTTCACGCTGGCGAAAATGTTGTTCTGTACCACGGAGAACTCGTTGGGGTCGATGACCATCTGCAGGAATCCGCTCCCGCTGCGAAACAGCATGCCCATAACCACCCCGGTGAGCAGCACGTGGTCCACCGGACGGCCCGCCGCCATGAGCCCGCGGAGGATCGATGCGGCGAACAGAACCATCGCCGCCACCGTGACGATGTAAGTGATCACCGGTCGCGTGACCGCCACGGAGGAGGATCCCAGCAGGTAGACCATCGCCGTCTGCAACAGCACGTACAACGCCTCGATGCCCATGACCGACGGGGTGAGGAGCCGGTTCCGTGTTACCGTCTGGAACACGACCGCCGCCACACCGATCCCGCCCCCGGCGATCACCACTGAGGCAACCTGGGGCAGTCGTCGCGACAGATAGTACGACGCGTTTGTCGGGGTGATCCCGCGGAGCAGGAACCATCCGGCGGCGATGACCGCAACCGTCACCACCGGCGCGGTGGGGAACGTCGTGTCCGCCTCAGGCGCCCGCGACATGGGTACTCCGGCGGCTCATCGTCACCAGGAATGCGGCGCTGCCGATTACGCCGATCGTCAGGCCGATCGGGATCTCGTAGGGGAAGATCACCACCCGTCCCACGACATCGGCGATGAGAACGAAGAACGCCCCCGCCAGCGCCGTGGGAAGCAGGGTCACGCGGAGGTTGTCGCCGGCGATCAGTGCGACCAGATTCGGAACGACCAGGCCAACGAACGGCAGCTGCCCACCGACCACCACGACAAGCGCCGTGATCCCCGACACGATGAGGACGGCGGCGGAGAGCACACGGGTGTAGTCGAGTCCCAGCGCGTGGGCGGTATCACCGCCGAAACCCGCCACGGTGATGCGTCTGGCAAACCGCAGCGCCACCGCCATCAGGGGAATCCCCAGGTACAGCATCTCGTAGCGCCCCTGAACGACCATAGAGAAATCGCCGGTCAGCCACGAGGATACCGACTGGACCATGTCAAAATGGAACGCCAGCGCTTCGGCGATCGCCGAGAGCACGTTGCCGAGCACCAGTCCCACGAGCGGAACGATCACCACGCTCCGGTAGCGGAGGCGCCGGACGGCGGCGACAAAGCCGGCGGTGGCCGCCATCGCCACCGCCGCCGCCACCGCGACCCGCACCGCGGCCGGTGCCGCCGGAAACAGGAGCACCGCAACCAGAAATCCCAGCCGTGCGCCGTCGGCGGTCGCCACGGTGCTGGGGGAGGCGAACCGATTCTGCAGGAGTGTCTGCAGGATGAGCCCGGAGACCGCGAGTCCCGCGCCACTCAGCAGCACCGCCACGAGGCGGGGCACGCGACTGAGGAGAAGCAGGCGCCAGGCCTCCGTGTCCCCCTTCAGCAGCGCCGCCGGGGACACCGGCGCCGCCCCCAGAAACAGAGAGACCACGCCCACGACGACGATGCCGCCGACGAGGACCGGCCACCCCACCAGCCGCGGAGCGCGCGTCCGGAGACGACGCCCCGCGGGAAACCCGGTCACCATCGGTGCGTTCCAGCCTCAGTCGATCTCGAGGGCCGAAGCGACGTCGTCAAACATCGTGCGGGTCGCCGTCAGCCCGCCCGACGCCAGGTACCAGGCCTGAGCACTGAGGTGGATGATGGAGTCGTTCCGGTACGCCGTCGTTTGTCGGACCACCGGATTGTCCAGGGTCGATCGCGCGGTACCGGACCCCGTAATCGCGGCACCACGGTCCATCACCAGGAGGTAGTCAGGGTCGATCTCAAGCAGGTATTCGAAGGATACGTTCTGCCCGTGGGTCGCGACATCGATCGAGTCGTCCGCCGGTTCAAACCCCAGCGTCGAATACGCGACATCGAACCGCGAACCGGGACCGTATACGCTCAAGGATCCGTCGTTTACCAGGAGAAAGAGCGCGGTCTGTCCTGCCGTGCGCTCGCGAATCGCCTCCGCTCGCTCGTCGAGGGCCGCAAGCCGTTCGCCGGCAAGGTCCTCCACACCGTACAGTCCGGCGATCGTCATGACGTTGGTGCGTACCGATTCCATGTAGGCCCCCGGCTCCACCGTGAAATACACCGTCGGCGCAATCTCCGAGAGATCGTCGTACAGGTCCGCCTGGCGGGGCGAGATGAAGATAACCTGCGGCTGAAGGTCGTAGATCGCTTCGAAGTTCGCCTCGAACGGCGTGCCTGCGTCGAGGTACTCACTGCCGGTGTACGCGTCGAGATACGCCGGCACCACCGACTTCGGAATGCCGCCAACGGGCAGGTCGAGGGCGTCGAGAATATCCAGGGAGTCGTAGCCGAAGGCGACCGGACGCGCCGGCGAGCGCGGAACCCGGGCCGTGCCGAGCTCGTGGTCGACGGTGATCGTCGACTGGTCGACTCCGTCCGGAGTGGCTGATTCCGCGGCACCGGTGGCGAACAACGGCGCGGTTGCCGCGAGTGCGACGAGGGTGAAAACCGATATGAAGGTAGACAGACGCATAGTTTGCTCCCAATAAAAAAGTTAACCGATACTAACTTTCATGACATCCGGTGTCAAGAATGCCTGGCCCGTCCGTGATGGTTGTCCGTGAAGTCTTCGACGCGGATGCGCGTATCGGGGATCCCAAGCGTCGTCGCGCGCGACGCCATCGCCTCCACGAACCCGTGACCGCCGCTCACGTACACGTCCGGTTCCAGCCCCTCGGCCCTGAACGACGTGATCGCCGAGGCGATCGCATGGACGGCGCCGGCGCGCCCGACGCGATACTGCGGGGCACGCTGCCGCCGGAGTTCCTGTTCGTACAGATGACCGTCCCGCGCGACGTGGACCAGCTGCCAGCGGATTCGGTCGCCGTGACACCGAACCAGCGATCGCACAGGCGTCATACCCACTCCGCCGGCGACGAACAGGACCGCCGGTTGTGTTTCCGGGTCGATCGTGAACGCGCCGGCGATCCCGAAGACGCTCGCCGGCTGCCCCGGAGTGAGCGCGGAGAAATCGCGTTTGTAGCGACTCCCGGACGACTCGGTCATCGAGAAGCACAGGTCGTCGTCGCCGGGAGCCGACGCGATGGACATATGCCGGACCGTTTCCCGCGACACGCCACGACCGGGCGCAACCAGGTGGGCAAACTGCCCCGCCCGCCAGGCGACCCCGGCGGGGCGGGCAAAACGATAGGTATAGACGGTTCCGTACTCGTGCCGTCGCTCCAGCAGAGTCAGCAGCGTCGGCGTTTGCGATGGCGTCGGCTCTTGCGATGGCGTCGGCGTTTGCGATGGCGTCGGGGTTTGCGATGGCGTCGGGGTTTTCGATCGCGCCGACGTCGGCGGTGTTCGGTTCATAGGCCCTCCTCCCGCAGGAGAATACCGAAAAGTTTTTCTTTATAAAATAAGTTATCCGCAACAAACACAATCGATCGCGTAAATCCTGAAATTCACACTTGACACTCTCTGATATTCGGGTGATTATATGTCGTAGGCTAATTGGTTTAGCGAAGTCCAATTCACGATCCAGGGGGGATACTATGAAGTGGGAAGGTTACAACGACAAGGCGGCTGACCGGATGAATGATGTTCTGGCGAAGGTGTTCAAGGGCCGCTCGCTCCTCGTACTTACGGCGCTGACGGCGCTGGTGGTCACCGCAGCTGCAAGCTGGAAGTGGGGCGGCTGAGGCCGACTCCGATTTCCACACGCGGCGCGCATCGTCCTGGTGCCGCCGCAGCACACGGGCGTGACACGGTTACGCCCGTTTTTTTGTGCCCCCACCGTAACCGGCGTTCTGTTCCCCGCCCCTCCGTTCCGTGCTATGATCCGCCAATGAGCACCACGGCGCGCGTGTATCTCGGCACGGTCTGGCTTGGCAGCGTGGCGGTCTTTGCAGTTCTCGCCTGGCCGCCGTACCTGGCGGCGTACCCTCTGGCGCTGACGCTCCTCACGGTGGCGTCGTTCCTCACACAGGTCTACGAACTCGAGGTGTCCCCCCGATGGTTCTTTTCCACGCATCTTACGATCGCTGCCACAGCGTTGTACGTCGGCGGCCCCCCGCTGGCGATGTGGGTGGTGCTCCTCTCCACGCCGCCGGCGGAGGTGATCCTGCGGTGGGACAACCTGCGCACCTCCCTGGGGCGCTTTCTCTCGCCGGTGCTTTTTAACACCGCCCAGCTGCTCCTGAGCGTTGCCGCCGCCGCCGGTGTGTTTCACGCCGTGACGCTCGCGTTCCCCGGGGTCAGTCATCCGTACTACGCCATGGTGGCATCGTTCCTCGCCTACCTTCTCGCGAACACCACGCTTGTCGCCGGTGTCGTTGCCCTGACCTCGAGTCAGCGATTCGGTCGCGTGTTCTGGGCCGGCGTCAAGAGCTACCACCTGCAGCTCATCACGATGGGGACTCTCGCAATCACCACAACTAGACTGTACGAAGTCTCGCCGGCGTATCTGGTGCTGGCGCTGGTCCCGCTGGCCCTGGTGCACTACTCCGCCCACAACTACCTGCGCCTGCGACGCGACTCCCACATGGCCTTCAAGCGTATCACCGATCTGCTGGCGGAACGGGACGAGTACACCGGCGAACACTCCGACGATGTGGAACGACTCGCGGTACGTCTGGCGGAGGCGCTGCGTCTGAACGATGAGGATGTCGAGTCGATCCGCGCCGGCGCCGCGATCCACGACATCGGCAAGATGGCGATTCCCGATGCGATCCTCAACAAGGCGGGGTCGCTGGACGAGGCGGAGTTCGAAACGATGAAGCAGCACACGATCATCGGCGCCGAAATCATCGAGAACATCGACATTTACCGGAATGTGGTGCCGATCGTTCGCCACGAGCACGAGCACTGGGACGGCTCCGGCTATCCCGACGGGATCTCCGGTGCGGCGATTCCGATCGGCGCACGGGTGGTGGCGGTCGCCGACGTGTACAGCGCCCTGACCACCGAGCGCGGCTACCGGCCCGCCCAGGGCAAACCGCTGGCGTACAGCCACGACGAGGCGTGCACGATCCTGCAGCACATGGCCGGTCGTGTCCTGGACCCCAACCTCGTGACGGTGTTTCTCCGCCGCGTCGCCCCCGTTCTGGATCGAAACCGCGGGAACGGAGACACGCCGTGATCGCGCTGTGGGGTATCGTACTGGGCCTGGTGATCGGACTGGCCCGCGGCGGCTCCTTTGAGAACCTCGGCACGCTCCGGCTCCGCGGGTTGCCGCTAGTCTTTCTGGCCCTGGCGATCCAGATTCTCACCTTTCCGACGCCGTGGTGGTCGGCGCCGCCACTCGCATCGGCGGCCCGGGCGTGGCACCTAATATCCTACGCCCTGCTGCTGGTGTTTCTGATTCTCAATCGAAGACTCGTGCCGCTCTGGGGGATCGCCGCCGGCGCACTGATGAATATCATCGTCATCGCGGCCAACCACGGTCTCATGCCCACGGACCCGCATGCCCTCGCCGCCTCCGGAAACCCGGCCGTGGCCGAAGCCCTGACCGCGACGCCGGGGGCAACCTCCGGCAACGTCATCGCCATGGGTCCGAACACGCGTCTGGATTTCCTGGGAGACTGGCTCTATCTGCCGCCGTGGGTCCCCTTCGGTGACAGCTTCAGCCCCGGGGACCTGGTTCTGATGCTGGGGGTCGCGTGGCTCCTGCAACACGCCATGCGCGTACGGGGTGCCGGCACGCCGCGGGGATGACGCCTTCGGCCGCCACGTCCGCTACGGGCGCCACGTCCGCTACGGGCGCCACGTCCGCTACGGGCGCCACATCCGACACGACCGCCACGTCCGCTACGGGCGCCACATCCTCTACGGGCGCCACATCCTCTATCGGGTCAGGCTGTGGGCCTTGAACAGACACGTCACGGTCAGTCCCGGTTCGAGCCGCAGTTCCGCGACCGCCGCACGGGACACCTGCGCGACCACCGGCACACCGGTGTCAACGACGCAGAATACCGCCCCGTTACGCTCAACCATCCTGCCGATTGTGCCGGTTAGCTGGTTCTGGATCGAGATCCCGTCCACCGGCCGCCGCGCGATCGCCACCTCCGAGGGTTTCACCACAAGCGTCACCTCCTCAGACCCCGCCGGCGGAATGCGCAGGCGAACGCCGGGCGCACCGACGACGACGCAGTCGTCGAGTCCCAGGCGCCCGTCGTGCCCGACAACCCGCAGTCGGAAGGTGTTCAGCAGGCCGTCGCCCGCCGCCGGCAGCGTCCCCGTTCCGAAGAGGTCAAGCACCGTGCCGTGACCGGTGCACTGGCCCCGTTCCACCAGGTACACGCGATCGGTCAGCCGCTGGATATCCGAAAGGTCGTGGCTGATCACCAGCATCGGAACGTCGAGGTCATCCCGAAGTCGTCGCAGGTACGGCAAAATCGCCGCCCGCAGGGAGACGTCCACGGCGCTGAACGGCTCGTCCAGGAGCAGCAGCTCGGGAGACGCCAGCAGCGCCCGGCCGATCGCCGTTCGCTGCTGCTCCCCGCC
>CAJWEZ010000053.1 GCA_913030605.1 uncultured Spirochaeta sp.
TAAACACATACGGGCGTAGCGAGCTTCCTGCTTCAGATAGGGGGCGTGGTCACCGTGCGCAACATAACATCGCGCATTCACCAGACGCCTTCTCGTCGCTTCGCTCCTGCGAGGGCGCAGGTGATGCGGTCGTTATGTTGCCCCGAAAACTGTGACAAATCTTGGACGGGATGAGGCGGTAACGATACGCAAGAGTGGACCATATCTATAGAAGAAACGATAGGCAACGCTTTTCTTGGTTGTATTTCCAAGAATTCGTAGCGTTAATGTTTGTTTGTGCATGAAAAACGATGTATTATTCATGAAGCCAATAAGGAGATGAAATGGCCAATTTGCAAGTGCGGGATATCGACAATCGTCTTTATGAATCCTTGAAGAATCGCGCCTCAAAAGAAAAGCGTTCGATCAGTCAGGAAGTGATCTACATTATTGAAAAATATCTTGCTCGTCCGAAGTCATTGGACGTGAATCCCACGGAAGAATTCCTACAACTATCCGATAGTTGGGAAGATGATCGCACCGCCGAAGAAATCGTGGCAAGTATCCGAGACGGAAGAAATGACTCGATAAGATTTACCGCCGACCATGAACTATTTGATTGATACGGATATCATCATCTATAGCCTGAAGGGCGAGCAGAAAGTTACAAACTCATTTGAAGAACGTCTGAATGATCCGAAATCGATCTCGGTGATTACGTACGGCGAGCTCGTGTATGGAGCCAAGAAATCTCAGCAAGAACAGAAAAATATGGCTCGGGTACGGAGGATAGCGGAAATTTTTCCGATCATCGATATCTCGCCTGCAATCATTGAGACATTCGGAGATCTAAAAGCGACACTTGAGAAGACCGGAAACACTGTGGCCGATATGGATTTGATTATCGCCTCAACAGCGCTGACTCATAACATGATTCTTGTTACGAATAATGAAAAGCATTTCCAAAAAATTCCTGAGCTCCAGATAGAAAACTGGGCAACATAACATCGCGCTCCAGTTGTCGTGGCTACTGTCACGGATTTCGCTATCCGCAAAATCCGCGCCAGTCAACGCCACGCAACTGAGCTCTTAGTTATACCGCCTTATGGAACGAGCAGTGATAACTGTGAGAAACAACGCCGAGCCACCGAGAAATCGGGAAGATAGTCTTCGTGTAGACTGCTCCGAACGACGCGAAAACAGATGCTAACGCTTTACAATAGTATTATCCG
Organism: uncultured Spirochaeta sp.; assembly: GCA_913030605.1. Taxonomy (GTDB): domain Bacteria; phylum Spirochaetota; class Spirochaetia; order DSM-27196; family Alkalispirochaetaceae; genus Alkalispirochaeta. Next base: position 1,212 of record CAJWEZ010000053.1, read on the forward strand.
GCGTTAGTATTACATGTGATCAGATCGTTCGCATCACAACCGACTGAGGAAGTCTGGTGTGGTCACCGGGTTAAGCGGCTCCCGCCCGATATCCAGAATACTGCAAGACGGAAGCTCCGTATGCTGAACAACGCGGGTACTATCAACGAATTGCGAATACCTCCGAGCAATAGACTGGAAAAAATGAAACACGATCGGGCCGGGCAATACAGTATTCGGATAAATGATCAATGGCGAATCTGTTTCACATGGGAAGATGGCGACGCCTACGACGTCGAAATCGTCGATTACCATTAGGAGCGTGAAATGGAACGACTACCGAATATCCATCCTGGCGAAGTCCTGAAAGAAGAATTCCTCAATCCGATGGGAATTAGCGCCTACCGACTGGCGAAAGATACGGGAATCCCGCAAACACGAATCTCGGAGATTATCAAAGGAAAACGGCGAGTCACAGCAGATACAGCTCTACGTCTTGCGAAGTATTTTGGGATGAGTGCTCGGTTCTGGTTGGGATTGCAAGATGATTTTGATATTGAGGAAGAAGAAATTGCAATCCACAAGGAACTGGAATCGATACCGACGATTTCGGCGTAGCCAGCCGGTCAATCTGGATTCAGGAATCCGCGGCGGTATAACACCACGCTCCAGTTGACGTGGCTACCGTCACGGATTTCGCTGTCCGCAAAATCCGCGCCAGTCGACGCCACGCAACTGAGCTTTTCGTTACACAGCAAATGACCCGTTCCGTTAGTAGGACGTCAGGGACAGACCAAACGGTTCGCGGCAGACTTCTTTTTGTTGAAATTGGGAAGGGGAATGGGGTAATCCCGTTGTCGCTCACGCTTACTCAGCACGGCGCCCCCGTACGCATGATTTGCTCTTTGAGCAAATCAAGACGTGCGTGTGCGAGAAGATGATGCCAGCTATCTGTGTGGCGAGAGTTCGAGATCCCAGACGGTTGCAGTGTAACATTGCGGTGGACCAGACGTGGCTATTGTCATGGCCGTTGCTACCGGCTTCGCCGGCAACTGCCACGCCAATGACGCCACGCAGGTCACCTCTGCGTTAGGTCGCCGACCGTACGCGGCACGGGCGTTCTTTTCAAAGAGATTCGACTTCGCCCTTATCGACATGCGTTGCAAACAAGAACACCTTACTGAACGGCATGCAACCTTTTGAGAGGGTGTGTTGACATTCGGCATCCATTTGTTAGACTAAAACTGTGACGTTCAACTGGAACGACGACAAAAACCAGCTTCTGAAGCGAACGCGGAGTATTTCTTTCGAAGAAATCGTGATCGCGATTGAAGAAGGATGCGTGGTGGATATCGTGAAACATCAGAACTCAGAACGATACCCGCATCAACGGATCTATCTCATCGATTATCGGGACTACATATGGGCCGTTCCACACGTCATCGACCAAGAGAACGATGAGATCTTTCTGAAAACGATCTATCCGAGCCGAAAACTGACCAAGCGGTTTCGGCGAGACAGGGAGGATTAAATGGTACCCGAATCTGAGAACACGAAGTTCGACTACATCGACGACGACGAACGGGAAATCATCGAGAGTCTTGAAGCCGATGAATGGTTCTCCGTTGTCGACGCAGAATCCCACAAAGCAGAAGCGACCGAAATCGCGCGATCCACGATGCGAAAGGATCGACGGATGAACGTTCGGATATCCGAACGAGATATGAGAAATCTCAAGATACGAGCTGCTGAAGAAGGAATTCCCTATCAGACCCTAGTGACAATGGTTCTCCACAAATATGTCACCGGCCAACTCACCGAAGCGCGATAGATCGGCGACCTAACAAGTCGGTGGACCAGTCGTGGCTATCGTCATGGCCGTTGCTTCCGGCTTCGCCGGCAACGTCCACGCCAATGACGCCACGCAGGTCATGCGGACGTTATGCCGTCGATAACGTAATGGGGCGCGAGGCCGGGACGTTTCATTTCGGGAAGGCACGGTTTGCCGATTGTCTATCGACTGGATACAATTCAGCTCATGAGTGCTGTAGATAAGCTCAGGGAAAATGGGATTACCGTCGATCTCGATTCGCTTCGCGCTATCGCGGCCTCGTATTCCATTGTTGAAATAGCCGTGTTCGGGTCATCTATCCGGAAGGATATGGCCGCCGACAGCGACGTAGATCTCCTGATCACGTTCAGTGAACGGGCTTCTGTCTCCCTCTTCGATCTGATGGATCTCGAGGAGCGTCTTTCAGAACTCTTCGGCCGTTCTGTGGACATTGTGGAGCCTGACTCGCTTTCAAACCCGGTCCGTCGAAAAGCAATACTGTCGTCCAAAGAGACCCTGTATGCCGCTTGAGGAACGGGACCTCTCCTATTTGCTTGATATGCTTACGTGCTGTCGAGATGTTGAGGAGTTCATCTCTGGCGTCACGTTCGAAGAGTTTGCCCGAGATAAGATGCGGCGTCTTGCTACGGAAAGACAGCTGGAAACCCTCGGCGAAGCGGCGAATCATGTTTCCATAGCTACCCAGGAACTGCTCAACGAAATTGAATGGCGAAAGATCGTCGGGCTACGAAACAAGTTGGCACACGACTACGGGGAGATATTGGCGCAACGGGTTTGGCTAATCGCTATTGGCAGTATTCCTAAACTACGGAGCCAATTGCTTGCCATTCCTGACGTCACAGAAGCAGATTCGTCGACTTCGGAGTAGTGTGAAGTATACGGACTGAGCCATTCATACCCGAGCTTGTGGATCAACCCTACTAGTCTCAAAGCCAAGCCGGTCTAACAAGTCGTTTCAGCTGATTGTTGCTCCTGTCACGCCCGTTGCTGTTCCGCTACCGCCGGCAACGGGCGCGCCAGTCGGCTCGTTATCGCTCGCCGCCGCAACCAACAGCTGAACTCAAAGTTATGTGACTCCGGAACGCGAAGCCAAATTGTAATACGCGATTGACGCAGAAACCGAAGGTACGCTCTCGGGCCATAATGACGCTTTACGTCAATGATGTATTGCGTTATTATTAGCCCAGGTGATCGAGTCATTTAAAGACAAAGAGACGTCGAGAATCTGGCGGCAAGAGTTTTCAAAAAAATTCCCGAACCGATTCAGAAAACCGCCTATCGCAAACTCGTCATGATTCATCGGTCCCGAGATCTGAATGATCTCCGAATACCACCAGGGAATCGACTGGAATCATTATCGGGTGGTCGATCAGGTCAGCATAGCGTGCGGATTAATGATCAATGGCGGATCTGTTTTCGTTGGGAAAACGGATCGGCTCACGACGTTGAAATCGTGGATTACCATTAGGAGGATGTGATGGACAAAATTCCCAATGTTACTCCCGGAGAAATATTGAAAGAAGAATTCCTCGAGCCGATGGGAATCAGTGCGTACCGACTTGCCCAAGACACCCGGATGCCGGCGACTCGAATATCGCAGATCCTAAAAGGTAATCGGCGTATTACTGCGGACACCGCGCTTCGATTATCGGCGTATTTTGGAAACTCGGCGGAGTTCTGGATGGGTATCCAGGATGAGTATGATCTTCGCGATGAAAAGGAACGGCTGAAAGAAGAATTGAGAAAGATCCCGCGAGTACTCGCCAAGACGAATTAGCGCTCTTGCTTCGATTCTTTTGCACGAAAACCTGAGTCACATGACACCACGTTCGAGTTGATTTGGCTATCGTCACGGTTCTTACTTCTGCAACAACCGCACCGATTAACGCCAAACAACTCAACTCATCGTTATTTCTTGCCATTGTCGCAGTTTCGGCAGCCTGCGATTTCCCGTATAGTAACTTCGTGCAAACTGAACACGTCGTCTATTTCCAGTCTTCACAAAATATGGGCCCGATCACCGATGAGAGCGTTGACCTCGTTGTGACTTCACCACCCTATCCGATGATCGAGATGTGGGATGAGGCACTCGCCCAGGCAAACCCGCGGATCACATCGGCACTCGAGTCCGGTGATGGCAGGACTGCCTTTGAGCTCATGCATCGTGAACTCGATGCAGTCTGGAATGAGTCATATCGTGTGATTCGGCCCGGCGGCTTTCTCTGTATCAACATTGGCGACGCTACTCGGAAAGTGAAGGACAACTTCCGACTCTATAGCAACCATTCTCGGATCGTTTCTCATTGTGAGTCGATTGGCTTTCAATCGCTGCCCCTTATCCTTTGGCGCAAGCAGACCAATGCGCCGAACAAGTTCATGGGATCCGGGATGTTGCCGTCCGGAGCGTACCCTACGCTCGAACACGAGTATGTTCTTGTGCTACGCAAAGGTCCCAAGAGAACTTTTTCGAAAGCAGACGCCATGAGGCGAAGACAAAGTGCGTTCTTCTGGGAAGAGCGAAACGTCTGGTTCTCCGATGTATGGGATTTGAAAGGCGTTAGACAGGTTCTTCCGTCCAATGAGGCGAGAACCCGAAGCGCAGCTTATCCGCTGGAACTCGTCCACCGGCTCATCAACATGTATAGCATGCAGGGCGATCTCGTGGTAGATCCCTTTTTCGGAACAGGGACAACAGCAGCTGCAAGCATTCTGAACGGACGGAATAGCGTGGGATTTGAGTTGCTTGGTGGGTTTGCCCCCATTATCCGAGAGAACATTGAAGCCATGGGCAGCATGGCAAATAGCCTTGTTGCCCAACGCCTTTCCACTCATTTGGAGTTCATTGAGGAGTTCCAAGACCGCCGGGGAAAGGCTCTCGGCTACGAAAACGAGACCTACCATTTCCCGGTGATGACTCGTCAGGAAGTGGATCTTCGCCTACTGGGTGTCGAATCAGTAAGGGAGACCGGAAATCTGGGTTTCACTGTTGAACACTTCACGGCAGGAATGGACGTCGCCGCCATGAGTACCGATGTATCAACAAAGACGGTACCGGTAGACTCCGATCAGCTGGTCATGTCATTCGGCTCTTAGAGCTCAGAGGGATCGACCTTTACTCCGGTCTTGGTTTTCTCGTAGTAGATGATTGGCACTTCGATTGTCTCGCTAAGCGATGACTTCTGTTTGTACGTGCTTGGCTTTACGGATACCGGCGTATCACCAATATAGCCATCAATTCCACGTGATTCCTCCCTTGCATCAGCTATTCGTACTGGAAGGTTTAGTCGAGCCCCAAGCTCCTCCAGAATAGCTTGCTGAAACCTGAATCCCGTGAAGGTCTTTGTCAAAACGAGGTCTCGGATCCACTCGCGGACCATTGCCTCGTCAATCTGGTCTGCCGCCTCGCGGATCTTAAGTACCATTGACATGACTTTTGAAGTAGCGTCATCGATGGCTGCGGGTTTTCTGGACTCATACCAATCGCTCCACTCATGGTAGGAGGATCCATCGAATTGAGTGATGAGGTCGCTCATCTGTCCTACTACTCGGGGCCGAGTGCCTTGAGCATTCTGATTGGCGAGGTTCAGAATTTGCGTCGTGTATTTCGGAAAGGCCGGGATCTCTCCTGCAAGTGCGCGCTGGATATCTTCCCACTTCAGTTTAAACGCGTCCACGTTACCTCCTTGTGATTTACTCTATTAACGGTAATTACGTGTATATCTTGATTTGTGTTTGGCAACAGATAACAAGGCGTTCCAACTGACTGTTGCTTTTGTCACGCTTGTTGCTCGGCATCGCCCGCAACAAGCGTGCCAAGCCTTCGCTTCGCTCAGGCACGAAGCCGGCACGTCAGCTCCGACGTTATACCGCCTTATGGAACGAGCAGTGACAATCGTGAAAGACAACGTCGAGTCACCGAGAAATCGGGAAAAAACCTTCGTGTAGACTGCGCCGAACGACGAAATAGCAGATACTAACGCTTTACAATAGTATTGTTTGGCGTTAGTATTAAATGTGATTAGATCGTTCGCATCACAACCGACTGAGGAAATCTGGTGTGGTCACCGAGTCAAGCGGCTCCCGCCCGATATCCAGAACACCGCGAGACGGAAGCTCCGTATGCTGAACAACGCGGGCACTATCAACGAATTGCGAATACCCCCAAGCAATAGATTGGAAAAATTGAAGCACGATCGGGCAGGGCAATACAGTATTCGGATAAATGATCAATGGCGAATCTGTTTCACATGGGACGATGGAGACGCGTACGATGTCGAAATCGTCGACTACCACTAGGAGCGCGAAATGGAAAGACTACCGAATATTCATCCTGGAGAAATCCTGAAAGAAGAATTTCTCAATCCGATGGGAATCAGCGCTTATCGACTGGCGAAAGATACAGGTATTCCGCAAACGCGAATCTCGGAGATTATCAAAGGGCGAAGGCGAGTTACAGCAGATACGGCTTTACGTCTTGCGAAGTATTTTGGGATGAGTGCTCGGTTCTGGTTGGGATTGCAGGATGATTTTGATATTGAGGAAGAAGAAATTGCAATCCACAAGGAACTGGAATCAATCCCCACGATTTCGGCGTAGCCGGCCGGTCAATTTGGTTTGACGGATCCCCGGCGGTATAACACCACGCTCCAGTTGTCGTGGCTACTGTCACGGATCTCGCTGTCCGCAAGATCCGCGCCAGTCGACGCCACGCAACTGAGCTATTCGTTACACGGCGACTGACCGGTATTGACGATGTAACTACAGGTGCGTATCCTGAAATGTGAGATTCGAATGGGATCGCCGGAAAAGCGAGTCAAACCAGAAGAAGCACGGGGTCTCCTTCGAAGAGGCGCGCGAAGTTTTTGATGACCCGCTCCATCTTTCGATCCTCGATCACCGATTCAGTTATTTCGAGGAACGTTGGATCACCGTTGGCCAGACGGTTCAGCGACGAGTTGTGGTTGTGGCGAATCTGTATTTCGATGACGACGGTGAAGAGGTTGTCCGGATCATCTCGGCGCGGGAGGCGACGGCAAATGAGCGAAGACAATACGAAGGTCATGAATGACGAGTACGAGGTGAAAGCACAGTATGATTTCTCGAAAGGCGTTCGTGGGCGATTCTACCAGCCCAAGAAACGATCCACAACGATCCGTTTGGACGACGATCTCATTCTGTTCTTCAAGAAGAGAGCGGGCGAGCAGAAGATAGGGTACCAGACCCTGGTGAACGCGGCGCTTCGGGAGTATGTCAACCACCACATCATTGACGATCAATAGAATCTTACCAGTGCTAAAAGGTATCGTCGTGTCATCCGTCACACGAACTGACCCACCATCCCCTGTTTTAATCAGTAGCGCCTTGAGCGGTGGATTGCAAGGCGTTCGTTGATTGTTTGAAGCTATGCATTCGGTAGCTCTTTCCCTCGATTACGATCTTGATCGCACGATGCACGAGTCGATCCATCGCCGCACTTCCCATTAGGGGATTCGAGAACACGCTTTGCCATTCTGCGAAGTCCCGATTGCTGGTGATGATCGTTGCGAAACGTTCGTAGCGTTGGCAGATCAGGTCATAGAGATCTTCCTGCTGGCTTGGGGATAGGTCACGAAGCCCGAAGTCATCGAGGATCAGGAGAGGGATCGAGGCTACCGAAGCCAGTCGTCGCTCGTGAGTACCGTATGCGCGTCCTGCGTTGATGCGGCGAACGAGTTCGTAGGTGTTGCGATACAGTGCTTCCTGGCCGCGCACGATCGCTTCGTGTCCGATCGCTTGGGCAAGATGCGATGTGCCAAAGCCGCCACCGCAATCGCGGTGGCGGCCTACGAATGACTATCGCCTTACGACGCGGAAGCCGACGTCCGAGAGACGCCCCTCTGGGCCGTTGCCAACAAAATCCCTAATCGTCCTGTACGCAGAGTTGGACCCGAAGGTGCCACCCGCCATGAGTCGGGCGGTGCCGGACTCCGGACCTCGGTAATCTGCCGGCGGCTCGGATGGGCGGGTACCGTACCAGTCCCAGGTAAACTCCGCAACATTCCCGCTCATATCGTAGAGACCGAGTTCGTTCGGGGCCCTGGTCCCGATCGTATGGACTGCGCCGCCGGAGTTCGTATTGAACCAGCCAACATCGGTCGCCGTGTTGGACCCGGCGTAGCTATAGCCGTGGGAATCATTTCCCCCGCTAGCGGCGAAGTACCACTCGGCGGCGGTGGGCAGTCGGTAGCCGTCAGCACTCCAGTTTGGGACCACCGCATTCCATGTGGCGTCACTTGATGTGGGAACCGTACCCCAGTCTGCAGGATTGGTGCTCCCGCCAATGGAGTAGACCGGAGTGAGCCCCTCGCCCATACTGAGGGTGTTGCAGAATACGAGAGTATCGTACCAGTTCACGACGGTAACCGGATGATCCGTTGGACCGCGATCAAAGCTCGGGTCTGAACCTGCCACCACGGCATACTGGTCGCCGGTGATCTCATACCGCCCAATTCGGAAGCTGCTGATCGTCATGTCGGCCGTTGTACCCGGGTAGCGAACCGAGCCGCCCTCAACGTAAACCATATCCCCGACAATGTCGGATCGATAGTCGTTGCTCGACTCTGGGAAGACCACGGTCACGACACCTGAGTCTGCAGCGTGAGTGACGCTCGCCGCGCCTTCAACGGTGAAGCTGTTCGCCGCCACACCGGTGAGCGTGTAGGGCTCCGTCGGAGTGATCGTCAGCGTAGCCGTGTAGACCGTTGTGGTCTCAAACCTATCACTGACCTCTGGACTCCAGCTGACGGTTGCGGAGTACTCCTCGGTACCGAGGATCCTGGTCGGTGACGCGCCTGCGACGGGGACGGGAACGTACGGGATCGCCAGGAGTGAGATCGTCTGCGCAGAGGTTGACGGGAACATCGCGGTCACGGTTCCGGAATCTACCCCATTCGTAACGCTGCTCGCGCCGTCCACAGTAAAACTGTTCTCCGCCACGCCGGATAGCGTGTACCCGCTCTTGGGCGTGAGGGTGATCGTGGCTGTGTAGGTGGTACTCGGCGCGAACGTCCCGCTGACCGCCGGGCTCCAGCCGATCGTTCCAGAGTACTGATCAGTCTCCACACTCGTCGTCGGATCGGCACCAACGGCCGGGGGAGCGACCCCGGGGATCGCCAATCGAGAGACCGTCTGCGCGGACGTCGAAGGGAATACTACGGTCACCTCACCGGAGTCTTTCGCGTGGGAAACGCTCGAAGCCCCGTCGACGGTAAAACTGTTCGCGGCGACGCCAGTGAACGTGAATCCATCCTTGGGTGTCAGGGTGAGTGTCGCGGTGTAGACGGTGTGTGCCGCAAACGCGTCGGAGACCTGCGGAGACCAACTGACCGTCCCGCTGTACTGATCGGTCTCTACCGTGGTTGCCGGCACGCGGCCGGCGGCGGGTAGGGTTACACCCGGAATCGCCAACGTCGTAACTACCGTGTCCGCGGGGGGTGAGACAGGACTGGGGCACCCACCCAATACCAGTGCAATTGCAGCTACCAGAATAGGCAGCAGATACCTCGTTTTCATCGTGTGATCCTCCTATACGCGGCCTGAAGTCGGGGAGCACACCTGAAGAGCCGGCGTGCAAGCCCACGAACGTCCGCGCATGGGGAAAGAATTACGCCAGGGGAGCGTCTGGGACATCGGCCGATCGGATGATTTGCATGGATCCGGGACCGCCGGCGTGCGTACGCCAACGCGATTGCCTGCCAGAAATGCACCTAATTGTCGAATGGGATGACGAAAACCTGGTAGAGAAGTGGAAGGATGTTCCGTCGGAGTTTCTCCCGCCTGAAGAGAGCATTATCGATGAGGATATTAAAGCGTCGGTGCGGGAGAATGTACCACCTCTAATAGCCCTGCATCGCGTTACTGGTGTGAAGGAGAGGTATTTTGTTCCGAATTTCCGAATAGTCGTGCGAAGCCGGGATACGTTCGGAGGGGAACCAGTTCAAACGCGATGATTTTCATCTGTCACTCCATAGGTACAATAGCACGAGTACGAACACGGCCTAACGTTCGCATTTGCCGCTGGCTACGGCCCGCGCGAAGCTATCGCTATGTGGAACCCGCAACGACGACAACGGGTCGTCGCGGAGGCTCCGGATAAGTGACCCGCCCGGGGTTTCACGGACACCTGAAAGTCTGAGAGGATGGTGTCATGGGAACGGCAAAACGGTACCCGACAGAGATGGCCGTCGCCGCGTTCCCCTCGACCCAGGGGAAGGAACTACGGCGTGGAAAGGCACCGGGTTGTGCGAAACGAGACTGAGGTGGTGGTACGGGATGCCGAACGATCGGACATTCCTGAACTCATCCGAGTGACGCGCGAAACGTTTGCGATGGCGTGTCCCCCGTCGACCGCACCCGATGCTATCGAGGAGTATCTTCGCGAGCACGCAACGGAACCGTCGTTCGAACAGTTCATCGCGAACCCTCAAACCGATGTACTGGTTGCCTGTTTCGAATCATCAGTCGCCGGATACGCCATACTCGCCCAAAACGCCCCACCTTCCATTCAGAGTGCCGGACCGTGGACAGAGCTCTCAAAATGCTACGTTCGCTCCGCATACCACGGACGTGGCATCGCCGGCGCGCTGATGGACGAAGCAACGCGACGGGCGGGCCGACAACGCGCGACGGGAATGTGGTTGAGTGTATCCGAAGAGAACGGTCGTGCGATCGCGTTTTACCGGAAACACGGCTTTGAGGAGTTCGGTCGTACTGAGTTTGCTGTCGCGTCCGAGATTCACCGTGACCTGATCATGGTCCGTTCATTGGGATCGCTCTGATTTCGTCGTCGACAGCCCGATGCGACGTGCCGCACACCGAACCGTTGGCGTGCCTCGGGACGGAGCCGGCGCACCACCGGTCTTGCATATGGCCTGCTGCCGGCCTACGATCGACTCCATGCACCGGGCATTTCCTGTCGCAGTCGTCGTGGTCAGTGTTTTCATTTCGCTCCTGGGGTGTGTTTCGAATCCCACCTACACGACGCTTTCCGATATTGAGTCTGACAAACGCCTTACAGATGAGGAGTTCCAGGCGCTCGCCGCACAGGTAGCGGCTCTCAACGATCGGTTCAATGTGTTGCGGCGGGCCGACCATGCGCTCTATTTCGACTACGCCGAAGAGCTCGTGAGACGGGGGCGGTATGACGATGCCCTCGACACCTTCAAGACGGGGTTGAGAATCAACGCGCTGGACCTGGACGCCCAGGTGCGCGCCGCCGAGCTCGAGATCGCCAACGGTGATTTGGTCTCCGCCTACGAGCGGCTGACACTCGTCGCCGAGCGTTCGGACGAGAATCCGTCGCGGCAGGAGTACGCTCGGCACTTGATAGAGGCGGAACACCTCGCCGAACGCTACGAGTTGACGCCGATCCCGGATCGCCCCGATCTCACACTGCAAATTCAGCCGATCGGCGATGTGCCGCCGAGGATTCTGTACGCGATCAGCGCCCGCATTGAGGAGGTGTTTCGAGTCACGACCGTGATCGTGCCGACACTCGACATGCCGCCATCCATTCGTACGCGTGACGACCTGACCCATCGCGCGAATCGGGTGATCGAGGACATCGAAGCCAACAATCCGGAGCGTGTCTTGCAGGACTTCTACGCGGCGGTCGGCGTACACGGATCATCACCGGTGACGGACTCCGAGAAACGGGCGGTTCTTCACGCGCTGGTCCTCCAGCAGGAAGACGGCGAACGAGTCCGCGACGACCTGAACTACCTGTTCGCCCTCACGCAGACCGGATCGAGCATCATGAGCACGGCACGTCTCTACAACGAGTCCCGCGATACGATCGACACCGGCATCCATCGTGGCGTTGTTCAGGCGATGTCCTCGTACGTCCAGCTGCTGGGGCTCACGCGATCTTCGACGATGCCCTGCGCCACCGCGTACCCACACTCACTGGCGGAGTTCGATCTCAAGAGCGATCGGCTTTGCGAGGAAACACGCGTTCAAATCGCGTCGGCCTATGGGAAACTGCAGTAAATGAAGGTGCGGACTCGTACCCGCAGGAACGACGCATGCCACACCGTATCGAAACGGATCGCCTGTTTTTGAGGGAACTGACCCTCGCGGACGAACGACAGTTGTCTATGGTTCTCTCTGATCCGGACTCCATGCGGTACTACCCGCATCCCTTCTCCGAGGATGAAGTGCGGGCCTGGATCAGGTGGAATATCGACAACTACAGGACATACTCATTCGGTTTGTGGGCCGTGATCCTCAGGTCCACCAATGAGTTCATCGGAGACTGCGGCATTACAATGCAGGAAATCGATGGTGCCCAGGTCCCGGAAATCGGATACCATATCATCAAGGACTTCACGAAAAAGGGGTACGCGACGGAGGCCGCCGGAGCCTGCAAGGTGTTTGCGTTTGAGACTCTGGGAATGGAGCGAATCTGCTCCTACACCACCGTTGACAACGTCCCGTCCCAACGAGTTGCCCGGAAGATCGGCATGGAATTTGTCAGGACGTTCACGAAGAGAATCGGGAACACCGACATCGAAGAGATGTTGTTTTGCGCAACACGAGATTGACCGTGTCTCCGGAAAGACATAGGGTTTTGCCGTGGACGCGGACGCGATGCTTGATGACGACAGAGCCGTGTGGAACGAGCTGGTGGCCGTTCTCGATGCGCACCCCGATGGGGTTCTCCACGATCCTGCATCAGACTGGCAGTGGAACGCGCGGGACATCTACTGCCATTTGGCGCGATGGATGAACTATTCCATGGACGGGTTTTCCGCCGAACTCTCGTCCGACGCTCCTCCTGCTGCCCTCAAGGGCAGTGAGGACGAGATCAACCGGAGGTGGCAATCGGAGGATCAGGGTGTTCCCTTTTCCGAAGCGCGGCGGAGAGCCCACGACGCGTTCGATCGGAGAGTTCGTCTCATTCGGTCGGTTGCGCCCGAGAGGTGGAATGCCCGGCTCGAGAAGCTCGCCCGTTTTGACGGGGCGGACCACTACCGGCAACACCTTAGTTATATCGTGGTCACATCGCCGGAGTCAGCCTCGCCCCAATCATGATCGCGCTGCAACCGCTCACCGCGACTGAACACTTCGCCGAGAGCGATCAGGAGGATACCGGTGACGAGGTAGCCTCCGCCCGGGCTGAATCGGAGGCTCGCGTGAATGAGCGAGCTGTCGAGCCGACCCTCTGTGTACAGATAGGTCGACAGGAGGTAGAGCGAACGAGCCACGCCCAACCCTAACGCCAGCCACCCCAGGCGACGTACGATCAGGTGGTTTCCGTGCTCAAACGGTTCACCCCGGGCAGCCGACTGGACCAGACGCCGAATCTGAAACGTCGCCAGAATCGCCACGCCCAGCGCGACGGAGACGAACAGCCAGACGATCGCCAGCATTCCACGGGAATCTCCCCGAACCGTGAACCGGCCCACGGCGTGCGGGACTTCGACCGGAAACCGGTTGGCCGCGATGTCCACCGTGCCGACGGCACCCTCGATCGCAAAGCCGATCGGGACGGAGACGCTGACCGATTGGAACAGCGACGGTCGGACGATCGCGATCACGGTGATGATCGTCGTCAGCGCGACAAGTGCGACGAGCAACCATGTCAGTACCCGGAAGACTGCGCTTAGGATTGTGAGACCTCTCGTATTCATGACGCCTTCTCCTCTGTGAGTTTCGGCATAGGAGCGCCGGTATTGTCGTTTCTCATTCCAACGGCGCACTCACCGCACGTCCGATGTTTGCGAGCACGGTCACCGACGGATCGCCGTCCACGCCGATGCCGAGCCGACCGTCCGGCGGCACCGGGAACGGCGGGCGGTCCAGGCGCTCAAAGGCGGAGTAGAAGAGGAGCGTTTTGTCCTCCAGAATCGCCGCCGTCGGTGCCATCATCCCCCAGTCGTCGAACATTGGTTCCGCCGACGGACGCAGGATTACCGCCGGATCGTCCCACGTGACCCCATCGGTCGATGTCGCGTGCCCGATCTGTTCCCCCCGGTGAAACTCGCCGGTACCGGTCAGGGTGGTGAAGAAGACGTGGTACGTACCCTGGTGATACCTGACTTCCTGAATGTTGATCGGCGGGTTGATGCGCAGCGGTCGCGGTTCTCCGCCGTCGACCGGACGCAGGTCCGTGTCGAACTCGGCGCTCATGAAATCGATCGACACGAGATCCTGCCCCCGGGCGGCGATCGACGCGTCTGGTTTCGCCAACCCGAGGCCAGTGAAAAAGACGGTGACGACGCCGTCGCGAACCGTCGCGCTCGGTTCCTGCGTGTTGTTGGTGCGCGTGATGCGTTCCATTTCCGCCGGTATCAGCGGTTCCGGTCGCTTGGTGAGTCGCACATCGGGATCCAGGAACGTATCGCGCAGCGACACGCCGCCGCCGACGTGCATCTCCGCGACGCCAATCTGGAATCGGTTGGGCAGGACCGTCCCATCGATGGCACCGTGGGCGGAGTAGAGCAGGAAGAATCGATCGCCGATGCGGAAGGGGAAGGCGGTTTCGATATCGGTTTGCCACCCTTCCGTGTCGGGAAGGATGATCGGCGTCTCGCGGAACTCCCACGTGACACCCTCGTCGCTGCTGAATGCGTATCCGATCGTTCCGATCGTCGGGCCCTCAAGGCCCGAGGAATCGGGATTGGCGGGATCCATCGCGTAGTGCCACCGGTCCCCGTCTTGGGAGAACGGCGTAGTGAAGAAGAGGTGCAGTCCCTCGTCGTCGGCATACACCCCGGGATCCGCGATAAAAATCGGGCGCTCCGCCTCGCCGGAGGTGATCACGGGTGCGTTGGCGGGACTGCGCTCAAAGAGCTCGACGGTGGGGAGGGAGCCGCCTCCCGCTCCGAATGCGCCGGATATCGTGGAGCACCCGGCGATGGCGACCAGGAGTGCCGCACCTGCGAGCGCCTGGAGGAGGGGCGCGCTCCGGCTCCGGCGCCTCGTCGCCGGGGTGTCATTTGGTTCTGTACTCATCTGTTTTTCCTTTCGTAGAGTCGTGAATCAGAAGCGGTAAAAGGCCCCGGCAATCATCGCGAGTTGCGCCGGATCCTCCACCAGCGGGCTCCGGCGGGCATCGCCCAGGAGAATCGCTTCCATCAGTTGCAGAGAGAGTCCGATGTGCGGCGTGATGAGGTATGACCCTTTGACGACCAGCCGGGTGAGCTGGAGTCCGCCGTCGGCGAAAAACTCCTCGCCCGGGCTCACCGACTCGGGCACCGAGTACCACGCGTCGGCGTAATTGCCGTTCATCGCCTGGAGAACGACCGCCGTCTCGAGGTTTAACCGCCATGAAACGGGCATGTTTCGACCGTACAAGACCGAATAGATCATGCCGTCGTAGTCTCTCTCGTCGCTCTCGGTTGGACGGAACCCGACGGTGGTACCGAACACCCCGATCGAGGTGACGACGCCGAGTGTCGCGTCGAGTTCGACCGTGCCCCGGCGCGATCCGCTCACCGCCAGCAGTGCGCGATTGTCCGCTTCAAAATCCCGGCGCCCGAAGAACGTTTCGTAGCCGTTCGGGTTCCGCGTTACCCCCTCACGAACGGCAACGCTTCCGACAGTGCTGCTCCCCGGTGAGAAATAGGAGAGCTCCAGACCATCGGAGAGCGATCCGATCACCTCGAGGGGCCCACGGCTGTAGGTGACCTCCACCCGTGGAATCGGCGCAATCATGCGGTCTCCCGCGCCGTCGTACACCGGGATACTCGCGACACCGGCGCCCACCAGGAAGTCCCAGCCGTCGGCGGCGGCGACCGCCGGCGTCATGATAACGACAACAAACGCGCTCACCACGAACGCGTGACGTGTTTTCTTCAACTCATTGCCTCAGTACAAACACATGATGTGTGATGTGTGACGGATGAGCGCCAGACGATCGGTCGCTTCACTCGTCAACCGCGACGCCGCGCAGTCATCGTGTGAAACACGCCCATCGCAGGCATCTGTTACCTCGCGGCGCACATTGGGGTGTCAACCGGCCCTTTTCTCCATTTGAACCTTCCGACGGCCAACATCGTCCGATCGGCGGATACCGGTAGACCGAGATGATCCTGCTCCCGGCGATGGGAATGGTATGGCGGTAGGCGATCTCACTGGAACGACGAACGTGAGCTTTTGCGGCGGTGTAACGGTTTCCTGCACGTCAACGGCGAATCCGGCGGTGGTACAATACCGGGGATCCAACGTCCCGTGGTGGCTATTGCACGA
Organism: uncultured Spirochaeta sp.; assembly: GCA_913030605.1. Lineage (GTDB taxonomy): Bacteria > Spirochaetota > Spirochaetia > DSM-27196 > Alkalispirochaetaceae > Alkalispirochaeta. The sequence continues at coordinate 17,272 of CAJWEZ010000053.1, forward strand.
CCGGGACGAAGTACCGCTCCATGTCCCCATCGGTGATGGCGAACACGTAGGGGGCGTTTGCCGCGCCCGACTCGTAGGACTCCAGCGCTACGGGGACGACCGGCTGCAGTTGCCCGTCACCGTCCTCCACGCCTCCGACAAAGTACAGTTCATCCGTGTCGAGCCGTTCGTTGTGATCGGCGTCCAGAAAGATAACCACATAGAACTCGGTGTCCGCCGGGAAACCCAGCAGCGCCCCTTCCAGCACCGGTTCGTCGTTGTTGGCGTAGTAGGTCGCATACGTGTTCGCCGGATCGCCGGTGGTGAACCCCACGGTGTACCACGCGTCGTTTTCGCCCACCGCCTCGGTGCCGGTGTAGCTCGTAGAGATGTGCAGGATGTCGCCCAGGTCCGCAATGGCGGCGAGCTGACGGCTCGTCTGGCCGATGGAACCCTCAAGCGTGTAGCACGTCTCCGTGACCGTTGCTCCGTCCGCGGCGGTGACGGGAAACAGCGACCCCACGTGGTCGCCGACATCAACTCCATTGTTGTCCACGTCCCAGTACTCGCAGACGAAGTAGGTCGTATCCGCCGTGAGGGCGAACGCGGCGGTGGTGGTCGGGCTGGTTACGGTGGCTGACGCCACGGGCGTTCTGGACTCTGCCTGGGTCGCGTCGGTGTACAGTTCGACGATCAGTGGCATGGACGGTGTTATCTCGATGATGTTCTCGTCGGATGCCGGGAAGTCCAGGATGAGCGTTCCCGTACCGGAGGAGGGCTCGGCATCGCCATCGGTTCCTTCGTCGCCGGTGCCATCCGCCGGATCGGTGGGGAGTTGGTCGCACCCGGCCATCAGCAGACACATGGCCAGGACCGCGATGATTGCCGTGATTCATGCCCGGTTCGAGGTGTTCCGTGGGCGCATACGCTGCCTCCGTGTGCGGGTCGTATGAATCATCGTACGCCCGGCGGCTGGAGGTCACAATGGAACCAAAGTAGTAGTCGCGCCGATCCCGCACCGGAATCACAGCGCTGGTACAATGGGGTGTGACCGCAGAGAAGACAATCGGCCCATGCTCTGGAGGTACTGACAATGTCTCGTAGCTACTCCATGTACGCCAGGTATTACGACGCCCTGAACACCGACTATGACCTGTGGCATTCGGTGATCGGGAAGAGTCTCGAGGGCGAACACGAAACGGGGAAGATGATTGAGTTCGGCTGTGGAACGGGAAACATTCTCCAGGAATATGCGGGAGCTTACGACGTCTTTGGTGTTGATGCGTCGCAGGAGATGATCGACCAGGCAGCTGCCAAGATCCCGAACGGGCACTTTTATCGCGATGACATGGTGACGTTTTCCACATCCGAGACGTTCGACGTGGCGCTGTGCCTGTTTGATACGATCAACCACGTTCTGGATCTCCGTCGGTGGCGCCAGTTTTTCGAGAACGTTGCGTCCATGCTTTCTTCAACCGGCGTGTTCATCGTTGACGCGAATACGACCACCCGCCTGAACAGGATCGCGAGTTTTCCGCCGCTTTTCAAAGCGTTCGACGACAATTTCATGATCATGGATCTGTTGCAATCGAACGAGACGAACTTCGTGTTCAACGTGCGCATCTTTTCGAGCGTCGGAGAACACCTCTATCGCGAAGAAGTGGAACAGATCGAGGAGACCACGAGAGCCGGCCGGGACACCTATTCGGAATTGAACGCGGTGTTCTCGAGCGTACAGGTGTTCAACGAAAACGAAGATCGGTTTTCCCCCGAGAATTTTGAGGAGAACGAACGGTACCGCTGGTTCTATGTCTGCAGGCCATAGTCGAGGACGACGGCGTGCTGCATGTTCGGTGCAACGGAGGTGACGATCGCGGTTCCCATTGCGGCTTTCCGGGCCCGCGGGATCGCTATCACCCACCGCATCAACGCGACTCGAATGAACTGGGGCAGTGCATAGTACAGGCGCGTCAGAGCCGCCGACCTCGAATGACTCCGTGAACCTGCGGGTTCTCCTTGACGGTGTCCGCGATCGTTTTGAGAAACCAGGCGTTAAACGAGACAGCGCGTCCTTCGCGACGCAGACGGCGCATTCGTTCCCGCGCCGTCGTGACGTCGACCTCCAGCAGCCCGGTGATGTGGTGTTTTCTCCGGCCGATAACGCCAACGTCAAAGGTACCGACCCGTGAAAGCGGGAACGACTCGACGACACGTTTTGGTTTCATGGACGGAGTATCCGCGTTGTGTCCGGGGACGGCAAGACCGAGCACCGTCATGCCGAGCGCAGCCACGCACATATCCGACCTGCCCGGTGAGCCCGGAGCGAGGCACTATTGAATCCTGACTGATTGTGTTAGTTTTTCAGTGAACAAGCATGCCCGATCCGGGCGAAAGGAATCTCTATGAAAACCACATATGCCATTACCATATTCGTCGTCGCGCTCTCTCTGACCCTCGCCGCGTGCGGTGGCCAGTCTACGAGTTCCGAGACCGACGGTACCGAGACGACAAGCGCCGACAGCACCGCCGAGACCGACGCGGTGAGCGCTGCGTCGATCGTCGATACCGCCGAAGGATTTCTCGAGGCCGCCGGCGCGAACGGAACGTGGATCATCGCGGTCACGAAAGACCTCACGATCGACCAGGAGATCGTCCTCGACGGCGAGTTCACCAGACGGGACGAACTGGCGCGAAAGATCGCTCTCTACGATCAGGACGCCGACCGAAACGTTACCGCCCGGTACACCCTGACGGCGCCGCGCCTCGTCGTGCGCAGCCCGAACGCCCGTATTCAGGGCGGTACCTTCGTCGGTGACGTGTACGTTGAAGCCACTGGCTTTCAGGTCATTGACGCAACCGTGGACGGAAACATCTACTTCGCCACCGAGGAACAGCAATCGAGCTTCACGATCGAAGACGGTGAAGTGACCGGCGAGACGGCGCTCCAGGAGTAGGAACTTCTCACGAGATCATCTCATCGGGTCATCCCTGTGCGTTCGCGCGCAGGGTGATCCAAGCCGGGCTGCCGCAGGAGTTCCACAGGTTCCGTCAACGGAGCCTGACCCGTATACTCGTCGACCAGGTCCAACGGTTCCATAGCGATTGTGAAGGGTGAGGCCATGGCAAAATATTCCGGATCCTGTTTGTGCGGCGCCGTCACGTTCGAGGTGACCGGCGAGTTCGACGATTTCTACCTGTGCCATTGCAGTCGGTGTCGAAAGGACACGGGCTCGGCCCACGGAGCCAACCTGTTTTCGACAACCGCTCGTCTGAGATGGATTACGGGGCAGGAACGCGTCACGGTGTTCACGTTGTCCGGGACGCAGCACACCAGGGCATTCTGCTCGACATGCGGCTCGGCCCTGCCCACCGTTCAGGGCGAGGGGGCGTTGCTGGTGGTCCCCGCCGGGAGTCTCGATGATGACGTCCCCATCGCGCCGAGCGCGCACATTTTCGTGGCGAGCAGGGCCAACTGGGACAGCGAGCTGCACCGGCTCCCGATGGCAGACGGGCCTCCGGAACCGCGATAATCCGCCCGTGTCCGCGCCGCGCGCTCAGGGTGTCAGAGCGCGTCGAGCTGACCGGCGGCGGCAAAGTCCGACAGTCGGACCGCCGCCATTTCCTCATCGCTCACACCGAACGACTCACCCATCATCTCCTCGACGGTGTGAACGATGCTGACGGCGTCGAGGTGGTACTCCTTCATCAGGTACTGCTGACTCGCGCCGTGGGCGTAGGTGTCGAACAGACCCATTGTGTGAAGTCTGGCGCCGACGCCGTGGCGCGCGAGGAGTTCCGCCACGCACGTTCCGAGTCCCCCAATTGTCGTGTGGTTTTCCACCGTCAGGACGCCGTAGCGGCTCCTGGCGGCGCTGTGAACCACCCTCTCATCGGTAAACGGTTTGAGGGTCGCGGCGTGCAGGTGCTCCACGGACACGCCCTTGGAGGCGAGGTACGCGGTGGCACGCATCGCCTCCTCGGTGGTGATGCCGGATGTGACCAGCACGACGTCGGCCCCCTGACCGCCGGCCTCGCGGACAACTCGCACCCTGTCGAAGCGGGTGGGCTGGTCGGCGGGAAAGAGTCTCGGGATCTCCTTGCGGATCATTCGCACGTACACCGGGCCGTCCACGTCGTGGGCGAGGTCGAGCATCGACTCCACGTCGGTGGCGTCGCCGGTCTCGAATATGGTGAGGTTGGGCACGCCGCGGAGGACGGCGATATCATCGATCGCCTGGTGGCTCACGCCACCGGGGGTGGTGATTCCCGGGAGAAAGCCGAACATCCGTACCCGCAGGTTCGGGTAGGCGATCGACATTTCGATCTGGTCCAGCGCCCGCCGGTACATGAACACGGCGAAGGTGTGCACGTGCGGGAGAAAACCCTCGCGGGCCATGCCGCCGGCCCAGCTCATCATGTTCTGTTCCGCCATTCCCAGCGAAAAGAACCGGTCCGGGTACGCCTCCTTGAACGCCCTGATCTCGGTGGATCCGGTGAGGTCGCCGGAAAAGACGATCACCTCGGGCTTGTCGGCTGCAAAGCGTACCAGATTGCGTTCGTGTACTTGCGTCTCAGTGTTCACTCGGGGGCTCCTCGTCACATCGTCGCCAGGAAATCGACGAACTGCTGTTTTTCCTCGGCGGATTTGAATCTGACATAGTGCAGATAGGGTTTTCGTTCGTTGAGGAGCGGTACGCCCCGTGCGGTATCGGTGTAGCAGAGGACAAACAGGGGCTTTCCGGTGTGCTCCACCGCCGCCGCCCGTTCCATCGCCTCGATATCGTGTCCGTCCACCACCTGAACGGCGGCGCCAAAGCCCGTGAGCCGTTCGGCGAGCGGTTCGATGCGCATCACGTCCTCGATGGCGCCGTCCACCTGCTGCCCGTTGACGTCGACGAACACGGTGATGTTGTCGAGGCGGTAGTGCACGCTGGCCTGGACGCCTTCGTACGTCTGGCCCTCTTCGAACTCCCCGTCCGACATGAACACAAACACGCGACCGGTGTCTCCGTGCAGCCGACGGGCCAGGGCGATTCCACCCGCCTGGCTCAGCGCCTGCCCGAACGAGCCGGTGGTGAGCTCCATGCCCGGGGAGTGCTCACCGCCGATCATTTCCACGGAACTGCCGTCCTCATTGAACTGCTCGAGCCCCTCCGGTGCCATTCTTCCCACCTCCACGAGGGCGGCGTACACGGCAACCGCGTAGTGCGCGGCGGACAGGAGGAGGCGATCCGTGTGCGGACCCACCGGGCCGTTGTACTCGGCCCCCAGCGGGTGGAAACCGGGTCGGGGAACACCGGGGAACGGTCCGGGAATGGCGGGAGCCTCGCTGGGGCCGATGGCGAGGAGTTTGCCGTAGAGGAGCGCCAGGATGTCGGCAGACGAGAGTGCCTGGCTGAGATAGCACCCGTTTTTCTGAATGGTCAGATCCAGCGCCCGCCTGCGAATGCCATGGGCAATCGCCGCGATGTCGTGGGTTGTCCGTACGGACTCCTTGGCTGTTTCCATTATGCCTCCTCGAGCCTTCACGGTACGGGCAGTGTTCGGCCATGTCAAGCAAAAACATGCAGAAGTATGCAAAAACATGCTTGACGGCTCCCGATTCGGCGCACACAATCTCTGTCATGGATGCGATCGTCGCCGGACACATATGCATCGACCTCACCCCGGGGCTGGGCGGACACCATCCCGTGCGCTCCGCCTCCGAGCTCATGCGCCCCGGGGCGCTGATCGACGCCTCCCGGCTCACGGTCTCCCCCGGCGGGGCGGTATCGAACACCGGACTGAGTCTGGCGCGGATGGGGTTCGAGGTGGGGCTTGTCGGGCGCGTCGGCGCGGATCCGCTGGCCGGGATGCTCCGCGATCAACTGACGGCGGCGGGCGGGGCGGTGCAGGCGGCGTTTCGGGAGGATGCGGCGTTGGGGACCTCCTATTCGGTCATCCTCTCGATTCCCGGACTGGATCGCATCTTTCTTCACGACGCGGGTGCCAATGACACCTTCTCGGTTGGGGACCTGGTTGCGGGGCTGGACCGGTTCGACCTGGGCGGGGACGCCCCGCGAATCATGCATTTCGGCTATCCCACGGCGGTGGCGTCGATGTTCCGCACCGGTCCTGCGCCGCTGCGGGATCTCCTCGCCGCCGCGCGGAACCGCGGCATGACGGTGAGCGTTGACTTCTCGTTGCCCGATCCGGAGGGAGAGGCGGCAGCGGCGCCGTGGCGAGCGATCCTTTCCGCGGCGATGCCGCTGACCGATCTCTGTTTTCCCAGCGTGGAGGAGCTCAGTCTGATGCTCGACCCCACGGGGTTCGCGGAACGCGAGCGATCCGGCGGCGGTGCGGCGGCGTTTTCGGCCGACTACGGATACGCCCTCGCCGGAGAGCTGGTTGCGATGGGCGCGGCGGTGGTCGCGGTAAAGCTTGGCGGCCGCGGGCTCCTGCTCCGGTGGGACCCCGCCGGCCGTCGGCGTCTGAACGACACCGGCGCGATCCCGCTGTGGGATCGCCTGCCCGCCGGCGGTGGAATCGGTGGGGGCGACGATGATCGCGGCGGGGCGCGGCAGGCACGCACGATCGATGCGCTGCTCGTTCCCGCCTACCCCGTGGAAACGGTCGTGTCCGCCACCGGCGCCGGCGATGCCGCGATCGCCGGGTTCCTTGCGGCGCTCCTCGCGGGAGACTCGCTGGCGGTGGCCGCGGAGGTGGGGTGCGTCGCCGGCCGGAACGCGGTCACGACGGTGGATGCCGTGTCCGGCGTCCAGTCCCTCGATTCGATGAACGAGTATCGCCGAACGGCCTCCCGACGCAGTACGGTCTCTTTTGAGGACCCCGCGTCGTGGCACGCGCGCACCGACCACAGCTGCGAGCACATTTACGAGCACACCTACGAGCACACGATATCCCCAGACAGGAGTACACAATGACCAGCACCGCGGTACGGTTGCACGGAAAGAACGATCTCCGCGTCGAGACGGTGGAGCTTCCCCCCATCGCGGAGGACCAGATTCTCACCACCGTCGTCTCCGACAGTATCTGCATGTCCACGCACAAGGCGACGATCCAGGGGAGCGATCACAAACGCGTTCCCGACGATGTTGCCACCAACCCGGTCATGGTCGGTCACGAGCTGTGCGGTGAGATCGTCGAGGTGGGCGCCAAATGGCAAGGGCAGTTCGAACCCGGGCAGCGCTTCATCATTCAGCCGGCCATCAACTACCCCCCGCTCATGAACGGTCACGGCGCCCCGGGGTATTCCTACCCCTATACCGGCGGAACCGCCACGGCCATGATCCTGCCCAACGAAATCATGGAACTCGGCTGTCTCCTCCCGTACGGGGGTGACAGTTACTACATGGGGTCCCTGGCAGAGCCGGTATCGACGATCGTCGGCACGTTTCACGCGATGTACCACACGGAGAAGTACGTCTACGAGCACCGGATGGACATCCGCGAGGGCGGGGCGATAGCGATGCTCGCGGCCGCCGGACCGATGGGGATGGGCGCGATCGACTACGCGATTCACCGGGACCGGCGCCCGCGTGTCCTCGTGGTTACCGACATCAACGCCGAACGCCTGGCGCGGGCGGAGCGCCTGCTCACGCCGGAGGATGCCGCCCGCCACGGAGTCGAGCTCCACTACCTCAACACCGGCACGGAGTCCGATCCCGCCGCGGCGATCCGACGTATCGCCCCCGACGGGTTCGACGATGTCTTCGTTTTTGCCCCCGTTCCGCAGGTGTTCGAGCAGGGCCGGGACATTCTCGGGTACGACGGCTGCCTCAATTTCTTTGCCGGTCCCTCGCGCCGTGACATCTTCGGCCGGCTCAACCTCTACGACCTGCACTATTCGTCCCACCACGTCGTCGGTACCAGCGGCGGCGGCACGGAGGATCTGCGCGAATCGATCGAGCTCATGGCGGCGGGGCGCATAAACCCGTCCGCGATGATCACGCACATCGGCGGGATCAACGTCGTTCCGGACACGGTCATCAACCTGCCGAACATCCCCGGGGGCAAGAAGCTCATCTACACCCATCTGGACATTCCCCTTATCGCGCTCGACGACCTGTCCGCGTGGGCCGACGGACCCGAGGGTGACCCGCTGTACGGCGAACTCGGGGAGATCGTCGCGCGCCACAACGGGCTGTGGAACGCGGAGGCGGAGCGGGTGCTCCTGGCTCGCGCTCCGCGGATCGGGGGGCGCTGATGCTGGCGGAAGAGCGACTCGAGGAGATCGGTCGACGGCTGCGGACGCGGGGGGCACTCACCGTGGAGGAGGTGGCGCACGACTTCGGGGTATCCCTGGACACGGTGCGGCGGGACTTCAACCGCCTGTCCGGGGCCGACGGTATCCGGAGGACGCACGGTGGCATCATGGTGGAAAAGGTTGCCCCCGACAGTACCCTCGCCGAACGGGCGCTGGAGGCGGCGGTGGAGAAGCGCGCCATCGCCCGCCGCGCCGCCGCGCTCGTCAACGACGGGGAAACGATCGTACTGGACGCCGGTACAACCACGGGACTCATGGTGGAGTACATCGATGCCCGCGACGTTACCCTGATCACCTACAGCGTCGACATCGCGGCGCGGGCGATTCGCCGGGCGAACCTGACCGTGTTTATCGCCGGTGGCATGGTCCGGGCGTCCACCGGAAGCGCCGTCGGCGACGACACGCTCAGGATGATCCGTTCGCTTCAGGCGTCCACCGCGTTCCTCGGTGCCAACGGGTTCAGTATGCGCGACGGGCTCATGACGCCCAACTATCACGAGGCCAGCGTAAAGCGGGCGATCATGGAGATCAGCCGCCGCCGCGTGCTGCTGGCCGATTCGAGCAAAATCGGGCGCCGTGCCCTCGCTCGCTTCGGCGAACTGGCGGAGATCGACGTGCTCATCTCGGACGGTGGTCTCGACCGGAAAACGGTCGGCGAGTTTGAGGTCGCCGGGGGCGAGGTCATTGTGGTTGCCGGAGAGGATGACCGTTGACCGACGAACTGAAGGCAGGTGAGGGAGAACGGGAGCCGCAGCTCCTGCAGATCGGGGCCGGCAACATCGGCCGCGGGTACATGGCGCAGCTGTTCCACGAGGCCGGGTACCGGGTGGTGTTTGCCGACGCCGTCGACTCGATCGTGTCGGCCCTCGATCGCGCGGGGAGGTATCCGGTGCGCGTCCTCGATGCCTACGCCGGCGAGGCCCGGGAGCTGGAGATCGGTCCCGTCCGGGCTGTATCCATCCGGAATCGCGAGGCGTTCACCGCCGAGGTGGTCGCCGCCCGCGTCATCTCGACCGCCGTGGGCGTGCCGAATCTCCCACGCCTCGCGCCGCCACTGTGCGAGGCGCTGCTGGCGCGGCGGGAACGCGGCGCCGGAGGGGTGGACATCTTTCTCTGCGAGAACACGCTGACCGCCGGGCGGGACCTCCGGGACGCGGTGATCGCCGTCGCCGCGCACCACGGCGATGACGCAGGCGACTGGATCGACGCCCACGTCGGGTTTGTCGGCACCTCCGTTGCCCGCATGGTACCGGTCCTGCCGGCCGAGATGCGCGCGGAGCGGCCGCTTCTGGTGGTCGCCGACGCCTATCGGCCCTTGCCCTGCGACCGGCGAGCGGTACGAAACCCCCTGCCGGACCTCCCTGAGCTTGCCCCGCGCGACAACTTCGCCGCAGAAGTGGCACGAAAACTCTTCCTGTACAACATGTGCCACGCGTCGCTCGCCTATCTGGGAGCCGAACGTTCGTACACCTGGGTTCACGAGACGCTCGACGCGCCCGATCTGCGGGATATCTTCGTGGGGGCCGCCGGCGAGATCTCCCGGGCCCTGGAGGCCGAGTATCCCGCCGACATCACCCGCGAGCAGAACGAGGCGATTCTTGCGGATATCCTCGTTCGCTACGGAAATCCCCTCCTCCAGGACACGATCGAACGGGTCGGGCGCGATCCGATGCGCAAGCTCGGCCGCCACGATCGGCTCGTCGGGGCGGCGCAGCTGTGCGTCCGGCACCGCGTTCGCCCGGACAACATCCTGAGAATCATCGCCGCGGCATTTCGGTATTCCGACGACCACGGTGGCTCCGGCGGCTCCGGCGCGGTGAGTCCCTCCGGCGTCCTCGCCGAAAAAGGGCCCGAAGCGGCGGTGACCGAGGTCTGCGGGCTCCCGCCGGAGGATCCGCTCCACGCCGCCATCGTCGCCGCGCTCTCCGCGGGGCCGATTGATTGACACAGACGAGCCACCGGGATAGCCTGCTGTAAAGGATTGCACGGTGGGTAATTTATTGCAGGAGCCGCTGCCCTTTCTGTCCCGCGGCGTCGGTCAGGTGGCCTGGGTTGTGCAGGACGTTGAACGGGCGGTGCAGGACTACTATCGCACCTTCGGTATCGGCGACTGGGTGTTCTATACCTACCAGAAACCGTTCGTTCCCCGCATGACCTACCGCGGTCAGGACGTGGACTACGCGATGCGCGTCGCGCTGTCGTATTTCGGTCCGATGCGGGTTGAGTTTATCGAGCCCCTTCGCGGGCCGTCGATCTACCACGAGTTTGTGGAGCGGGCCGGATACGGCGTTCAGCATCTCGGATTCCTGGTGGATGACATGGAATCAGCGCTCGCGGACGCCCGGAGCGCGGGGTTTGAGGTGATCCAGGACGGTGCGGGGTTTGGCCTGGACGGCGACGGCCACTACGCGTATTTGGACACGGCAGAACGGTTTGGAACGACCTTTGAGCTCATTGAGCGGCCCGCGCGTCGTCGCCGGCCCGAGAAAACATATCCCGAAGGGCACGGTGAAGGGCACGGAGCCCGGCATGATTCGGAAGGGGAGCAGCAACAGTGAGTGTACGATCGAATCCAATGGGCATCTACGAGAAAGCGCTGCCGGCGTTCGGGAGCTGGACTGAGGCGCTGGAGACGGTGGCGCGCACCGGGTATGACTTTCTCGAGTTCTCGATCGATGAATCGGACGAGCGAATCGCCCGACTGTCGTGGAGCGCGGCAGAGGTGGGCGCGCTGCGCCGTGCGATCGCCGATACCGGGGTTCCGGTGCGGCATCTGTGTCTCAGTGGCCACCGTCGGTTTCCCTTTGCCTCCTCGGAACCCGCCACGCGAGACAAGGCGTGGGAGATGATGCGCCGGGGGCTCGATCTCAGCGTGGAGCTCGGCGTGCGCGTGATCCAGACGCAGGGGCACGATGTCTACTACGAGGAGAGCACTCCCGATACCCGGGCACGCTATCGCGACGGCCTCGCCCGGGCGGCTGAGATGGCGCGTGAGGCCTCGGTGATGCTGGCGCTGGAGAACGCGGATCTCCCCATGATGGGGTCGCTGGACCAGGCGCGCGAGTGGATCGAGGCGTGTGGCAACCCCTGGCTGCAGATGTATCCCGATCTGGGAAACACGATGGGGCACGGCCACGACCTTCTTGCGGAGCTGCCCCGGAACTTGCAGCACATCGTTGCGGTTCACGTGAAGGACGCGCGTCCCGGTGAGTTTCGGCGCGTTCCCTTCGGCGAGGGGATCGTGCCGTTCCGGGAGGCGTTCGAGGTCCTGTCGGGTGCAGACTACCGGGGACCGTTCGTTGTGGAAATGTGGAATGAAAACAACGAGGACCCGGAGGCGGTCATCCGTGACGCGCGCTCCTGGATCCTCGAACGAATGCCTGAGTAGGGGCGACGGGCGCCCCGCGGGCGTCGCGTACGGCGCCCCGCACCCTCTCGGCTATCGGCCCTACGCGCCACGGGCGTCGCGCACGGCGCCCATGAACTCCTTCACCCGATTCACGTCGACCTCATTCCAGATGTAGCCGTCGCGCTTGAGGGCGGTTCCTACGATCGCTCCGTCGGCGACCGCCAGTTGCTGCGCCACGTTGGTCACGCGGACGCCGGTGTTCGCGAACACCGCCGTGTCCGGAACGGTGTCCTTGACGATCTTGAGCTGCTCCGCGGAGGTCTCGGCTCCCGCGGTGAGACCGGATACACACAGTCCGTCCGGTTCGGCGTTGAACACGGTGGACTTGGCGATGTCTGCAAGCGTGCGGTCCCCCAGGTAGGCCGCCGCCTCGGGAACGATGTTGAACAGCAGGCGTACGTCCTCGCCGGACACCGCGGCGCGATGACGAACCACCTCGCCGCAGTTTGTGTTCCAGATCCCGAAGTCGCTGCCGTACACGCCGGTAAAGATCTCCCGAACGAAGCGCGCCCCGGTGGCCACGGCAAGATCGATGCTCGCGGTGGGGTCCCAGAGTACGTTTACGCCAAAGGGGACCGTGACCATGTGCCTGAGCTCGCCGATCACGCGCGCCATCGTGGCGGTGGTAATCGCATGAACCGTTGTCAGGTACGGCAGGCTGGACTCGTTGGAGAACATGATCGCGTCCACGCCGCCCTCCTGGAGCGCCTCCACCTCCCGTGCGACGAAGTCCACGACGCCCTGTACGCCTTTTCCCTTGTCGTACTTGGGGTCCCCCGGCAGTGCCGGCATATGACACATCGCGATGACCGGTTTATCGGTCTTCAGTTCGTCCCGTAACCACTTCATTGTGACTCCTTCATGGTGTGTTCGCCGCCGTGTCCGGCGACGATGATGTTCACCGACTGCTCGTGCAGTGCGGTTTTGAGTTCGCCCTCCGGTGGCGCATCCGTTACGAGTACATCGATCTGATCGAACTCACAGATCTTGCACAGTTCAGTGCTTCCAAACTTGCTGGAGTCCACCAGCGCAACGACCCGCTCCGCAGATGCGATCATCGCGCGCTTGACCGCGGCGTCCTCCATGTTGAACTCGGTGAGACCGCCGGACGCGGACATGCCGGCGGCGGACAGGAACAGCGTTTTGAAATGAAACTGCGCGAGGGCCGCCTCGGTGAGCGCGCCGGTGAGGGTGAGTTCGCCGCGACGCACCTGTCCGCCGGTCACGATTACCACGTACGAGGGGTTCTCGCTGAGTTCGCTGCCGATCGTCATGCTCGGCGTGATCACGATCAGCCGGAGTCCGGTGGCGTCCCGGAGTTCTTCGGCGAGATACATCATCGTGGAGCCCACGTCGATCGCGATGGAGTCTCCCGGTGCGCACAGGCGCACCGCGGCGCCGGCGATCTGTCACGTTGCTCAGGTCCACCGCCTCGACGAGCTCCGACGCCGGCACCACCGCGGGCGGCCTCACCGCCGTCGAGCCTCGGGGCCGCCGGCTGGGCCGCG
>CAJWEZ010000054.1 GCA_913030605.1 uncultured Spirochaeta sp.
AGCGTCTCGGTGAGATGGAGGTCTGGGCGCTTGAGGCCTACGGCGCCGCCAACACGCTGCAGGAACTGCTGACAATCAAGAGTGACGACATGAACGGTCGCGCCAAGATCTACGAGAGTGTGGTGAAGGGGCTGCCGTCGACATCCGCCGGTGTTCCCGAGTCGTTTAACGTGCTGGTGCAGGAACTCCGGGGTCTGGGCCTGGACATGTCGATCTACGACAGCAAAGGCAAACAGGTGCCTCTCACGGAGCGTGACGAGGAACTGATTAACCGGCAGGGCAGCAACTTCTAAGGAGGAGCGAAACCGGTATGCGCGATATTCAGGATTTCGACAATATCACGATCAAACTCGCCTCCCCGGAGCAGATCCGGGCGTGGAGTTACGGCGAGGTCAAAAAACCGGAGACGATCAACTACCGGACGCTTCGCCCCGAGAAGGACGGACTGTTCTGCGAGCGGATCTTCGGAACCACCAAGGAGTGGGAGTGCTACTGCGGGAAGTTCAAGAGCATCCGCTATAAGGGTGTGATCTGTGACCGCTGTGGCGTGGAGGTAGCACACCCCAAGGTGCGCCGCGAGCGCATGGGACACATCGAACTGGCCTCTCCCGTTTCCCATATCTGGTACTACCGGTCGGTGCCGTCCCGCATGGGGCTGCTCCTCGACCTGACGGTCTCGGACCTCCGGTCGATTCTGTACTACGAGAAGTACATCGTCATCGATCCGGGTGACACCGATCTCCGCAAGATGGACCTTCTCACCGAAGAGGATTACCTCGAGGCGAAGGAACGCTACGGCATGTCCTTCTCCGCGGGAATCGGCGCCGAGGCGATCCGGTCGCTCCTGGAGGAGCTCGACCTGGAGGCGCTCTCCGCCGAGCTTCGCGAGCAGATGATCGCCAAGGGTGCCAAGGCCGACAAGCGCCTGCTCAAGCGCATCGAGATCGTCGAGAACTTCCGCGACAGCAACAACGAACCGGCGTGGATGGTCATGGACGTGATCCCGGTCATTCCGCCGGAGCTGCGTCCGATGGTTCAGCTGGACGGCGGACGCTTTGCCACCAGTGACCTGAATGACCTCTACCGCCGCGTGATCAACCGGAACAACCGGCTCAAACGGCTCCTGTCCCTCAATGCCCCCGATATCATCATCCGCAACGAGAAGCGGATGCTGCAGGAGGCGGTGGACGCACTCTTCGACAACAGCAAGAAGAAGCGGGTGGTCAAGGGTGCCAGCAATCGCCCCCTCAAGAGCCTGTCGGACATGCTCAAGGGAAAACAGGGCCGATTCCGCCAGAACCTTCTCGGAAAGCGTGTCGACTACTCCGGCCGGTCGGTTATCGTCGTAGGACCGGAGCTCGAGCTGCACCAGTGCGGTCTGCCCACCAAGATGGCGATGGAGCTCTTCAAGCCCTTCATCATGAAGAAGCTTGTCGAGAAGGACGTGGTGTACAACATCAAGCGCGCCAAGACGCTGGTGGAACAGGGTACCCCGGAGGTCTACGCGGTCCTCGATGAGGTCGTGAAGGAACATCCGGTTCTGCTCAACCGCGCGCCCACGCTGCACCGTCTCGGCATTCAGGCGTTCGAACCCGTTCTGGTCGACGGTAAGGCGATCAAGCTGCACCCGCTCGTCTGTCACGCGTACAACGCCGACTTCGACGGTGACCAGATGGCGGTTCACGTGCCCCTGACGCAGGCGGCGCAGATCGAGGCGTGGACGCTGATGCTGTCCTCTCGCAACCTGCTCAACCCCGCAAACGGTCAGCCGATCGTGTTTCCGAGCCAGGACATGGTTCTCGGGATCAACTATCTCACCCGGAACCGCGACGGCGCCACCGGCGAGGGAAAGTTCTTCGGCTCACCGGATGAGGTGATCATGGCGCTCGACGCCAGGGCGGTGGACTACCAGGCGATGGTCAAGGTGTGGATGGGCGACGAGCTCGTCGAGACCACCCCCGGTCGCCTGCTCCTCAATGAGGAACTGCCCAAAGAGGTGGGCTACGTCAACGAGTCCATGGGTGACAAGGAGTTGCGCAAGCTCATCAGTCGTGTGTACTACGAACACGGACCGGCGGTGACCGTGCGGATGCTCGATGTGATCAAGAACATGGGCTTTCGCTACGCCACGGTTTTCGGCGCAACGATCGGTATCGACGACATCATGATTCCCGAGGTCAAGACGGACATGATCGAGGCGGCCAACAACCAGGTTGCCGCGATCCAGAATCAGTACCTCACCGGTGTCATCACCAACGACGAGCGCTACAACAAGGTTGTTGAGGTCTGGAGCAAGACCAACGAGGACCTCACCAACGAGATGATGGATCACCTGCGGAAGGACCGCGGCGGGTTCAACCCCGTCTTCATGATGGCGGACTCCGGTGCCCGTGGTAGCCGCGGACAGATCCGCCAGCTCGCCGGTATGCGCGGCCTCATGGCCAAGCCCTCCGGTGACATCATCGAACTGCCGATTCGCTCCAACTTCAAGGAGGGGCTGTCGGTCATCGAGTTCTTTATCTCCACCAACGGTGCCCGAAAGGGTCTGGCGGACACGGCGCTCAAGACCGCCGACGCCGGGTATCTCACGCGGCGTCTGGTGGATATCGCCCAGGACGTGGTGGTGAGCAAGGAAGACTGTGGCACCATTAACGGAATCGACATGACCGCCCTCAAGGACGGTGAGGAGATCGTGGAGACCCTCGCCGACCGCATCCGGGGTCGGTTTACGCTGGAGCGGGTCAAGCACCCGATCACCGGCGAGATCCTGGTTGACGTAAACGAGGAGATCACCGACGAGGTGGCCGACGAGATCGAGGCTGCCGGTATAGAACGCGTCAAGATTCGCACCGTGCTCACCTGTGAGGCCGACTACGGCGTCTGCCAGAAGTGCTACGGACGCAACCTTGCCGACAACAAGGTCGTGAATATCGGTGAGGCGGTCGGAATTATCGCCGCTCAGTCGATCGGTCAGCCGGGTACCCAGCTCACCATGCGTACGTTCCACATCGGTGGTGCCGCGACCAAGACGAGTGAGGAGAATCGCACGTACCTTCGCTATCCCGCCTACGTTCGGAAGATTGAGGGCAGCACCGTTGCCCTGGACGACGGGACCGTTCTGTTCACCCGCAAGGGATTCCTGTACGCGTCCCGTGTCCTTGCCGATCTCGAGGTCCAGGCGAAAGACAAGCTGCAGGTTGAGCACGAGGAGAAGGTCGTCAAGGGCCAGGTAGTCCTGATTCGCGGCAAGGAGGAGATCACCGCCTCCGACAACGCCTACGCGATCATTCAGGGCAAGATCCTGTACCTCGTGGCGCAGGAGCAGCGCATCGAGATCCGCAACGGTGCGGAGCTGCACGTTGAGCAGGGGCAGATCATCCCCGCCGAGGAGACGATCGCCAGCTTCGACCCCTTCAGTGAGCCGATCATCAGCGAGTACTCCGGCAAGATCGAGTACCGGGACATCGTTGAGGGCACGACGCTGAAGAAGGAGATCAACGAGGATACCGGCAACGAGGAAAACAAGATCGTTGAGCACCCCGTCGAGAACATGCAGCCGAGTCTGGTGATCGTGAACGACGACGGTGACGACGTGATGGTCTACCCCGTTCCCAACAGCGCCTACCTGAGCGTCTCCGACGCCGATATGGTCAAACCGGGAACGATTCTGGCCAAGATGCTCAAGGAGAGCGTCAAGACGCGCGATATCACCGGTGGTCTGCCCCGGGTTGGAGAGCTGTTTGAGGCCCGTCGACCGAAGAACTCCGCCGTTCTTTCCCAGATCAGCGGTGAGGTCAGCACCGGCGGCGTGGTCAAGGGCAAGCGACAGGTGTTCGTCAAGGACGCCTACGGCAAGGAGTTCAAGCACATGGTTCCCATGGGCCGGCACCTTCTCGTCCGCGACGGTGACGTTGTCGAGGCCGGTGAGGCGCTGTGTGACGGCAACATCGATCCCCATGATGTGCTTGCGATCCTGGGCGAGAACGCCCTGCAGCAGTTCCTCGTGAACGAGGTGCAGGAGGTCTACCGCCTCCAGGGTGTCAACATCAACGACAAGCACATCGGCGTGATCATCCGTCAGATGATGCGCAAGCTGGAAATCGTGCAGGTCGGCGACACGAATTTCATCTTCGGGCAGCAGGTGGACAAGCACAAGTTCCACGAGGAAAACTCCCGGGTGATGAAGCAGGGCGGACAGCCCGCCGTGGCGCGGCCGCTCCTGCTGGGGATCACGCGGGCGAGCCTCAATATCGACTCGTTTATCAGCGCCGCGAGTTTCCAGGAAACCACGCGGGTTCTTACCAACGCGGCGATCGCCGGTCAGACCGACCAGCTGCGGGGGCTCAAGGAGAACGTGGTTATCGGCCACCTGATTCCGGCGGGTACCGGCATGCGCAACTACAAGCGCATCCGGCTCTTTGACGACCAGACCGAGGACCTGGACGCGCACGTCGAACAGATCCTCGAGGAGCGTCGACGGGAAAAGGAACTCGAGGAACAGCAGCAGGAAGAAGAAACCGCTGAAGTGGAAGTAACGGAGTGACGCCTGTCTTGACACCGCGAGGGTGTCTTTGGTAGGGTGCCGCTCTACGATTGAAACGGAGTATAGAGAAGAGATGCCAACGATCAATCAGTTGATTCGCAAAGGACGTGTGCGCCAGACAAAGGCGACCAAATCGCCGGCGCTGCAGGACTGTCCGCAGAAACGCGGCGTCTGCACCCGCGTGATGACCGTTACCCCGAAGAAGCCGAACTCGGCGCTTCGGAAGGTAGCCCGTGTACGCCTGTCCAACGGGATCGAGGTAACCGCGTACATTCCCGGTATCGGCCACAACCTCCAGGAACACTCTGTCGTGCTCCTTCGCGGTGGTCGTGTAAAGGACCTTCCGGGTGTGCGGTACCATATCGTCCGTGGTACGAAGGATACGCTGGGCGTGGAAGATCGCCGCAAAGGGCGGTCCAAGTACGGCACCAAACGGCCTAAGGCGTAAGAGGTACTGAGATATGCCAAGACGACATATTCCCCAGCGGAAGCCGCCCCTTGCGGATCCGATCTACAATGACCTCACGGTGTCCCGCTTTGTGAACCGCATGATGCTTCATGGCAAGCGGGCCACCAGTCAGTCGATCATGCACGAGGCGATGGAAGAGCTTGGACGGAAAGTGACCGACAAGACCCCTGTTGAGGTCTTTCGTCAGGCGCTGGACAACGTCAAGCCGATGATCGAGGTCAAGAGCCGCCGCGTTGGTGGTTCGACCTACCAGGTCCCGGTCGAGATCAAGGACAATCGCCGCGAAGCGCTTGCGATGCGCTGGCTGATTACCGCCGCCCGCGGTCGGAGCGGCAAGTCGATGGGTGCGCGCCTGAGTCAGGAGCTCCTTGACGCCTTCAACAACACCGGAACTGCGGTGAAGAAGAAGGAAGATACCCACCGGATGGCGGACGCCAACAAGGCGTTTGCCCACTATCGGTGGTAGCAAGCAAACGCCCTAAGATGTCGCTTCGCGAATCTTCAGGGGCGTTCGCGCATTACCGCTGGTAACGCGCTCACGCCAACGCAGATATCGCTTTGCGAATCTGTTGAACGCGTTTGCGCATTACCGCTGGTAGTTATGTGAGTCTCCGGTGGCGATCGCGCCGCCGGTGGCTGAAACAGCATCGATCCGCCGGGCAACACCTGTTGTTTCCCGGGGGTGACAACGTTTCGTTGGTCTGATACTATTCCTACGGAACGAACATGTGATTTGGGATTATGTGTCGCGGCGACAGATACGCTGGCGACAAACTGGTCCTGAGGAGCCAAACCACCCGGAAACGGGTAGGTGGCGACAGAATCGCCCGGCCGTTGGCTGGGCAACACTTCGCCTGACCAACGTTCTTGACAACGAGAACGAGGGTTCCTTATAATCCAGCTTCCAAATCAGCGCGCCCTGCGGGCTTTGTGCCCTGACGGTGCGTCCAGAAAACAAATTACTGATTTTCGTCGTTGTAACGTTGCAAGGAGGACGACAATGGCCAAGGACAAGTTTCAGCGCACAAAGCCGCATGTAAACGTCGGGACGATCGGTCACGTAGACCACGGAAAGACGACCCTGACCGCGGCGATGACCATGGTGAGCGCCGCAAAGTTCGGCTCGAAGGTCATGAGCTATGAAGAGATCGACAACGCTCCGGAAGAGAAAGAGCGTGGTATTACGATCAACACCCGTCACGTTGAGTACGAGACGGACGCGCGCCACTATGCGCACGTGGACTGCCCCGGGCACGCCGACTACATCAAGAACATGATCACCGGTGCCGCCCAGATGGACGGTGCGATCCTTGTTGTTGCCGCCACCGACGGTGCCATGTCCCAGACCCGGGAGCACATCCTGCTCGCGCGTCAGGTCGGTGTGCCGAAGATCATTGTCTTCATCAACAAGACCGACCAGGTTGATGACCCCGACATGATCGAGCTGGTTGAGGAAGAGGTTCGGGACCTGCTCAACAGCTACGACTTCCCCGGCGACGAGATCCCGATCATCAAGGGCAGCGCCTTCATTTCGATGGAGAATCACGCCGATCCGGAGAAGACCAAGGAAATCCACGAACTCTTCGAGGCTATGGACACCTACTTCCCCGTTCCGGAGCGCGCGGTGGACAAGGACTTCCTGATGCCGATCGAGGACATTTTCTCGATTCAGGGTCGCGGTACGGTCGTTACCGGTCGTATCGAGCGCGGTATTCTCAAGGTTGGCGACGAGATCGAGATTGTCGGTATTCGCGACACCAAGAAGACCACGTGTACCGGTGTTGAGATGTTCAACAAACTCCTTGATGAGGGCCAGGCCGGTGACAACGTCGGTGCGCTTCTCCGTGGTGTTGAGAAGAAGGAAGTCGAGCGCGGTCAGGTTCTCGCCAAGCCGGGTTCGATCACCCCGCACACGAAGTTCAAGGGTCAGATCTACGCCCTGACCAAGGACGAGGGTGGTCGCCACTCGCCGTTCATGAACGGGTATCGCCCGCAGTTCTACTTCCGGACCACTGACGTGACCGGTACGGTGACGCTGCCGGACGACAAGCAGATGGTCATGCCTGGAGACAACACCGAGATCGATGTTGAGCTCATCAAGGCGATCGCTATGGATAAGGGTCTGCGCTTCGCGATTCGCGAAGGTGGCCGTACCGTCGCCAGCGGCCAGGTTATCGACATCGTCGAATAACCGGCCGCGGGCCGGAGTCAGGCCTTGGCGCGTCAGCGGCGAGGCCTGATTTTTTTGTCTTTGGAGGAAACATGCCTGGCGAGAAAATCCGGGTGCGACTGCGCGGTTTTGACGTGCAGTTGGTTGATCAGAGCGCCGCATCGATCGTTCAGACGGTGCAGAAGGCCGGCGCGAACGTGTCGGGGCCGATCCCCCTTCCTACGCGCACCAACAAGTTCACGGTACTGCGGTCTCCGCACGTCAACAAGAAGTCCCGTGAACAGTTTGAGATGCGGACGCACAAGCGGCTGATCGACATCATCGAACCCTCATCGGCGGTAATGGACGCGCTCATGAAGCTTGAGCTCCCCGCCGGTGTCGACGTCGAGATCAAGCAGTAACAGGAAGCGAAGATGGTTGGGCTTATCGGAAAGAAAGTCGGCATGACCCAGGTATTCGACGAGAGCGGCAGTCTCATCACTGTGACGGTTCTCAAGGTCGAACCGAACCTGGTCGTGCAACGACGAACGCCGGAACGCGACGGCTACTCGGCGGTTGTTCTCGGTGCTGGTCGGAAGAGTCCCAAGCGGGTTACCAAACCTGTCGCGGGACAGTACCAGGACGGGGTTGAGCCGCGGCGCAGCGTGTTTGAGTTCCGCGATTTTGATCATGAATGTGAAGTCGGCGACGAGCTGACCCTGGACCTGTTCAAGGACGTGTCGTACATCGATGTGACCGGTACCAGCAAGGGTAAGGGGTACCAGGGTGTCATGAAGCGGCATGGTTTCGGCGGTGGGCGCAAGACCCACGGCTCGAAGTTCCATCGGGAGAACGGTTCCACCGGTATGGCGGCAACGCCCTCGCGCGTCATCAAGGGCACGAAGATGCCCGGACGCATGGGCGGAGAACGCAGCACGGTTCTGAACCTGCGGGTTGTCGAGGTTGATCCCGAGGCGCAGGTGATGCTCGTCCGTGGCGCCGTCCCGGGTCGCAATGACGCTGTTGTTCGGATCCGCCCGGCGGTGAAGAAAGCGTTCGTCGGCTGATTAGGGGTATGACGTAATGGATGCGAAGGTTGTTTCAAAAGCAGGCAAGAAGCTGCGGGATGCCTCACTGAGCGACGCGGTCTTTGCCCGCGAGGTGAGCGAGGGCGCGATCTACCACGCGATCCGGAACGAGCTGGCCAATCAGCGCGTCGGTACTGCGGTGACGCAGACGCGCGGTGAGGTTCGGTTCAGCGGTCGCAAGCCGTGGCGCCAGAAGGGTACCGGACGCGCACGCGCCGGGTCCCGACGCTCGCCGGTCTGGGTTGGCGGTGGTACGGTGTTCGGTCCGCAGATGCGCGACTACAGCTACCGATTGCCGCGGAAAATGAAACGGGCCGCGATTCACAGCATTCTTTCGCAGAAGGCTGCCAACGATGGTCTGATCGTCGTTGAGGACTTCAGCGTTGAGAGCGGGAAGACCAAGGACATGGCGAACCTCGTTCGTGGGCTTACCGACGCACGTCGCGTGGTGCTGATTACCAAGGAAGACGATCCCATGCTGAAACGTGCCGCCCGGAACATTCCCTGGCTGCGGTACCTCAACTGGAACCGTCTCCGGGCGCACGACCTGTTCTACGCCGAGAAGGTGCTTGTCATGGAATCCGCCGCGGCGTCGCTCGGTGAGCAGGCCGAAGGGGGTGCGAAATGAGCCCGGAACAGATTGTGATCGAGCCGATTCTGACTGAGAAGAGCAACGAGCTGCGCGAACGGGGCGTGTACACGTTTCGTGTGAACGCGCAGGTCAACAAAATTCAGATCAAGGATGCGGTGAGTAAGCTGTTCAGTGTGCACGCTGTTGAGTGCCGCGTGATCAGCGTCAAGTCGAAGCCGAAGCGGACACGCTACGCGGCGGGTCGTACCGTCACGTGGAAGAAAGCGATTGTGAAGCTCGCAGACGGCGAGCGGATCAGCGTGTTCGAAGGCGCGTAGGAGTAGAGGAAGCATGGCGATCAAAACCTATAAGCCGATTACGCCCGGCTTGCGGTTCAAGACGACACTGAGCTTCGACGACCTCGACCGGAAGAGCCCCGAGAAAAGCCTCACCCGTGGGGCCGGCTCGCACGGTGGTCGCGACAGCAATGGGCGTATCAGTGTCCGTCGCAAGGGTGGCCGGAGCAAGCGACGCTACCGGACTGTGGATTTCGTTCGGGACAAGGTCGGCGTGCCGGCCACGGTGTCGGCGATCGAGTACGATCCGAACCGGAGTGCGAACATCGCGCTGCTGCACTACGCCGATGGCGAGAAGCGGTACATCCTGGCCCCCAAGGGGCTCAAGAAGGGCGATCGGGTCGAGAGCGGTCCGCAGGCGGAACTCAAAGTCGGAAACTGCCTGCCGCTGGAAAACATCCCGGTCGGTTCCATCGTTCACGCGATTGAGCTGCAGCTCGGCCGGGGTGGGCAGCTTGCCCGTTCGGCGGGAGCGTCAGCCACGATCGTGGCGTCGGAAGGCGACTACGTGACTGTCCGGTTGCCGTCCGGCGAAATGCGAATGGTATTCCGGAAGTGTCGGGCGACGCTTGGAAGCGTTGGAAACGAGGACCACATGAACGTGACGCTCGGCAAAGCCGGTCGCGCGCGGTGGCTCGGTCGTCGCCCGCAGGTACGCGGTGTCGCGATGAACCCGGTTGACCACCCCCACGGTGGTGGTGAGGGAAGTACCGCCGGTGGACGCCATCCGGTGTCTCCCTGGGGAACGCCCACCAAGGGCTACAAGACCCGCAAGAAGCGGAAGTCGTCCGGCAAGTTTATCGTGAAGAAGCGGAAGTAGGAGTCTGTTGTGGCGCGTTCTATTAAGAAGGGACCGTTCATCGAAAAGAGCCTCTACAGCAAAGTGCTCGAGATGAACAAGTCTGGCGAAAAGAAGATGATCAAGACGTTCTCCCGGACTTCCACGATCATTCCTGAAATGGTTGGACTGACGATTTCCGTCTACAACGGGAAGTCCTGGGTTCCGGTATACGTGACCGAAAACCTGGTTGGCCACAAGCTCGGCGAGTTTTCGCCGACGCGTCTGTTCCGCGGTCACGCGGGATCGGACAAGAAGGCCGGTAGACGGTAAAGGGCGAGACTATGGGATACAAAGCAGTTGCAAAGTTCGTCCGCATTTCTCCCTTCAAGGCACGGCGGGTCGCGGACATCGTCCGCAGCCGGCCGTACCCGGAGGCGGTGGCGATCTTGAACAATCTGCCCAACAAGGGGGCCCGGCTGGTGAGGAAAGTGATCCAGTCCGCCGCCGCCAATGCGTTGAGCAATAATCGCAACCTCGATGAAGGGATGCTGTACGTGAGCGAACTCTACGTGAACGAGGGTCCGCGCATGAAGCGGCTGTGGGTTCGCGGACGCGGTCGCGCGGACATGCTGCTGAAGCGGATGAGTCACATCACGGCGGTCGTGGACCGGATCGAGAAGTCGGGAGAGTAACGTGGGACAGAAAGTTAATCCGTACGGCCTCCGCCTCGGCGTCAACAAGTCGTGGCGTTCAAAGTGGTATGTGGATCCGCGGGACTACGCTGACACGCTGCACGAGGACCTCAAGCTTCGCAAGGTCCTGCACAGCGCACCGGAAGCCAGGAGCGCCGACATCGCGGAGGTGGAGATCATCCGTCATCCGCAGCGCGTGACTCTGGTAATCCATACGTCGCGCCCCGGTGTGATCATCGGAACCAAGGGATCGAACATCGAGAAGATCGGTGCCCGGCTGCAGAAGGCGGCGGGCAAGAAGATCCAGATCAAGATCAAGGAAATCAAGCGTCCCGAGACCCACGCACAGGTCATGGCGCTGAACATCGCCCGCCAGCTGCGCTCTCGCGGTTCGTTCCGCCGGACGCTCAAGATGGCGGTTAACAACGCCATGAAAGCCGGCGTGCAGGGTGTTCGCATCCGGATCGCCGGTCGCCTGGGCGGCGCAGAGATGTCTCGCGTCGAACAGCAGAAGGCCGGACGGGTCCCGCTTCATACGCTGCGGGCCAACATCGACTACGGGTTTGCCGAGTCGCTGACAACGTTCGGCACGATT
The DNA here is from genome assembly GCA_913030605.1 of uncultured Spirochaeta sp. GTDB lineage: Bacteria > Spirochaetota > Spirochaetia > DSM-27196 > Alkalispirochaetaceae > Alkalispirochaeta. The sequence continues at coordinate 11,245 of CAJWEZ010000054.1, forward strand.
GGTGTCAAGGTCTGGATGTTCCACGGTGAGGTTCTGTCGAAGGAACCGAAGCAGGACGCCGGAGCCGTGGTTCGGAAGCGCCGGGAGCGCAACTCGGAGAGGAGTAGCTAACGATGCTCAGTCCGAAGCGAGTAAAATTCAGGAAACGACAGCGGCGGGTGAAGCGCGACCTCAAGGGCGCGGCGTTCCGCGGCAATACGGTCGCCTTCGGCGACTTCGGCCTGGTGGCGCTGGAGGGTGAGTGGATCACCAACCGGCAGATCGAGGCGGCGCGTATCGCCATGACCCGCAAGATCAAGCGTGGCGGAAAAGTGTGGATCCGGGTGTTTCCGGACGTTCCCTACACGAAGAAACCCGCCGAAACCCGCATGGGTAAGGGTAAGGGCTCCCCTGAGCACTGGGTGGCCGCAGTCAAGCCCGGCACGGTGATGTTTGAACTCGCCGGTGTGAGCCGCGAGCTGGCAGAGTCCGCCATGACACTGGCGGCCAGCAAGCTGCCGATCAAGGCGCGGTTCGTCGTACGAAAGGGAGCCGAAGCATGAAGAATTCGTTTCGCGACCTGACGTTTGAGGAGCTCGTGGCAAAGCGTGAGGAACTTCGTCGGAAGTATCTCGACGCGCGGATGAACAAAGTGGTTGGCCACGTGGAAAATCCGCTGGAAGTCCGCACGCTGCGTCGTCAGGTCGCCCGGCTGAACACGTTGATCTACAACCACGCGGATGTCGCGGCGGTTGAAGAGGAGAAGGCCTGATGGCGGCAGAGACGATCAAGACCGAGGGAAAGAAAGTTTTCCAGGGTCGCGTGGTGAGTGACAAGATGGACAAGACGATCGTGATTCAGGTCGACGGTCGCAAGGTTCATCCGCTGTACAAGAAATACGTGAACTTTTCGAAGAAACTGAAGGCCCACGACGAGAACAACGATGCACACGTGGGAGACACGGTGCGGGTTGTTGAATCCCGGCCGATAAGCAAGGACAAGCGCTGGCGGTTGTTTGAAATCGTCGAACGCGCGCGCTGAGGTAGAGTGCCATGGTTCAGATGCAGACGTATTTGAATGTTGCGGATAACAGCGGCGCCAAGCGCGTGCAGTGCATCAAGATCCTGGGCGGCAGCAAACGCAAGTATGCGTCTGTCGGTGATGTGATCGTTGTTGCGGTGAAAGACGCGCTTCCGAATGCGCCGGTGAAAAAGGGAACTGTCGAACGGGCCGTCATCGTTCGAACCACCAAGGAGTTTCGTCGTGCCGACGGAACCTACATCCGGTTCGACGACAACGCGTGCGTGATTATCGACAAGACGCACAACCCGAAGGGGAAGCGTATCTTCGGTCCCGTGGCTCGCGAGCTGCGCGATGCGGACTATATGAAGATCGTATCGCTGGCCCCCGAGGTACTGTAGGAGCGTTCTTATGAAGACAAAGCTGAAGAAGAACGACACGGTGACGGTCATCGCCGGCAAGGACAAGGGAAAGACCGGGCGTATCCTGCGGATCGACAGGGTCGCCGGACGCGTTCTTGTTGAGGGTGTCAACATGGTGAAGAAGGCGCAGCGGAAGCAGCGCCAGGACGACACCGGTGGCATCATCGAGAAAGAGGCGCCGATCGCGATCTCGAACGTGATGTTCGTGGGCAAGGACGGCAAGCCGTCGCGTCTCGGGTTTCGTACCGAAGGCGGCGAGAAGGTCCGGTTTTCCAAGAAGACGGGAGAAACGGTCTGATGGCTGAGTACGTACCGGAAATGAAGAAGCTTTATCGAGAGACGGTCAAGCCGGCTCTCATGGAGGAGTTCGGGTATCGCAGTGTCATGGAAGCGCCGGCGCTTGAGAAGATCGTTCTCAGCATGGGCGTTGGTGATGCGATTGACAACAAGAAGGCGCTTGAGAGCGCGCAGAACGAGTTGTCCCTGATTGCGGGTCAGCACGCCGTGCGCACCAAGGCCCGGAAGTCGATCTCGAACTTCAAGGTCCGCGAAGGAATGGAAATCGGCGCGAAGGTTACCCTGCGGCAAAATCGCATGTGGGAGTTCCTCGAGCGTCTGGTGGACATCGCGCTGCCGCGTGTTAAGGACTTTCGCGGGATTAATCCGAACGGTTTCGACGGTCACGGGAACTATTCGCTTGGTATCACCGAGCACATCATTTTCCCGGAGATCGACTACGACAAGATCGACCGGATCACCGGTCTCAACATCGTAATCGTGACCACGGCCCAGACGGACCAGGAAGCGCGGTCGTTGCTGACCGGTCTGCGGCTGCCGTTCCGTAAGTAGAAAGAGGGGGCTCAATGGCTAAGAAGTCCATGATTATCAAGGCGCAGCGGAAGCCGAAGTACAGCACGCGCCGGGTAAATCGTTGTCGCGTTTGCGGGCGACCCCGCGGATACATGCGGAAGTTCGAGATGTGCCGTGTTTGTTTCCGAAAGTTGGCGAGCGAGGGCATGATCCCTGGTGTCACCAAATCGAGCTGGTAGGAGTGGAAGATGAGTGTTTCTGATCCCGTAGCCGACATGCTTACCAAGATTCGGAACGCCAGTATGGCCAAGTTTGAGAAGGTCGACATCACTCCGTCGAAGCTCAAGCTTGAGATCATCAAGATTCTGAAGAACGAAGGCTACATCAAGAACTTCAAGAAGATGACTCAGGAAGACCAGGACGTGATCCGCGTGTTCCTGAAGTACGACGACAGGCAGCAGCCCGTCATTCACGGCATCCAGAAGATTTCCACCCCCGGTCGGCGGGTGTACTCCGGATACCGCAAGATGCCGCGGGTTCTGAACGGCTACGGCACGGTGATAGTCTCGACTTCGTCGGGCGTGACCACCGGCCGCAAGGCTGCCGAGAAGCGGGTTGGCGGCGAGCTGATCTGCTCGATCTGGTAAGGAGTGTATCGATGTCTCGAGTAGGACGGTTGCCGATCACGATACCCAGCGGGGTGAGCGTGGACGTTGCCGGTCAGAGCGTGACGGTCAAAGGCCCGAAGGGCGAGCTGACCGAGGCGCTTCGTTCCGAGGTTGCGGTACAGGTTGAAGACAATCAGGTGATCGTGGAGCGCGCCGTGGAGAACCGTAAGGCGCGGGGGTTTCACGGTCTGTACCGCCAGCTCATCGCCAACATGGTGACCGGCGTGTCCGAGGGTTTTTCCCGGGCGCTGCTGATCAACGGTGTCGGTTATCGCGCCGAGGTGAGCGGGCAGAGCATTACCCTGAACCTGGGCTTCAGCAATCCGGTCGAGTTCCGCCTTCCCGACGGTATTACGGCAGAGACCGATGGTCCCAACCGTATTGTCGTCCGGGGTATCAGCAAGCAGCTGGTGGGCAAGGTCGCGTCGGAGATTCGTGGCATTCGGCCTCCCGAACCCTATAAGGGCAAGGGAATCAAGTACGAGAACGAGTACGTCCGTCGCAAGGTCGGAAAGTCCGGAATCAAGTGAGCAGGTAGAGCCGTATGAAGCGAGTAATTGAGAAGAACCGGCGTCGTGCGCGCCGCAAGACACGGATTCGGGGCAGGGTGTTCGGCACCGCCGCGCGTCCCCGTCTGAGCGTGTTCCGGTCCAATCGCAACCTGTACGTACAGGCGATCGATGACCAGGAAGGGCGAACGTTGTGCGCCGCCTCGAGCGTAAGCGGAGACCTCAAGGGCATGAAGCCCAATACCGAGGACGCCGCGAAGATCGGTGAGGCGATCGGCAAGCAGCTGCTGGACATGAATGTCAGCGAGGCGGTGTTCGATCGAAACGGGTACCTGTACCATGGCGTCGTACGTGCGGCGGCCGAGGGTGCACGCAAGGCCGGCGTTAAGCTGTAGGGGGCGATCGTGGATCAGGGAATGGACAAGGAACTTCAGGAGAAGCTGATCAAACTCAACCGCGTGGCCAAGGTTGTGAAGGGCGGTCGCCGCTTTTCGTTCTCGGCGCTGGTGGTTGTGGGCGATCGCAACGGTCGTGTGGGTTACGGTTACGGAAAAGCCAACGATGTGTCGGAGGCGATCCGCAAGGGAGTCGATCGTGCCAAGAAGAGCATGGTCGAAGTGCCCCGTCAGAAACAGTCGATCCCGCACGTGGTTCAGGGGCGTTTCAAGAGCGCCAATGTACTCCTCAAGCCGGCGGCCCCCGGTACCGGTATTATCGCCGGTGGTCCGGTGCGCGCGGTGCTGGAGGTTGGCGGCATCAACGACGTGCTGAGCAAGTCCATGGGCAGCCAGAACGCCGTGAACGTGGTGAAGGCCGTGTTCCAGGGTCTTACGAGCCTGATGGATGCCCGTGAGGTTGCCGGCGCCCGTGGCAAGACGCTGAAAGAGATGTGGGGGTGAGTGATGAAAGTGCGCATTACGCTCGTACGCAGTCCCCTGGGGCGTAAGCCCAACCAGCGACGCACTGTTGAGGCCCTCGGGTTGCGGAAGATCCGCCAGTCCGTGGAGAAGGAACTCAACGCGCCGATTCAGGGGATGATCAACACGGTTGCCCACCTCGTGACTGTTGAGGAAGTGAAATGAGTATGATTCGCGTACCAGCCGGTGCGACCCGGCAGAAAAAGAGAATCGGCCGCGGTCCCGGATCGGGGACAGGGAAGACCTCCGGAAAGGGCCACAAAGGACAGCGTGCCCGTTCCGGCGGTGGTGTCCGCCCGGGATTCGAAGGTGGACAGATGCCGCTGTATCGGCGCATCGCCCGCCGCGGGTTTTCAAACTATCGATTCAAGATCGAGTATCTCCCCGTGAACCTGGACCGCCTGTCCGCGGCCTTCGACGCCGGAACCGAGGTCGACCTCGACGCGTTGAAGGAAAAAGGACTGGTCAGCCGCAACGCGACGTACGTGAAGGTTCTCGGACGCGGCGAGATTGACAAGGCACTGACGATCAAGGGGCTCAAGGTCTCCTCCGGCGCCCGGAGCAAGATCGAGGCGGCCGGCGGTTCGGTTGTAGAACCGGTAGTGGACGCCGACGCCTCCGGCGGTGCCTCGACAGAAGGGTAAGAGCGAATGGCTTCGAATCCGATCGCTGACATTTTCAGGATCAAAGACCTGCGGGAACGGGTGCTTTTCACCTTTTCCATGCTGGCGATTTTTCGCCTCGGCGCGACGATCCCGATTCCGGGCATTAACCTGAACGCACTGCAGCTGTACTTTGATACGCAGCAGGCCGGCGGCGGGATATCGGTCACCGACTACCTCGACTTCTTCGCCGGTGGCGCGTTTTCGCGGTTCAGCGTGTTCATGCTCGGGATCATGCCGTATATCTCGATGTCGATCATCATGCAGCTCCTGCTGCTGGTGTTTCCGGCGTTGAAGCGGATATCGGAAGAGGACGGCGGCCGGAAAAAGATCCAGCGCTATACGCGCTACGGCACGGTCGTCGTTGCACTGATCCAGTCTTTTGCCGTGACGGTGTACGCCGACAGCATTCCCGATGCGATCACCATTTCTCGGGGTCTGTACACGGTGGTGTCCATGCTTTCGGTGACAACCGGTACGGTTTTCCTGATGTGGATGGGCGAACAGATCAACCAACGCGGAATCGGGAACGGTATCTCGCTGATCATCTTCAGCGGGATCGTTGCGCGGATGCCCAACGCGATGTGGCTTCTCGTGCGGCGGATTCGAACCGGAGACCTCAACCCCGTGTTCGTGATCGTGGTTCTGGCGATGTTTGTCGCGGTCGTCGCACTCGTCGTGTACGAGCAGCGTGGACAGCGCAAGATTCCGATCCACTACGCGAAGCGAGTTGTGGGACGCCGGATGTACGGTGCCCAGAACACGTACGTGCCGTTCAAGATCAACCCGTCCGGTGTTATTCCGGTGATCTTCGCGTCGAGCGTGCTGACGTTCCCGTTGCAGATCGCTCAGGGTCTTGGCCCGGACGTTCGCTGGCTCCAGCGCGTGGCGTTTTTCATGCGACCCAGTGGAACCGCGTACATCATCATCTATACATTGCTCATCGTGTTCTTCGCGTACTTCTATACCCAGGTCACGCTGAACCCGATCGAGATCTCGAAGAACATCCGGGAAAACGGTGGGTCGATCCCCGGGATCCGGAGCGAGAAGATGGAAGAGTACTTTACCCGGGTTCTCAACCGGATCATTCTTCCGGGCTCGCTGTTCCTTGCGTTTATTGCTGTGATTCCCACGTTGGTGCAGCGGCTGTTCAACTTCCCGCAGCAGGTGGCATTCCTGCTCGGCGGTACGTCGTTGCTCATCATGGTTGGTGTTGATCTGGACCTCATGTCGCAGATCGAGGGGCATCTGCGGATGCATCACCACGACGGGCTGACCAAGCGGGGCCGCATCAAGTCCCGTCGAAGCCTGTAAGAGAAGGATGGTCGTATGAAAGTTCGTGCCAGTGTGAAGCCGATGTGTGCCAGCTGCAAGGTGATCCGCCGACGGGGTGTCGTGCGGGTCATCTGCTCGAATCCGAAGCACAAGCAGCGTCAGAAGGGGTAATGAATGGCTCGTATTGCAGGAATTGATCTTCCGAACAAACACACGGATGTGGCGTTGACCTACATCTACGGGATCGGCCGTTCGTCGGCGATCGCGATTTGTAAGGAAGCGGGGATAGACACCGAGCGCCGGATGAACGATCTGAGCGCTGAAGAGGTGAACCAGCTCCGCCAGATCATTGAAAACGAATATACCGTGGAAGGTCGTCTCCGAACCCAGGTGTCGCTCAATATCAAGCGGCTCATGGACATCGGATCGTATCGCGGCCTTCGTCACCGCAGAGGTCTTCCCGTCCGGGGGCAGCGGACGCGAACCAATGCGCGCACGCGCAAAGGTAAGCGGAAAACCGTCGCCGGCAAGAAGAAGTAGGGGAGGAACTGAGCTTTGGCTAAGGCTACCAGCAAGAAGAAGAAAGAGAAAAAGTCACTCTATGAAGGTCGCGTTGTGATTCAGGCGACCTTCAACAACACGATAGTGACGATTTCCGACATGAACGGCGGGGTTGTCTCCTGGAGCAGCGCGGGATCGCTCGGATTCCGTGGGGCCAAGAAGTCGACCCCGTACGCCGCCCAGACCACCGCTGAGACCGCCGCCCAGAAGGCGAAGGGGTACGGCCTCGAAGAGGTTCACGTGTACGTCAAGGGTCCCGGCGTGGGACGCGAATCCGCGATTCGCGCCCTGGGCAACCTGGGACTCCGCGTGCGGTCCATCGAGGACATTACGCCGATCCCCCACAATGGATGCCGTCCTCGCAAGAGTCGGCGCGTCTGATCCCAGTCGGGAAAGGAGATTAGTATGGCTCGAAAAGCTCTTTTGAAGGGTTTTAAACGTCCGAAGGGCATCACTTTTGAGCCGAGCGAGTCCAGCCCCGACCACGGGACGTTTGTCGCCTATCCCTTTGAACGGGGATACGGTACCACGATCGGGAACTCGCTTCGGCGCGTGCTGCTCAGTTCCATACCCGGCGCGGCGCCTACGGCGTTGCGCATGACGATCTACGACGCCGAGGGGAATCAGCGCTTTCTTTCCAGCGAGTTCGAGGCGATTCCGGGGGTCATGGAAGACACGCCGGACGTGATCAACAAGCTGCGGCGTCTGCAGATCAAGCTCCCGGAGACCGCCGATCAGAAGGTGATCTTCGTTGAGCTCAAGGGCGCCCAGTCGGTGACCGCCGCGAACTTTGCCGTTGACGGTGTTGAGATCACCAATCCGGATCTTCCGGTGATGACGCTCATGGAGGACGCCTGGGTCGATATCGAACTCCAGATCGACCTGGGGCGCGGTTTTGTCCCGGCGGAACAGAATGAGCAGTACATCGAAGAGGTCGGTACGATCGCCCTCGACGCACTGTATTCGCCGGTGCGGCGGGTGAAGTATCGGATCGAGAACACACGGGTCGGACAGCGGAACGACTACGACAAGCTGATTCTCGACGTGTGGACCGATGGAACGATCTCCCCGGTGGATGCGGTCGGAGTGGCGGCGAAGATCGCCAAGGACCATTTCGACGTCTTCATCAACTTCAACGAGGATGAAGTCGGCTCGGACGACGAGGAAGACGAAGAGATGAAGCTGGTCCGCGAGGTTCTGGCTACGCCGGTTGAGGAGCTCGAACTCTCGGTTCGTGCCAGCAACTGTCTGAAGAACGCGAATATCAACAGTCTCGGTGACCTCACCGCCAAGACGGAAGAAGAGATCGCGAAGACCAGGAACTTCGGGAAGAAGTCGCTCCAGGAGATCAAGGAAAAGCTCGAAGAGTGGGACCTTCACCTGGGCATGACGGACTACACCGGACTCAAGGACAACCCGGTGTTCCTGAAGAAGAGGGAAGAGAAGAATGAAGCATAAGATCGGCTACAACAGACTGGGCCGCAAGGCGGCGCACCGCAAGGCGATGACCCGGAATATGCTCACGTCGCTCTTCCGGCACGAGCGGATTCGGACGACCAAGGCGAAAGCACTGGCGGTCCGTCGCACTGCCGAGAAGATGATCACCCGCGCCAAGCTGGACTCGGTTCACAATCGGCGGATGATCGGTCGCGACATCAAGGACCAGGCGGTTCTGGCCAAAATGTTCACCGAGATCGGTCCTCGGTTCAAGGAACGACCCGGCGGGTATACCCGCGTTCTGAAGCTTGGGCCCCGACCGAGCGATGCCGCGGAGATGGTGATCCTCGAGCTGCTTTCGCAGGAAGAGGCTGAACCCAAAAAGGCGACCAAGGCCAAGAAGAGCACCAAGTCATCCGACTCCGGCAAGAAGACCGAGACCAAGAAAGCCGAGACGAAGAAGACTGAGGCGAAAAAGGCCGAGACCAAGAAGGCGGCACCCAAGAAAAGTGCCGCCAAGAAAGCGGACGCTGAGGAATCGGCGGAAGGCCCGGTCGAGGACGCCCCCGCTCAGGAGGCCGATGCGGCCGATACCGCGCAGGCCGAGGGTGGCGACGCCGAAAAGAGCTGACCGCTCCGCCTCCACCCGGAGGACGAGCACGAGCCGACCGCTGCGCGCGGTCGGCTTTTTTTTGCACCCGTCGCCCGAACACCCTATAGTTTTCCCATGAAGCACATGAACGTTCGAATGCTCAAACCGTCGGGGTGGTGGGTCCTGGTCATTGCGGGTGTTTCGGTATTGCTGGTGGCGGGATGCGTAACGCCGCCGCGAGACGACGCGTCCGGCGAACGCGTGGATCGGCTGATGGATCGGTGGTACCGCGGGCTTACAAACGCCGATCTGGATCTTCTGATGGACACCTACGCCGACGACGCGGTACTGCACGGGCTGGGGCCGGAGGGCCCTTCGGAGTTCGAGGGCATCGACGCGATCCGCGCGGCTCAGGAGCCGGGAATGAACGCCGACTGGGGCGCCTTCGATTTTGCCCGCGCCGACGGTCTCGCCGCCGACGGTGCCGACCGCGCCTACACGCTCTCCATCCCGGGGGAAGTCACGTTGGTGAACTCCTTCGTCTACGAAGGCGACGGAGACGCGCTACGCATCGTCGAGCAGTGGATCACCGTACGGGAAGGGGAGTAGATCAACGCGCCGGCGCGCGCGCCTGTTCAAGCGCTCGGGTGATGCGGCCAAGATCCGACGGGCCCATCCAGCGGTCGACAACGACACCGTCCGGTGAGAGGACGACGGTCGTTGGCGTTCCGCGGACTCCGAACTGCGACGAGAGCCGCCCCTCGGGGTCGAGGAACACGGGGTACTGTATTGCGTTCTCCCGTACGTAGTCGCGAACTGTGTCGACAGAGGCCTCGGTCCTGGTCAGGTTCACCGCAATGACGTTGGCGTCGGTGCCGTAGCGACGAAATGCCGCCGCCTTCACCGGGAGCTCTGCATGACACGGCCCGCACCAGGTTGCGAAGAATGTGATGAGTGTTGGATCGGTGGCGGCTCCGACGATCGGGGTGCGCGTGCCGTCCGCGACCGTCGGGGCCGTCAGGGTCGCGGTGTCAAATCGCGTTCCTGCGGCGGTGGTCGTGCCCGACACGGTGGCGATCACGATCCCGGCGGCAATCGCGACGACGGTCCCGACCGCGGCTGCGGCGCCGAAGACGCGATGCACCGATGGACGGCGTACGAGCCAGGGGGCCAACACTGCGGCCGCGACGACTGCGCCGGCGATCACGCCGGGACGGCCGCCCGGCAGCCTCATAAGACGAACGGGGTCGGCGACGATCGCGTCCCACCAGGTTACCAGCGGCGTGAGTTTCCAGACGGCGAATCCGGCCAGAATCGCCCACGTCAAACGGTCTGAGGTGGCCCGGAGAACGTGCGCAGCGTCCGGTATGCGTCGTTCCGCGAGCCGCAATGCCAGAAACGTCACGGCGACGCCGAGCAGTCCGGCCAGCACCCGGGGTGCCAGCACGAGGGGACCCAGGGAGACCGCGTCAGGCATCCGAACGCGTCCGCAGGTAGCCGCGCCAGCCCTCGTCGCTCAGCCGTTCCGCCTTTTCCAGGACCTCGTCACGTTGCAGGGTGAGAAACGCGTCGTGCCGGGCGCGAAGGTCGGCGTCCGCGACCGACAGGATCCGCACCGCCAGGAGCGCGGCGTTTCGTGCGTTGTTTACGGCAACGGTTGCCACCGGTACACCCCGTGGCATCTGGACGATGGACAGCAGGCTGTCGAGTCCATCGGCAAAGGACGTTCGTACCGGCACGCCGATCACCGGGAGCGAGGTGAGTGCAGCGATCATGCCGGGGAGGTGGGCGGCGCCCCCTGCACCCGCGATAATCGCACGATAGCCCGCCGCGGCGGCGTCACGGGCAAAGGACACCATGCGCTCCGGCGTCCGGTGGGCGCTCACGATATCGACGCGGTGCGGGACCTGAAACTCCTCGAGCGTCTCGGCGGCAGCCGACATTACCGGGAGATCCGAGTCGCTTCCCATGACTATAGCGATCATTGAACGTCTCCTTTGGCCTGGGCTGAAGGCGCGAACGCCACGGCGGCGGCCGCGGTCCGCGCGCGGGAAAGAGCATCGGCGGTCGACGGGTCGGTGCACGTGACGTGCCCCATTTTCCGGCCCGGCCGCACGGCAGGTTTTCCGTACAGGTGGAGGTGAGCCGTTGGATCCGCGAGCACCTGCCGCCGGCCGATCACCCGGTACGCGCCACTGTGAGAGTGCGGTGGCCCGACGATGTTTGTCATCGCCGCCGGCGTTCGAAGGGCGGTGGATCCAAGCGGCAGGCCCAGAACGGCTCGCACGTGCTGTTCAAACTGATCGCACTGGCTCGACTCCATCGTGATGTGCCCGGAGTTGTGGGGGCGCGGGGCGACCTCATTGATCAGGATGCGACCGGAGCGGTCAAGGAACAGTTCCACCGCCAGGACGCCGACGAGGCCGTGCTCACCAAGGACCCGCGCCGTGGCGATCGAAATCTCGACCGCACGACGCCGTACTTCCTCGGGAATCTCAGCCGGGACGATCACGTCGGAGACCAGATTGAGGGTCGAGTCGAACACCATGTCCACCGGAGCCCACGCGTCCACGACGCCGTCGGTGTCACGAACCACGAGAACCGCGAGCTCGCGCTCGATCTCCACCGCCGTCTCGACGAACGTGTCGCCGGGGAGGGGCATGTCCTCGCCGCCGGGGACCACCGCAACCCCTCGGCCGTCGTACCCCCCGAAGCGCGATTTCTGTACCACCGGGTGTGTCCAGGACGACCGGCCCGGTGCCGTTCGGGCCAGAATCACCGGAACCGGAAGCCCCGCCTCGCGGAGCGTCTCCTTCTGTCGGAGTTTGTCGGCCACCACGGCCAGGGTGCGTGGCGATGGACGGATCGTGGCCCCCGTGTCCTCGAGGGACGAGAGCACCGCCGGTGCGGTGTGTTCGATCTCGAAGGTGGTGACCGCGGCCGACGTCACCAGCCGGTGGAGTGCCTTGGCGTCATTTAGCGGCGCCACGATCGTGTCTGCCACCTGGGCGGCGGCGCAGGCCGGATCGGGATCCAGCACGATACAGCGAAGCCCGAGGGGAGCGGCAGCCAGCGCAAGCATTCTGCCCAGCTGGCCGCCGCCGACGATTCCCAGATCGTAGCGGTCTACAGTATGGTCCACGGGCTTGAGGATAGGGTGCCCGCTCCGGGGGGTCAATCCCAGTCGAGGCCCCCGGTCTGGTATTCGGTCACCCGGGTTTCGAAGAAATTTTTCTCCTTGGACAGGTCCGTGCTCTGGCTCATCCAGGGGAAGGGGTTCGGCGTTTCAAAATGCTTTCCGAGGCCGATCCGCTCCAGGCGGCGGTCGGCGATGTGTTCGACATACTCGCTGAATGATTCGGAGTTGATGCCGACGATACCCTCGGGGCACGCATCGCGGGCGTAGATCTTTTCCAGCTCCACCGCCTTCACGATGAGGCCGCGGAGCTCATCGGTAAACGCGTCGGTCCAGATGTCGGGGTTCTCCGACCGAATCGTGTTGATCAGATCGGCTCCGAACGCCAGGTGGAGACTCTCGTCGCGCATGATGTATTCGAACTGCTCCCCAATCCCGACCATCTTTCCTTTGCGCTTCAGCGCCAGCATCATCGCAAACCCGGCGTAGAAGAAGATCCCCTCCATGATGATGTAGTACCCGACCAGGTCGTGAACGAAGCGTTGGATGTTCGCTACGCCGTCCGTGGTAAAGGCCGGGTCAAAGACGCTTCGCGTGAGGCCGATCACAAACTCATCCTTTTCCCGGATCGACGGGATGCGCTCGTACATCCCGTAGATTTCGTCGGGATCGAGGCCCAGTGAGTCGCAGGCGTAGATGAACGTGTCGGTGTGGACCGCCTCCTCGAACGCCTGGCGCAACATGTACTGCCGCGCCTCGGGGTTCGTGACGTGGTTGTACACCGCCAGGACGATATTGTTGGCGGTCAGGCTCTCGGCGGTCGAGAAGAATCCGAGGTTCCACAGAATCAGTCGCCGTTCTGTCTGGCTCAGGGCGTCGGGGCGTTTCCACTGCTCGATGTCGTCCTGCATCGGGATCTCTTCCGGAACCCACGTGTTGGCGATCGCGTTCCGGTAGTGTTCCCGCGCCCAGGGGTACTGCATCGGGAGAATCTTGTTAGGGTCGGTTTTGGAGCTGTTGATGATCGGCATTTTCGTCCTCCTGATGAACGTCGCCTACTGGCAGGATTCGCATTCCGGATCGGTGAGACTGCAGATACTGGTGACCTGTGTCGCCGGGATCGGCGCCGGATCCACCGAAACAACCTGTCGGGTGTCGGCTCCGACGGCCATGGCGTTGTCGGACACGGCCGTCGTTCCGGGAACCGATTCGCGCTGTGGACCCGACTCCTTCCCCGACTCCGTGCGCTGATCGCGTTTCTGGGTGTACCCGTACTTGGCCGCATCAAGAGTGCTCTTCTCGATCTGGCTGGCGCCGAGCGTCCGGAGGTAGTAGGTGGTTTTCAGACCCAGGCGCCACGCGGTGCTGTAGATCTCGTGCAGTTTCCTGCCGCTCGTTCCCCGCATGAACACGTTGTGTGACTGACTCTGATCGATCCATTTCCCGCGAATGGCGGTGAGCTCGATCATCGCCGTGGGATCGATGTCGAACGCCTCGCGGTATAGGTCCCGCAGCTCCTGCGGGATTCCGGCGATCGCCGCGATGTTCCCGTCGTGGTACTTCAGTTGTTCCAGCATTTCTCCGTGCCACAGGCCCTGCGACTTGAGGTCGTTGACCAGAAACTCGTTCACCACCGTGAACTCACCACTCATGTTGGCTTTCACGTACAGGTTCTTGTAAATCGGCTCAATGGACGGATAGACACCGGCGATGTTGGAGATCGTTGCGGTGGGCGCCACCGCCATGGTGTTCGAGTTTCGCATGCCCTGGGCGCGTACCGTCTTCTTGAGAGCATCCCAGTCCAGGCGCCGGGTCCGGTCGACCGGAATCTCGACACCGCGTTCCCGTTCAAGGAGATCAAGGGTATCGAGGGGAAACTGACCCCGGGCCCACTTGCTGCCGGGAAACGTTTCATAGCTCCCGCGCTCGGCGGCCAGGTTGCTGGAACCGAGAATCGCATGGTAGCTGACCCACTCCATCATTTCGTCGACGAACGACCGGGCCTCGGGGCTGTCGATCGGGAGGCGAAGCGTGAAGAGCGCGTCCTGAAGCCCCATGAGCCCCAATCCCACCGGGCGATGCCGCAGGTTGCTGCGCTCGGCTTCAACGGTGGGATAGAAGTTGATGTCGACCACGTTGTCGAGCATGCGCATCGCGGTCTGCACCGTTTCCTGGAGCAGAAAATGGTTCAGGCCCTCGGCGCTGACGTGCCGCGCCAGGTTCACGGAACCGAGGTTGCAGACGGCGGTCTCATCCTCGGAGTTGTTCAGGGTGATTTCGGTGCACAGGTTGGAGTTGTGGACAACGCCGACGTGATCCTGGGGACTGCGGACGTTGCTCGGGTCCTTAAACGTGATCCAGGGGTGTCCGGTCTCGAACAGGCGGGTGAGCATTTTCCGCCAGAGCCTGACGGCGTCCACCCGACGCCACTGGCGGATCTCGCCTGCGTCGGCGCGGCGTTCGTATTCACGGTACCGTTCTTCGAACGCCGATCCGTACAGGTCGTGGAGGTCCGGAACCTCATCGGGACTGAACAGCGTCCACTGACCTTCCTCCGACACGCGCTTCATGAACAGGTCGGGAATCCAGTTGGCGGTGTTCATGTCGTGGGTCCGGCGGCGATCGTCGCCGGTGTTGCGGCGCAAATCGAGGAAGTCCTCGATGTCGAGGTGCCAGGTTTCGAGGTACGCGCAGGTCGCGCCCCGTCGTTTCCCGCTGCGGTTGATCGCGACCGTCGTGTCGTTTGCGATCTTGAGAAACGGAATCACCCCCTGACTGTCCACGTTGGTGCTCCGGATCAGCGATCCGGTTCCGCGGATGTAGCTCCAGTCGTTCCCGATTCCGCCGGACCACTTGCTCATCTGGGCATTGTCGCCGATGCACTTGAAAATGTGTTCCAGGTCGTCGCGAACGGTGCTGAGGTAGCAGCTGGAGAGTTGGGGGTGGGGCGTGCCGGCGTGGAACAGGGTTGGTGTGGAACTGACAAACCGCAGGTCCGAGAGCATGCCGTAGAACTCGAGCGCCCGTCTGGTGGGTTCGTCCTCGCGAATTGCGAGTCCCATGGCGACACGCATCCAGAAGTGCTGCGGTGTTTCCGCCGGGACTCCGTCCATGCGCAGGAAATAGCGTTCGAACAGCGTCTGCATTCCCAGGTAGCGGATCGCGTCGTCGCGGCTGAGCTCCAGGCCGGCGGCCAGCGCTTCGAGATCGAAGGCAGTCGCCAGGGCCGGGTCGTAGAGCCCTGCGTCGACACCGCGCCGGATAGTGCTGACGAACGCGCTGCGGTAGGTTTCGTCGAACGTCGCGGTCGTGACCGACCGCCCGAACACCTGGCGGTACAGTTTCTGCCGCACCAGTCGTGATGCCAGGCGGTTGTACTGCGGGTCGCGCTCGATGAACGCGATCACCGACAGGATGAGCGCCTCCTCCAGCTCCGGGGTCGGGATCCCGTCGTAGATGTTGCGCTTCAGCTCTGTGAGGATGATGTCGTAGTCCACCTCCGGAAGGTCGCCGGCGTGACGGGCCAGCGTCTCCTCGATCTGTCGGAGTGCGAACGGACGGGAGGAGCCATCGCGTTTGGTGACGGTGAGTTCGCCGCTGAAGACACGTCGAGCCTGATCGCTCGCCCGACGCTCCCGGGCGTCCGCGCGGCGCTGGCGGTAGATGATGTAGGAGCGGCTGACGTCAAAAAACTGGTGCCGCATGAGGCTCTCTTCGACGATGTCCTGGATCGTCTCGATGTCCACGGGCCCCTCGACCGTGGCGATCCGGTCGGTGATCTCGTCGGTGAGACGGTCCAGGTCGTCGTCGTCGACCTCCCGATCCACTGCCTCGAAGGCGCGGCGAATCGCACCGCCGATGCGCGACCGGTCAAAGGTGACCAACTCTCCGCTCCGCTTTCGCACTCGTGGTCCTGTCATTGGCATCCCCCTCCTATTGTTGACTATTCTGCTCAATATATCGGCACCCCTTGGGTCTATCAAGAGATTTTTCGCAAACGGAGCACTATATGTGGGGGTGTGGACCCGTTCGGCCCGGCGCCTTGAAACCGCGCCGTGCATCGCGGGATACTGACCTCATGGCGATCACGCGGCGGATTCCGTTGGGACGGCTTTCCGCACACGACAACTTCATGCAAAGCCCGGTGTGGGGTCTCGCCAAACGTGGTCGGCGGGTCACGCCGCTGGCATTCGAACTCGATGACGCGCCGTCGCTCCTGGTGCTGGTCCACCGTGCCGGCCCCGATGCGTCCTACGCCTACGTCCCCTGGGGACCGGAGCCGGCGAGAGAGTCGCGCACCGGCACGTACCTCGAGGCGCTCTCCTCGGAGCTGCGGCGGTGGCTGCCACGGGATTGCGCGTTCGTTCGGTTTGACCTCCCGTGGATCAGTCCGTGGAACGACGAACCCGGAGACCGGCCTCCGGTCTCGACGCGGGAGCTGGAAATCAATTTCGGTACCCGGGAGCATCGGCTTCGCAAGGCGCCGACGGACGTCCAGCCCGCCGACACCATGGTCGTTGACCTGGCGGAGGACGATCGTCTCCTCGGGCGCATGCGGTCGAAAACGCGCTACAACATCAGGCTTGCCCGCCGCAGGGGCGTCCAGGTTCGACCTGCATCGCCCGACGAGCTGGATCGGTGGTATGAGATGTACCACCGGACGATGGAGCGCCACGGCAAGACGGTTCACGGTCGGCACCATTTCTCGCGCCTGGTGGAAGCAACGGTCAGTGCTCCGCGGGCGGGCGTGGTCCCGGGCGTGCCGGCGGAGGACCACAATCTTCGGTTGCTGCTCGCCGAGCGCCACGGTCGGACCCTGGCAGGGCTGTTTCTGGCCGTGAGCGGTTCCTACGCAATCTATCTCTATGGGGCCTCGGCAGACCGCGACCGGCGCGCGATGCCGGCATACCTGCTGCAGTGGGAGGCGATGCGTCTCGCGCGTCGCCTCGGCGCGGACCGCTACGACATGTTCGGGGTGCCGCCCGATCGTCGACCGGGACACCCGATGCACGGCCTCCTCCGATTCAAGGAGGGGTTCGGCGGACGCCACGTGGCGCGCCGCGGATGCTGGGACTTTCCCTACGACCACGAGCGGTATCGCGTTCTCGCGGGGCGCGAGGCGGCGGACCGGGGGTATCACGGATGAAGCGCTACCATCCCTCCGAGGAAGAACGGGCGCGTATCGCAGGGATCGAACGTGCTCTGGGGATTCGCAACGGGTCCGCGGAACACCCGACGGGCGACGGGGAGCGCGCTGCGGCCGGAGGGAACGACGCCGCCGGTGGGCAGGACGCCGCCGGTGGGAACGACGCCGCCGGGTCGCTCCGGACGCCAACGCTCCCGGAATGGCGCGACCTGTGGATCAACTCGCCCGCCGACTGGGCGACGGCGTCACGGCGGCGACCCCAGAGGCTTGCCCCGGACACGTGGCGGCGCGCGGTTCTCGAGTGGAACGACGGCCTTCCGCCGCAGCCGGAGCGACCACCCCGCCCGTTCGAAGGGGTACCGTTCCTGGTAAAGGACCTCTTCGATGTCTCCGGCGAGGTGACGCGCTGCGGGTCCGCGGTACTGGGTCGTGGTGTCGGGGGCGGAGCCGGCGCCGCTGTGCCGACCTCCTCCGCAACGCGGGATTCGTGGCTGGTGGCGCGGCTGCGGTCGCTGGGAGCGCATCCGATGGGTCGAACGGCGATGAACGAGTTCGCCTACGGCCTCGACGGACGGAACGCCGCCACCGGCGACTGCCCCCACCCGTGGGACCCGGCGCGGATCAGTGGCGGGTCGTCCAGCGGATCCGCGTGGGCGGTCGCGCGGGGCGTCGTGCCCCTGGCGCTGGGGACCGACACAGGCGGTTCCATTCGCGTTCCGGCGGCGATCTGCGGTGTCTACGGGATTCGGCTGGCGTACCGGGATGATCGCCTGGCGGGAACCTTCCCCCTGAGTCCCTCGATGGACACGGTGGGATGGTTTGCCCGGAGTGCGGCGGACGCTGCGCGTTCCCTCGCCGGTGTGCTGGACGTGGCGCTGACGGAGGACGAACCCGCCCACGACGCGTCGGCCGACGGCGGCCCCGCCCATAACGCGCCGCTGCGACTCGCAGCACTGGTTCCGCCCGGTGTCGCGCTCGCACCTGACGGTGAGCGGGTCTGGACGGCGTTTCTGGCGGCGCTGACGGCGGATTCTTCAGTCGCGACGGTGACGACGGTGACCGCGCCGTCCGAGTTCGGTGAGGAGGCGTGGAAGGCGTACAACGTTCTCGGATCGCGCGACGCCTGGACCGTACACGAGCGGTGGCTGGATCTCCATCGCGAGAGCTACGAGCCGGTTGTGTGGTCGCTGATCGATCGAGGCCGCGGGTGGAGCGACGAGCGGGTGTCCGCCGCCTCCGCGACGCGGGAGCGGGTTCGCACGGCGATGGCGGACCTCCTGCGGCGGTTCGACGGCGTGGTGATTCCGGCCACCCCGACCCCGAGTCCCACGTGGGACGAGGCGGACGG
>CAJWEZ010000055.1 GCA_913030605.1 uncultured Spirochaeta sp.
GGAGCAGAACGCGAGTTTTCCGATCGTAAGCGTCGGATTCAGGATGAGCTATTGAGGCCGAGCCTTTGAGGAGGAACGATTGAGCACGAGCACGAGCACGAGCACGAGCACGAGCCCACCGCGCCGCTCACGCCCGACACTCCCGGTTCCGCACCGGCGCCGTTGGACCGGGCGACGCGCCGTTCCGCTCCGGGCCGCCGCTGC
The DNA here is from genome assembly GCA_913030605.1 of uncultured Spirochaeta sp. Lineage (GTDB taxonomy): Bacteria > Spirochaetota > Spirochaetia > DSM-27196 > Alkalispirochaetaceae > Alkalispirochaeta. Next base: position 205 of record CAJWEZ010000055.1, read on the forward strand.
GGCGCTCGCCGTGGCCGTTGCGTTCGCGTGCGCCTCGTGCGCAACCTCGTCCACGACCCTTTCCGCAGTCGAGGAGTACGACCCCTCCGGCCGGCGCCGAGACCGGGAGCCCGCCGTGGAGGTGATCGTGACCGACGCGGGGGCAGCTGCCACCGTTTCCAGCCCGTGGCTCCCGGGGATGCGCATCACCGGACTGGTTGAGCAGACCGCCGACGGTGGCCTGGAGGTCTACGTGACCGGCGCGCGGCTCTTCGCCAACTGGGCCAACGGCTGGACCGAGGCGCGCTATGAGGCCTCCGGGGTGCTGGTGCTGGTCCCGGTCGAGGGGGCGGGTGGCCGTGACGGCGGCGGTGACGGCGGGGGCACCGCCGCACGCCGTGTTCGCCTCACCGTGCGAGAGCCGGTGGAACTCTGGACGCTGGAGCGCGGGGAGATCCGCTACTACGATACCTACGTTCGCGGTGACGACGGGGTCTCTCGGGTCCGGGCGCGCGTCGACCGGCTCACCGCGGTGGCGGAATGGCTCCTCGACCAGGGCGGGGCGGGCAGTCCGCCGGGACTGCTGGCCCCCGGGCGAGCGTCCACCGACTACGGCGCCGCGGTGAGCGATCGGGTCTGGGGTCTGGTCGAAGGAGCGCGCGGGGAGCCGGCGGACGGACTCCCGGAATGGCTGGGAGAGCTCTATGGGTCACGGTCGCTGCACCGCGACCTGCGGGAAGCGTCTGACCTCCTGGTGACGCTGGCGAATCTGCACACGATCAATGAGGGGTTTCTCGATGGAACCCTGGTGGAGGAACGGTAGGATGGAACTCACACTCTTCGACCTCTTTGAACTCGGAGGATGGGCGATGTGGCCCCTCGTGGTCTTCTCGGTTGCGACGCTGGCGCTCTTTGTGGAACGGGCGGTGATCCTGATCCGCGCCGACCTCACGACGACGGGACTGCGCGACCGGCTCGTTCCGCTCGTTCAGCGTGCGGCCTGGACCGAGGCGGTGGGCGCATGCGAGGCGGCACCGCGGCGGCAGGTTGTCGCGCCGGTGTACGGCGCGGCGCTCCGCGTCCACGACGCCAACGAAGGGCTCGTGGAGCGAGCGTTCGAGGCCGCCGCGGCGCGCGAGATCGGATCGCTGGAACGGGGGCTGGATCTGCTCGTCGCCCTCGGTTCGATCGCCCCGATCACCGGTTTTCTCGGCACCGTCTCCGGGATGATCTCGGCGTTCAACTCGATCGCCACCGCCGCGGATGTGAACGCGCAGCTGGTCGCCGGCGGCATATTCGAAGCGCTTATCACCACCGCTTTCGGACTGTCGATCGCCCTGGTCGCGATCACCGGATACAACCTCTTTGCGCACTTTGTGGACCGGTTTGCCGCCGAGATGGAGCAATCGGGGAACGATCTGATCACCGCGATCGTTCGAAGCGACGGCCGGGCGGATCGCGCGGCGGATACGGAGATCTGATGCTCAGGGTCCCGACCAGGCGGCGGAACCGGGTGGATATCGCCGACTCGGGCGCGCTCTCCGACCTGGCGTTTTTGCTGATCATCTTCTTTATCGTGATCGCCGTCTTCAACATCAACAGCGGGTTTCTCCTGGGGCTCCCCCGGAAGAACTCCGTCACCACCGTGCAGACCGACGACCTCATGCGGGTGGCGATCGACGCGGATGACGCGATCCAACTGGACGGTCGTCCGGTCGACCGGCGCGAGCTGACCGAGGCGGTTCGCGCCCGCCGGCAGGTTCAGCCGAACATGACGCTGATGGTAACGATCGATCCCCAGGCGTCGTACCAGTCACTCGTGTCCCTGGTCGAACTCACGCGGATGCTCGACGTGGACAACTTCTCGTTCCGGATGGGGGAACCGTGAAACGCAGGCGACCGCGGCGGCGGCCATCGGTGTCGGTCAACGCGATGTCCGACATCGCGTTCCTGCTGTTGATCTTTATCATGCTGATCAGCCTGATGAACTACCGCCAGGAGGAACCGATCGACTACCCCGAGGCCAGCCTGACCGAAGTGACGCAGGCGGACAACAACCTCGAGATATGGGTCCGCCGCGACGGGACGATCGTCATTGACGGCGACGTTGTCTCCGAGCGGGGCGCCGAGGGCATCATCGCCGACGCGATCGCCGAGGACCCGTCGGTACGGATCCATCTTCTCGCGGACCGCAACACCGAATACCGCACCGTCGCGTCGATTATTTCGATACTGCAGACGCTCCAGCACCGCGTCCTTTCCCTCGTCGTGAGCGATGGAACGCAGGAGGGCACACCGTGAACCGGTGGGTCCGCTGGGGCATTCTGGCCGGCGTGCTTCTCGTACACGCCATCGTGCTCTTCACCGTTTCGATCACCACGCGTGTGCAGGAACAGCGGGAGGACGCCACCGTGCTCAAGATGGTCGATGCCGAAGAATACCGCCCGCCGGCACCACCACCTCCGGAGCCGGAGTACGAACCGCCGCCGCCGGAGACCGCCCCCGTGGTGACCGACGAGCCGGCGGAGGTCGTGCTTGAGACCGACGAGGTCGTGGAGCCGGTACCCCCGCCGCCGCCGCAGGAGCCGGTCTATCTTCCGCAGCACCGAATCTCCCGTCCTCCGGAGATTCCCACCGAGGAGATCCGGGAGCGCGTGGAATACCCCGTCCTCGCCAATCGCCAGGGGATCGAGGGAGTCGTGTATCTCGAGCTCTTCATCGACGCCGACGGCGCCATCCAGCGGATCGAAATCCTCCGGGAGCCGGGCTACGGCCTCGGCGAGGCCGCAGCGGCGGCGTTCGAAGGTATAACCGTGGTACCGGCGGAGGCCAACGGCGAGCCGGTGGCGGTCCGGTTCCGCTATCCCGTGCGCTTTCAGCTGCGGTAGGACGCGATGGATGCACCTCCAGAGCCCACCACGAACGATTCCTGTTGACGGCCCCGCCAACCGGGTGTACGCTCCTGCCTACAACCGGTTGCAAAATACAACCGGTTGCAAAAATCGGAAGGAGGCAGGGGCTGTCCGGCAGGGCGCCTCCTGCGATGGCCTGGTCATGGACATGACGATTCGAAAACTGGCGCAACTCGCCGGTACCAGCTATTCCACCGTCTCGCGCGCCCTCAACGACAGTCCCCTCGTCAAGGACTCGACCAAACGCCACATCCAGAGCCTGGCGCGCCAGTTGGGATACCAGGTCAACTCCAGTGCCAAGAGTCTCGCCACGGGCATGCAGATGAACGTCGGTCTGGTGTATCCGTTTCACTCACTTCGCCCGTACGAGTCGGCCTACACATCCCAGGCGATCAGCCGGATGCGCCGCGAGCTCGCCACCCACGGGCTGGACGCACTGGTGGCGGGCTACGGAGGCGGGGAGGGCCCCACTGACGACATCACGCGCCTGCTGCGACAGAAAAAAGTTGCCGGTCTGATCATTTTCGGATACGAGGTATCCCGCCCTCAGGTCGACGCGCTCCTGCGCCTGGATGCGCCGTTTCTGCTCATCAACCCCGCACCGGGGATCGAGGACGCTCCGTGCCACCAGATCCGTATCGATCACGAACTGGGCGGGTACCTTGCGGCTCAGCGTCTGATCGCCGCCGGGCGCCGGCGGCTCCTGTGCGTGACCGAAGCCGGTGAGCAGTTCGACGTGCGACTCCGCGGGTTTGCCCGTGCCGTGGCCGACGCCGAGGAGGCGATCACGTGGGATACCCTGACCATAGAAAACGGTCTGTACGAGACCGCCTACGACACCGTGGCCGCTCACCTGGACGAGGTGCGCGCATGTGACGGCGTATTCGCGCAGTCCGACCTCACCTCAATCGGCGTTCTGAACTGCCTGCTCGATACCGGCGTTCCGGTGCCGGAACAGATTTCGGTTGTCGGGTACGACGACATCGAGTGGGCGCAGTACACGCGGCCGGCGCTCACCACCATTCATCAGCCGGTGTCGGAGGTTGCGCGTTTGGCAACCGACGCGATCGCAGCGGTGATCGCCGGGACCCAGTCCGATCAGTACGTAGAAAAGCTTCAGCCAACGCTCGTGGACCGTGAGAGTTGCTGAAGAAAAAACAGCCGTGGGATACGCCCACGCATCAAGGAGGACGATATGAAACGGTTACTAGTGGGGATCGCGGCACTTCTCGCCGTGAGTGGGATGGTGTTCGCCAGCGGTGCCCCCGAAAGCGGAGCTTCCGGGAACGATTCCGTGGAGCTGAACTTCTTCCAGAACAAACCGTATCTCGACGAAGCGTACGGCGACTTTGCCGCTGACTTCGAGGAGATGTATCCCAACGTCGATGTTGTGATCGAGACGATCGGGGGTGGTGCGAGCTGGCAGACGATCCTCCGGGGCAAATTTGCCGCCGACGAAGGGCCGGACATCTTCCTGGTTGAGGGCGTCGGGCAGTACGAGACGTGGCAGGACTACATCGCCGACCTCAGCGGTGAGGACTTCACCGAGACGGCGCTCCCGTTTGCGCTTGAGAATCTGAATATCAACGGTCGCCAGATGGGCATGCCCGTCAACCTCGAAGGATACGGGTACATCTACAACAAGGATATCTTTGCGGAGGCCGGTATCGACGAGCTGCCGACGACGCTGTCGGAACTCCGGGACGCTGCCGAGCGCATTCAGGCGGCGGGGTACACTCCCTTCGCCACGGGGTACTCGACATGGTGGGTTTTGAGCCTCCACCTCCTGAACGTGGCGTTTGCCCAGCAGGACGATCCGAACGGGTTCATTCAGGGGCTGAACGACGGAACCGCGTCGATGGCTGACAACGAACTGTTTCAGGATCTTCAGGATCTCATCGACCTTACCGTCGAGTTCGGAGAGGACAATCCCCTTACGACCGACCACAATCGGCAGGTGCAGCTCCTTGCCAGCGGCGACGTGGCGATGATCCAGCAGGGCGTCTGGAAAGAGATCCCGATCATGGAGGCAAACCCCGACGCGAACATCGGGCTGCTGCCGATGCCGCTCAACGACTCGCCGCAGATGAACCGCATCGCCGTCGGCGTACCGTTCTATTTCGTGGTCAACAGCCAGAGCTCCGACGCGGAGCAGGCGGCGGCACGGAACTTCCTCAACTACCTCGTGACATCGGACACGGGACAGCGTTACATCACCGAAGAGTTCGGGTTCATCCCGGCGTACTCCGGCGTATCGGCCGAGGGGCTCGGTGGTGTCGGTCAGGACATCCTGGCGTTTGCCAACGAGGACCGGACAATTCCGTGGGTCTTCGGGTCGTTTCCGGACGGGTTTCCGGACGATGCGACCCGCCAGATGCAGGCGTACATCGCCGGCCAGCAGGACTGGACGACGACGCTGGAGAATCTGGATACGGCCTGGCAGCGACGGGCGCAGTAGCGCTCGGCCGACCGGATGAACGCGACGGTGGGGCGGGGCCCCACCGTCCGTCGGTACGAATCAACCCAGGGGGAAACGGTGGCTGACAGACGCAGACTTCAGGCGGCGAAGGACGACCTGGTCTTTATGGGACCCGGTTTCCTGTTCTTTGCCGTGATCGTCCTCATCAGTTTCGTGATGGGCATATTCTACTCGTTTACCGAGTGGAACGGCGTGAACAGGGAGCCGGTGTGGATCGGGTTTCAGAACTACGTGACGGTATTTCAGGGCGACTCCCAGGCGGCCGTCGCGGCGATGTTCACGCTGCGGTTCACGGTGGTATCGGTCATCGTCTCGAACGTCCTTGCGTTCTTCCTCGCCTTCGCCCTGGTGCTCCCGTTGAAGAGCTCCAGGGTCATGCGGACGCTGATTTTTCTGCCCAACGTGATCGGCGGAATCATCCTCGGGTTCGTGTGGCGGTTCATCTTCACCAACAGCATTCCCACGCTGGGAGACATCTCCGGCATCGGGCTGTTCAACCTTCCCTGGCTGGGAACGCCGGGTACCGGCTTCTGGGGATCGGTGATCGTGTTCGTATGGCAACGGACCGGATACCTCATGGTGATTTACATCGCCGCACTGGTGGGAATAGATGAGCACCTTCTCGAGGCCGCGCGAATCGATGGAGCGTCCGGCGCCGCGATTCTGCGGCGGGTCATCATCCCGCTTGTAGTGCCCGCCATTACGGTGTGTGTATTCCTTGCGCTGTCCTGGACGACCAAGATGTTCGACGTGATTTTCTCGCTCACCAACGGCGGCCCGTTCGGGTCCACCGAGACGTTCGCGATGAACATCTATTTTGAGGCGTTTCAGTACAACAGCTACGGACTTGGGTCCGCCAAGGCGGTGCTGTTCTTCATCGTGGTGGCATCGATATCCACCGCGCAGGTGCTCATCACCAAGCGATGGGAGGTCGAGGCATGACCCCGACACAGACTCGCTACGTTCGGACATACCTGGTGGTGGAAATCATCATCATCCTGGTGGGGCTGCTTTTTCTGGCGCCGTTCTACTTCGTCCTGGCCAACGCCGTAAAGCCGTTCGGCGCCATTATCGAGAACGCGGCGTCGTTTCCCGAAACGTTCTACTGGCAGAACTTTGCCGAGGCGTGGCGAGTGGTTCAGTTTCCGCGGGTCCTGATGAACTCACTCATTGTGACCTCTTTCAGCATCGGGGGAATGGTGATCATGGGAGCGATGGCCGCGTGGCGTATGGTTCGGCGACCGCACTGGGTGAGTCGCTCCATGTTCGTTCTCTACGTTGCCGCAATGGTCATCCCGTTTCAGTCGGTCATGATCCCGATGGTCAAGGTTGCCAGCGTGCTCAACATGATCAACACCCGCTACGGCGTGATCATGATCTACTTCGGGTTCGGGATGCCGCTCACGGTGTTCCTGCTCCACGGGTTCGTGAAGTCCGTCCCCCGGGAGCTTGAGGAATCGGCGTACATCGATGGCTGCACCACCTGGCAGAGCTTCTTCCGCATCGTGCTGCCGCTGCTCCAGACGATGGTCGTCACGGTCATCATTCTTCAGACCCTCTGGATCTGGAACGATTTCCTCCTACCGCTCCTCGTACTGTTCCGGCGTGGACTGCACACCATCCCGCTCGGCATCTTCCGATTCTTCGGGCAGTATATGGATCAGTGGGGCGGTGCACTGGCGACGCTCACGATGGGTATGGTACCGATCGTGGCGTTCTTCCTTTCATTGCAGAAGTACATCATCAGCGGCGTCACATCCGGCTCCGTGAAGGGATAGACAGGAAACCACATATGCAGCATTCACAGCAGACGGGCGCACGCCACGGGGTCGCGATATGCGGCGCCGGCGAGCGGGGCGTCTACGTACTGGGGCGGCGTATCGAAGAGTCCGCCGCCGATACCGGTCTGGAGATTCGCGCGCTGTTTGACCGCAACGGGCGACGGGCGCGGGAGAGCAGGGAGTATCTGGCCCGGCTTCGCGACCGGGAGGTCGAGTCGATCGCAGTGTACGACGGGCTGGACGGGATGCTCGCCGATCCTGCCGTCGAGATTGTGCTGGTCACCAGCTATACCTCCGATCACCGCGCGCACACCGAGGCCGCGATCGCCGCGGGAAAACTGGTCTACCTGGACAAACCGATCGCGGCCACCCTGGAGGACGCCCTGGCCATTCAGGCAGCGGAACATCATGCGAGGAGTCGCATCATCATGGGGTTTACGCGGCGGTACGAACCGTCGTGGCGCAAGGCGTTCGACCTTCTGGCGGCCGGGGCGATCGGGGACCTGCAGATGGTCCTCCTGCGTTCCGTCATTCCCTATGCCCGCTATCTTCAGCGCTGGCACCGGTTTACCGACCTGTCCGGGGGTGCCCTGAACGACAAGTGCAGCCACCATTTCGACGTCTTCCGGTGGTTCGTGGGCAGCGATGCGGTCAGCGTACAGGCAACGGGCGGCCGGTCGTCGGTGTTCGCCCCCGATCCAACGGCGCCCAAACACTGCCGGGATTGCGACCGCGACTGCCCGTTTCGCGCGCTGCCGAGCGAGAGCCAACCCGAAATCGGGGTCGTCCATCGCCTGGACAAGGATTTTCAGACCGTGAGTGGCGACCGCTGGATGCAGGACTCATGGAACCAGCCGGAGAGCGAGACCGATGTCATCGACAACTGCGTGTTCGATCCCGAGTCCGACATGTGGGACCACATGGTGTCGACCGTTACCTTTGACGGCGGGGTGAAGGCGACGCTGTTCTGGAGCATCTTCGGGACACCGGCTGACGACCAGGAGACGCTGGAACTGGTGGGAGCCAGCGGCCGAATCCTGCTGGAGCGCTCCACCGGAACGGTTACCCTCACCAACGCCTACGGCGCCCACGAAGAGGTGTTTCGTCCCGACCACGACCTCAACAGCTCGCATTTCGGTGCGGACCTGCAACTGGTACGGGACATTGCAGCAATGCTGGAGACGCCGCACCCGCCGGCGACGGTGGACGACGGAGTCGAGTCCCTGCGCCTGGTGGAGGCAAGCCGGCGTTCTGCGGAGGCCAACGGTTCCAGCGTACTGATCCGGGAGGTACGGTAATCATGCAACGCATTCCCTACGTGGCCCGCTTCGGAGATCTGCACAACCATTGCGGCATCAGCTACGGGCACGGCAGTCTGGACGACGCGATGCAGAACGCTGCGCTTCGCCTCGATTTCGCCTCGATAACCGGACACGCGGCGTGGCCCGACATGCCCCGCGACAATCCCGACGTGGCCCATATCGTCGATTTCCACGAGAAAGGGTTTGCCCGACTCGCTGAGGGGTGGCAGGCGTATCAGCGTCGAATCGCGGAGTTCGAGGCGGAGCACGCGCTGGTGCTGTTCCCGGGATACGAGATTCACTCGAGCGCCCACGGGGACTACACGATCGTCGGATACCGACACGAACTCCCGCTGGTGTTCGGGGACACGCCCATGGAGCTCCGACGGCGCCTTCATGAGGAGGTTCCGTCCGTCGAAGGCGGCGGCGGCAATGGCGGCGGTGGCGGCCTGCCCGGGGTACTCGCGTTTCCCCATCACATCGGATACCGCGTCGGCGCCCGCGGGGGAAACTGGGACAGTTTCGTCGCCGACCTCTCGCCGGTGGTCGAGATTACATCGATGCACGGGCTCGCCGAGCAGGACCGCAGCGACCGACCGTTCCTGCATTCCATGGGGCCGCTGCAGTACCGCGGCACGATGGTCGCGGGCCTCGAAGCCGGCCACCGGTTTGGCGTTCTGGGAAACACCGACCACCACAGTGCGCACCCCGGCAGCTACGGTCACGGACTGACCGGTGTGTGGAGTGCCGATCGCAGTCGGCGCGCTCTCTGGGAGGCGCTCTTCGCGCGCCGGACCTGGGCAAACACCGGCGACGCCGTGACGTTGTGGCACGCGGTGGACAGCACCCCCATGGGCGGCGTGATCGACACGGCGGACACGCACGACCATCGCATCTTTGTCGATGCCGGATCGGCGATCGACTATGTCGAACTCGTCGACGGGGTCGGGCGCCGGATGGTCTGGTGGGGGCCGGGCGCCGGGCTTCACCATGAGGCGGTGACCGATGCGAACGGCGACGCCGCAACCGATGTCGTGACGGTTCACGTGGAGCTCGGGTGGGGCGAACGGGGGAAGCGGTTCGACTGGCACGGCGAAATCCGGGTCAGCGGCGCGGAACTCGTCGACGTGCTCCCGCGGTTCCGGGGGCAGGAGGTGGTGTCTCCGCTCGATGCATCGGACAACCAGGTTCCCATCCAGAACGCCGGGTGGGAGCGCAGCGCAGACGGCGTCGCGTTCCACTGTACAACCTGGGGCAACATGACCAACACCACGCCGTCCACCCAGGGCCTGGGGCTTCGGCTCGCGCCGGGTACCGGCGACATCGGAAACGCGACCGTCACGGTGGATCTCTCCGGCCGTCGCGCGGAATACCGTGTTGGAGACCTCCTTGCAGGGGCTCGCTCGGACAATCTTGGCGCGATCGACTCGCCCGCGTTCCGGGTGAGCGCCGACCCGGCGGAGACGTACCGCTGGCGGATCGACTGGACCGACGACCGCCGCGGGCACCTGTCCCCGGCACGCTGGTACTGGGTTCGTGTCCGACTCCGGAACGGACACTGGGCGATCTCGTCGCCGGTATGGGTCGGAGCGCAGTAGGACCATCCCCGCAGGGGAGCGGCATGAAATCCACGGTAGGCCAAAACCTGACTATTGCAGTCCGAAATAACCCTGGGGTATCGTACGCGATATGCAGGATACGACAACAGCCAACGCCGCCGTGATCGTTCAGCTCATGAACCGGGCGCTGGCGGCCCCGGATGTGCCCAGCGCCGTGACCCCGCTCCTGGAACAGCTGGTCTCTGATACCGCAGCCGTGGGTGCCGGCTATTTCCAGCGGGACGGACACCTGTTTCACGCGCGGGCCGCGTCGGGAGAGATGCCCGACGACGAGCAGTTCACCGCGTTGCTGGCGCACGGCCTTCCCGAGGATCTTCCTCTCCTGGCGCAGTTGCGGAGCAGCTCTGAGCCGCTGTTCTTTGCCGATACCGCCTCAGACGAGCGCGTTGCGGCGTTCGCCGCGTTCGGCGTGAAGAGCCTGGCGGCTGCGCCGGTGCACTCCACCGGCGGAGCGTTTCTCGGCTCCTTCCTGATGCATACCTTTGAGAACCACCGGTGGGACGGGCGGGAGTCAGCGCTGTTCGCCTCCCTCGCCGGTGCGCTCGCGGGGCTCACCGCCCGCCTGATCGCCGAGGAGGATGCCAAGAGCGCACGGGAAGGGGCGATGCGCGCCCTCGGCCGTGCCCTCGAGGCCCGCGATCGGGAGACGAAGGGACACACCGACCGCGTGACCAACCTGGCCGTGCGCATTGCAGGTCTCCTCGACCTGTCTCAGGAGGAGATTCGAGCGGTGCGCTGGGGAGCCTATCTCCACGACATCGGCAAGATTTCCGTTCCCGACGCCATTCTGCTCAAACCCGGTGCGCTCACCGAGGAGGAGTGGACCGTCATGCGCAACCACACCGTGGTGGGCCACCAGTTTGCCTCCGAGCTGGGATTTCTTCCGGACTTGAGCCTGGGGCTGGTGCGCCATCACCACGAACGGTGGAACGGAGGCGGGTACCCCGACGGGCTCGCCGGCACCGACGTGCCCGTCTCGGCGCGGCTGTTCGCCGCCTGCGACGTCTACGATGCGCTCACCAGCGAGCGCCCGTACAAGGCCGCGTGGCCCGCGGATCGGGCGCTCGCATAAGGGGCCAATGCGCTGCGTCCCCGCCCGAGCGGAGACGATCATTTCGTCCGAAGTGCGTTCCACGGCGCCTCGGTGGAGACGTCCTCCATCGCGTAGCCGCCGTCCCCCACCGCCGGACCGAGAATCGCCAGGAGATGAGCCGGATTGGCCCCCCGCTGGAAGCTCGCGTGGACGATCCCTTTCTTGATGAATACCGCGTCTCCGGGTTTCAGAATCCGTTTCTCCTTTTCGATCCACTGCTCGATTTCGCCCTCCAGCACGTAGATCATCTCCTCCTGGTCCGGATGACGATGGAAGTCATGCCCCATGCCGTGGGTGATCGTCACATCGAGCACTGCCAGTTGAGCGGAATCGGTATTCTGCGGGCGCGACGCCCAGGCGATCTCGCCCCAGTCAAACTGGTCGCGCACCATCTCTGTGTTGAAGACAAATGTTCCGTTCATCGGTCCCTCCAGAGTTCCCGGAATTCTGACACCAGGGCGTCGGCGAACTCGGTGTCGTTCACGTTGTACGGAAGACGTTTGACCACGCGGTCCCTGGTTTGATCGACCGTCGCTTCGATCGCGGAAAAGAGCGCTTCGTCAGCCTCGGGATCGTAGAACGGCTGCCCCTCGGCATCGATCAGGGATACGCCTTTCTCGGGGAGCAGAAATCGGACCGGTCCGGTCATCTGATTCAATTTCCCACCGATCCATTGTCCCATGCGACGATTCTCATCCACGGTGGTACGCATGAGGGTCACGTTGGCGTTGTGCTTGTACAGGTTTCGATTCGCGAACTTTTCCGGCACGGTATCGATCGCCGCGAAGTTCACCATGTCCAGCGCGCCCACGGATCCCACGTACGGTATGCCCGCGCGGATGATCGCTCCCAACCGATCCTCGCCGGCGCTCATGACGCCTCCCATGTGGAGGTCGCATACCTCGGTGAGGGTAATATCGATCACGTGCGAGATCATTCCCGAGTCGATGAGCTTCTCCATCGACTGGCCGCCGGTCCCGGTGGCGTGGAAGACCAGCGGGTCAAACTCGGCTTCGAGCTGCCTTCGGACCTCGGTGACGCACGGGGTCGTTACGCCGAACATCGTCATGCCCAGCGTCGGTTTCTGGCTCGCCGGCTCCGGAATCGGATGCGCCACCATTCCGGCGATGGCGTGAGCGGCGTTTCCCAGGACTGCCCGGGAGATTCGATTCAGTCCCGCGACGTCCGTCACGGAGTACACCATGGTGATGTCGTTCGGGCCCACGTAGGGCGCAACATCACCGCTGGCCACGGTGGAGACCATGAGTTTCGGGGTCCCCACCGGGAGACGCCTCATGGCGGCGGTCACGAGGGCGGTGTTGCCGGAGCCGCCGAGGCCGATAACCCCTCCCAGGTCGTCGCGACCCACGAGAAACTCGCCCAGGGCCTCGGACATGAGCGTGACGGCTTCCCCGCGATCGTCAGTGGTACCGAGAAAACCGGGGGCTTTCGGATGGTGCTTCGCCACCTCCGCGTTCGAAATGTCGCCTCCGGCGGTGCCGTGGGGCCTGGACGATACGTCAACGGTCACAGCGGTGGTTCCGCTGGCACGGATCAACTCCGCCACATAGGAGAGTTCTTCCGCCTTGGTGTCGAACGTTCCGACTACGTATGCTTTTTTCATACCGGGTACTCCTGTTCCTCGCACGGTTCAGAACGTGATCTTTTTGAACGCCTTGATCTGTTCCGAAATCGCCGTCTCCGTTGGCAGTCGTTCCATGGAGCTGGCGCCATAGAACCCGTTGATGCCCTTCACGTGATCGAAGATGTACTTCGCATCCTCCGGCATCGCGATCGGGCCACCGTGGCAGAGAACGATCACGTCATCCCGAACGCTCCGCGCGGCGTCGGCGATCTCCTGCACCAACCGCGCACTGTCGTCGAGCGTTTTTGCCGTTTCGGCGCCGATCGACCCCTTGGTCGTCAGACCCATATGAGCCACGATGACGTCGGCACCGGCGCGGGTCAGCTGTTCCGCCTGGTCCGCATCAAAGGCGTAGGGAGTCGTGAGCATATCCATCTCGTGCGCCTCGCGGATCATGTCGATTTCGAGACCGAATCCCATTCCCGTCTCTTCGAGATTCTGGCGAAATGTACCGTCGATCAGACCCACGGTGGGGAAGTTTTGCACCCCGGCGAATCCGAGATCCTTCAGCTCCTGCAGGAAGTGGCGCCGCAGCATGAACGGATCGGTCCCGTTGACACCGGCGAGAACCGGCGTATCTTTCACGGCGGTGATGACCTCGTACGCCATCTCCTTCACGATCTCGTTGGCGTTGCCGTAGGGCATCAGGCCCGCCAGAGAGCCGCGGCCTGCCATTCGATACCGGCCGGAGTTGTATATCACGATCAGGTCGATACCGCCGGCCTCTTCCGATTTGGCGGAAATTCCGGTCCCTGCGCCGCCGCCGATAATGGGCACTCCGGCTTTGACCTTCTCGCGGAGCCCTGCGAGGATCGTGGCGCGGTCTTTGGTTGTGTTCATCATGTGTCTCCCGTTTGAGTCGTGTGCTCACGTATTTGAAATAGTCGTGCCAACACTGGCGTGGCAGGATTCGGCTGTTTTTGCGGCCGAATCGTGCCGAATCGTGCGGAATCGGGCAAAAATGGCCGCCCAGCGCAGGAAGACTCGTGTTACCCTTCATCATGGTAACGATTCCGAGTCACAGTAGGGGTTACAGGTAACACCCGTGCTGACCGATCTGTCCGCACGGCATCCCGTTATTCAACGCGTTGTCGGCACCAAGCCCCCGGATCGCCCGCTGATCGGCGTCTCCCCGGGTTCCGGGAACATCACCGCGACCTCCGTCCGGGCCGGCGCCGACATTTTCTTCGTCTTCAGCGCGGGAACGTACCGAACCGCGGGGGTCGGGTCTCTCGCCTCGTTCCTGGCCTACGGCAACGCGAACGACCAGACAGAGGAACTGTTACGGCGCCACGTTCTGCCGCACAATCAGGGGGTCCCGGTGGTGGCGGGTATGATGCCCAACGACCCGGCGGCACCGACCGCGGAGCGTCTCCAGCGGCTGGGGACACTTGGCGTGGACGCTGTCACCAACTGGCCGGCGACCGGACTCGTCGACGGCGTCATGCGGGACATCATGATCTCCCACGGACTTCACCATGAGGCAGAACTCGACATGCTGCAGGAGGCGCAGGCGGCCGGGTTTGCCGTTTTCGGATTCGCGCTGTCCCCCTCGGAAGTCGAACACTTTTGCGACATTCACGTTGACGGGCTGATACTCAACGTGGGTCTCACCCGCGCGGTCACGGACACGATGGAAAAGAAGAACGAGCTTTCCACCGCGATCGCCACCGTTCGGGAAATGTGGGACGTCGTGGCGAGGCAGACGCTCTCTCCGTTGAGTTTTCTGTTTGGTGGATCGATCACTCAGCCAATCGACCTGGAGGAGATCCTGCGGGAGGTCCCGGTCCACGGATACGCCGGCGGATCGGCATTCGAGCGCATCCCGGTAACGGCAATCGTGGACTCTACGATTCGCCGGCTCAAGAGTGTGCCCCGCACCCCGTCGGCGACACGCGTTCGTGCTCCCCTGGTTGGCGATTCCCGGCAGATGCGTCGGGTCCTGGAGCTCATCGAGCGCACCGCTCCCCATGACGTGAACATCTGCATACTTGGCGAAACGGGCACCGGGAAGGAACTGGTTGCCCATGCTGTTCACCAACGCAGCCCGCGACGGGAAATGCCGTTTGTTACGATGAACTGTGGCGCTATCCCGGACTCGCTCGTGGAAAGCGAGTTCTTTGGACACGAGAAGGGCGCGTTTACCGGCGCCCACGATCGCCGCAAGGGCAAGTTCGAACTGGCGAACCATGGGATCCTCTTTCTGGACGAGATTGGCGACCTCAGTCCCCACGGGCAGGTGGCGCTCCTGCGTGTGATCCAGCAGGGGGAGGTGTTCCGTCTGGGCAGCCAGAAGGCCACGCGCGTTGACGTACAGATCATCGCCGCCACCAACCGGGATTTGCGCCGCGACGTGGCGGAGGGACGGTTTCGCTCGGATCTGTTCTATCGGATCTCAACGATCGTTATCGAGACGCCACCGCTTCGCGAGCGACCGGGCGATATTGCTCCGATTGCAGACCACCTGCTGCGGCTCCTGGCCTCCCGTCTGAACCGCCGGATCGTCGGTATCACGGACGAGTTTCGGGAGCGTCTCATCGCGTATTCCTGGCCCGGGAACGTCCGGGAGCTGGAGCACGTACTCACCCGGTCGGCCATTCTCGAAGACAGCGCCGTGTTGGACGGAACGGGTGTATTGTTGGAAAACTACACCGAGGCGCGGGAGGTCGGGAGCCGAGCAACCCGGTCCGGCGCCGCGGCGCCGCGCGAGACCCCGGACGCACGGCGTCGACGGGCGTCCGAGACGATTTTGCGGTGCAGCGGTAACAAGAGTGAAGCGGCGCGCCAACTCGGGATCAGCCGAAAGACGCTGTATCAGTGGTTGCGCGAATAGCGACGTGCGACCAAATCGTTGCGATATTTGGCCCATGAAGAAGACAATCTACCTCGTGCTGGCGGTGGCCGGCATCGTGCTTCCGATGAGTCAGTTCATCCCGGCGACCATGGCGGGCGAGTTTTCCGTGGGGACGATGGTGTCCTCGATGTTTGCGAACCAGCTTATCGCCGGAGTCGCCCTGGACTTTACCGTGGTGGTCGCGACCGCGCTGGTGTTCGCCGGTCTCGAGGCGGTGCGACTCAGGATCAAAACCGCCTGGATACCGCTTGCGGGCACCGTCCTGATCGGCGCCTCCTTTGGTTTGCCGTTCTTTCTCTATCTCAGGGAGCGGGCGCTGGAGCGCAGCGGCCGGCAGTAGCGCACGCCGGCCTCCGGCGAAGCAATCGCCGGTTCCGGCGTCAGTGGTTTCCCCGACGGAGTTTTTCCTGCGCCTCGGCGACGGCGCGCTCCATCGCGCCGACCGGCTGTTCCAGTACCGTTCCATGCCCCGGAGCCAGGCGCGCCGGCGCCAGATCCAGCAGCGCCGCCGCCGACTGTGTTGCCAACTCAAGATTCCAGGTGCCGAAGGCGGGCAGGGGAAAGCGCCACCGAATCACCCCGGCGACCGCGATACCTCCCTTTGTCTGAAACGCGTCGCCGCAGATGAGCGTCGAATCGCGTTCATCCAGGAAGGCGATATGGTCCGGCGAGTGGCCCGGCGAGGCGACCGCGCGAAGCGAACCGACCTTCTCTCCGGCAACGACGGACCCGGTAGCTCGTGTGTCGCGACGGGGAAAACCGCCCTTGAGCGGTATCCGGGGCTCCCCGGGCTCCAGCGCCAGATCACCGGAAAGCAGGCGTTCCATCCGGGGACTCATGAAAACCTCGGCATCCGGACGAAGCCCGGCCAGTTCATCGAGGGCCCCGGCGTGGTCAACGTGGGCGTGGGTGAGGGCGATCCGACGAATCGGAAGACCGAGACGCTCGGCGACCGCGACCAGTCCTGTGCCCATTCCCGCCATGCCGGTGTCGACGAGCGTGGCGCCGTCGTCCTCGACAACCAGATAGCAGTTGATCATGCCGAAACGGGTGATCTGGAAGAGCGTGTCCGTGATCTGTTTTGTGCTCATACCACAGCCTATCGCTGCCGAACGTGTGCTGCCCAGCCCCTCACGATCGTTTTGATCGTCCGGTTGAACGAGTCGGGATGACTGATCATGACCATATGGTCGCTCTCGATCTCGTGCACCTCGCGAATGGCGAGGTTGCCTGCCATCCGATCCTGCAGCGCGACGGACGCGGTCTTGTCCTTTGTCAGCCTGATGTACGCCATTCGGACGGTCGCCGGAACCTGTGCCCAGTCGACGCGTTCGTTGAGCAGACAGAGCGGTTCGCTCTGCAGAGTCTGATTCAATACGTACTGAATGGCTTGTTCGGTACAGGTGTTGCAGAACGATTTCCTGATCATCGTCTCGTATTTTCTCATCGGGATCGAGTCCGATCGCACCTGGACGCGCGCCGCGACACGGTTCAGGATGCGGATTGGAAACGGAAGAGCGTCGGTTGCATTGTGACCATGCTCGGGAATGTTCGCCGCGACGAAAATGATCCCGTCGACGCGCTCCGACATCCGGCCGGCGACAATCGGCGCCAGCACGCCTCCGCCGGAATGGGCGACAACAACGATACGCGACTCGTCGATGTCGCCGACACATTCCTCGATGTGTCGAACACAATCGGCAAGCCCGACCGTTCTGCGCGCCTCTTTGGTGTTTGCCGGAATTCGCTGGTCGATGAGGATTCCATTGGAGCCAAGATCATTGTCCAGGTATCGCCAGACCCAACTCGACATTCCACCGCCGGGAATGAACAGAAAACGGGGGAGTGGCGACGAGGGATCACCCATGGTTCTCTCCCGTTTCCGTTGACGCTTTGCGCAAGAGTCGCTCGAGGTCAACGAGTTCGTCGTGGGTCAACCTGGTCCCGATGTGTTCGGCGAGGTTCGTGTACATCTCGCGCCGTTTTCGAAAGATATCGATCGAAACCTCCGTCGGATGGATCCGATATACGCGTCGATCTATGGCGTCGTTTTCGCGGTGTATCAATCCGTCGCGTTCCAGTTGCCGAACGATGTTACTCACCGTGGGCTTCTTGACCTGAAAGGCGGCGGCCAGGTCTCCCGGAGTGAGTCCGGGATTGGCTTCTACGACTTCGAGATACCGCAACTGCTGCACGGTCAGTTCCCGAATCTGGTGCGTCCTGAAAGCGTCGCGGAACAGCTCGCCGCCAACGTCCTGAAGGTGTTCGGCGAATCGTTCGAGGTGAACCGCCAGTTCGTGGATGATTAGTTCCATGCGTACTAATAATATACCACGGGTTCGATGTGTCAATCGGTATTTCGCTCGGGTGATCGGCGGACGTGTCGCTACGGCAGAAACTCAACCTTCAAACTCTCACGCAACCGCTCGATCCCTTCCGGATTGACCGCGTAGTAGAAGCGGCGACCCTGCGACAACTCGAGGCGGAGGAGGTTGGTCTGAAGGAGTTTGTCGACGTGGTAGCTCGCGGTGGGCGGGGAGATTCCCAGCTCGGTGGCAAGCTCGCGGTTGTAGCGCGGGCGTTCTCGGACGAGGCGCAGGATCGCCAGGCGCGTGGGATCGGAGAGCGCCTTGAGGAGTTCATCGGTGGCCGACCGCGTGGCCTCGTCGCTGTTGTCCGGGGCCAGATCCGCAGCGGCACGGTCGATACCGATGACGATGTTCGCGTTGCCTGGAATGAACATCGACCGCTCTCTCGAGGAGTAGAACACCGGAAGGATCGTGACCTCCGGACACTTGGCAAGGAGTGTCTCGTAGTTGCCACCCGAGAGGCGCTTGAGCGCGTCGGGGACATTGTCGAGAACCTGCTCCCGCCATGCGTCGATCCTCGCCTCCATTCGAGCGGCGATTCGATCCGCATCCGCGGCGAGGAAGCGATGGTAGAACCAATCAAGGACATCGGCGGTTTTTTTGCGAAAGTGGGCAGGGGCCGATAGGAGCTGGATCAGCTGGCGCGCCTCTTCGGCAAACGGGATCGTCTCCCGATCGCGGTCCCGTTCCAGCGCCTCAAGAATCATCCTCTCCTTGAGCCACTCGTCGGGAGCCTCGTCCACAAACAGCGCGTGCCTGAAGCCCTCGACGAACTCGTCGTCGTCGACCGATCGGAGGAACGCGATCAGCGTTTCGGGGGTCCGGGTCTCCTCGCGGAACGTAGCGTACGCCAGCGCAACGAGGACGGTTACCGTCGAAAACACGAGATCGAGGTCCGACCGATCGAAGGGAGACAACTCCGCGTCGACGCGAGCGCGCCACGCGCGAACCTCATCGTTGACCGGTGGGAGGAAGGTCGCGTTCGCGGTCACCCGTGCGTGGGTCGCGGAGACGGACGCGGCGGCGGTGACGAGCTCAAGCGCCGAGTTGTAGCCGAACGTTACGGTGGGCTGGGTGTTCTTCATATCGCCTCGGCCCGCTCGATCAGTCGCTGCGACACGCGCGAGAGCAGCTCCCCTGCGGCGCGCAGCATCGAGCGAACGACTCTCCGGGCGGTGCGCCCTGCGTGGATGGGACTCCGCCCGACCGAGCGTGTGATGCCCCGTTGCCTCGGTGCGATCTTCTCCGCGATCCTCTGTTTGTGCATCGCCAGAAACTCGATATCGTTCCCGTTCATAGAACCCTCCATCCATATGGAACATACGATCCATATTCGATACATATAGAATATCACGCACGTCAGCGGGTGTCAAACATAAAAAGAATATTTGATGGGAATCGAATATGAAGACGGACGTCTGCGGCAATCGCGATGCGATGGTCAGACTGATTGGGACAAATCGCGTGCCATCTGCCGCACCCCCTACACCACCCCGCCGACCCCTTTGAACTTCTCAACAAACGCCGCGATCTTCTCGAAGACGCTTGCCTTTTTGGTCAGGTATTCCGGGTTGAGGGGGCTCATCTTCGGGAGGATGCTGTTGAGCTCCGTGCCGTTTTGGCTGGCGTACTCACGCCTGAGAGATGTGGTGAGGTAGCGACGCGCGGCCTGCGCGTTGAGCTTCTCTGAGGCGATCAGCTCGTCGGCCTCGCGCTTCTGCTCGGCCTGGGCAAACGCGAAGAACGCTTCGATGACGCTGGCCTTGTCGCCGATCTGGTCCAGATTGGTCTGGTTGATAAAGTCGACGACGAGGCTCTCCTTGGCGCGGTTGCCGATGCTCGCGCGGATGACGCGGCGGACCTCCTCAACGAGGGTCACCTTGTCCTTGGTCTTCTTGTTGTTCTCAAAGATGAGTTCGAGGATGTAGTCGAGGTTGATCTCCTGCGACTTGAGGAGATCTACCTCAAAGACGACGTCGTCCCAGTCGACGGTGGATGCGTCGGCATCATTGGCATCCTTTTGCCGTCGCAGCCAGTCACGGATGTCGTTGTAGGTCGACTTGTAGTCCTGAATCGCGCGCTCTGAGGGGACATGAACCGCCTTGAGCTTCTCGATGTCGTCGTCATCGACGTAGTGAGCGACCTTGAACGCCTCTACCGCGTCGGGATCGGCAAGATCGACGCGCTGGAGCGCCTTGAGGCTCGCAAACTCATCGTAGTTCTGGAGGACGTGCTCGATCCGGAGGTACTCACCAAACACCTTGGCAAACGCCTTTTTGTCGGACTCTGTCGCGATCGAGTCGGGATCGGGAAAGCGCTCCTCCAGCTCGGCGACAACCTCGATGTAGCCGCGGCGGGCCTCACCGGTCGCGATGTCGGTGAAGCCCTCCATGTACTCCCGGTAGCTCTTCTCGAGAACGACGTTCTTGGTGTTGGCATCGCCAAAGAGCTTGAGCGCGTCGATCGTCGCCTGCTCGAGGTCGCGAAAGGTGACGATGTTGCCAAAGGTCTTGGTGGCGTCGTAGAGGCGGTTGGTGCGTGAGTACGCCTGCATCAGGCCGTGGAAGCGCAGATTCTTGTCGACGTACAGAGTGTTGAGCGTCTGCGCGTCAAAGCCCGTCAGGAACATGCCAACCACGATCAGGAGATCGATGTCCTGATTCTTCACCCGCAGGGCCAGGTCGCGGTAGTAGTTCTGAAAGCCCTGACTATCGACGCCAAAGTTGGTCGCAAACATGGCGTTGTAGTCGGTGATGGCGGCGTTGAGAAACTCCTTGGCGGTGCTGTTCATCGCCGACACATCAAAGCTCTCGTCGAGAATGTCGCCGACGGCGCTCTGCTCCTCGTTGGCAGCAAAGGAGAAGATCGTCGCCACCCGCAGCGGCTTCTCCACGTCAGCCTGGAGCCGCCGAAAGGCATCGTAGTAGCTCTTGGCGGCATCGACGCTGCTGACCGCAAACATCGCGTTGAACCCCGCTGCACTGCCGTGGGTGCGATGCGTCTTTTGGCGGAAACTGCTCAGGATGTAGCGGGTGATCTCGTCGATGCGCTCCGGGTGCAGCAGTGCCTTCCGGTTTTCGGCGGCGCTGAGCTTCTTCTCGTCCTGCTCCTGCTCGATCGACTTGAAGCGTGGCCGCACGTCGTTGTAGTCGACCTTAAACTTGAGCACCTTCTCGTCGCGAATGGCGTCGGTGATCACGTACGAATGCAGCTCGCGGCCAAACACACTGGCCGTCGTCTCGGCGCCCAGGGCGTTCTCCGGGAAGATCGGTGTGCCGGTAAAGCCAAACTGATAGTACTGCTTGAACTTGCGTCGGAGGTTTTTCTGCGCCTCGCCAAACTGGCTGCGATGGCATTCGTCAAAGATAAACACCACCTGCTTGCGGTAGATCGGCAGGTCGCTCTCCGACTTCATCAGGTTGTTGAGCTTCTGAATGGTGGTGACGACGATCCTGTTGTCGTCTTTGGCAAGGTTGCGCTTGAGGCCGGCGGTACTGTCCGAGCCGTTGACGCTATCCGGCGAAAACCGCTGATACTCCTTCATCGTCTGGTAGTCGAGATCCTTGCGGTCGACCACAAAGAACACCTTGTCGATAAACTCAAGCTCGGTCGCCAGCCGCGCCGTCTTAAAGCTGGTGAGCGTCTTGCCCGACCCGGTGGTGTGCCACACAAACCCGCCGCCCTCGGGCGTGCTCCAGCTCTTTGCCTCGTGGGATGAGATGATCTTGCGGATGATCCGCTCGGTCGCCGCGATCTGGTACGGTCGCATCACGAGGAGCGTGTTGCTCACATCAAACACCGAGTACTTCAGGAGCACCTCAAGCAGCGTCCGCTTCTGGAAAAACGTCGCCGTAAAGTCCTTGAGGTCCCGGATGAGGTTGTTGTCGGCCTTGGCCCAGTTCATCGTGAAGTCAAAGCTGTGCTTGCTGCGCTGGGTCGTGTTGGCGAAGTAGCGCGTGTCGGTCCCGTTTGAGATCACGAAGAGCTGAAGGAACTTGAAGAGCGAATGCTCGCTGTTGAAGCTCTCCCTGCTGTAGCGGTGCACCTGGTTAAATGCCTCGCGGATAGCCACGCCCCGCTTCTTGAGTTCGATCTGGACCATGGGCAGGCCGTTGACGAGGATCGTCACGTCGTAGCGGTTGGCGTGGCTGCCGGTCTGCTCAAACTGCGAGATCACCTGCAAGGTGTTGCGGGCGACGAGCTTCTTGTCCACCAGATAGATGTTCTGGATGCGCCCGTCGTCGAAGACAAAGTCGTTGATGTAGTCGTCGTGGATCGTACGCGTCTTGTCGATGACCGTATCGCTGGGCCGGTCGAGATACGTCTCAACAAAGCGCAGCCACTCGCCGTCGCCAAAGGTCACGCCGTTGAGCGCCTCAAGCTGCACGCGCACGTTGGCTATCATGTCCCCGGCCGACTTGAGACCCGGCAGGTGCTGGTAGCCCTGATTGACGAGGTCCTGAATAAGCTCGCGCTCGAGGTCCTGCTCGCTCTGGTACGACTCGGCGACGGAATACTCTTTGGTGTAGCGGTCGAGAACGATGAAGGTGTTGGACTCGGCGATTGGTTTGGTGTAGTCAGTCATAGTGCTCCAGGAACTCCGATGGCGACACAATAATCGGATCATCGGGGAAGTGTCTGGTGTTGCCGGTGATCAGGAACTCCGCCGCTCCGGAGATGGCAACTTCGTAAAACTTCCGGTCGTCGGTATCGGTGAACCGTTGCGCCGTTGGCTCAGGGGTGACAAACTCTCCCGCTTGCCGAAAAAACTCCAGCACCGACACAATCGCGTCGCCCGGAAACTGGAACTTCGGCCGACGCAGGACGGCTTCGTACTCAAGCAGAACCCGGTTATCTATCAGAGGGACAATCCTCCCGGCAAGGATGAGACTGAGTACCTCTGCCGGTTTGCCCGTAGCGTTGAGGAGTCCTGAGATCAGAACGTTGGTGTCGAGAACGACGCGCATCGTTAGTGAGACGTTCGGGTGGACTCAATCTCCGAGGCGATATCCTCGGCGGTTAATGCGGCGTTTCCATTCCTGGCCGAGAGTTGCTGCATCGTGCGCACCGCACTGGCTGCCCGCGCCGCCCGGATCGACTTGAGCGACTCTTCCAGATTCTGGTCAGAGACGGGCGTCAGGAGCGCAATCGGCTTCCCGTTGTTGGTGATCACCAGCTCTCCCTCTTCCGGCAGCTGCTTCCAGATCGCTGCCGGGGATGTGCGAAAATCCCGTACCGTTACAAACTTCATATGGCCTCCATAGGAATGGTGCTGCATTGTCACCCAATTGTCAACACAAAGGTGTGTGGGTTTAGCCATCGCTCGCCTTGCGGGCCCCGGGAAAGCTCAGGAGCAGATCGCGGTAGTAGGCGTACTGCTTACGGCGGAGCTCGATCTCACGAGGGAGGCCCTCGGTGAGTGAGGTGGTGAGGGTGTCGAAGTGGTCAAGAATCGCGACGATTCGGTGTTTGACTTCTCTACGCGGGTCAGGTACTGGAATCCTGTTCAGATTACTTTGATTCAACTTGGGTTGAGCGGCCCCAGATATGTACGGAGTCAGATCGATGCTGTTCAGGTAGTACTCAACAAATTTTCGGTCTACATACGTTTCGAACTCGATAACGTGCGCGTGATTGTTTACCCATATTCGGCCACACGCACTGAACGCGATCGGTGTGCTCCTCGCCAGCAGATTTGCGCCGTCTTCCGAAATGAGCAAGAAATCACCTTCGAAGATGTGCTCCTTGACAAAGTCGACGACTCCAGATGCGCCGTAGTATGGGACTTCACCAGGCTGTCGCTGATTGCTGGCGATTGGCTTTCGCCTCGAGTCGAGATTGTCACCAAGTTCCCCCAACGTCTTCCACTCCACCTCATCCTCGTCAAACGTCAGCAGCTGATCCCGGTAGTACTCGTACTGCTTCTTGCGGGCGGTCAGCTCGGTGGTCAGCTCGGTGGTCAGCTCGGTGGTCAGCTCGGTGAAGGTGTCGAGGATGCGGACGATCTCCGCCTGGATGGCGAGGGACTTCTCCGGGTTGGTGGGGCAGGGGATGGGGACGGCGATTTTCGCCAGGTTCGAAGCAGAGATGTCGATGACCTTTGCGCCCCTCGCGAACGGGCGCTTGCCAATTGAGAAGATATCAGTCTGCGTGAAGTACGCGAGGTATTTTCCATTGATGGTTGGGCCGGGTTTGAATATCGTTGCGTGCCCACCCGTCACGGCCTGCTGCTTTCCGAGATACACCAAGGCGGTTGCTACGTCTTCGATGTTCTCGCTCGTGTTCGTGATGATGACATCGCCGTAGTCCACCTTCCTCAGGGACTTCGCGAGATCCTCCGAGACAAAGGATTTTGTCGTCGCTGTCCACAACCTATAGTAGGTGTAGATCTGACCGTAATGAATAGCGGGTACCCCGCTTTCAGTGAGGTCCTTTTTCTGCAATCCATTGCCGCGGATCAGTTCACCGAGCTCCCCCAAAGCCACCCACTCCACCTCAGCCCCATCCATTAGCTTCTCCACAAACTTGCTCGCTCCGGGCGCATCCATCTCTCCCTCCGATCTTCCGCTCATGCGTCGCCCTCCGTCAGTTCCCGCTCGATCTGCTCGATGCTGGGCAGGCTGGTCTCGAGTGATTCGGGTAGCGACTCGCGGAGCTTGTACTCGGCGATGCCCATCGGTTGGGTGTTGTCACCCAGGGCGTACTCCGCGACTACCTTGTTTTTGCTTCTGCACAGGAGCAGGCCAATGGTGGGACGATCCTCCGTCGTTTTGATCTGGCGATCCACGGCGGTCAGGTAGAAGCCGAGTTGGCCCAGGTGCTCCGGTTTGAAGTCGCCGGCCTTGAGTTCGATCTCGCGTTCCTGCGCCTTTTCGGTGAGGCCGAGAAAATCGAACCGATACGGGTCCTTGAGCGACTCGCGCGCCAGATCAGACTGCGGATGCGGCAGGCGCTCTTCAAAGTTGGTGAGTGCTGCACCCTGACGCTCGAGCAGGCGGGATTCGATCTGCATGACGAGCACATTGCGTGACCAGCCATGCTCGATGGTCTTCTGAGCGTATGCGAGCCGCTGCTCACGATCCTTGAGCTTGGTGAGGAGCACCACATTGTGACCCCATGGCAATCGTCCAACAGCCTGTTGGACAATTCCCTCGTCCGGCCACGCCTCAGCGAAAGACCGCATATAGAGCAGGTTGGTCCGGGAGAACCCCTTCATGTCGGGAAAAGCGACTCGCAGGTCGTGCGACAGCCGGTCGATCACCTTGGCGCCCCAGCCCTGCGCCGCCTGCCGCTCCAGAATGTCCCGGCCGATACGCCAGTACAGCATGACCATCTCGCGATTGGTCGCCAGCGCGGCGCTCTGCTGCGTGGTCTGGATGCGCTTCTTCAGCTCCTGGGGCCATTCGGCGTACCCATCCGGCGGCTGCGGTCAACGAAGCGGGACGATCGCTCATGCCTCGAATCCCTCAATCTCAGCCACGATCGCGTCGATGTCGCTCCGTAGCTGGTCGATCTTTGTCACCGTGGCTGCGATCTCCGCGTTGAGCACCGTGATATCGATCACCTCGCGGTCGTCTTTGGCCTCTACGTAGCTGCTGACCGACAGGTTGTAGTCCTTGTCGACCACTTCCTGGTGTTCAACCGATCGCGCGAGATACTCGACGTCTTCCTTGCTGTCGAAGGCGGCGACGATCGTCTCGATGTGTTCGTCGAGGAGCACGTTGTTGTTGGTCTCTTTTTTGTAGAGGTTGCTCGCATCGATAAACTGCGTTCGGGTATCGGTCTTGCTCCTGGAGAGCACCAGTATGTTGACGGCAATTGAGGTGCCGTAGAAGAGGTTGGGGGCCAGGCTGATCACTGTCTCGACGTAGTTGTTGTCGACCAGGTACTGGCGGATCTTTCGCTCTGCGCCGCCGCGGTAGAAGATACCGGGAAAACACACGATGGCGGCGCGCCCTTTGCTCGAGAGGTAACTGAGCGCATGCAGCACAAAGGCGAAGTCGGCCTTGGATTTGGGTGCCAGCACGCCGGCCGGGGCAAAGCGCTCATCGTTGATGAGCGTCGGATCGTCCGGTCCGATCCAGCTTACCGAGTACGGTGGATTTGAGACGATCGCGTCGAAGGGCTTGTCGTCGCCGAAGTGCGGGCTGACCAACGTGTCGTCGTGCTTGATGTTGAACTTGTCGTAGTTGATGTTGTGCAGGAACATGTTCATGCGGGCAAGGTTGTAGGTGGTGTGGTTGATCTCCTGCCCGAAGAAGCCATCTTCGATGATATGCTCGTGAAAGTGCTTGCGTGCCTGGAGCAGCAGCGAGCCTGAGCCGCACGCGGGGTCGTAAATCTTGTTGACCCTTGTTTGCTTGTGCATCGCCAGCCGCGCGATCAGGCGCGACACGCTTTGCGGGGTAAAGAACTCGCCGCCGGACTTGCCCGCGTTTGCCGCGTATTTGGAAATCAGAAACTCGTAGGCGTCGCCGAACAGGTCGATCTCGCTCCCGTGGAAGTCGCCGAAGTCGAGGCTCCCCACACCTTTGAGAACGGCCGCGAGGCGAGTGTTCTTGTTCTTGACGGTGTTGCCGAGGCGGTTGCTGGTGGTATCGAAGTCGGCGAAAAGTCCTTTGATGTCCTCCTCGGAGTCGAAGCCGACGGCCGAACTCTCGATGGCGGCAAAGATCGCTGCCAGATCGGTGTTGAGGCTCTCGTTGTCGTTGGCGCTCCGTGCGACATTTGCAAAGAGCTGACTGGGGTAGATGAAGTACCCCTTGGTCCTGACGGCGTCGGACTTGATCTCCGGGGTGATGACCGAGTCGGGGAGCTCCGCATAGTTGATGCTCTCGTCGCCCGCCTCGATGTAGCTCGCGAAGTTTTCGCTGATGAAGCGATAAAACAGCGCACCGAGCACGTACTGCTTAAAGTCCCAGCCGTCGACGGCACCGCGTACATCGTTGGCGATTGCCCATATCTGACGGTGGAGTTCGGCGCGTTGTTGGGTGCTTGTCATGGAGTACTCCTTGGACGCTACTGCCGTGCGATGTGATTCAATGAAACAATCGTTTGAGATACTTGTCAATGGCGCGAAAAAATAGAATATTTGGGAACGCAGACAAAAACTGCACGCCCGACTTCGCTTGCTTCCAGAATATTGGCACCTGGAACGGAACGGGTGCGCCAGAGTCGTCGATCGGCAATCGGATGATCTCCACGCCGGATGCCTGGTCGCGGGCCAGATTCGGAGGCGCTTTTCTGACCTGGAATAATCGATACGCGGTTCATATCGACGGGATCACCTTTGCGACGAGCCTGACGCTACGACACGCATTTTGCACCCGACACCGTGTTAACCGTGCAATTCAACCGTTTGACTTACGATTTGCAGGGTTCTATCCAGAAACGACGGCGGGCACCGAAATTCCCCCGACAAGCCGGAAAGCCCACAGTAGCTCGCCGATTTCTCCCTCACTTTGGAGCATCCCACTGCCTCGATCAGGAGCTGTCTTCGGACGCTGGTTGACCGGGATCGGTGGCGGGAGCAGTTTGTTCGGACCTTTCTGGAGCGTGATATTCCGGCGCTGGGAATAACCGTGACAACCGTGATGATGGAGCGATTGTGGACGATGCTCGCCACGTCCACTGGCTCGATTCTCAACCGGGCGAAATTTGCCGATCCGATCGGTGTTTCGCCTCAGACGATCGCTCGCTACATCGATATCCTCGAGTCGACGTTCATGACTTGTGTGCTCCGTCACTGGTTTCGAAACACGAAAAAGAGACTGGTGCGCAGTCCGTAGATCTCCGTGCGTGACAGCGCTACATCGTCGCACTGCTGGAGCAGCCGGACCTCGTTCCCTCGGGACACGGCGCTGTCCTGTGACGCCCGGAGAACGTGGTGGAGCGCCCGACGACCGTTTGATTCATGCGATTTCGATCCGTTGAAACCCGATTCCCCGCGTGCGGTCCCGGGTCCGGGCGTTGGCGAGGATCTCCTCGATGACCTCGAATGCAGATGTCGCGTTCGGATTTGAGGACGACTACGACTATGAAAAGATACAGACTTGGAACCCTCACGCTCCTTGAGGAGCGCTTGAACGAACGGGTCGGAAACCTATCTCCACCGAACAAGGTGAATGGGTACATAGAATCCGGGTTTGAAACGACGCGGAATCTTGGAGGAAAGATTCGGGCGTCGGGTTTGCGAACTGACCCAATAAATGACCTTTTATTGACCTTTTAAAGAAGGTGTGATATTCCGGATGGGGAAGGAACTGTTGCGTGGAGTATGACGTGATGCTCACAGAGATCGCCGCCGGTGAAGACAGCACGCGGCAGTTCAAACGTGACATTCGCAACGCGCAATCTCTTGCTGCGGAGATCGCCGCCTTCTCGAACGGCGATGGGGGTACGATCTTCATCGGTGTGGCCGACGATGGGGCACCTGTTGGTCTGGAGACGGCAGATGTCGGTCGGGTAAACCAGCTTATCAGCAATGCCGCATCGCACCTGGTTCGCAGCCCGGTGACGGTTACAACCGCCAACGTTCTGCTGGAAAACGGGCGGGTTGTCATCGCGCTGACCGTGCCGCGAGGGCTGGACAAGCCCTACTTTGACAATAGCGGCGTGATCTGGCTGAAGTCCGGCGCCGACAAGCGGCGGGTCAACTCCAAGGAGGAGCTTCGCCGGCTCTTTCAGGTCACCGACCAGTTTCACGCCGATGAGCTCCCCACCCGGGCGACCGGTCGTGACCTTGATCTCCTGCGCCTGCGCGGCTTTCTCCGGGATGCCTACGAGCGGGATCTGCCGGATAGCGACGATGAAATGACCACACTCCTGCGGAATCTGAACCTTGCCCTACCGTCGGGGCAGTTGAACCTGGCGGGCCTCCTGTTGCTGGGCGAAGCGCCCCAGCGGTACCAGCCGCAATTCGTACTAAAGGCGGTCTCGTACCCGGGAACCGAGGTTCATCCAACGACCTATCTCGATTCCGAGGATTTCGAGGGGCCCTTGCCGGCGATCTTTGAGGGTGCGATGGCGTTTGTGGTGCGGAACCTACACCGGGTCCAGGGTACCGGTGGCGTCAATGCACCGGGGCGCTTGGAGATTCCCCGGATCGTTTTTGAGGAGTTGCTGGTGAATGCGCTGGTACACCGGGACTATCTGGTGAGCTCGCCGATCCGTCTCTTCTTGTACGATGACCGCATAGAGATCATTAGTCCCGGGCACCTGCCCAACAACCTCACCGTTGAGAGTATTCGTGCCGGTGTAGAAGTCCGCGCTATTTTCTCCCGATGTCCCAGCATATTGTGAACACGATTC
>CAJWEZ010000056.1 GCA_913030605.1 uncultured Spirochaeta sp.
CACGACACCGTCATGAGCTACCGTGCTTTTTGAAACAGGATTGTGTATACAGCCTACACGACCAAGCGTCCGATCTGACCATCCAGGCGGGTGATGAGCTCCGACAGGGTGGTTGCCGAGTCGTTGAGTTGGGTCATCGCCTGTCGGATCTCGGAGGCTCCAACGCTGATCTCGCTGAGACCGTTCGTGATCTCGCCGGCGAGGCGTCGCACGGCGTCTGACTGCTCCGCGATGTTCCCCTGTGCCTCGTCGATTCCGCCGGTGCGGTCCGAGAGTGCCACTGCGACACCCTGCAGCTCCGTCATCGCCTGGTTGATCTGGGAGCCACCGCTGCGCAGCTCATCCATGCTGGCGGATATTTCCTCGAGCGCCGATTTCAGGCCGCCCACCTGTTCAGTTACGTTGCCGAACGTTGTGCTGGTCATCTCGCCGGCGGAGGCTGCGGCCTCGATCTCCGCGATCACCTCACCGAGTAGTTGCTTGATGCTCTTGGACTGGGTGCTGGTGGACTCCGCCAGACCGCGAATCTCCGACGCGACCACGGCGAAACCCCGGCCGGCGTCGCCCGCGTGGGCGGCCTCGATCGCCGCGTTCATCGCCAGCAGGTTGGTCTGGGAGGAGATCGACTGGATCACCCCGGTGATTTCGCGAATCGATGCGATGCTGTTGGCGATGCGACCGACCCGGTCCACGGTAGACGCTACGGCGCCGGACCCGTCGCGGATCGCTTCGTCCAGTCCGCCGAGGGCTTCCAGCCGTCGGGCGGCGACATCGGCAACACTCTGGATCGAAGCGGTCATTTCGACCACCGCCGCGGTAGACTCCTCCACCAGCGCCGCCTGGGAGTTGATCTGTTCCTTGAGGTCGGCGAGGGCGGTGCCGATCGAACCCACAGCGTTGGCGGTCTTGTCGGCACTCTCGTCGAGGATTTGGGCGCGCGAGGACATGTTGCGGATATTGGCCGCGATCTGCTCGATCGCCGACGTGGATTCCTCGACCTCGGCGGCGGTCTGGTCCTTGATCTCAGCCGTGTCCGCGGAAACGGCTGCCACCTCCCGCACGATCGTGGCGATGCTTTCGAGGAACGCGTCGAAGTGTCGCGTGAGTTCGCCGATCTCGTCCTCGCGGTTGAGGTTGAGTCGCTGGGTAAGATCGGCCTCACCGCTGGAGATTTCCCGCATGATCACGGTGGTTCTCCGCAGCGGTGACAGCACCAACCAGAACACCACGAAGGCGAGAACCCCGATCGCCGCGAGCACGACCACCGCCGTGGCGATGATCGTCACGCGAATTCTCCCGGCGTCGCGGGCGATCTTCTGGTAGGTGTTCTGACCCAATTGCAGCGCCGTCGCCGTGAGGCTGTCGAGCGATCCGCGGAGACGGTCGAAGCTGTCGACGTAGCCGCCGGTCTCGTACAGGCGGCGCGCCTCGGCGCCGTTGCCGGCGCGGACCGCATCGATAACGGCGTTGGTCTCCGCCGTCCACGTGTCGTATTCCGTGTGGAACGTCGCCACGTCCGGTTGATCGTCTGCCAAACCGGCGAGTTCCTGAAAGCGCACGAAACGGTCGTGAACCTGCTGCATGTTCTCGGTCACGTCGCCGATCACGTCGTCGATGGACGTGTCCATGCCGTCGATGTCGGCGAGCGTCAGGCGCAGGAGGGCCAGGCGCGACTGGTACGCGTCGCGGTCGGACTCGATCAGGCTGTTCATCGCCAGAAAGTCTTCCTCGTACAGACCGAGGGCCGCACCCACGACAGTCCCGAGGCTCGAAAGAATTAGCAGGATTCCTACTACAAAGGCGACCACGGGAATCGTCGTCGCCACGATCGTCCGCGTGCTGATTTTTTTCATGCTTTAAGCGTAGGTCGCCACGGTGCGGCGCGCAATATTCGCGGGAACAGTTTTCAGATAATCGGAGGGATGTAGTCGGGCATTTCCTGCAAACCGTTCTCCACACTGTCCACTCCGGGAACCGCCGCGGCGATCTCGGCACAGCGTTGTGCGGTGGCGGTGCTGGTCACAACGCCGTAGAGGGCCACGCGGCCCGCGGTCACCTGAACATCCAGGTATCGGACCATAAGCTGTGCGCCGAACTGGATGTCAGCCGCCACGCGCGTGGCGATCCAGCGGTCCTCGATAAGCTGTCGGGTTCGGGGCTGGTCCGCCGTGGCTTCCATCTGTTCGTGGATCGAGCAGATCACATCTGTTGCCGCGCGCGTATCCAGAACACCGGAGTTGATCGTCACTGTGTACTGCTCCGGTGCGGTCCAGTCACACCCGAAGAACGAACGATGGAATCCTTCGCGCTCCCGGTCGTTGTGGTGGACCATGCGATCCGCCTGGTCGTCGCTGGCGCCAAAATGTTCCACCGCCCGGGCGTGCCGAACCTCCTGGGGGGCAACCACGCGAACCGTCACGATACCGGGAATACCTCCCAGTATCGAGTGTCCGCCCCGACCCAGAATCACGCAGCTCCCCTCGCGAGCCTCATCCAGGATGCCGAGGCGCAGGTACTGGGCATAGCGGTCGCGGTCCACGGTGAGTCCCGCCCATATGCCGGGACGACGCTCATCGTAGCGGACCAGGTCGTCGTCCTTCACGCCGTAGCGGTGGAGGCGAGCTTCGATCGTATGCTTGTCCACCAGCCGATGTCCCAGGCGCGCCGACACCGCGTCGGCGATCTGGTCACCGTGGCTGGCAAACTGCCGGGAAATCGTAATAACGGCCATACCTTAAGCATAGACCCGAGGGGACCCGTGCGCAAATCAATGACGTCGGCGAAACGTGCATTCGCTGGCGCTGGCGCTGGCGCGAGCGCCGACGCCGACGCCGTCGCCGGTGTGGCCGCCGACGCGGGCGTGGGCGCGGCCGTCGCCGCCCGATTCAGCGCCGCTGGAAGAAAAACTCACCGTATTCTGCAGCGTCGCGGAACCCAAGACGACGGTAGGTGGTACGGGCAGCGGTGTTTGCCGCGTCTACGTTCAGCCCCACCCGCATGCCGGCCCCGAGGAGTGGTCGGCAGAGTGCCGCCATCGCCACCCGCGCAAGCCCCCGGTTGCGATGGTGCGGGTGGGTCGCGACGTTTCCGACGGCCGCCACACGGTAACGGGGCGAGTACACATGTACCCCGGCCACCGACACCAGGTGGCCTCCCTCGCGAACGCCGGCGTACTGCCCCGTTTGCAGCATGCGAGGATCGAACCAGTTGTCGGGGTAGCTGGCGTGGTACAGCGCCTGCAGCTCGTCGATGTCATCGGTGTTCAGCCACACCACCCGCAGCGACGACGGGACCCGGGCGCTGTCGGTCAGCAGATCATCCGCGGGAGGGATCTCGGTCGGTGCGACAGCAAGCGCCATCTTGACGTGCTCCGAGCAGGACCCCGCCGCGTGTGTCGTCTCAAGGGCGGTCGCCACGCCCGGGGTGAGGTGCGCGTGGAAGCGTGGCGGCAGCGACCCGGCGACCGCCGCGAGGAGAGTACGCATCGCCGGAACATCATCGGAGAGCCCCAGCAGCGTCGGCGGATCGGCGGCGGCGTACAGCAGCGCAACCGCCCGCAGTTCGCCATCGGATTCCCAGCCCATCCAGGTAGTGTAGGGCCAGAAGAACTCGTCAAGGTCGCCGATCGCGTACAGGTTCAGATACGGGTTCCGATCGAGATGCGCGAAGAGGAGATCGCGGTCGGTGAGGTGCTGCACAGCCATTGTGTCCCCGTTCTACCGTATTCACGCGGCGCGGGCAACGGTTGATACCCCGGGTAGTATACAGAATCCTGTTGCAAATCAGCGCGTATCTTCTTTCAGGGGCAGAACGTTACGCGGACGAACGAACCGTCTGCGGTGTTTTCGTTGCCCCGCAGGGAGTTGCAGCGCATTCCGCAACAGGCTTCTATATACAGCCCCGTTATAGCCCGTCGCGGACCGCCGAGAGCAGGGCAATGATGCGGCCCGAGCACGAGATCAGCTCCGCGAACATCGATTCCAGATTGGCGGTATCGGCGGTGCCGGCGCCGCGCGCCTCTACGATTCGGCGCAGGGTCTCGTGGAGCTCGCGGTGGTCGGTATCGAGGCTGGTCCGCTGGTCGTCGGTCATCAGGTCGTCGGCGGCGCCGGAGGCGAGCCAGATTCCCAGATCGCAGCGGGTGTGATCCACCAACGTGTCGGCGTCGATCTCCGTCGTACCATCGAGGTAGGACCGGGCACGGGTCACCCACGCCGCGTGTTGCAGGATCAGCTTGGACAGGTGCAGCCGCGTTGCCGCCCGGGCCTGGGCGTCGGTCATCTCGTCGGAGATGGTGAATTGCCGCGCCGCGCCAACCAGGTCGGCGACGCTTCCGGAGCTCGTGATCGACGCCCGGGCGATGCGGTCCATCGCCTCGTTGACCCCGATCGTGCCGCGGTGGATTCCCTCCATCTCCCTGTCCACGTCGCCGGTGGTGGCTGACACGCCGTCCACCAGACCGGTGATGACACCCATCGATTCGCGAATTCCGGAGGCGGTGTTCTGCACCTCCTCGGCGATCTGCATGAGCTGTTCGGCGGCCCGGACCATCTCGCCACTTCCCGCGTCGAGTTCGTCCGTGCTCCGCGTGATCTCCTCGAAGGAGGAGACTGCGTGCCGCGATCCCTCCATGATCCGTTCGAACGCCGTTCCGGTTTCCCGACTGTCCGCGACGGCGCCGCGAATCGCCCCGGCGAGCTCCGTGAGCGTTGTCGTGATGCGGCCGGAACTCTCCTGTGTCGATTCCGCGAGTTTGCGGATCTCGTCGGAAACGACGGCGAATCCCCGACCGTGCTCGCCGGCGTGGGCCGCTTCGATGGCGGCGTTCATCGACAGGAGGTTGGTCTGCTCGGTGACGTGGTTGATCACCTCCGCCAGTTCCAGCATTTCCGAAATGCGCGCCCCGATCCCGTCGATCGTCGTGATCGTGGTGTCGATCTGTTCGGATACCTCATTGGTGGCGGTCACCAGGCTCGAAAGGTCGGACGAGCGGTCCCGGGCGATCTGCGCGATGCTGCGGATCGACGCGGACATCTCCTCCACCGCGGCCGTTGTCTGCGAGACCGCGCTGGCCTGGTCGGATGTGTGGCGTGTCAGGGTATTCACGCTGCCGTCGATCGTCTCGATCGCCCGCGTCGCCGAACCGATCGCGTCTGTGAGCTCCCGGACCCGGGTCCCGGTCTGGTTCGACTGGTGCGAGATCGTGTTTGCGGCGGACAGCGTCCGTTCGAGCTGCCGCTCGACCTCCCTCTGCGTCTCCTCCGTGGCGGTGGTGGCGTCGTGGACGTTTCGGGTGAATCCCCGCACGCGTTCCATCATCGTTTCGCCCGCCGTTGCCAGCCCGCCAAGGTACGAGGATGCGGGGACATCGATCGTCGCGGAAAGGTCTCCGGCCGCGATGCGGTCGAAGGTGGCGGTAAACCGCCCCACGGGACCGATCACGTTGCGTTCGAGAAAGAAGACCTGCAGCACAATGAGCAGCAGCACAATTCCGCCGAACACCACCGCCAGCGTCAGGATCAGGCGCCGGTTCGCCGCCAGCACCGCCGTCGCGATCCCGGTTTCCTGTCCCACCAGATAGATTCCGATCTCACTGCCGTCGGAATGGACAACGGGAATGGCTACGGTGAGGTACCGGTCATCGATCGTGTATCCGTCCCGCGCCGCCTCGAGGTCCAGGTCCATCTGCGCGTACGCCAGGAATGCGTCGTTCACGTCGCTCTGGCTTACGGCGTAGTCGCCGATTCTGGGCGCGTTGGCCAGTCCGTCGGCGATATCGAGGAACCGCTGGTCCAGTGCGTAGAGGAATTCAAGGTGCTCGGACTCGAAGTCGCGCTTGATCGAGTTGAGACCTCCCTCGAAATTGACCACACCGATCACCTCGCCATCGTTCCGGATGGGGAAGAGGCCCTTGAGCCGAAGACCGTTGGGAGCAGGCTCCATCGTCACCATCGGTTGCCCCGTGGACAGCACTGAGGCGTAGGCGGAGGAATAGTCCAGGGATTCGCCCCAGTTATCCGGTGCCCACGATTTGACGAACGATCGCTGGTCGGCGTCGATCAGGTGCACGCGGACGTTGCGGAAGTTCGTTTCTTCCCGGAACGCGTCGCCGTACTCGGTGAGGAGGGTGATCGCCGTGTCGCGATCGCGTTCTGCCACGGCGTTCACGATCTGCCGGTTCCGGGCGATCTGCAGCGCGTTGGTCAGCCAGACATCGGATTTGGCCCGCAGCGCGTGATCCACATCAGCGGTCAGCGCCCCCGCGGTTGCCGACAGTTCGTTGACCTCGTGCACTCCGAGTTGTACAACGGTGTACGGAATAAGAACGGCAAGGGCGAGGACAAACACCGCCCCCATCTGGACGATGGTTTTTCCACGGATCGACATACTTGGTCCCCTTTTGAATGTATGCGACCAAGTATCGACCATTGGAGTGCGGCGTGCAAACGCGCCGGACCCCACGATAACGGAAGGAAGCAACGAATGCCGGTGATCTCTCCGGACACATGCGCCGCCGCCGTCGTCTCCCTCGGCGTGGATCCCGCGGTCGCCCACCGGGCGGCGCCGCTTCTGGCACGGTTCGTCGACGAACTGCACCGGGGCAACGATCGTTTCGGTCTGATCGGGCGCGAGGACGCCGCGGACCCGACGCGACTGCTGGAGCGGCACGTGCTGGACAGTCTGGGACCGTGGCGCGTTGTCGGGGACCTGATGGCTGTATCCGGCGGGCGGCGTCTGTACGACCTCGGAAGCGGCCCGGGCCTCCCGGGAATTCCGCTCGCGCTGGTGGTTTCCGACCTCGCGGAGACGGTGCTGGTGGAACGACGCGGCAAACGCGTCTCGTTCCTGCTGGGAGTCGTCCCGGTGCTTCGCCGGACCGCCCGCGAGGCGGGGTGGCCGGAGGGAACGCCGGCGATCCGCGTGGTGGAGGCCGATGCCACGCAGTTGCGCGGGCGGGAGGCCGGGCGCACCGACGAGGCGGTCGTCGTCTTTCGTGCCTACCAGCAGACCTCTCTTTCGCTTGCAGCGGACCTATCCAGGACCTTCGGCCCGGGAACACCGGTGTGCGCGCTCAAGGGGCGCCACGACCAGGCGCATCGCGAGGTCGACCTCCTGGCGGCGTCACCCCACGCCACCGAGGTGCGGGTTGAGGAACTCCCCGCGGGTGCCGGCGGTGAGGAACGGTCGGTGCTGGTGTGGACGACCGGCTCGGCCTGACCGGGCAACTCTTTCCCCAATCACGACGCTGGAGGACCGGGGGGAAATCTTTTCCACCACCTGCGGCCGAAACAGGCCTCCGAGCCCGAAAAATGGCGCCCTTTCCATCGAATTCCATCGAAAACCTGGCACGCATCCTGCAATACCTCCCGCACATACCAATCAGGGAGGTTCAATATGAACACCAGGACAGTAGGAATCGCGCTTGTGGCGATCGTTGTAGCGATGGTTGTGGCGACCGCGGCCTTTGCCGCCGGTACCGGTGAGCGACCGGCGGATGTGGAGCCGGGGCGGCGCCTGACGGAGGACACGGTCGAAGTGACCGTTACCGGGACGGTGGAGTTTCGCGACGGATATCCGGTCCTCATCACCGACGATGGCGCGGTGAGTCTCAGCGCCCGCCGGGGCGGACTCTACGCCACCGACACGGTGGAGGGGATGGAACTCACCGTCACCGGTGAACGCATCGCGGCGCTGGACAGCAGTCCCAGCGGCGCCGACTATCACATCTTTGTGGCGTCGGCGGAAGCGGACGGTGAGACGATCGCCTTTGACCGGGCCGGCGGCCGCGGAACGGGGATCGCCGCCCGTGACGGAAGTGGCGCGGGCCGGGGAGTCTCGGTAGGCCGGGGAGCCTCGGCAGGCCGGGGATCGTCAGCGGACTCGCCGGGCCGTGGCGGCCGTCGATAGCCGGACTGCGACCCGGGCTGCGCGTATGCGGCGGGTCGCTTTGAAACGGTTTGGCCTGCTGCGGCCCGCAGGCTGTTTCAAAATGACCCATCGGGCCGCTCCACCGGGCCGCGGAGCCGAGTCGAATCGACCCGGTTTCGCGGCCGATCTTGTCTGTGAGATTTCCGTATAAATCATTGCATTGTAATGGTTTATGATTCATTCTCGTGCTTGGCACGCCGGTTGCATTGTATTTCGTGAACACACACAGTCGCCCGGCGAAAGGCCGGACGGAAGGGAGTTGCCATGTATCGGACGAACAAACGCGAAGCGTGGCCGTTCGATGAACTCGAGCGGCTTCGAACCGAAATCAACGATCTGTTCGACGACGACCTGTTTCCGGGAACCAAAGGGCTCTTCGACAGATCCATGTCCCCGCGCCTGGACGTCGTGGAGACGGACGATGCGCTCATGGTCGCCTGCGACCTCCCGGGAGTGGCCGCCGACGACATCGAACTGGACGTGGTGAACAACGTGCTCACGATCCGGGGCGAAAAGCGCGTGCCGGCGCGGGACGAGAAGGCGGAGGACATCAAGAACTACCGTCGAGAGTCCTGGTACGGAAGCTTTCAGCGTACGCTGGCGCTGCCGGACTCCGTGGACCCGGACAAGGTTTCCGCCGAGCTCAGGAACGGTGTGCTGTCGATCCATCTGGCGAAGCGCGAGGAACGCAAGCCCAAGCGGATCGGTATCAAGGTCAAGTAACGAAGGGAGGACACGCCATGAAACGCGATATTCAGACTCGGAACACCCAGCGTGGCGAGGTTGCCACCCGCGAGAACCGGCCGGCGGAACAGCGACGGCCACGGATCTATCCCGCATACGAAGTGTGGGAGGAAAAAGGGTCGATCCATCTGCGGCTGGAGATGCCCGGTCTCACCCGGGAGGATGTGGACATCACGGTGGAGAGCAACCAGCTCACGATTTCCGGCTCCCGCCCCGACTGGTCTGTTGAGGGCCGGGTTCTTATCCGGGAGCGGCGGGTCGGTGACTACTACCGCGTGTTCACGCTGGACAAGACGGTGGATACCGACCGGATCGACGCAACGATGAAGGACGGCATCCTGGAGATCGTTCTGGGCGTTGCGAAAGAGGCGCAGCCGCGGAGGATCGAGATCAAGACCTCGTGACGGCGATCGTGCTACCCTCGGTGGCAATGAAGCAACAACGATGGAATCAACGCTACGCCGCCGAGGCGCACGAGTGGACTACGGAGCCCTGCCCGCTGGTCGTGAAACTGGCCGGCGAGCGGGCACCCGGCCGGGCGCTGGATATTGCCGCCGGCACCGGCCGCAACGCGATCCATCTGGCCCGCACCGGGTGGACCGTCACGGCGGTGGACTTTTCCGAGGAGGGGATTCGCTTCGGGCGCGAACGCGCCGGCGATCTCGGTGTGGGGCTGACCTGGCTCGTGGAGGACGTGACCACGTGGGAGGCCCCGGTCGCGGCGTTCGACCTGGTCACCATTTGCTATCTCCACCTGCCGTGGGAGGCGTTCGCCGCCGCGGCGCGCGCCGCGTGGCGGGCCGTTGCCCCCGGCGGCACGCTGGCCGTCGTGGGTCACGACCGGACCAACATCGCCGACGGCCATGGCGGTCCCCAGGACCCCGCGGTTCTGTACACCCCCGACGACCTGGAGCCGCTCTTTGAGGGCGCGCGCATCGTCCGCAGCGAGCAGCTGCGCCACGCCGTCGATCACGGCGATGCAGCCGGCACCGGTGCCGAACAGATAGACTGCGTGGTGGTTGCGGTTCGCGACGCCGACGAACACGGCGACTGAATCAGTCCAACCGCTGGAATATCTTGAGGAGCTGGTCCTTGTCGAGAAGGTCGATGAGGCGCGCTTCCACGAAGTGCGTGGCCGTCTCCGAGAACGTTCCGGCGGTGACACAGTAGCCGCGGCCGGCACGCGTCTCCTTGAGGCGGGAGTTCAGTTCCCGGACCACCAGTTCTCCAACCTGTCCCGTGCCGCGAATGAATCGAAACAGGATTACGTCCTCCCATTTCGCGGTTTCGACCTCCGTGAGGATGTCGGCGTACTCGTTTTTCTGCACCTGGACATCGACGATCTTCACCTTGGAGTTCTTGTAGAACGTCATGACCATGCGTCGGCAGAGGGTGACAAACTCGCTCCCCGGTGCGATGAGGTAGGTCTTGAGGTGGGTGTTCCCGTGGAGTTCCTTGTTGCGGGCGATCTGCGCCGCCACGTCCTTGTATCCCGGGTTGACCCGGTGGATCTCCGCGAGCTGGTTGAGCGCCTTCCCGATCTCCTGCTGCTTCATGTAGGCGTTCGCCAGACGATAGCGAAGTTCGAGCTGCACATCCTCGCGGATTTTCTCGTGCCGCAACCCCAGTTCGAAGTCGAGAATCGCCTTGTCGACCTCCCGCTTGCCCATGCGGATCGAACCGGCGAAGAGCGCCGCGTGGGGGCCCATAGTGGGGTCCGGTCGCAGGTGCGTAAAAATGGCGAGGGCCTGTTCGTTCTGGCCCAGCTCCTGATAGCTCTGCGCCAGAAAGAACAGTGACTCCTTGTCCTCCGGTTCCAGGTCCACCACCTGTTTGAGATGGCGCGCCGCGTCGCGGTACCGTTTGAGCTTGTGGAGCGCGCGCCCCAGGTAGCGGCGGGTGGCCACGTTCTCCGGTTGCGCCTCCTGTGCGTGGCGCAGGAGCTGCACCGCCCGTTCGATGTTTCCGCGACGATACTCGAGATAGCCGAGGTTGTAGTTGATCTCGAAGGAGTCATCCTTCATCGTCCGCGCCACCATCAGTGACTTGTACGCTTCCTCGACGTTTTTCAGACGCAGCGCCGCCATGCCGTAGCGGGCGGTGACCTCCCACTCCTCGATCTCCGTGTTGGAAGCCGCGAGGTTCATGAGGATACCGTAGGTCTTCATTGCCTTGTCCCACGTTTCCTCGTCGTAGTAGATGTCGGCGATCGTTCGCAGCGCCTCGTGGTCCCGGGGATTGGAGGCCAGGCGCCGATTTGCGTCCCGCAGGGTGGTGTTGCGGTCCTTCTGCTTGCGTTTCCCCCCCGACGACCCGGAGTTTCTCTTACCGACGGTGGCGAAATAGATGGCGGCGAGTAACACAATTGCCACCGCCAGAAGCGCGATAACTACGGGAAACGGCATTGCTGCTCATTATCAGAGAGCCCCGGTCGGGTGTCAACGACGTTGACAAACGGTCGATAAACAAATTAGCGTCAAAAAAGGAGCGACACTGTGGCCCGCATAGGGATTAAACTCGCCGACGGTTCTTTCTACCCGGTTCTCGAAGACGAAACGCGCCAGCGCAAGCGCATGGTTCTCACCGTTGCCCGAGACGGGCAGACCAGTGCCCAGATCGACATTCTGCGTCGCGACGGCGCCTCGGACCAGTACGTCGGTTGCCTCGTTCTGGAGGACCTCCCGCGGGACGGCGCCACCGAGCTCGAACTGGTCATCGGTCTCGCGGAGGACGGCACCGTCGACGCCCGCGTCAGCGACACCGCCGGTGAGCAGTACCAGAGCCTCTCGGTCAACCTGTCGACCCTTGCCACGGATGAGTCGTACTCCCTTCCCGACGACGAGGACGTCCTCGGCGATATCGGTGCCGTCGATTCCCTCGAGGAGATCGGGATGCCGGACCTGGAGGATACCGCGGACGATGACCTGTCCGGAATCGATCTGGACCAGGCGTTCGACGACGCCCCCGCCGACAGCGAGGGGCTCATGCCGGAGCCCGAGATCGCCATGCCGGACGTGTCGCTTCCCGACGACGACACCACGGCGCCGGACGAAACATCGTTCGACGAATCATCCCTCGATGAGGACGATGAGATGGCGATGGCCGAGGAGCCCCGCCGTTTCAGCGCGCTGACCCTCGCCGCGATCCTCCTGCTCGGGCTGAGCGCCGTCGCACTTGGCGCGTTTGCGGTGTTCCGCTGGCTCCAGACCGACGCCCTGCCGGGGCTGCGCGCCGCGTGGATCCTGCCGCTGTTTATGCGTCGTCGTCGCTGACACCTCACCATCGATGCCCCGTTTTTCTCGGATATCCCTGCCGATCGCGATCGCCGCGTCCCTCGCGGTGGTGGTGTCGCTGACGGCGTGTTCCGGCTCCGCGGGATCGCCGGGGGCGGCGGCGCCGCAGGACCTTCTCTCGATTCTTGAGTCCGGAAACCACCGCGCGCTCGATTCCCTTGATCCGGGGAACGCCGACATCGACCGGCTGCGGGCCCGCCGTGCTGACGCACCCTACGCGCTGGGGCGGGCCCTGGAAGCACGGGGTCTGGACGAAACCGCCCGCGTGGTGTACCAGCGCGAACTCGACCGCGGCGCCGACCCCTGGGCGGGTCTGAGCGCGGTCCGCCTGGCGGGTATCAGCGGTCGCCGGGGCAACCTCGTGAGCGCGCAGGGGCATGCGGCCCGGGCGGTCGAACTCGTTCCGGCGTTCCGTGATGCCTGGTACGCCCTGGGCGACGCGCTCTACGCCCGGGAGGACTTTCGGCGCCTCCGGGAGGTGCTGGACACCCTTCCGCCGCCGGAGGCGCTGACCGCCGGTGAGGCCGTTTCCCCCGCTGCGCTCCGGGATGAGGCCGCGGTCTGGCGCGCGGTCACCGCGTGGAATCTCGACGCGAACCCCACGGCGGAGTTCGCCGGCGCGTTTCTGTCGCGACCGGTCTCGCCGATTCACGAACGGCTCTACCTGTACCTGTTCTACCGCGGCGATGCCCTGAGCCGGTTTGCTCCGGCGCAGCGTCTTCTCATGGAGTCGGTGTACCGGCAAGAGCGGGGCGAGACGCAGGAGGCGTTGCGGCTGCTGCGCATGGTCGAACCGGAGGCGGTGCTGGCGGCGGTGTCCGCTGCCGCCGGCGACGAACCCATCGCCTCGGCCGGGTTCTGGTCCACCGTGGGTGCCATGGTGGCGCAGACCGCCGACGATACCACGCTCCGGTGGCTGGACCGGTTGCGGGAGGCCACAACCGACGCCGCCACACGCGACCCGGACACGACCGCAACCGTGGATGTTCTGCGCGCCCAGGCCGCCGCCACCACCGGGGCACCGGCGGACCGCGCGGCGATCGCGCTCATCGAGGCGATCCGTGGAGCGCAGGATCCGGAGATCAGGCGCCGCGCCACCGACGCGTGGATCGACGAGGCGGTCCTCCGGGAGATGCCGCTCGCCGCGGCGGCAACCCAACTCGCGGCGCTGGAAGCGGATCCGGCGCAGTTTGCCCGCGCCGTCGACCGCCTGCTTCCCGCGCTGGTGCGTCGACGCGCCTGGGGCGAAATCGCCGATGTCCTGCGCCGGATGCCGGACGGGGCGCGTGTCGCCCGGGGACACCTGGCGATGGTGCTGCTGCTGGCTCAGGACGGCGGTGTCGCCGACGCCGGGGACACCGCGGATCGGGCATCACTGCAGGCGATCCTCGAGGATACGGTCCGCCGGCGATCCTCGGTCGGCTACCTGGGGATGATGGGGCGTCACCTGGCGGGGCTCCCGCTCGTGGTCGACGCCGAGCCTCGTGCCGGCGCTGCGGGAACCGCGGTCGCGGGGGCAGCGGACGCCACGGCCGGGACAGACACAGCCGGGACAGACACCGCGGCCCGCGACGCCACACACCCGGAGACGTGGTCGCTGAACGCACGCCTCGCCGAGGCGCTGGCGCTGGCTGGCACCGACCGCCGCGCCCTCCTGGTCGCTATGGACGCCGCGCGTGATCCGGCGGCGGCGCCCGTGATGATCCGGGTGGCGGAGACGATGCACGAGCTCGGGCACGTGTCCAACGCCCTGGACGTGGCGCGTCGCGCGGTGTCCAGAGCTGAGGTTCCCGTATCGTGGGAGTTGGTGCCGTTGCTCTTCCCCACGACCTTTCACCGCGAAATCGCCGCCGCCGCCGGCCGGTTCTCGGTACCGGAGGAGCTCCTCACCGCGCTGGTGCGGGAGGAAAGCCACTTCCGTCCGGGTGCCGCGTCCCCCGTGGGCGCCCAGGGACTCGGGCAGCTCATGCCGGCAACCGCCGCCGATATCCGCCGTCGCATGGACTGGCCGGACGCGGATGTGGGGCGACCCGCTGACAATCTCACGATGAGTGCGTACTATCTCGACTACCTCGCCGGTGAGATCGAATCGCCGGTCCTGCGTCTGGCGGCGTACAACGCCGGTCTGGGACGCGGGCGTCGCTGGGAGACGGAGTTCGGGGACCTTCCCCCGGCGCTGCAGATCGAGGCGCTGCCGTTTGTGGAAACGCGGTGGTACCTGCGGCGTATCGCGGCATCGCAGGCGATGTACGCCGCCGTTCTGGCGGACCGCGATCCCGGCGACGGACTCGACCGTTTGATCGAAGGAGATATCTGGTGAATACAATACAGGCGATTCTTCTCGGCGCGCTGCAGGGCGCTACCGAGTTTCTTCCCGTGTCCAGCAGCGGTCACCTCGTGGTGACCAAGGAACTCTTCGGCGTCTCCGACGTTCCCGTGCTGTTCGATGTACTCCTGCACGTGGCGACGCTTGTGGCCGTCGTTGTGGTGCTCCGGGAGCAGGTGATGGCGTTCCTGGTCGCGATCGCGCGACTGGTTCGCCGCGAGGTTCGACCCCAGGACCGACCGTATCTGCATCTGATTCCGATCATCATCGTGACCACCGCGCTTACCGGCGTGTTCGGCATCGGACTCGACCACTACTTCGACATTCGCAACCCGGTGACCACCTCGGGCCTCTTTCTCGTGACGGCGGTCCTGCTGGTGCTGACCCGCTGGAGCCGCGGCGGGCGTACCCTCGAGCAGATCAACTGGGTCGATGCGGGCATTCTCGGCATCGCCCAGGG
The DNA here is from genome assembly GCA_913030605.1 of uncultured Spirochaeta sp. Taxonomy (GTDB): domain Bacteria; phylum Spirochaetota; class Spirochaetia; order DSM-27196; family Alkalispirochaetaceae; genus Alkalispirochaeta. Next base: position 14,753 of record CAJWEZ010000056.1, read on the forward strand.
CTTCGGCGTGCTCCCCGGGATATCGCGGTCCGGGATCACGATCTCCACGGCGCTGTACAGCGGTATGGACCGCAAGACCGCCGGCGAGTACTCGTTTCTGCTCTCGATTCCGGCGATCCTCGGCGCGCTGGTGCTCACGCTCCGTGACGCGGGGCAGCTGGAGTCGCAGGTGGGACTCGGGACGGTGCTGGCCGGTTGTGTCGCCGCCGCCGCCGTGGGGTTTCTGGCCCTGAAGTTCCTGCTCCGCGTGGTGCGCGCCGGTCGCATCTATCTGTTTGCGATCTACCTCGTGCCGCTGGGCATCTGGGGGCTGTTCTACTTCCGGTAGAGTAGCCCCGCCGGGCGACCCTCGTGGGGCGCTGCGTGGCGTGCTGCGCGGCGACCCTCGTGGGGCGCTGTGTCGTGCCCTGCGTGGCGACCCTCGTGGCGCCCTGCGTGGCGTCGTCCCCCACCGTTTCGCTCACGTTTGGCCCCTCCGCTGTCGATACAGATGTACAGGGAGGGTATCTGTGGCCGAAACAACTCCATCACGACGTGCCGACTATGTCCTGGCGACGATACTCGGGGCCTGCGCGGCGTTCCTGGCGGCATCGCTGGGAATCGCGTCGGTGGACCCCACGGGCCTGCTGGGATTCGTCATCGCCGGCCCCGGGCGCTTCTTCTTCTCCATGTTGCACCTTGCCGCCTGGTGGGTGCCGGTCTACTTTCTCGTTCTGACCACGTTCGCGCTCAGGCGTGAGTCGATCACCTGGGCGAGTGTGATCCTGATCAATCTCGTCCATATACCGGTCCTGACGGTCGGCGCGCTGTTGCGGCTCCTCGTGCCCGCCGCCGGCGACTCGGCGCCCCTCATCGCGGCGCTGGAGCGCAGCTTTACCACCCGCGGGGCAAGCCTCGTTCTCAGTCTGATTCTCGCCGTGGAGGCGATCCTGCTCATGCAGGTGTGGCGCTGGCTCGAGGCCCGCGCCCGGGACGATGCCGACGCCGATGACGACACCGGAGACCTCTGGGTTGCTGAGGCCGACGCCGGCGACACTGCCGGAACCGCTGACACCGCAGATGACGCCACGGACGCTCCCGCAGCGTCGCCGGCGATCGCGCTGCCGGCCCCCGGAACTCGCGACGCTCCCCGGTGGGTCCTCGAAGACGACGTGGCCGATGGCGAGGCTGTCGATGGCGAAGCTGTCGCGGCCGCCGCAGCGGTCGAGTCCGCACTGACCGTGGACGACGGCCCGACGGACGAGGAACCGGCGGCGCCACGGGAGCCCGCCTCGGTACAGGAGACGCTGGCGGCGCTCCGTGCCCGTATGGAAGCCGGCCTCGACGATGAGTTCGAGCCCGAGCCCCAGCCCGAGCTCCATCCCGAGCCCGAGCCCCAGCCCGAGCCCCAGCCCGCACCCTCCCCGGAGTCCTCCACCGAGACGGTGCGGGACCACGAGGGGCCCCTGCCGCTGATCTTTGGCCATCGCCACACTGCAGAAAGCGATGGCGCCCCGCCGCTGGAGGATGACACCCTCGACGCGGACGATTTCGACGACGCAGCGGACTTCGACGGCGCGGACGATTTCGACGACACGGACGATTTCGACGACGCGAACGACTTCGGCGACGCAGACGACTTCGACGACGCGAACGAGCCGGACGACGCGGACGAGCCAAACGACGAGTACGAGCCCGACGACGAGTACGAGGAGATCGGGGCGGTCGTGCTGGATGACAGCGACGACGAGGAACCTCTGCCGGAGATCGTTCCCGACGTGGCGGCCGAAGCGCCCCGGCGACGACCGAACGGTCGCCGGGCCTACCGCATCCCGATCGAAGGCATCCTGACCTCGTATTCCGACGGCCGCTACTGGGAGATCGACGACAGCACCCGCGACGCGTCGGAGGTGCTGCGGGTCACGCTCGAGGAGTTCGGAATCAAGGCGGAGGTGACCGGCATTCGCAAGGGGCCGGTGATCACGATGTTCGAGATTCTCCCTGCGCCGGGGGTCAAACTGGCGAAGATCACCAACCTGGCGGACAATATCGCCCTGCGTCTGGCGGCCTCCAGCGTACGGATCGTGGCCCCGATTCCGGGAAAACACGCGGTGGGTATCGAGATCCCCAACCGCGAGCGCAACCTGGTTTCGTTTGCGGAGCTCCTCAACGACGACGAGTTCTTCGAATCCGACTCGGCGATTCCGATCGCCCTGGGGAAGGACATCGCCGGGGAAGCGCAGATCGTTGATCTGGCCAAAACGCCGCACCTGCTGATCGCCGGCGCCACCGGCAGCGGAAAGTCGGTGTGCGTCAACTCGATCATCTGCTCGGTCCTCTACCGCCGCAACCCCAACGAGGTGAAGCTCATTCTGATCGACCCCAAGATCGTGGAGCTCAAGTTCTACAACGACATTCCGCACCTCCTGACGCCGGTGATCACCGACCCCAAACGGGCATTCCAGGCGCTGCAGTACCTGATCTACGAGATGGAACGGCGCTACAGCCTCCTCGACAGCCTCGGGGCGCGCGACATCTCAGGGTTCAACGCCAAGATCAAGCGCAAGAACCTCGCCACGGAGCCGTTGCCGTACATCGTCGTGATCATCGACGAGTTTGCCGACCTCATGGCGACCAGCGGCAAGGAGCTCGAGAGCACCGTGGCGCGGCTGGCGGCGATGAGCCGTGCCGTGGGTATCCATCTCGTCCTAGCGACGCAGCGGCCCTCCACCGACGTGATCACGGGACTAATCAAGGCGAACATTCCGTCGCGGATCGCTTTCATGGTGGCGAGCAAGGTGGACTCCCGCATCATCATCGATTCGCAGGGAGCCGAAAAGCTTCTGGGTCGCGGTGATATGCTCTACACCTCCGCGGCGGACCCGTTCCCCGTACGGATGCAGGGCGCGTTCCTCACCGAGGACGAGGTGGAACACGTGGTGGATGAGGTCAAGACGTTCGGCGAGCCCGACTACATCGACGACGAGATCTTCATCGACGAGGACGAGGACGACCTGGACGCCGACACACTGGAGGATCCCCTCATGGAGAAGGCGATCGAGGTGGTTACCACCAGCCGCAAGGCCTCGGCGAGCTACCTGCAGCGGCGGCTCAAGGTGGGTTACAACCGCGCCGCCCGCATGGTGGAGGAGATGGAGCGGCTGGGAATCGTTGGACCGCAGAACGGCAGCAAGCCCCGCGATGTGATCGGCAGCGGGGTGTAGGTCACGCCGGCCGGCCGCGCTACCCGAGCTCGTCGGAGAGGCGGTCAACCCACTTGCTGTCGGGATAGATCGCCGTGGCGCGACGAAGATACCCGCGGGCGGCGGACTCGTCGCCGGCGTCCATCGCGGTTTGGGCCAGCAGACCCAGGATCAGAAACCGATCGCTCTCGTTTTCCGGGTGCCGCGCCAGGGCGGACTCGAGCATCTCACGCCCCTGGGCCGGGTCTCCGCCGGCGAACCCGGGGGCGTTGAGGTAGAACCCCGCCACCGTGATCCGCGCGTGAATGTTGTCCGGATCCAGCTCCAGGGCGCGAAACGCGAGGTCGCGCGCTTCGCCGCCGTTGCGCGCCATGTACACGAGGCCCCGTGCGAACATCATCTGCGAGTGCAGGTCGCTCTTTACCCGCAGTCCCTCCGAGTACTCCCCGGCGCGGCGGATCGACGCATCGATCGCCTCGAATCCGCGCTGCAGCTCCTCCTCCGCCAGATCGGACTCTTCCCGACGGTTGTAGTGCATGCCCAGCAGGAGATGAACGCGGGCGGTCCAGTAGTCGCGCAGGGCGTCGTCACCGCTTGAGTCGATCGCGCGCTGCGCGTCCTCCAGCAGCCGTTCCACCGCCGACGTGTCGCCGGTTTCCGAGTATACGAGCTCCTGGGCGCGGCGAAACGGTTCCATTCCCGGAATCTCCGGTGGCTGTTGGGGCAGGGCTCCCGCCACGGCTGCGACACACAGAATCGCAGAGATGCAGGCAATCCGTCGTAGCATGCGGGAATACTATCGCGCCGCGCGCTACCCGGCAATCGAGAGCGTCGTCGACCCCTCCCGGAGCGCTTCGGCCAGCGCAGCGAACACCTCGTCCTGCCCCGCACCCGGCCCGATCTCTGCCGAAAAGGTAAAGGTGCGGCGCCCGACGTCGTCCAGAAAGTGGGCGTCGGAGTCACAGATGAGGGTGTGTCCCCGCGGGTCGGTCGCCGGCGGCCAGGCGGTGATCTCCAGCGCGGAAAACTGCAGGTCCGGGAGGAACCCCAGTTGTGACAGCAGGCTGTTGGTGGGGCGATCGATGTGCGCCGGGATGATCAGCCCGCCGCGATGCAGGGTTTCGGCGCGAATCTCGTCGATGGAGGCGTCGATCGCGGGAATCAGATAGCGTTCCTCGAAATCGAGGATATTCTCGTCGGCGTCCACCACCACCTGGTCGCCGAACCGTTCCGGGTCGTGGCGAAAGTCGGGGAGGCGGGCGTAGACCCATTCGCCCCAGTCCCGGGCGGCGTCGGTGTCGGGAAAGAGCGAGAGGATATGCACCTCCTCGCGGCTGGTCGTCTCGGTCCCGAAGAGCGCCATGAGTCCCTGACGCCGGCACGCCTCGGCGAAGGCCGGTGCGTTCCGCGCGCTGTTGTGGTCGGTCAGGGCCATGAGGTCGATGCCCCGTTCGCGGGCTCGTGCCGCCATGGCACTCGGACTGGCGTAGAGGTCGCCGCAGGGACTGAGGCAGGAGTGGTTGTGCAGGTCGGCGCGGACCGTCACGGCGTCGGGTCCGCTACGAGGAGCCGAGAATGCGGTAGAGCTCGCCGGAGATCACGAACTGGTTGCGGCTGCTGCGCAGGATTCCGACCCCTTCGCTGCGCGCAGCCTCGACCATGTCCTCCGGCACGGGGCGGTTGTTGCAGACCAGAATCACCGAGACGCCGACCAGCGTCGCCACAGCCACCGTGTTCTTGTGGGACTGGATCGTGACCAGCACCTCCACCTCGTCGGCGTTGGCCATCACGTCGCTGAGGAGGTCCGAGGTGTACACACCGGTGAGCGGTCGATCCTCAAAGGTTCCCTGGATGATCTCGAGGTCCAGGGCGCCGGGCAGTTCAGACAGGTTCATGCGGTTCCTCCTGGGGCGTGGATATCGTCACCCGGACGGTGGTGCCGTCGGGACTGGACGAAATGTCAAAGGTGTCGGAGACGCGTCGGGTGTTGGGCAGGCCCATTCCGGCGCCGAACCCCAGGGACCGCACCCACTCGTTGGCGGTGGAGTACCCCTCGTTGAGCGCCTCGTCCACGTTCTCGATACCCGGGCCGCGGTCGGTGGCGACGATTTCCACCTGTCCCGCGGCGGGGTCGAACGCGACCCGCACGGTGCCGCCGACCGAATGCACCACCTGGTTCATTTCCAGTTCGTAGGTCGCCACCGCCACGCGGCGGATCGTCTTCGGCGGCAGATTGCGCTCCTTGAGGAGCTTCTTGGTTTCCGTGGACAGACGCCCGGCCATTTCGAAGTCGAAGCGGCGGGTAGTGTACTCGAGGCGGAAACCGCGGCCGTGGGTTTCGGCGCGGCGGGTTGAGTCCTCAAAGCGCTGGACTTCCTTGTTGATCTCCAGCAGCAGCGCGATGATGATGTCGCGGCTGGTGATGATGCCCACCAGGTTTTTGCCGGCGTCCAGCACCGGAAAGCGCCCGTAGCGGTACTTCTCCAGATACGAAATACCGAACGAGAGCGGCATGTCGTCTTCCAGCACGATCACCGACCGCGTCATGTACTCCGTCACGGGACCGTCGATCGCGGCGTCCTCCAGGGCGCGGATCACGTCGTCCATGCTCACGATGCCCAGCAGTCGCGTCCCGTCCACCACCGGTACCCCGGTGATCCCGTTGCGCTTCATCGTCTGCTGGGCGTCCCGCACCGTGTCGTCCACGGAGCAGGTGCGTACCTCCCGGGTCATCACATCGCGAACCTTCAGTCGATAGATGAGTTCCGTGATGATGGGGGAGGGGGAGTCGGTATCAATGGGGATCGGACCCGCGGGTGCCATGGGTCCTCAGGGGTGGCCCTTGCAGCCTGCAAGGGCGCGGCAGATGTCAAAGGTCGACAGTTCACTGGTTAACAGGGGAATCCCCTGCGTTTCCGCCAGGTTCCGCAGCGCCGGCTGCGCCTGCTTGCCGTTCGCCAGCAGCACGGCGCGGGCGTCGACGATATCCGCGGTGCGAACAACCTGCTCAGAGGCCAGGGACGTCACGAGGAGAAAGTCGTCGTGTTCCGTCACCAGCACGTCGCTCATGAGATCGGAGACCACGACATCGTGAAACTCGATACTCCCGTCGCCGGGCACAATCCACGATGCGTTGACGAGATCAGCGCACTCACTCAGCGTCACGGAGGACCCCTTCAGCCTGCCTGCGTGCTGACGGACCCGGACTCGCGGGCTCGGTTTTCCTCGAGCATGCCGGTGTTCTTCATGCGGACGAGGTAGAACAGGTTCTCGATCTCCAGACCGATATTCACGTTCTGCACCACGCAGCGTACCGGGCAGTTCTCGTAGTCGCACTTGCTGCACTTGAGTTCCACGGAGGTAAAGTTGAGGACCCCGGGGATACCGGCCTCGGTAACCCGTTCAAACACCTCCGTGGCGGCGCTGTCGGGAACGGCAAGGACCGCAACCTTGATGTCGCGGCGGGACACGAACTCGTTGAACTCTTCCATCGCAAGGATCGGGACATCGCGACTGGGATTGACCACCTGCGGGTCCACGTCGAATCCGGCAACGACCTCGATGCCCTCGCGTTCGAACTCCTGGTAGGTCATCAGCGCCTGGCCGATCTTTCCGCAGCCGATGACCACGATCTGCTGGCGTTCTTCCTTGCCCAGGACCTTCTCGATCTCCTCGACGATCACGTCGATGTTATATCCGCCCCGTTTGTTGCCGGGAATGTTGATCGTTGAGAAGTCTTTGCGTACAACTGCCGGCGTCACACCTATTGCATCACCCAGGTTGTTCGAGAATACTTTCACAAAACCAAGCCCTTTGAGCTTGTGAAGTACTCTCAAGTACTTCGCGAGACGCAATACGATTCCACGATTGATTTTAGCATCCATATATTTGCACCCTTAGTCACATAAACTACCAAAATAATATACCTGCTGCCTACCCCATTCAACGAACTTTTTTACTCAGCATTTATGTGACGATATTCATTATATTGTTATCCTCTTGCGCTAAAATCGGCCGAGCGTTACAATTGAATCAAGATCATCACAGATACAGGAGACGGCACTATGGCCACACACGCTCCAGAGAAAGTAACCCTGCCGGACGAGCTGTTGTCGTTTGTCGAGGAATGGCGCGACAAGCCGGGCAACCTCATCATGGTGCTGCACAAGATGCAGCAGATCTACGGATACATTCCGCGGGCCGAGGCGCTGGAGCTCGCACGTGTCATGGACGTGCCCCTCGCCAAGATCTACGGCGTGATCACCTTTTACCACTACTTCAAGCTCAAGAAACCGGGAAAGAACAAGATCCAGGTCTGCATGGGGACCGCCTGCTATCTCAAGGGCGGGCAGGACCTCATCGACGAGATCGAGAACCTGATCGGAATCGGGGTCAATCAGACCACCGAGGACGACGTGTTCTCCATGGAATCGGTCCGGTGCGTCGGCTGCTGTGGCCTGGCGCCGGTGGTCATGGTCAACGACGAGGTCTACGGCAAGCTCAAGAAGGGCGACCTGCCGGAGATTCTGGCCAAGCACCGCGGGGAGAGCTGACGCTGCACTACTCCCTCGGGGATTACCTCCTCGACGCGGTACAGAACTCGGTGGAGGCGCGATCCTCCACGATCCGACTGTACCTGGAGGAGACCGGCGACCGGTTGACGGTACGCCTGGAAGACAACGGCGTGGGGATGGACGCCGAGACGGTGCGACGGGCGCAGGACCCGTTCTACACCGACGGCGTCAAACACCCCGGCCGCGCCGTGGGGCTGGGAATCCCCTTCCTGCGGCAGCTGGCGGATGCAACCGGCGGGCGCTTTTCGCTGGAGAGCGCGCCCGGAGTCGGCACCACGGTCGAACTGGTGGTGCCGCGGGAGCACCTGGACCTGCCGCCGACGGGGGATCTCCCAACGGTGCTGCAGCAGGCGCTGTGCTACGCCGGTGACTACGAGATGGTGATTCAGCGCCGGCGTGACACCGCCGGGTACCAGGTATCGCGACGGGAACTCGTGGAGGTTCTCGGCGACCTGGAGACGGTGGGATCGCAGGCGCTGCTGCGCGAATACATCGCGGCTCAGGAAGAGAGTCTGGACGATACGGAGGCCGAAACATGGCAAAGATGACACTGAAAGACCTACGGAAACTGCGGGACGCCAAGCGCCAGGAAATGGACATGCGCAACCCGGACAACAAGACCGCTGACGTGATCGTCAGTATGGGCACCAGCGGGATCGCCGCCGGCGCCAAGGATACGCTGAAGGCGTTCGTCGACGAGCTGTCCGCCCAGGACCTCACCACCGTCGCGGTGCGTCAGGTCGGCGGCATGGGGCTGGAGCACGCCGAACCCACCGTCGAGGTTCGCGTCCCGGACATGCCGGCGGTGATCTACGGCAAGGTGACCGCGGACATCGCCCGGACGATCGTGCGGCGACACATCATGGGCAAAGAACTCGTCAACGAGCACATCTTCGACCGTCCGGCGGCGGACATCGTGGACGAGGGAAAGCGGGGAGAATGACATGGCGTACAATCAGTACATCCTGATCTGCGGCGGCACCGGGTGCGAATCCAGCAAAGCCGACGACATTTACTGCAACATCCTCGACGAACTCGACAAGGTCGGCGCCCGCGCCGACGTCCAGGTCGTGAAGACCGGGTGTTTCGGGTTCTGTGAGAAGGGCCCCATCGTCAAGGTGCTCCCGGACGAGGCGTTCTACGTGGAAGTCAAACCCGAGGACGCCGCGGAGCTCGTGGCCGAGCACATCGTCAAGGGCCGCGCGGTGGAGCGCCTCCTCTATAAAGAGGACGAGAGCAAGCAGCACGCCAAGATCGACGACATCAGCTTCTACCAGAAGCAGTTCCGCGTCGTGCTGCGCAACTGCGGCTTCATCAACCCTGAGAACATCGAAGAGTACATCGCCCGCGACGGTTACCTGGCGCTGGAAAAGGCGCTGACCGAGATGAGCGGTGACGATGTGATCGCCGAGCTGGAGAAAGCGGGACTCCGCGGTCGCGGCGGCGCCGGTTTCCCCACCTTCAAGAAGTGGCTCTTTACCAAGCAGGTCGAGAGCGACCAGAAGTACGTCGTCTGCAACGCCGACGAAGGTGACCCCGGCGCCTACATGGACCGCAGCGTCCTGGAAGGCGATCCCCACAGCGTCCTCGAGGCGATGGCGATCGCCGGCTACACCGTCGGCGCCGACCGCGGCTACATCTACATCCGTGCCGAGTACCCGCTGGCGATCCGGCGTCTGGAGAAGGCGATCAAGGATGCTACCGAGATGGGATTGCTCGGGAAAAACATCCTCGGAACCGACTTCTCCTTCGATATCGAGATCCGCCTGGGCGCCGGTGCCTTCGTCTGCGGTGAGGAGACCGCGCTGCTCGCCTCCATCGAGGGAGAGCGGGGCATGCCGCGGCCGCGACCGCCGTTCCCGGCGGTGAAGGGGCTGTGGCAGAAACCCACCGTCATTAACAACGTCGAAACGTGGGCCAACATCCCCGTGATCATCACCCGCGGCGGCGACTGGTTCTCCAAGATCGGAAACGGCCCCAGCACCGGCACCAAGGTCTTCGCCCTCACCGGCAAGATCCGCAACTCCGGTCTGGTGGAAGTGCCCATGGGCACCCCGCTCCGCGACATCATCTACAACATCGGCGGTGGCATCCCCGACGGCAAGGCGTTCAAGGCGGTGCAGACCGGTGGACCCTCCGGCGGTGTCATCACCGCGGACAACATCGACGTCCCCATCGATTTCGAACACCTGAAGGAACTGGGGTCGATCATGGGCTCCGGCGGCATGATCGTCATGGACGAAGACGACTGTATGCTCGACGTTGCCAAGTTCTACCTGGAGTTCACCGTCGAGGAGTCCTGCGGAAAGTGCGCCCCCTGCCGCGTCGGCGGCCGCAAGCTGCATACGATCCTGGAAGATATCTCCAAAGGTAAGGGCAAACCGGAACACCTGGATCAGATCGCCGAGATCGGCCAGGCGATGCAGCGTGCCTCGCTCTGTGGACTCGGCCAGACGGCGCCCAACCCGGCGCTCTCCGTGATCAAATACTTCCGCGAGGAGATCGAGGCGCACATCAACGAGCAGACCTGCCCGGCCGGCGTCTGCAAGGACCTGGTGCAGTACTTCATCCTGCCGGACAAGTGCATCGGCTGTACGCTGTGCGCCCGGCGCTGCCCGGTCAATGTGATCAGCGGCGAACGCAAGCAACCCCACGAGATCGACCAGGACGGCTGCATCAAGTGCGGCGAATGTTTCAACGCGTGCAAGTTCGGCGCGGTGGTCCGCCGCTAACGAGGAGACGAGAGTCATGAAGAACGTAAGCTGCTATATCAACGATATCGAGGTCACCGTTCCCGAGGGAACGAGCATCTTCCAGGCAGCAAAGGAAGCAAACGTCAAGATTCCTGCGCTGTGCTACCACCCGGACCTGCCGGCGTGGGCCGCCTGCGGCATCTGCGTGGTGAAGCTGGAAGGCTCCCCCAAGATGATGCGCGCCTGCGCCACCTCGGTGGGCGAGGGGATGAAGATCATCACCCACGATCCGGAGCTGCACCAGGTGCGCAAGACGGTGATCGAACTGATCCTGTCAACGCACCCCAACTCGTGCCTCACCTGCCCGCGCAACCAGAACTGCGAGCTCCAGCGCCTCGCCGCCGACTTCGGGATTCGGGAGATCCCCTTCGAGATGAACGTGCCGGAGATCGAAAAGGACGAGTCCACCCCGTCCATCGTTCTGGACCCCGAGAAGTGCGTAAAGTGCGGACGTTGCGTCAACGTCTGTCAGCAGATGCAGGACGTGTGGGCGCTGGAGTTCATCGGCCGTGGTGACGGAACCCGCATGGCCCCCGCCGGCGACATCGCCCTCAACGACAGCCCCTGCATCAAGTGCGGACAGTGTTCCGCCCACTGCCCGGTGGGTGCGATCTACGAGAAGGACCAGACGCGCGAGGTCGTACGGGTCCTGCGCGGCGGCGAGAAGCACAACGTGGTGCAGGTAGCGCCGGCGGTGCGCGTCGCGATTGGTGAGGCCTTCGGCTACGCCCCGGGTCAGATCTCGACGGGCAAGCTCTACGCCGCCCTGCGCCGCCTCGGGTTCGACGTGGTATTCGACACCAACTTCGCCGCGGACCTGACGATCATGGAAGAGGCGACGGAGTTTGTGGAGCGCTTTGCCAACGGCAAAGGCAAGCTCCCCATGATCAGCACCTGCTGCCCCAGTTGGGTTGACTTCATGGAGAAGTACAACCCCGAGCTGATCCCCAACTTCTCCACCGCCAAGAGCCCGCAGATGATGATGGGGGCGATGGTGAAGAGCTACTACGCAGAGAAGGTGGACAAGAAGCCCGAGGAGATTTTCCACGTCTCGATCATGCCGTGCACCTCCAAGAAGTATGAGATCGCCCGAGACGAGTACATGTACTCCACCGGGGTCAAGGACGTTGACGTCGTACTCACCACCCGCGAACTAGCGCGGATGATCAAGAGCGCGGGAATCGACTTCGCCAATCTTCCGGAGGAAGAAGCGGACCCGACTCTCGGGATCTACACCGGCGCCGGAACGATTTTCGGCGTTACCGGCGGCGTCATGGAGGCAGCCCTCAGGAGCGCCTACAACTTCATCACCGGATACAACCTCCCGAAGGTCGAGTTTGAGCCGGTACGCGGTCTCGAAGGCGTGAAAGAGGCGAAGATCGATATCCAGGGGACGGAGGTGCGGATCGCCGTTGCCCACCAGATGGCCAACGCCCGCCGCGTCGTCGAGAAGATCCAGGCCGCCGAGGCGGCAGGGGAAGAGCCGCCGTGGCACTTCATCGAGATCATGGCTTGTCGCGGAGGGTGCATCGGCGGCGGCGGTCAGCCCCACGGTGCGACCGACGAGATCCGGAAGCAGCGGATCGCCGGACTGTACGTGGACGACAAGGCCCAGACGTACCGCTGCAGCCACGACAACCCGCAGATCCAGGCGATCTACAAGGAGTTTCTCGAGAAACCGCTGGGCGAGAAATCGCACAAGTATCTGCACACGCACTACACCGCCCGCAAGCTGTACCAGCGGTAGCGGGCCGCGTCGCGGGAGTGGCGGCGCCCGCCCGCCGCACCGCAAACATCAACCCCGGGGACGCCCCCGGGGTTTTTTTGTGCCCCCGCAGGAGCGCCTACCGTAGGAGCGCGGTGCGTTCCGCGATGACCTCGCGGAAGCGGTGTTTGAGGTCGCCCGGGAGGATCGCCTCGTCGACCGCCGCCAGCAGGTGCGGCTCCCGGCGAACGATCGAGCGGATCAGCCCGTCGATAGCCTTGGGGTTGAGTCCTGCGGTGGCGCCAAAGGCGACAAAGTCCGAGCGGTTGAGGCGTCTCTTTTTACCGTTGAGGGTCAGCGCCGTCTCCTCGGGATCGTCGGGCAGCACCAGAACAGTGGACAAGAGATCGTAGGCCGGGGCCAGGATCCACTCGTCGCCGGGACGGTAGAGCGAGACGTTCTTGAGATGCATGTCGGCGTTTCCGGTGACAAAGGAAAAAACCACGACCAGAAAGAGTTCGGAGAGGTCGATACCCGGTCGGCCGGAATGGCGGGCCACGTGCTTCGCGATCTGTTCGTAGGAGCCGCGGTATTTGTCCTCCGTGAGGCGCTCCGAAATCTGACAGAGATCCTCCATCGGTACGCGGTGCGGCGGCTCCGGCCGGCGATCGATGCGCCGGGTGATGTAGGCGAGCGCTCCGTCCGCCAGTTCCACCAGCGCGTGCGGAACCGTCGTGATACCAACCGCGTCGGCCAGCGACATCGTCAGGTGCTCTATCTCCGGAAGGTGCGGGTAGTCCGGCGACGGCGGCTTGAGGATGAACCCGGCGGGATATCCCACCAGCGTCATTCGGTCCGTGCCGTCGACGTGGGACAGGTGAATGGAGAGTTTGCGCTGAACGCCGGCGACCGTGACGCCGGTGGACACCGATCGGCGTGCAAGCTCCTCGAGGGACCGCGTGGTGAGGTCGATTTCGGGGAACTGCCGGACGTCGAAGAAATTCCGAATGCACCGCCGGTGCCAGCCGCGGTGGCCGTCATCCGTTCCAATCGGTTTTCCGCAGTGGAGACAGGTCATGGGGCGCTCTCCTCCCGGGGCTCCGACGGCCGGACATGGACCGCGCCGATCGGATCCCGGCACGCCACCAGGAGCAGTCCCATGCGGTCGCGGCGGTCCACCTTCCACGTGTCTGAGGTCACCGCCAGGAGCCACCCCTCCGGAATCAGGCCGTCAAAGAACGGAAACATCGTCGTCGAGCGGTAGGGCTCTGCCTGAAGGGGAAGGGTGAGGCTCACCGGCCGGGCGTCCCCGTGAGAGAGCCATTCGGAACGGTAGGCGAACTCGTATCCGGTATCGGTCTCTCGAAGCTCGCCGGCGAGGGTATCGTTGAAATAGACGAGGGCACTGCGGTTCACAGGCGGTCATCCACCGGCGCGGGAACGGCGTGGTGACCGAACATGGCCAGCGCCTGGTTGACCTTGTCCAGGCGCACCGTCTCCTTGCCCTGCTCCAGGTCCCGCACAAAGCGCAATCCCAGCCCGGCGCGGAGGGCAAACTCCTGCTGCGTGAGTCCCGCGGCTCTGCGCTGTTCTTTGACAAACGCCCCGATCACGTTGGTTGTGTTCACACGACGAAGTGTATACCCGATCGGTTATAGAAACAAGAAATCCGGGCGAACTATACCTGATCGGGTGTAGTTATCGGTCGAGAGCCAGATGTTATACCTGAAAAGGTATAAAACACAACTGGACGGACGGAATATACCCGGTCGGGTGTGGCATTTGAATCCCGCGCGAAAGCATTCACTTCAAGGTGTACAGATCATAAGGCATTGGTGCCAACAACGTAGACCGGATATCCGTTGTCGAGGTTTTTCTTCTGCAATTGTGAGGCCACAAAAAAGAGGCTCATCGTTGATTTCCGGGGAATGCATGACGGATGCGAAGGAAGAAGTATTCGTCATCCCGGAA
>CAJWEZ010000057.1 GCA_913030605.1 uncultured Spirochaeta sp.
CGTCCCTGTATCTCACGACACCGTCATGAGCTACCGTGCTTTTTGAAACAGGATTATGTATACAGCCATCATTGCTGCCGCCAGAACCGGCTCGTAAACAGCACGAGGACGGTGTAGATTTCAAGACGGCCGAGCATCATGACCAGGGTCAGGTAGAGCTTGATCCAGGCCGGGAAGAACGCGTAGTTGCTGGTGGGCCCGACGCCGCCGAAACCGGGGCCGATGTTGCCGAGCGTCGCCAGGGCGGTGGTGAGGGAGGTCAGGATATCGTTCCCTGCGGCGGCCACCACCGCCGTCGTGGCCAGCAGCACAACAAAGTACAGCATCACGAATCCACTGATCGCGTACACGATGTCTTTCCGCAGCCGCTCCCCGCTGAGGCGGATTGCGAAAACACCGCGCGGATAGACCAGGTAGCGCATCTCGTTCCAGCCCTGCTTGATCATGGTGACCACGCGAACCACCTTGATGCCACCGCCGGTGGAACCGGAACAGCCCCCCACGAACATCAGGATGAACAGCACGATCTGGGCGAACGCCGGCCACGCGGCAAAGTCCGCCGTGGCGTATCCTGTGGTCGTGAGGATGCTGGCGACCTGAAACGAGCCGTAGCGCAGACCGCCGAGAATGCCACCGTACTCCCCCGCCAGCGCCACGCCGGCGATGATCGAGGCCACCACGAAGATCCCGATGTAGGCGCGCAACTCACCGTCCTGGACGATTGAGTGCACGCGTCGCGTGAGCATACGGTGGTAGAGCACGAAGTTCACGCCGGCGAGGACCATGAACAGCGTGATCACCACGTCGATGTAGGCGGAGTTGTAGGCACCGACGCTTGCGTTCCGCGGCGAAAACCCGCCGGTGGCCATCGTGCCGAAGGTGTGGGTAAGCGAGTCGAACAGGTCCATCCCGCCAAAGAGGAGCAGCACCACCTCCGCGACCGACAACAGCACGTAGGTCAGCCACAGAATCTTCGCGGTCTCGGTGACCTTGGGCGTCAGCTTGTCCACCCGGGGCCCCGGCGCCTCCGCCTTGATCAGCTGAAGACCGCCGATCCCCAGCAGCGGGAAGATCGCCACGGTGAGCACGATGATCCCCATGCCGCCGAGCCAGTGCGTCAGTGAGCGCCAGAACAGCAGCGACCGGGGCAGCGCCTCGATTTCCGTGAGGATCGAGGCTCCGGTGGTGGTGAACCCGCTCATCGTCTCGAACAGCGCGTCAACGTAGGAGGGAATGGCGCCGGAAATCACGAAGGGTATCGCCCCGAAGAGACTCGCCGACAACCACCCGAGACTCACCATCAGAAAGCCGTCGCGG
Organism: uncultured Spirochaeta sp.; assembly: GCA_913030605.1. Taxonomy (GTDB): domain Bacteria; phylum Spirochaetota; class Spirochaetia; order DSM-27196; family Alkalispirochaetaceae; genus Alkalispirochaeta. The sequence goes on from CAJWEZ010000057.1 coordinate 1,318, forward strand.
GTGGTCACCTCCTCGAAGTCTGCACCGGACACCCGCAGCACCAGCGTCGCGACGGGAACGAGGACGGCCACGGGAAGGAGAAACGCCCGCATCGTTCCGGTCTCCCCGTCCACCAGCGCCCAGATCAGCGGGGTGAGCATGAAGCCCGATACCACCAGCAGCAGTACCGCCACGAAGCGAATGATCGTCCGATAGCCGATCACTGGGTGAATATCTCCTGCACCCGGTCGCCGTGCTCCTTCTTGGCGACCACCACGAGTTGATCGTTCCCGCGAATCACGTTGTTGCCGCCGGGTACGAGACTCATGCCGTCGCGTTCCATCGCCACGATCAGCGTGTCCTTCGGCAGCGACAGGTCGCGAATCGCCTTTCCCACGGCGCGACTGTCGGCGCGGACGGTGAGTTCAATCGCTTCGATACGCCCGTCGCTGATCGTGTGAACGCTGCGGACCGCACCGCTGCGAATGAAGCGCAGGATGGTGGTGACGATCGCGTTCTTCTGACTCACCGGCACGTCGATGCCGAGCTGGGCCGCGATGGGGGCGTAGCTGGCGCGATTGACCAGCACCACCGAACGCTTGATACCCTGGCTCTTGGCGTAGAGCGCCGTGACGATGTTCAGCTCCTGGTTGTCCGTGGCGGCGATGACGAGGTCGGCGTTGGCAAAGTGCTGCTCCTCGAATACACCGTCGTCGGAGATGTCGGCATTGATCACCAGCGCCTTCGGAAAGCGCTCGATCAGTTCCTTGCAGCGCTGGTAGTCGCGCTCCACGATCTTGACCTGCCGCGTCTCCTGCCCCGTCAGGCGTCGCGCGACACGGCGAAAGAGCGACTGCGGCGGGCCACTCTGCAGGTACTCCGCCACCTGTTGACCGATGCGGCCGCCCCCCACGAGGATGACGCGGTTGAGCTCGCTGCGCCCCTTGCCGAGGCTGTCGAAGATTTCGTCGAAATCACCCTCGTTTGCCACCACGTAGAGGATGTCGCCCCCCTGGACGCGCGTATCGCCCGAGGGAATCAGGTAGCGGTTCTCGCGAATCACCACCGCCACCAGGAACGACCCCGGCAGGACCTGCGAGAGCTCCTCCAGTGTTCGTCCGGTGAGGGGACCGTCGCGCTCCACAACGATATTTCGGATCTGGACGTTGGACTGCTCGAACGCCATGATATCGCTCACGGCGCCGAAATCGACCGCCCGCATGATCGCCCGGGCGGCCTCGATCTCCGGGTTGACGACGAAATCGATACCCAGGAAGCGCTTCTCGGAAAGCTTGCTGGCGTGGTAGTCGAAACTGCGGACACGGGCGATCTTGGCCTTGACCGGAAACTCGGAGGAGACGATCCCGCAGGCGATCATGTTGACCTCGTCGGAGTTGGTGGCGGCGACAAAATAGTCGGCGGTGGCGGTTCCTGCCTGTCGGAGAATCTCGCGGCTGGTTCCCTCCCCCGTCACGACCATACAGTCCAGGGCGTTTGACACGCGGGCGGAGGTGTCGGGGTTCTTCTCGATCAGCACGACGTCTTTTTTCTCGCTGATCAGCTGCTTCGCGAGCTGGAACCCCACCGCTCCTGCTCCCACGATGACAACCTTCATGCCTGCCGGTTATATCAGCGTACCTGTGGGCTGTCAAATCGACGCCCGGGGCCCTACATTGAAAGACATGCTCCGAATCGGCACGTGCAGCTGGAAATTCCCGTCCTGGGAGGGCCTCGTGTACTCCTCTCCGGAACCTCCGGATTACCTGGAGGAGTACGCACAACGGTACCGGACGGTGGAGATCGACCAGTGGTTCTGGTCGCTCTTCGGCCCGGAGACGGTCAGGCTCCCGGATCCGGCGACGGCTGCCGGGTACGCCGCGGCGGTTGATCCGACGTTCCGGTTCACGATCAAAGCGCCCAACTCGGTCACCCTGACCCACGTCTACAGCTCCGCGCGAACACACGCCGGTGTCGCCAACCCGCAGTTCCTCTCGCCGGAACTCTTCGCTGCGTTCCTCGACCGGATCCGGCCACTGCAGGGGCAGTGTGACGCGATCATGCTGCAGTTCGAGTACCTCAACCGGAAAAAGATGCCCGACGCCGCGACGTTTCTCGGACGTCTGGACGCGTTTCTCGACGCGCTTCCCGACGGCTGGCCTGTCGCCGTGGAAACCAGGAACCCCAACTACCTCTCCACGGCGTACTTCGAGCTGCTGGCACGGCACGGGGTGGCCCACGTGTTCGCCGAGGGCTACTACATGCCTCCAGTGACGGAGATCTACCGGCGCTACGCCGACCTCCTCGTTCCGCGGGCGATCGTCCGCCTGCTGGGACCCGATCGGAAAGGAATCGAGGAACAGACGTCGCGCCGCTGGGATCGCCGCCTGGCCCCCAAGGATGACCAGCTCGCCGCGATCGCGGACATGGTCCAGGAGATGCTCTCCCGGTCCTTTGAGGTCACCGTCAATGTGAACAATCACTACGAGGGCAGCGCCCCCCGGACGATCGGAGTACTGGAGGAGCTGATCCGGAATCCTTGATGGCGGGGAGGGAAAGGACTACACTGTTCACCGTGGAACGAGCAATTGACAAGGTGAACTACAAGGTTATCGAGGGTTCGCGGCAGGATCACGATGCGATCGTATACGCCCTCTCGACGTGTGCGTTTTGCCGCCGCGCGATCGAGTATCTGAAGAAGCAGAGCGTTCAGTTCCGCTTTACCTACCTCGATCAGATCGATGTGGAAACCAAACGATCCGTAAAGCGGGAGCTGGCGGAACGGTTTGACAATATCGTGGTATTTCCGATTCTCGTGGTCGACGACCAGCGGGCCTACTCCGGATTCACTGAATCGGTCTGGGCCCGGGCGCTGGACCTGGAGTAGCCGGTCATGTCCGAGCGCAGCATCAATATCGAACAGACGCGGCGCTTCATTCAGAACGCCGCCGAACGGAACGGATGGGTCGCCAACCCGGACACCGAATTCCGCGAGACGATCGCCGAGGGACTCACGACCAACGCCAACCGCTACGGGTACTATCTATGTCCGTGCCGGGACGGCGACGGTGACCGGCAGGCGGACCGGGACATCGTGTGCCCCTGCGTCTACGCGCGCAAGGATATCGAGGAATACGGCCAGTGTTTCTGCGGCCTGTTTCTTTCGCCCGAGAAGGCGAAGCAGGAGCCGCTGGAAGTGCATCAGATCCCGGAGCGCCGACACCAGCTCGACGACTGACCGCAAATTCGGCCGGCGCCGGCGCAGCCCGCGGTCATCCGGTCAGTGACCGCGCCCGCGCGACAAAGGCGTCGATCGTATCCTCCCGCGTGTCCCACGACACCATCAGCCGCGCCAGGTTTCGTTCCTCATCCCACATGTAGAACCCGAACTCCTCCTGCAGCGGGGCGATCGCCGCCGGAGTGAGCGTTACGAACACCCCGTTGGCCTCCGTGGGCACGGCAACGTCGAACCCGGGGATCTCGGCGAGCGCTGAACTGAGGCGCGCCGCACCACGGTTGGCGGCCAGCGCGTTCCCCAGCCACAGATCATCGTCGAGGTAGCGGAGGAACTGGCCACCGATGTAGCGCATCTTCGAGTGCAGCTGCGTGGTCTGCTTCCGCAGGAACCGATACGGCGATTCCAGATCCCGGTTGAAGAACACCACCGCCTCGCCGAACAGGAGCCCGTTTTTGGTGGCGCCGAAGGACAGTACGTCGATTCCAGCGTCGACGGTCACCGCCCGCATCGCCGCTGCCGGCGTCATCTCGTCGCCGGCGGCGCGCGCCCGCTCCAGAACCGCCGCGGCGGCGTTGGCGATACGGGCCCCGTCCACGTGCACCGTGAGGCCCGCGTCGTGGGCCGCCGCCACCAGCCGCCGCAGATCCTCGGGCCAGTAGATCGTCCCGACCTCCGTCGCCTGGGTGAGGGAAACCACCGCCGGCTGGTTGGTGTGCTCAAACCCGCGGCGTCCGAGAAACGGCTCCAGATCCTCCGGCCGCAGGCGCCCGTCGGGACGCGGCACGCCGAGGAGCTTGAACCCGCCGATCGCCTCCGGCGCCCCGCCCTCGTCCTCGTTGATATGCGCCATCTCGGCACAGATCACCGCCTCCCACGACCGCGCCATCGCCCGCAGGGCGCTCACGTTGGCGCCGGTGCCGTTGTACACGAAGTACACCCCGGCGTCCACGCCGAACAGTCCGGCGATGCCCTCGGCGGCGGCGGCGCTTGTGGCGTCGTCGCCATAGGAGATCGCGTGATCGGCGGGAAGCGCCGCCAGCGCCTTCAGGATCTCGGGGTGTGCAGGGGACGCGTTGTCACTTGCGAACAGCTGTTTCATCGGTGCGTGCCTCCGTAGTCTGTTTGATATCGTCGAAGAGCCGGGCAAGCTGCGGGTGATCGGGGTCGAGCTTCTCCACCATCTGACCGTCGGCGGCGGCGGCCTCCACGTCTCCCAGCGCCAGGTATACCCGCGCCCGCGCGATGCGGGAATCCACGTGGTAGGGGTCGAACTCCAGGCACCGCGAGAAGTCCACCAGGGCGGTTTCCAGTCGCCCCTGCTGGTGGTACACCACGCCGCGGTAGTAGTACGCCCGCGTCGTCTGCGGCGACAGCCGGATCGTGGCCGAAAAATCCTCGACCGCGCCGTCGGCGTCGCCAAGCGCGAAGCGCGCCATCCCGCGATGACTGTGGATCACCGCGGCAACGTGGTCCTGGGGCTGGTACGCGAGAATGTCGGCGTACATGCGCACCGCGGCGGCGTAGTCCTTCTGGTTGTGGGCGTGAAGCGCCTTGATCAGCATGCTGTCGATCGTGTCGCTGCCGGTGTGGATCGCGTCGACCTCGCTGTCTGCGGCGTCCACCGAGGACTCCACCCCGCTCAGCTGCGACCAGAACGTCTCGCGGCGCTTCATGAGTTTGCGCTGCATCGACCGCTGGTAGTCGCGGATCTCCTGAAAAATGATGTCCGAAAGGGTGAGGTTGGCGTTGAGCGCCGCGAGTTTCCGACGGAGCTTGCCGTCCAGCGGCGTGAGTTCGGCCTTGTACACCAGCTCGTGCTCTACCTCCGCCCAGGCGTCCTGGAGGATCGTACGGAGCTGCACCTCACAGACCCACTCGCTGTTCAGATGAAAGCTGTCGCAGATGTCGCCGGGAAGAGCGGTCAGCAGGTGCACCGACGAGTAGCCGAACTCCGTCGTCGCCAGTTCCGACCCCTTGCGTTCGACCTCCGTCACCGGGTAGGCCTCGCGAAGGATCTCCTCGGCGCGGGCGATATCCTCGACAAAGGGGCACACCACGCGAATTCCGAGCAGGTCGGTAATCTCCAGGGTGTCACCGTCCTCGAGGTCGCGGCTGCGGCGCAGCAGTTTTTCGTAGAAACTGTCGAAACTCTTGATGCGAAACTTCATCGTCGGCCGGAGTTCGTGCTGTTCCACCGTCCGACGGATTCGTCGTTGCAGTTCGTGAAGCGCTTTTTCCAATACGACCGCGTGCTGATCGTAGTCATCCTGAAGCTCCCGTCTGGAGCGAAGCGGAAGCACAAAGCGGTACATGCAGCCATTTTACCATGTCCTGTGCTATTTTGAACCCGTCATGACGCGTACCGAACGACTGTTCCTCGAGGCCGTGTTCCTCGGGATTCTGCTGGTGTTCAGCCTCGCCTTCTTCCGGCTCATGCAGCCGTTCGTGCTGGACCTTTTCCTGGCGGTGGTACTGGCGAACATCTTTCGCCGGCCGTTTGCCCGCCTCGCGGACGCCACCGGCCGACCGCGGCTGGCGTCCGCCGTGACGATCGTGCTCGTTTTTCTGGTGGTCGCCGTGCCCGTGGCGATGGTCGCCACCCTGGTGTCGGCGGAGATCGCCGGGGCGGTCACCAACATTCGGCAGAACTGGTCCGGCGTGCAGGCGACGATCGGCATACCGGAACTGGTGAGCAGCCTGCAGGAGCTGCCCGTGGTGGGGCCGCTGGTGTCCCAGGTTTCCACTGAGGAGATCAACTCCGCCCTGCGGGATATCGCGTCGACGTCCGGCGACTACCTGCTGCGGCTGTCGCAGCGATCGCTGGGCAACATCACCGCCGCAATCTTCAACTTCCTGATCATCCTGCTGCTGCTGTTCTTCTTCTTCGTCGACGGCAGGCGACTGGTACGGCGGGTGTACGGGACGATCCCGGTGAGCAACGCCGAACTGGACCAGATCGCCGCGGAGACGTTCAACACCACCAGCGCCACCCTCATCAGCACGATCATCATCGGGCTCATGGAGGGCGGGCTCGCCACGGCGCTGTTCCTGGTCTTCGGCCTGCCGAGTCCCTTTCTCTGGGGTGTCATCACGATGGTTCTGTCGATGATTCCGCTGATCGGGACCAACCTGGTACTGATCCCTGCGGGGCTCCTGACGATCGTGGCGGGACGCCCCGTGGCCGGTACGCTGATCATCATCGCCGGCGCCGTGGGCGTTGCGATCACCCAGAACGTGGTGAAACCCAAACTGCTCGGGGACCGTTCCGGTCTGCACCCGGCCCTGGCGCTCCTGTCGACGATCGGCGGAATCGCGTGGCTTGGCCTGATCGGGTTTCTCGTGGGGCCGGTGCTGGCGGCACTGTTTATCGTGGTGTGGCGCCAGTTTGCCCGACGCTACCGCAGCCTGCTGGAAGGGAAGAACGCGCTGGTGGAGGAAGACGACGCCCGCGGCGTGGTGGGCGCCGCGGAGGCCGATGACCGCGATGATACCGGCGAAGACGGGCGCGCCGAGTCGACCGTCGCCGAGTCAAACGATCACGCCGACGACGCGCCTACACGTTGAACTTGAAGAACATCACGTCGCCGTCCTTGACGCGATACTCCTTGCCCTCCTGACGGAGGCGGCCCGCCTCGCGGACCTTCTGTTCGCTCCCGTGGGTGAAGAGGTCCTCGATATGGTAGGTCTCCGCCCGGATGAACCCTTTCTGGAAGTCGGTGTGGATAACGCCCGCGGCCTCCGGCGCCGTGGCTCCCTCGTGGAACGTCCACGCCCGGATCTCCTTGGGACCGGCGGTAAAGAACGTCCGCAGTCCCAGGCCGCGGTAGCCGCTGCGGATCAGGTGCGCCAGCCCCGGCTCATCCAGTCCGGCGTCCTCGAGGAACGCCGCGCGTTCCTCCTCCGTCTCCAGGGCGGCGATCTCCGCCTCCAGCTGCCCGCAGATCCGTACCACCTCGGCACCCTCGCCGGCGGCGTGCTCCCGCACCCGGGCCTCGTGGGCGGAGCTGCCGTCCATGCCGGACTCGTCCACGTTGCAGACGTACAGAACCGGCTTGATCGTAAGGAGGTGCAGATCGCGGATCGCCTCGCGCTGGTCATCGCTGAGCTCCATCGCCCGAGCCGGCCGTCCGTCGCCGAGGTGCGCGGCGAGCTGCTCGAGGACCGGCTCCAGGCTCCGGGCGGTCGCGGCGATCTTCTTGTCGTGGGACTTGAGCTCCTTTTCCAGGCGCTCGCGACGGCGGGAGACCGTTTCCAGGTCCGCCAGGGCGAGTTCGATGTCGATCGTCTCGATATCGCGAATCGGATCCACGGATCCGTCCACGTGGGTCACGTCGGGGTCGTCGAAACAGCGCACGACGTGGGCGATGATCCCGGTCTCGCGGATATGCGCCAGAAACTGGTTCCCACGCCCCTCTCCCTTGCTCGCGCCGCGGACCAAGCCGGCGATATCGACAAACTCGACCACCGTGGGGATCACTTTTTCGGTGGGAATGATCTCCGCCAGCCGGTCGAGCCGGTCGTCGGGGACCGGGACCACGCCCACGTTGGGGTCGATCGTGCAGAAGGGATAGTTGGCCGCTTCTGCCGGCACCGACGTGAGGGCCGAGAAGATGGTGGATTTTCCGACGTTGGGGAGACCAACGATTCCGACGTTCAGGGGCATAGTGTTCTTCCTTCGTGTAGACGCTGCGCGGTGCTGCGGCGCCGGAGTATAGCACAGCCGGTCATCAAACCGCTATACTCGCCCCGCAATGACCGATGTACAGTCCCTCGACGAACTCAAGCAGATCATCACGACCCGCCCCTTTGTACTTGCCTACTTCTCCCGCCCCGACTGCGGCGTGTGCACCGCCCTCAAACCCAAGGTTTCGCAGATGGTGGACGCGCTGGAGGAGGCCGAGGCGTGGTACGTAAACCTCGACGAGATGCCGGAGGCGGCGGGAGCGTATTCGATCTTCACGATTCCCGGGATACTCCTCTTTGTGGACGGCCGTGAGACGATCCGCGAAGCGCGCTATGTTAGTGCCAGCGACCTCGAACAGAGTATGCAGCGACTGTACTCGCTGCGCTTTTCCGGAGAGTACCAATGAAACGAACGATCGCAGTTGTCCTTCTCGCCCTGACTCCGTGGATCGTCATTCCGGCGGCGGCGGAGAAGAAATCCCGTGCCGACCTGGCGCCGATCAACCAGCCAATCTCCGGCGCCGTGCCGGTGGTGGGGCCCGACGCCGGGAGCCTCTCCTACCGGGTGGAGATTCCGGACGAGGCGTTCGTGCTGTCCATCGATATCAGCCGCTCCCCCGCCGACCTGGACATCGCCGTCTACCGCGACGGCGATCTGCTGACCTATTCGGAACTGTCGGACTACAACGAATCCCTGCGACTGACGCGCCTCACCGACCCGGCGCTGGAGAGCGGATTCTACGACGTGGAGATCGCCTATCAGTACAGTCGGCCACCGGTTGTAGACGGTGCCGAACTCACCGAGGTGCCGTTCGAGCTCACCTTTTCCGTGGCCGAACTCTCCGTCCGTGAAGAGCTGCGCCCGGGGCAGGCGGCGCGCGGCACGCTGGAACCGGACGCCGGGATGGCGGATCTGTACCGGATCGAGGTCCCCACCGGCACGCTGGCGCTCCGACTGGACGTGAGCGACACCGAGGGTGACCTGGATCTCTTCCTCAGTCGCGATACCATCCCCACGATTCCGAACAACGCCGACTACCTCTCGCAGTCGATCCGTTCCACAGAGACGCTGATCGTGGACCGCGACAGTACGCCGTCGCTGCGGCCGGGCACCTACTACGCCCTGGTCCTCGATCAGGTTTCCGACAGCTTTCCCACGGACTACACGCTCACCGTCCACGATCGCCGCGAGGCCCCACCGCTCCTGGACACCCCGGTGGAGATCCCCACGGCCGAGGCACCGCTGGACCGGGCGATCCTGGCCACCGTTGAACTGCTCACCGACTACGGCGGCGGCTCGGGTGTGATCGTGAGTCCCGACGGGTACATCCTGACCAACTGGCACGTCGTCGTGGACGACGCCGGCGACGCCGCCACCGACATCACCGTCGGCTTCAGCCGCGATCCGGCCCTTCCGGCCACCGAGGACTTTCAGGCGGAGGTGGTGCGCAGCGCCCCGGACCGAGACCTGGCACTGTTGCGGATCGTGTCCGGACGTTACGGCCAGTCGCTTCCGCGGCGGGCCGCGTTCCCTCACGTCGCCGTTAGGCGGGATACGCCCCTCCACATCGGCGATGACCTGCGCTTCGTCGGATATCCGTGGATCGGCAGCACCGGGTCCCGTGCCACGGTGACCTTTACGCGCGGCACCGTGGCCGGATTCCAGGCGGTGCCCTTCGGTCGACTGATCAAGACCGACGCGGTGATCAATGAGGGCAGCTCCGGTGGCGCGGCTCTTGACCGCGACTTCCGTCTGGTAGGGTTGCCCACCGAGGTCGTGGGCTTCGACACCAGCCAGATCGCCTACGTCTACCCGGTGACGGCGATGCCCGACGAGTGGTTGCGAATTATCGGCGCCGAGTAGGCTCGCCGTGGTGCACCGGGCGCTGACGGTGGCGCCCGCGCCGCTCCCGGTGGTGCGGTATTCGTCGCCGCGCGAGGATCAGCGCCAACCGGTGGAGTTCGGCGCGATTGTCGCGGATGATCCGGCGGGAGAGGCGCTCCACCCGTTCGATGTTGTCCGGGCGGGCGTCGTCCATTTCCTCGCTCACCGATCCGAGGTCGGCGTTCAGCCGAAAATACTCAACCCGCGGAAGGCTCTTTAGGGCGTGGGCAACCGACTCGCTCTGGCCGTCCCACATCATCGCGGTCACCGGCACGCCGTGTACCGGTGACACCCAGTCCAGATAGCCCCACTTTTTGATCACCTCGTGCCGGTACTGACGACCGCTCCGTCCGGTTCCCAGCGACACGATCACGTAGCGCCGTGCGTCACGGAACAGCTTTCGCGCCTCCACGTAGGCGCTCAGGGCGGGATTGTTGGCCACCAGTCCGCCGTCGACGAGGCTGTAGGTGTGTCCCGCAAGGGAGGTCACCTGGGCGGCGGTGAAATAGGTCGGCGCCGCGGTGGTGGCGCGGGCCACATCCCGCAGATAGAAGTCCTCGTTCTCGGTGGCCGAGCGCAGGTAGCGCTTGAAGAAGAAGGGGCCGCGGTCGTCGGTGTTGTACGCCGCCACCAGCACGTTGGAGCGCGTTTCGCTCAGTTTCCCGTCCCCGAACAGATCGCGGAGAACACCCTCAAAGGGGCGATAGTCGTACTTTTCGGCGAACACCTGCCGCATGGCCAGGACCGAAGCGAACCGGCTGACCGGAAAGATGACGCCGGCGCGGGTGCGGTACACCTCCGCCACCTCGGTGGGTGTCAGCGGTTTCGGCTGCGTCAATCCCAGCGTCAGGAGAGCGCCGGTGGAAGTGCCGGCGAAGATATCGAACAGATCGTGAGCCGCCGGACGCCCCGGCCGGCCCATATGCGAGCGGAGAAACCCGACGCGGCGCACCACATCCTCAACGACGCGGGCGGGGATCAGGCCACGCACCCCGCCGCCGTCGACCGAGAGGATCGTCACGGTGCCGTGCTTGAACCGTGGCAGGTTCACGTCACGGTTCGAACATCGTTCTCAGGTGCGTGTACACCTCGTCCAGCGCACCGCGGTACTGCGAATCCAGCCGCTCCATGTTGTTCTGCAGAACGTTGGAAAACTCCGGATCCTGCATGGGATCCAGCTTCACCTGTCGGCCGTACTGCTGCGCGTACTGCTGTTCGCGCTGTTTGAGCCGCGGCTCGTACTGTTTCTTGAGGCTCTCGGTGAGCTGCGACCGGTCGTCCAGATACTGCGAGAAGAACTGCCGCATCTGTTTCATGAGTTCGGTGAGCGTTCCGCGGTCGCGGACAAGGTGCGCCATCACCGTCTCGGCGGTATCGAGGTTGGCCAGGTCGGCCTCACTCTGCGGGAGGGTGAGGTTGTTGATCGCCACCTCGAAGAGCCCCTGACGCATCCAGCGACGCCGGTCGGCGGGCTGTTGTTTGAGCACGGCGGGGATATCCACATCCTCACCGTTTCGCAGCCGGGCGTACAGTCGCTTGCCCTCCGTTTCGGTCTCGTGACGACGCAGTGACTCCGGATCGCTCTTCACGTCCTTCGTGCGCTCCAGAGCGAGCTCCAGAGCGGATTTGATTTCTCCCATGCACACAAATATAGCAAAACTCCGTCTCCCGAAAAAGCGGGATCGTCCCGCGGGACGTGTATGGAAACGTGATCGTCACCGAACGCCATACGATGCCCGGGACCGGGCATGATGACCCACGGCCGCGGGAGCGCATCCTTCGCGCCGGCGCCGATACGCTCAGTGATCGAGACCTCCTGGCGGTGGTCCTCGGCAGCGGGAGCGCCGCCTGCGACGTCTTCACCCTCGCCGGGCGCGTCCTGGACGTGCTGGACGCCGACGGATTCGCCAGTTCACCCGAGGCGCTCATGCGTATCGCCGGGATGGGGCCGGCGAAGGCGACGCAGCTCGCGGCGGTACTGGAGCTCGGCCGCCGCATCGTTGCGCCGCGCAACTATCGCGTCCGGCAGCCCGCAGACGCCGTACCGCTCCTGCAGCACTACGCCGACCGGCGGCAGGAACACTTTATCACCCTCTCCCTGAACGGCGCCCACGAGGTGAACTCCGTGCGGGTGGTGTCGGTGGGCCTGGTGAACCGAACGCTCGTTCATCCCCGGGAGGTGTTCGCCGATGCGCTCACCGACCGCGCAACGGCGATTATCTGCGCGCATAACCACCCCTCCGGCAACGTGGAACCCTCCGGAGACGACCGCCTCGTGACGCGCACGCTGGTCGAGGCCGGAGACATTCTGGGAATTCGTCTGCTCGACCACATCATCTTCTCGCCGGCGGGGTTCTACAGCTTCCTTGATCACGGGGAGTTGTGACCGTTCCACGGTATCCCTCAAGCGGGATGCACGTGATACGAGAGAAGAGCTGCGTCACCATATGCGCCATCGCCGGTGGCTGCGTAGGCGATGGCGCACCCGGTGAGCACCGGCACGTTCAGCGGCCACGGGGTCATTCCCACATCTCCATCGCCCCGCACCACGACATCGACCGACCGACGGCCGCCGGACCAACCGGCGTACACGGAGAACTCGGCGAACCCGTCGGCCTCGAAACTCAGCCACAGGGCGATCATGTCGCTGATCCGGGTGATCGTATCGATGTCATCCAGCGTCTGCTCCGACATGTCGCATTCATCGAGACGCTCAGCGATTCTTCGTTCGATCCGGTCCAGGAGCGCGACGGACTCGACACCCAGCCGTCCGGAGACGAGGCGCCGGATGTGGGCCAGTACCACCAGGTCAACAACCGGGTCGGGATGGCGCGTCGCGACGCCCCGTGCCCGCGTTTCGAGCCACAGGCGTTCTTCGACCTCCCCGAGGGGCAGTACATCCATGGGTGGATATCCACGGTCGTGGAGAACGACCCCAAGCGCGAGTCGTTCCCGATCGATCTCCGGGAGGGGGAACTCCGGGTTCCCCCAGCTGTGCGCGATATGACCCGCGATTCGCGCGTGCTCGGATTGGGGAATCAACAGTCCTCTCCGCCTCGATCGAAACATCGGCTTCTACGGCTCCATCGATGCGGCATCGGCGACAGGGCGGGCGCCACGGACGATCAGATAGAGGACCATCGCCAGCTCCGCGACAAACGCGGGAAGGAAGACCACGGTATCGAATATGTGCGACACCTGGTCGTAGGAGACGAGCAGCGTCCTCGCAAGGGTGTCGGATGCGTATGCCACCGCCGCCACAACAAGCATGATCCCGAGAATCCCGGGAAATCGGGGCGAACGAATCACGAGGACGCCGACGATCCCGATGCTCACGGCGAAAAAGAGGAGCGCCAGCGCGTATCCGGTTCCGTGCAGGTCGGCAAAGAACAGCGCGAGGCTGTTCACCTGATCGGTCGGAATCACCGACACATACCCGCTGCCGCCGAGCAGCCCGACAACGATGTAGAGATTGAGGAGGTTGGCCGCGAGAACGATCGCCTGAGCGAATCGAAAGGCGGCGGCGGCGACCGCAAGCAGCCGATGAACCTCTTTGAGCAGCTCGTAGAAGAGGAGTGCCACCACGATATCGCTGGCGATCATTACGAGGTCGGCAACGATTCCCCAGCGGAGAGCCCGCGGCGCGGCGGCTATGTTCATCGCGGTCGCTGCGGCATCGCCGGGAACGAACAGCGATGTCCGGACGAAAAACTCGGCGACGATCCCGGATACGAAGATCGCCAGATAGAACCACCCCGCCCGGTGAGCGGTGGCTCTTACAGTGTCTGCGCGCAATGCGGTACTCATACGGTCTCTCCTTCTTCCACTGAAATGATAATCTTGCCCGCCGCATGACCGCGGTCCAGCATCGACAGGGCCTCCCCGGCACGACGCAACGGGTATCGGGCGGTGATGTTCGGCGTGATCGCTCCCGAAGCGAGATACTCCAGAAGCACTGACAGGTCGTCGGGACTCGGATTCATCGTGAGAAAGCGGCAGCGCTTCCCGGCGAGAATGGTCTGAAGCATGAGTCCCCCGCTTCCCCCGGTCATGACGAACCGCCCCTCCGGGGCGAGGATCCGGAGGTAGTCCGAGAGGCTCCGGTGGCCGTTGACCGCGTATACCACATCGTAGGCGTCATTCCCCGGCGCGGTCGGATCAATCTCGGTATAGTCGACCACGGTGTCCGCCCCGAGCGTCCGCGCCGCTGCGGTTTTTCCCCGGCTAACAACGGCGGTCACCCGCCCCCCGAGCGCCCGGGCGATCTGAATGGCAAAGCCCCCGACCCCTCCGGAGGCGCCGTCGACAAGGACGCGCTCGCCTGCCTGAATGCCGGCGACGGCCCGGAGCGCCTGCAACGCCGTGACTCCGGCGGTTGGGAGCGCTGCGGCCGCCTCGAGGGGGACGCCCTCCGGCACGGGCACTGCGAGCGACGCGTCCACCGTGACACGCTGCGCGAGTCCGCCGCGCCCGTGCTGCGAGAGATCGACCACAACCGGATCGCCGAGGGCAAAACGGTCTACACCGGCGCCGACCTCCACAACGCGGCCGGCCACGTCCGATCCCGGCACCCCGCGCCGGGGCCGCGTCAGACCGTTTCCAAGCAGCATGAAGAACGGTTCGCCCCGCAGAACGAGCAGGTCGGAGCGGTTCAGGGATACCGCGGCGACCTGGATCTGGACCTGCCCCTCCCCGGGGGGCACGGGCGTCGATTCGAATACCCGCAGACGTTCCGGTCCGCCGTAGCGGTCCGCGCCGACGGCGGCCATCATCGTGGTTTCCTCAGGCTTCATCACGTTTCCTCCTCGGGATCGAGGATACGCGGGGCGGCGAGCGGCGCCGTAGAGACTTTGGTACCGTTTTTGGTACTGTTTTGGCAGGAAAAATCAGAGAAGCCGCAGTCGGCGCGCTTCTGCGACCGCTTCGGTTCGTCGACGCACGCCGAGTTTTTCGAAGATCCGGCTGTTGTGTCCCTTGATCGTGCTGAGAGAGACAAAGAGCCGGCCGGCGATCTCCTCGTTCGAAAGGCCCTCCGCGACGAGACGAAGCACCTCCCGTTCACGACGACTGAGCGACGGCGGGTTCAGTTCTTCGACTCCGCTCTTCCCGCCGCCGACGTCGGATCCCGAGAACACAGCCAGGTCAGGGTCGATCGCCCGGAGGAGCGCCCGAGCCGTATCCCCCTCATCGAGGATGGGCCGAACCGCACCCTGCGGTTTGAGTTCGGCCCAGACCTCGGCAAGGATCTCCCGGGCCACTCCGTTCTCCCCGATCGCGGCTCGCGCGATGCTTTCGAGAATCCGGGCCGTCAGGGCCACGTCCCGCGGTTCTCGTGTTTCCGCCGCTGTCCGAATATCGTCGAGGTCTCGAAGACACTCGACGTACTCACCCCTCGCGATTCTCAGCCGCGCCCTGGCGAATGGAGCGGCGCCGGGGACGGAACGAACGTGATCGTCGTCGAGGAGCTCCGCCGCCACGCCCGTGTCCCCGGCGGCCAGCGCGGCCCGCGCCTCAAACAGGCGCAGGGCGCCGCGCTGACGATCGTATCCCTCGCTGCGAAGCTCCCGCCTGACCTCGGCGAGCGTACGCTGGAGCTTGGCCCGGTTTCCGGCGGCCTGATGCACCCGACAGAGCTCAATGGCCGCGGATACGTGGCTGTCTATCCCCTGTATCTTGCGCGCGAGCGTTCGTCCGTGTGAGAGTCGCGCCTCCGCCTCCTGTAGATCGTTCCGGGCGTACGCAATTCGCCCCAACCCCGCGTGCGCCTCACAGGTGACCGGCTGTTCCGGGTCTCCGGAGAGCCGGAGCACCTCGCGGTAGCACGTTTCGGCGTCCTCCAGGAAGAGGTCGGCCTCATACACCAAACCGAGGCCGGTGACGGCGATGATCTGGAGGTGAGCAATACCCGAGGCCTCGCACAGGGCGATCGCCCGACGGTAGTCCCGTATCGCGTCTCGGCGATCGTTCCGGAGCTGACAGGCGAAGGCCCGCGCCCTGTAGGCGGCGGAGCGGGCGTAGGCATCGTCCTCGGTCAACGCCGTAATGGCCCGGGACGCACACTCCGCCACCGTGTCGGCCTCGTTGTGGTTGGCCGCCAGGTTCGCCTTCAGGGCGAAGAGATGCGCGGCGACCCTCGCGTTCCCGCCCCGCGGTGTCAGGGCTCTCTCCGCCGCGTCGAGCAGATACGGAACGTCGTCGCTCCGATACGCCGTCCAGGTCGCCCACGCCCGGTGAACCCACAACATCGGCTCACCATCGCAGGTTCCTGCCGGCACCGCCTCCAGGGCCGCCAGCACCGACGCGGTGGCGCCGCGGGCATAGAGGGGCGTGCCCCCTCCGTCGACGGCTTTCTCAAGGAGCAGCCCATCCTCACCATGAACGGCGTGAAGAAGCGCGTCATCGTACAGCCCCTCGGAGATGAGCCAGGTGGCCGCCCGGCGGTGCAGCACCCGTGCGTCTCCCTCGAGTCGGTCCCGCAACAACTCTCTCAAGAGCGGATGGAGTCGAAACCAGCGACGACGTTCGTCCAGAGCGGTCACGAAGAGATTCGCCCGTTCCAGGTACTCCAGGGTCTCCTGACCCGGCAGTTCGGGGACCGTGCAGAGGGCATCACACAGGCCACCCGAAAGGCGGGAGAGGATGGAACTCCGGATGAGGAAACGCTGCACGGCATCCGGTTGCGCCGCCAGCACTTCCGCGGTCAGATAGTCGACGATGTGGCGATGGCGCCCGCCGAAAGACCGGAAAAACGTCCCGGGACCCTCGCGGCCGGTCATCGACAGCGCTGCCATCTGCACGCCTGCGATCCACCCCTCGGTACGTTCTTCGATGAGCCGGAGGTGCGACTCATCGAGGTTCAGCGTCGATCGGTTCGATAGAAACGCCGCGGTCTCCTCCGGCGTGAGTCGAAGTTCCCGTGACCCGATTTCCACGATCTCGCCCCGTGCCCTGAGCCGGGAGAGGTTGAACTGCGGGTCGTTCCGGGTCGCGAGGACAAGTCGAAAGCCAGCCGGTGCATGGGTGATCAGAAACTCGAGTTCCCGATGCACGGACTCGCTCGAGATGAGGTGAAAATCGTCCACCACGGCGCAGACGGGTACATCGAGTTCCGACAGCTCGTTTATCAGGAGCGTGACCGCCGAGCGAATCGACGGGGCGCTGCTCGACTCGAGGGCCTTCACCGTTCGCTCGGAGAGCTCACCGACCGCGCGGCGAAGGCCGGCCAGGAAATAGGAGAAGAACCTGAGCGCATCGTCGTCCTCGGGGTCGAGTGCCAGCCACGAGACGCAACCTGCGAAATCAGCGGCCAACTGTCTGGCACACGTGGTCTTTCCGAAGCCGGCAGCGGCGGAAATGAGAACGAGTCGCGGCGCAGGGACGGCATCGACCAGAGCGGAGAGGCGTCGGCGGATCAGGAGCCGGGACTGCATGGGAGGGAGGGTGATTTTGGTCTTCAGGATCGCCGTCGCCACGTGTTGTGAAGCATAGCATGCTTCCCGGTCGCGTCCCCATGCGCAGGCGCCGGTGCCACGCGCCGCACACCGACCTCATCCGCCCGCCGACCTCATCCGCCCGCCAGTGTGCGCTCCAGCGCCAGCCGCATCGCCATCACCGCCAGCAGGAGGGTGACGGGCGTGAACGCGAACCGCTCCAGTGGTGTCCGGGCAACGATGTTACCGACCGTATTCAGCGCAAAGAGCGCGACAAGCACCCACATCCCGACGGACGAAAACAGCCCCGGCCCCCCTGCCCCGCCGGTCTGCAGATGCCAGACCACGAGCACACCGGACGCCAGCAGCATGGCGATGGAAACCGCTTCCATACGCATCAGTCGCCCGCGGTCGTCGATGCGACCTCCCCAGACGATTCCGTGGGGAACAACCCGCGCCAGCACCAGAACATGGAACACCACAAACGCCCCCAGAAGCACGATCATCGCGGTTCCCGTACCGCGAAACGAAAACACAGACAGCACAGCCACCTCCCTGAAACGTATCTACAAGATACACATTGTCAGCCGACGGGGTGATCGCGCTCCACTTCGCGAGAACCAACGGTCCCATCTTCCCAAAGGCCGCGCCAATCGGCACAATCATGACCGATGAACTCACAAATCCCGCACGTGGCGACCGGCGTCGTTCACGACGTGCCGGACGATCTTCGGGAGGCACTCACCGCCGATCAGACGATCCTGGACACGTGGAACGGTCTCACCCCGCTGGCGCGGAATGAGTGGATCTGCTGGACGATATCGGTCAAGAAGGAGAGCACCCGCGCGAACCACGTTCAACGGGTCCGGACAGAACTCGCCGAAGGAAAGCGCCGACCGTGCTGCTGGCCCGGCTGTCCGCATCGCTGACACGGAGCTTCCCCAGCCTCCCCCGTTGCGCTCGGTGGCCGAGTTGCGATGAGTTGCACGTGTCGACTATCTTCGAACGATGACCATTCATCATGGAGAGTACACGCTCACGGGACGGGGAACTCTCACCGCCGACGGGCGATTTGCCGTGAACGTGGAAATCAAACGGACCACACCGTCAGGAGTCCGCACCGGCACGTTTTACGCGGAGGACGGGATCACGTACGTCCTCCGTGTGGAAGCGGAGAACGAAGCCGTCAACCTGGGGCGAAACCTCATCAAACGCAACCTGGTCGGCTTCTGATCCGCGCCGGGATCGCGGTTTGAAATTCGGTATTCAACCGGGGTACACTCGGGGGCGTGAAGAAAGTCCTGATAGTCGATGATTCTCGTTCCGCCCGCTTCTTCCTGCGAAGCTGCATCCCGGCGGATCACGTGGAGATTCTGGAAGCGGAAAACGGCCGCGACGGAGTGGACCGGTATTTCGAGGTTCGTCCGGACCTGGTCTTCATGGACCTGACGATGCCGGTCATGGACGGGTTTGACGCGGTTGCCGCAATCAGGGACCGCGATCCGCACGCCACGATCGTTGTGCTCACCGCCGACGTACAACGCAGAACGATGGAACGCATCGAGGCCGCCGGGGTAGCGTACGTGCTCAAGAAGCCACCACGGAAAGAGTCGGTCCGGGAGGCGCTGAACGCGGTGCTCCCCGGGGGGCTGGAGTAGTGGCCCATACGCTGTTCACCGACCTCGAGCTGGACACGCTGCAGGAGATCATGAATATGGCCTTCGGCACCGCGGCGGCGGAACTGGCGGAGGTGGTTGATGTATTTGTCCGGCTCACCGCGCCGGAGGTATCGATCGTCCCGGTCGGTGACCTGCAGAGCCTTCTGGCGGCGGACGTTCCCGAGTTCACGGACACCAGCGTGGTGGAGCAGCAGTTCCGCGGTGAGACGGACGGCATGGCGCTGCTCCTGTTTCCTCACGGCGCCGAGAAGGAGCTGCTTTCGTTCTTTCAGCCGGAGGAGGAGGACCTCTTCGCCTCCGATATCCGACTGGAACTGGAGCGTGAGGTGCTCGTGGAGATCGGGAACGTCCTGATCGGCGCCACGGTGGGCCGCCTGTTCGAGCTCCTCGATCGCAGAATCAACTACCTGCCACCCCGCGCCACCGGCGGCCACGCCTTCGGCGATCTTCTGATTCGCGGACGGTTCTCCTCCGATGATTTCGCTATCACCCTCAAGGCGGAGTTCAGTTTCGAGGATCGGCAGGTCACGGGGCGCATGTACCTGATCAATCGACAGTCGGCGGCGCCGGAACTCAGACGCGCACTGGCGGAGTTCTGGAGCACCTACGAATGAACGACTGGTCGGTCCTCGACGTGCTTCCCCTGGGCATCGTAATGGTCAACCGGACATTCAACGTGGTTCGATGGAACCGCTGGATGGAGGTCTACAGCGGCCTCTCCGCCCAGGATGTGGAGGGCACGAGCCTCTTCCATCACTATCCGGATCTCAACCGCCCGAGTTTCCTGCGCTCCTGCCGCACGGTGTTCACCTTCGGCAACGTGGTCTACCTTTCGCAGAAGCTCCACCACTACCTGTTTCCGTTCCCGCTCCACGCCGGCCAGATCGGCGACGCCGGCGGTGACATGGAGATGATGCAACAGAGCTGCTCGATGACGCCGGTGCGCAACGACGAGGACGAGGTGGAGCTGGTGGCGATCACGGTGCAGGACGTGACCGACAGCGTCCTGCTGGAGCGCCGCTTGCGTCTCCTGAACCGGGTGGACGCCCTCACCGGGGCGTACAATCGCCGCTTCCTGGACCAGCGTCTGGAAGAGGAGGTCGACCGCCACCGCCGCTACGATCGCAGCCTCAGCGTCGCAATCATGGATCTCGACCATTTCAAGGAGATCAACGACGAATGGGGACACCCGGAGGGCGACCGTGTCCTGCGGGCGCTTTCGGCGGTCGCCCAGGAGGTCATCCGCTCAAGCGATTTCTTCTGCCGCTACGGCGGCGAGGAGTTTGTGGCGCTCCTGCCGGAAACCAGCGGATGCGAGGCCGCCGAGCTCGCCGAGCGCATCAGGCACCGCGTCATGGACACGGAGTTCGAATCCGGCGGCCGACAGTATCGCGTAACGGCGAGTTTCGGAACCGCCACCCTCGGAGGCGATATCGGTGACGCCGGGGAACTGCTCGCCGCAGCCGATGCGCGGCTGTACCGCGCCAAACAAGCCGGTCGCAACCGCGTCGTTTCCGGGCCCGCGTGACGCGCTACGCCGACGTCTCGTAGACGCGGTGGCGCTTGTACACCTCTCCGCCCATCGTCTCCAGATCGCTCAGCATCAGGTCGGTCGTCTCGGCGATCTGCGTCATCTCCGCGGTCCGGATACCTCGCCCCTGCAGCCGTTCGGCGAGATCCGCGTACATCAGGGCCGTGCCACCGCGATTGCGGTACTCCGGAAGGATCCCCAGCCCGTTCACGATGCAGTGCGTCGCCCGTCGCCGTTCCCTGCGAACGTCGAGCAGGGTACGCAGCCCCAGATAACCGCGACCACGCTGCAGCGCGGGACTCAGGTCGGGAAACGGGAGGACGAAGCCGGCGAGATCGCCGCGCGGCCCGCGAAGTACCGTGATCAGCTCGGGATCGGCGACGGCGACAAGATCATCGACGATCGAGGCGAGCTCGCTCGCCGTCAGGGGTCGAAACTCCTCGTGATCGCCCCAGGCGCGGTTGTACAGCGCCCCCACCTCGGAGCCCAGTGACCGCAGCTGTCGGCGTGTGCGGGGACGATCCAGCGAGAGCCCCGACCGGCCGGCGGCGATACGCGCCACCCGCAGCACCTTGTCGGGCACCTGGTAGCCCTCCGACGTGAGAATCGCCGATACGAAATCCTTGTACTTCGTGAATCCCGCCGCCTCGAAACGACGATGGACGTAGGGGTGGTGGTACGGCATCATCGTCATCGACGCCCGCCGGTCGAATCCCTCCACCAGGACACCGGCGCCGTCCATGGGGGAAAAGAGCTGCGGTCCGATGAGCCGCTCCGCCCCGCGTCGGGTGGCCCACGCCCGGGCGTGGGCGACGATCGCATCCCAGACGTCGTCGCGATCGATCGCCTCCGGCATGCCGATACGCACGTCGCGTCGACCGGCGTGGCTGTTGTACAGCACCGGTTCCAGCATCAGGAAGCGACCGACAACCAGCGCACCCTCGGTCACCACGAACGCCTCACCGCGGGAGTGTTCGAAGAAGGGATGCCGCTGCTCGAGAATACGCCGGACGCCGCGGGCAAACGGCGGCACCCAGTTGGGATTGTCGCGGTACAGGCCGAAGGGAAACGAAAAAAACGCCCGGCCGAGGCGGCTGCGCGCCTCCCGGACCGGGCGGATCGTGAGTCTATCGTTCACGGTGGGTCAGCGGTCGTCACCGAGGCGAAAGTCGCCACCGTCGCCGGAGTCGGCGCCGCCGGCGTCACTGGAACCACCCCCGGTGTTCTCACCGGCCGGAAGCTGTCGCGTCTCGCCACCGGCGGCGGTGGACCCGGCCCCCACCTGCCGTGGCTTCTTCTTTTCGCGAAAGGTAATCTCGCCCTTGCGGACACCGACCACGATGTGTGAGCCCTGTCCGAAACGACCACGGAGGATCTCCATCGCCAGGGGATCCTCGATCTCCCGCTGGATCGTCCGCCGCAGCGGCCGTGCACCGTACTTCACGTCGTAGCCCTTCTCGATCAGCAGATCCCGGGCGGGACGGTTGACCTCGAGAATCATCTCGCGCTCCGCGAGCCGCGTCTGTACCTCCGCCAGCAGGATGTCCAGAATGTTCCGGACCTGGCGGTCGGTAAGGCTGTGAAACACGACGATCTCGTCGACACGGTTGATGAACTCGGGCCGGAAGAGGCGGCGCAGTTCGTTCATCGCCGAGGAGCGGATCTCGTTGTAGTTCATCAGCCCTTCCTCGGACCGGAACCCGACGGCGGAATCGCGCGTGATCTCACGGGCGCCGGCGTTGGAGGTCATGATGAGCACCGTGTTGCGGAAGTTCACCTTGTGTCCCAGGTTGTCCTGCAGCTCACCCTCCTCGAGGATCTGCAGCAGAATGTTGAACACGTCCGGGTGCGCCTTCTCGATCTCATCCAGCAACACCACCGAGTACGGTTTGCGCCGGATTTTCTCGGTGAGGACTCCACCTTCGTCGTAGCCGACGTAGCCCGGGGGCGCTCCCACCAGCCGAGAGACGTTGTGTTTCTCCATGTAGTCCGACATGTCGATGCGAATCAACGCCTCATCGCTTCCGAAGAGGAACTCCGCCAGCGTCTTCGCCAGCAGACTCTTCCCGACACCGGTGGGGCCGAGGAAAATGAACGAGCCCATGGGGCGTTCCGGCGCGCTGAGGCCGGTCCGACTGCGACGGATCGAGCTGGCGATCGCCTGGATCGCGTCGTTCTGGCCGATCACGCGGCGGTGGAGTTCGTCCTCGATGTTGAGGAGCTTCTCGCTCTCCGTCTGCGCCAGGCGTACGAGCGGAATACCGGTGATCTCACTGAGCACGTAGTTGACGTCCTCGGCGTCGACGATCGCCTCCTCGCTGCGGAGTGTCACTTTCCACTGGCTGCGAAGGTCCTCCACACGCTCCTTGAGCTGGCGGACCTCGTCGCGAACCGCCGCGGCGCGCTCGTAGTTCTGGCTGTTCACCAGGGCGAGCTTTTCCGCGTTCAGCCGCTCGATTTCCTGCTCCAGCTCGGCGATTTCCGTCGGGCGGACGCTGTTGTTGATGCGCTTGCGGCTGCCGGCCTCGTCGATGAGGTCGATCGCCTTGTCCGGCAGGAACCGGTCGGCGACGTAACGCCGCGACATGACCGCCGCAACCTCGAGGGCTCCGGGGGTGTACGAGACGTGGTGGTGCTCTTCGTAGCGTCCCTTGATGCCCTTGAGAATCTCGATCGTGTCATCCACGGTGGGCTCATCCACGATGATCGTCTGAAAGCGCCGTTCCAGCGCCGCGTCCTTTTCGATGTACTTCTTGTACTCGTTGAGCGTGGTGGCGCCAATGCACTGAATCTCTCCGCGGGAGAGCGCCGGCTTGAGCATATTGCTCGCGTCGATCGCTCCCTCGGCACCGCCGGCGCCGATGATCGTGTGCAACTCGTCGATGAACAGCACGATGTTCCCGCTGGTGGTGATTTCCTTCATCACGCGCTTCAGGCGCTCCTCGAACTCACCGCGGTACTTGGTGCCGGCGATCAGCCCCGCCAGATCCAGGGTCAGCACGCGCTTGCCGATCAGTACCTCCGGCGCCGTGCCGTCGACGATCTTCTGCGCCAGCCCCTCCACGATCGCGGTCTTGCCCACACCGGGCTCACCGATGAGAACGGGGTTGTTCTTGGTGCGCCGTGCCAGAATCTGGATCACGCGCTCGATTTCACGCCCGCGGCCCACGACGGGGTCCAGCTTGTCCTCCCGCGCCATGGCGGTGAGGTCGCGGGAGAACTCGTCCAGCGTGGGGGTGGTTTTCTTGCCCGACTGGGTGGTGGCGATCCTGCGCCTTCCACCCTGCCCCTGCTGCTGGCTCCCGGCACCGGAGGCCGCGCTGGCCGTGGTCTGGCTGCCGCTGCCGCCTCCACTGAGTTCGGAGATCACCTCCCGGAGCATCTCCACGGTGACGTTACTCGCGCTGAGGAACTTTGCGGTCTCGCCGTCCTGCTCCCGACTGCATGCAAGCAGCAGGTGTTCGGTCCC
Source organism: uncultured Spirochaeta sp. (assembly GCA_913030605.1). Lineage (GTDB taxonomy): Bacteria > Spirochaetota > Spirochaetia > DSM-27196 > Alkalispirochaetaceae > Alkalispirochaeta. Next base: position 25,209 of record CAJWEZ010000057.1, read on the forward strand.
GATGTACTCGTGACCGAGGTTGCGCGCTTCTTCCGCCGAGTCCTCAAGCACCTTCCGACCCCGCGGTGACGGGGGTACGTCCCCCAGGGTGAAGCCGCCGCGCTTCTTGGGAATCGTATTTTCGAGCTCGATCTGCATCTTGGCGGGATCGATCATCAGTTTTTCGAGGGCCTTGTATCCCAGTCCGCCACCCTCCTTGAGGAGGGCAAGCATGATGTGCTCCGGCAGCAGCTGATCGGAATGGAACCGCTTCGCTTCGTCCTGTGCCAGAATCTGCAGCACCCGCTGCGCGCGTTGGGTCAGTCCTTTGAACATCCTCACACTCCCGTTCCGGCCCGGCTCCGGTACACGTCTTTCATTAACCGGGCACGGCGAATATCCAACGCCGAGGAATCATCGTCCGTCAGGACAGCCACCTGGCTGTCGTGACTTTTCATCATCAGCTCCGTTGCGAGCGGCAGCGACACCTCGTCAACCAGTCCCGCCGCAACGGCAAAACGGAGCACGTTGATCAGCTCCGCAGACTCGGAGGCAGCGAGCCGACGCGCATGCAGCAACGTCCCGAGGGCCCGGTGTCCGGCCTCGGCCACAGCCTCGCTGTGGTGGCTGAGCAGGTTGCCCCGCGCCTCACGCTCATAATGTACTAATCGGTTTGCGTACCCTGCAAGCGTCGACAGCGTCTCCTCTTCAGGTTCCCCGGCGCGAGCGGCGTACGAGATCCGATACAGGCCGCCGATGTGGTCGATCGTGCACTCTCCGTCCCCGGGCTGCACCACACCTTCGACCGCCTCGCTCTGTTCCAGCGCCGAGAGGTGCAGGTACACCGCGGCGGTGAGCCCGCTGCCGACGCGTCGCAGGTCGGGGCCAAGGTAGCCGAGCTGCAGTGACACCGCGTACTCCAGGCGGTCCTCGAGCAGCTGGTCGATGTGCTCGCAGCGCTGACGCGGTCCGTGGAGGTCAAAGCCACCGGCGCGGGCGGATATCTCCAGGTGATCCCGCACACCGAACCGTACGAAACTGCTGCTGGCGTCGTCGACCACGGCGATGGACGTCGCGCCGGTGTCGGCGAAGTGACCGCGAAACGCGTGAAACGCCCGCAGCGCGTCGCTCTGCTGTTCCGCGTCGATGAGGCGGTACGTCTCCTCCTGCTCCTGGAACGCGGTCTCCACCATTCGCCGGAGTTCGAGACGCTGGGCGTCGGTCATGCGGTGAAGAAACGGCAGCGTGGCCAGGTTGCGGGCCAGAAAGATCTCGGAGAACACGACGACGTCGCTGTCCGGCCCCTGCAACGGGAACCAGAGCGCGTTCCGCGGACTCGAACTGTGGGTGAGCATGGTGTTATTCCCTGTCGGAGTCGTCGTCGGACATGGAACGGATCCGGTCACGGAGATCGGCGGCGGTTTCAAAATCCTCGTGCTCCACCGCGACGTTCAACCGGGAAATCAGATCCTCGCGCTCCACGAACAGACGCCGGTACCGCTGCAGGCGCCGCGGAATCCGCCCCTGGTGCACCGCACCACCCCGGGGTACTGCCAGCAGACGGTCCACACTGCCGGAAAACACCTCATAGCAGTGGGCGCATCCGGCGGTGTGGCGCAGAATCAGCTCGCGATGACTGGTTCCGCACTGCGGACAGCGAGCGTGCTCTGCGGGGCCGGCCTCCTGCCAGGCGACAAGACCGTCCATGAGGTATGCGACGGTGGGCCGTTGCTGACCGTTGGTGCCGATGCCCAGTTCCCGTGCCCGTGCCGGGGAGATCTCAACCTCCCGGCGCCGGCCGCCGATCATGCGAACGATGCGGACCGTGCGAGTCTCGTTTCCCATAAGTGGGGTTCAGTCTATCACGTTGCGACGACGCGACCAAGCTGTCTGGCGCCGGAGAATCCGGTCCGGCGGCACCCGCGCCGCGCGCCGCGCCGGGATGATCGACGCCAGCAGCGAGAGCACCAGCACCAGGAACACCGCCCCCGCCGCGGGAAGCAGGCGGAGCTGAACGGGAATCGTCTCCAGGTAGAACTCGGGGTTGAAGATCGCGATGTCGCGACCGGCGAGGACCGACAGCGTTGTCTCCACGCCTCGCAGGATGGCGTTGATGTTCACCGCCGCCAGCAGGCCGGTCGTGAGTCCCAGAATCGCCCCGGCGAGACCGATGAGAAACGCCGCGGTGACGAAGGAGGCCGCGATACGACGGGAGCCGACGCCTGTCGCCCGAAGAATGGCGATGTCCTGTTCCTTTTCCACCACCAGGAGCACCAGGGCGGAGGAGATGTTCACCACCGCCACAAGGACGATCATCGCCATGACCACGGTGAGCAGGTTTCGGCTCGTGAGAAACGACACGTAGCGCCCCTCCTCCGCCGAGTACCAGTCGTAGACGAACCATTCGGCACCGAAGCTCGCGGCGACCTGTTCGGTGGCGTTCAGCATCGCCTCCGTCTCATGGCGGCGACCAATCGCAGCCAGGCCACGATCGAAGAGTGGATTCGGAAGCGCCCGGGGCGACGCGACCTTGATCCCGACCAGGTCGGTGGCGGTCTCGTCGGCGATAATCCGCCGCCCCCGCTCCAGGGGGACGAAGGCCCACAGGCGGTCCAGGTCACGGTAGCCGGTGCTGACGACGCCGGCGACCGTAAAGTGGCTGACCCGCGGGAGCACCCGTCCGTCCCCGAGGGGACGAACGGTCAGCATCCGCACAGCGTCGCCGGCGGTCACGTCCAGCCGCCGGGCGATCTCGGTGCCCAGGACAACCGCGTCGTGCGCGTCCAGGTCGAACCCGCCGGCTTCCACGTCGATGAGCGACCGCACCGCGGGATCGTCGGACCACCACGCCTGCGGCACCGCACGAATACTCACCCCGCTGCGACCGCGGTCGGAGTACACCAGTCCGAACCCGCGGCGCTCGGCGACGGCACCGGTAACTCCCGGGATTCCCCGCAATCGGTCAAGCGTGGCGGCGACGGTGTCCGGATCCGGGGTACTC
>CAJWEZ010000058.1 GCA_913030605.1 uncultured Spirochaeta sp.
GCGGGTGAGGCGTATTCCCCGACGGAACCGGAGACGCCGGCGGAGTCCGACGAGGCCCTTGTAAAGGGAAACACCACGTTCGGGGAACTGCTGATGTGGGGAGTGGCGGAGAACGATATCCGGGACCTCTTCGGCGGTGACATGGGTCCACGCGGAGTGACGGTCCGGACCTGGTGTCTGGACACCGGCCGCGAATTCTCGGCGTTCAAGGAGCCGCTACAGGAACTCGTGGATCTCGCGGTACAATGAGCGCCATGCGACGGACCCGCTCCCTCCTGGTGGGGTCGCTGACGGTGCTCGCCGCCGGCGTTCTCAGCCTTCTGGTCCTCCTGCTGCGGCAGGGGGCCACCCACGACCGTGTGCTCATGGAGTACCGCGCCTCCCAGGCCCTGAGCGGGCTGATCGATCGGGTTGTCGCCGGCACCGGCGTGGATGTGGCCACGCTGCCGGTGGGCGTGACGGGATTTGGAGCATACGGTATCGACGGCGAGGCGCTTCAGCAGGTGGGGACGGCGCCGGCGACGCTGCCGTCGCCGGCGCAGGCAACCCCGGACGGTCCAGGCGGCGGTGAGGGGAGCGAATGGGCGAGCCTGCAGGAGTCCATGCTCCGGCTGGTGCGCGCCGCCGGGAGTCGCGGCGCATTCGGGCGCGGCGGTGGCGGCCGTGGAGGTGGCGCGGTCGGTGCTACCGCCGGTGCCGGCTCCGGCACTGTTCTGCCGCCGTCCGGACGCATCCACTGGCTCGTGGACTACGACGTGACGCCGCTGTTGCGTGAGCGACGTCTGCGGGTGGCGGTGATCGTGGGCCTTTTTGCCACCATCCTCGGTTTTTCGCTCGCAACGGTGTCGCTGGTGAACACGGTACGCCGGGCGGAGATCCGCAGCCGTCGCACGCAGGCGCTGGCACAGCTCGGCGCCGCAGCGCGAACGATCACCCATGAGATCAGGAATCCCCTGGCGGCGATCCGGCTGCAGACCTCGCTGCTGCGGCGCATGGAGCACGATCCCCGACGGGCGGAGCAGGCGTTGACGGTGATCGACGAGGAGGTGGCCCGGCTGGGGGCGCTGGCCGAGGGCGTGCGGAGTTTTCTCGGTGATCCCCGCGGCACACCGGAACCGATCGCGGTGTGCCGGGCGGTGCAGACGATCGCCGCGCGGCAGGAGTTCGCCATCGACGTGGATTGCGCCGTTGGGACCGATGCGGTGGTGCGGATGGACAGGCTCCGATTCGAGTCGGTGATCACCAACCTGTGCACCAACGCATGGCAGGCCCAGGGGGGCGATTCCGCGGTTGTGGTGCGTGTTGAGCTGCGCAGCCGCACCGTGGTGGTCACGGTACTCGATCGGGGACCGGGGGTGCCCGCGAACCTGAGGGAACGGGTGTTCGATCCGTTTTTCACCACCCGCGACGGTGGGTCCGGTGTGGGGCTCGCCGCCGCCCGGGCATTCGTTGAAGCCGCCGACGGACGGATCGGGATCGGCGACCGCTCCGATGGTGGAGGCGCCGCCGTGACCGTGGAACTCGCCGCCGCAGGGGAGGATGAAAGATGAGAGTGCTGATCGCCGACGACGAACAGAACATTCGCCGCACGCTGTCGGACCTGCTGGGTATTGACGGAATCGACGCCACCACCGCCGAGAATGGACTGGCGGCCCAGCGCCTCCTGGGAGAGGAGCGGTTCGACGCCGCGGTTCTGGACCTGCGTATGCCGGGCATGGATGGTCTGGAGCTGCTGGCGTGGATGCGGGAGTCGGGACCGCAGATTCCGGTGATCGTGATCTCCGCCCACGGAGACGTTCAGGACGCGGTCACGGCGATGAAACGCGGCGCGATCGACTACGTGACCAAGCCCTTTGACCCCGACGACCTGCAGATGCGCGTGCGCCGGGCGGTGGAGGACGACCGGCTGCGCAGATCGGTGACGCCGTCTCCGGAGACGGCCGGTGAGCGGGTCGCCGAGGACCACACCGAGTCGCGAAACCCCGGTATGCGCGCACTCATGGCGATCGTTCACAAGGTGGCACCGTCTGATTCGACCGTGCTGGTCACCGGCGAGATCGGAACCGGAAAGGAGGTGCTGGCGCGCACGATCCACCGGGGATCTCCCCGCAGTGGAGGACCGTTCGTGCCGGTGAACCTGGGTGCGGTTCCCGATCAGCTGCTGGAAAGCGAGCTGTTCGGATACGAGAAGGGGGCGTTTACCGGTGCGACCGCGCGGAAGCCCGGACTGTTTGAGACCGCCGCCGGCGGAACGCTCTTTCTCGACGAGATCGGTGAGATGCCGCTTCATCTCCAGGTGAAGCTGCTGCGGGTCCTTCAGGACCGCCGCCTCCAGCGTGTCGGCGGCACCACCACCATTCCGATCGACGTGCGCATCGTTGCCGCCACCAATCGCGACCTGAAGCAGGCGATCGCGGAGGGGGTGTTCCGCGAGGATCTGTACTACCGTCTCAACGTCATCGAACTCCACCTGCCGGCGCTTCGGGAGCGGCCCGAGGACATCGCCGAACTCGCCGGGGTGTTTCTGGATCGAATTCGTCGTCGCGGCGGCCCCGATGTGGCGGGGATCGCTCCGGACGCGATCCGCCTGCTGACGCAGTACCGCTTCCCGGGAAACATCCGGGAGCTCGAGAATATCATCGAACGTGCGGTGCTCCTGGCGGACAGCCGAGAGCTCGGACCGCGGGATTTCGCGTTCCTCGGCGTGGTCGGCCCGTCGGGCACGGAGCCGCGGACCGTCCCGCCGGCGGCGATGCCGGAGGGGCCGGTGTCACTGGCGGAACTGGAACGGGTGGCGATCGAACGCGCGCTTCTCCGCAACGAGGGACACCGGGAACGGACCGCCACGGAACTGGGCATCACGCGCCGAACCCTCCTGAACAAGATCAGGGAGTACGAAATCCCCGTGCCGTAACGTCGCGCTGCAGCGCCGCGACGCCGAACCGCGCTGCCCCGACCGCCATGCCGCGTCAGTTCACCAGCACCTGGAACGCGGTCATGGCGGCGATCGCCAGCGTCGTCACGGTAGCCACGTGTTCCTTCGGAGCGTCCTCCAGGGCGTCCGGAATCAGCTCCGAGGTAAGCATCCAGATCATGGCGCCGGCGGCCAGACCGAGACCGACCGGGAGGAACGGCTGAAACGTCTGCACGAACAGGAACGCCGGGACCGCCACCAGCGGTTGCGGGATGCTGGAGAGGATCGACCACAGCGCCGCCGCCCACACCCTGACGCCCCGCGGTACCAGGACCAGCGAGATCGCGAGCCCCTCCGGAATGTTGTGCACGGCGATGGCGAGGGAGATGAACACGCCGAACTCCGTGCCACCGCCGAACGACACACCGACGCCGACGCCCTCGGCGAAGGAGTGCAGGGTCATCACCCCAACGATCATGAGCGCCTTCTTGGCGTCTGCTCCCTTGAGTTCTCCCACCGAGAGATCGTTCTCGTGATCCAGGCGCGTCTGCGTGACGTAGATGAACACCACGCCGGCGACGATGCCGGCGATCGTGCGCCACATGCTGTAGTTGAGGCCTTCGTAGATCAGATTGAAGCTTGCTGCCGCCATGATGCCCGCGGCGAAGGCACTCGCGAGGGCGAGTACGCGCCGCGACAGATTGCGGCGGATGAAAAACGGAATCGCCCCCAACCCCGTGGCGACCGCGGTGATCATGGCGTAGACGAAGACGGTCAGGACTGGCGGCATGTTCAACGATTGCATTTCTACAGGTTCTCCTTTTCGTTGTTAGTAATAGTAACGATTCTTAATTAGCTTCGGCAACACCTGCGTCGTTCATTCATTCGTCGGTCGTTGGGTTTCCCTGGGCATGTGCCGAGGGTACCACGCCCGGTCCGGTGTCGAAACCTGGCCCTCTTGACAGACGAAGATTACCAGTGGTAATTACCATTGGTAATGAACCGGGAAACGTTCGAACACGCGGTGCTGACGCTGCTCGACCGCGGCGCCACGCCACGGACCCTCAACCTCCGTGCCGTGGCCCGCGAGGTGGGGTGCGCCCACACCAATCTCTACAACTACGTCTCCTCCTACCCCGAACTCCTCTGGTGGACGGTCCGGGCCGCGCTGGGGCGTCTCATGGAGCTGACCGAGGACGCCGGCGCGCCGGACGGGACCGATCTGATCGACGGGTACGTCCGGTTTGCGGTGGCTCACCCGGCGTGGTACCGCCTGATCTGGATCGACGCCCTGGAGGGCGACCCGCCGCCGGAGGTTGCGGCGTACCTGGCGGTGCCGCAGCAGGCGTTCCTGGCGTGGATGGCGCGCCGGACCGGCGGGACGGCCGGTGACGAGGGATTCCTGCGGGACGTGTCGCTGGTCCACGGCTATCTCCACGGCGAGCTCGCCGCGTTCGTGGCCGGGCGTCTGGCGGTCCGCCCCGATGAGGAGGTGGCTCGCATCCGCGCCGGGGTGGCGAGGCTCTTCCCGCTGCTGTTCGACACCCAGTATGCACCCGCCGGGACGCAGCCCACGGCGACGACGTCGACCGCGACACCCTCGACCGGCACCAAAGGAGAGAACTCATGACATTCCAGCGCGCGATTTCCGTTCTGACGCTCGTTATCGCCGTGGCGGCGCTCGCGGCGTCCCTCACCGGTATTCTCAGCCGTTCGGGCCCCGGGCCGTGGGTGTACGAGTCCGTTCGCGAACAGGAGGTCACCGTGTTCGGGCGCGGGGTGTACCGGCACATGTCCGCCGATGTGGCGGTGCAGGGCATCGGTCAGGACGTGATCACCGCCGGCGTGGCGGTACCGGCGCTGCTGCTGGCGCTCCGTCGGGCGCGCCGTGGGCGGCTCGGTGCCCGGGTGGCGCTGGCCGGTGTCCTGATGTACACGCTGGTGACCTACCTCTTCTACCTGGTCATGGCGATGTACAGCGTGCTCTTCCTGGTGTACGTGCTCCTCCTCGGCTGCAGCTTCTTCGCCTTTGGTCTGGTCATGTGGGGGCTGATACCGGAGGCGGCCCGGATCCGCTCCGCCGTGGGGCACCGCGCGACCGGCGGGTGGGGGGCGTTTCTGATCGCCAACGCCGGCATGATCGCGTTCCTCTGGCTCGGGGTGGTCGTTCCTCCCCTGCTTGACGGCACGGTGTTTCCGGAGGCGGTGCAACACTACACAACCCTCGTGGTTCAGGGTCTTGACCTGGCGATCTTGCTGCCGCTTTCCGCGGTGGCGGGGTGGCTGCTCAGGCGGCGGCAGCCCGCGGGCTTTGTTCTGGCGCCGGTGTACCTGGTGTTTCTGACGCTCCTGATGGCGGCTCTTGTGGCCAAGCTGGTGGCGATGTCGCTGACCGGTGTCCCGGTGGTTCCGGCGATATTCATCATCCCCGCGATCACGATCGCCGCCGCCGTCGGCGCCCTGCGGATGGTGCCGCAGGGCGCCGGCGAGGCGGAGGGACTCAGTCGCCCATGATCGCGGCAACGTCCGTTTCAACGGTATCGATCACCTTGAGGTTGAAGGTGTCCACCAGGACCCGCGCCACGCCGGGGCTCAGGAACGCCGGGAGGGTGGGACCGATGCGGACGCCGGTGAAGCCCAGCGACAGGAGTGCGAGCAGCACCGTGATCGCCTTCTGTTCGTACCAGGCGATGTCGAAGTCGATCGGCAGATCGTTGACGTCGTCCATGCCGAAGATCTCCTTCAGCTTGAGCGCGATCACCGCCAGCGAGTAGCTGTCGTTGCACTGCCCGGCGTCCAGGACCCGCGGGATTCCCCCGATCGTGCCGAGGTCGAGCTTGTTGTAGCGGTACTTGGCGCACCCCGCGGTGAGGATCACCGCATCCTGCGGCAGCGCCTCGGCCATCTCCGTGAAGTAGTTGCGCCCCGGCTGGCGGCCATCGCAGCCGGCCATGACCACAAAGCGGCGGATGGCGCCGGACTTCACCGCGCCCACCACCGTGTCGGCAAGGGCCGTCACCTGGGCGTGGGCGAACCCGCCGGTGATCGTCCCGCGTTCGAGTTCTTCGGGCGGTGCGCACGTCTTCGCAGCCTCGATCACGGCACTGAAGTCCTTCTGGCCGGTGGTGCGGTCGGCGATGTGGCGAACGCCGGGAAAGGCAACCACACCGGTGGTAAACAGCCGGTCACGGTAGCTCTCTCTGGGCGGGGTGAGGCAGTTGGTGGTCATGACGATCGGTCCGTTAAAGGCCGCAAACTCCCGGTCCTGCTGCCACCACGCGTTGCCGTAGTTCCCCACGAAGTGGTCGTACTTCTTGAACGCCGGGTAGTAGTTCGCCGGCAGCATCTCGCCGTGGGTGTACACGTCCACCCCGGTCCCGGCGGTCTGTTCCAGAAGGTCATGCATATCCCGAAGATCGTGGCCGGAGATCAGGATTCCCGGCCGGTTGCGGACACCGATGTTCACCTCGGTGATCTCCGGGTGGCCGTATGTCTCCGTGTTGGCGCGGTCCAGCAACTCCATGATCCGGACGGAAAGGGCTCCGGTGTCCATCACCACCCGGGTCAACTCATCGCCGTCGGTGAGCGTGGCGGTTGCACCGAGGAGGCGGGCACACTCGCGGTAGATCGACTCATCCTCGTACCCCAGCGCCAGGGCGTGCTCGCCGTACGCCGCGATTCCCTTGATTCCGTAGGTCGCCAGCTCCCGCAACGCCCGGGTGTCCTCGTTGCCGTCCGCGAGGACCGAGGCTTCCGGAACCACGGCGTACAGCGCCGCGAGGTCGCCGGCGTTCCAGGTCACCACCCGCGGCATCTCGTGGTCCTGGGTGCACACGGCCCGCAACTGGCGTTCGACCTGCTCCTTCTGTCGGAGCACCACGAACACCTCCTCCGCGATTCGCTGGTCGTCAAAGCTGACGTTGGTAATCGTTGTGAACAGTCCCCGGAACAGGGCGCGACCGGACTCAACGGTCATCTCCGACAGCGATGCGCCGCCGTAGAGGGTGTCGTCGGGGTCGGCCTGCGACTGCCCCTCCCTGGACTGCCCCGCCTGTTCCACCGCCCGGTGCAGCATATCCACGGCCAGTGCCAGGCCGCGGCAGGCGTACACCAGCACGTCCTGCAGGCTCGAGGTGGACTCTGACTTGCCGCAGACTCCACGGACGGTGCAGCCCGTGTTTCTGGCGGCTTCCTGACATTGTGCGCAAAACATCGACATAGATACTCCTTGGAAGTGACAGTGATTGAACGGCCCCATCCTCGCACCACCGGGACGGCGTGACATTGACCGAGGTCAATTCGTTGTCAGGACGCCGCATACCGTGTATCGTTTTCCTGTCGTGAAGTATCTGTCCACCGTGCTGTGCATCGACGACGACGCGGAGATGCTCGAAGCCTACCGCCGGATCCTGCACAAGTACGTGGATCGGCTCCTGCTGGTGTCCGATCCTCGGGAAGGGCACCGGGTGGCAGCGTCGGAGTCGGTCGATATCGTCATCCTCGATCTGCGCATGCCCGAGGAGGACGGTCTCACCACGCTGGGCAAAATTCGCAGCCTCGAGAACCCTCCCGAGGTGATCATGGCCACCGGCCGCGGCGGCGTGAGCGATGCGGTGGAGGCGATGAAGCTCGGCGCCGCGGACTTCATCGAGAAGCCGTTCTCCCCGATCCAGTTACGACAGCGCCTGGCGCCGTTCCTGAAGGTCCACGACCTCGAGCTCGAGAACCGGACACTGAGGGAGACCGGAGATCCGGCGATCGACGCCGTCCCCGGTATTCTCGGATTCTCCGCACCGATGCGGGAGCTCAAAACCACGATCGTTCAGCTGGCCCGCACCGACGTTACCGTCACGATCACCGGTGAGTCCGGCACGGGCAAAGAGCTCGTGGCCCGCGGCCTGCACCGCGCCGGGCCCCGCGCCGCAAAGCCCTTTGTGGTCGTGGACTGCGGCGCCCTGCCCGCCACGATGATCGAGAGCGAGTTGTTCGGTCACGTGAAAGGGGCCTTTACCGGCGCTCATCACGACTCGCCGGGACTGTTTCGCGCCGCCGAGGGTGGGACGCTCATGATCGACGAGGTCGGCGAGCTGCCCCTTCCGCTGCAGACCCGACTCCTCCGGTCGATCCAGGAGCGCGAAGTCCGCCCGGTGGGAGCCAGCGTACCGGTCCCGGTGAACGTGCGCATCGTCGCCGCCACCAACCGGAATCTTCGGGAGGCCGTGGAGGCCGGAACGTTCAGGGAGGACCTGTACTATCGCCTGGCATCGGTCACCGTTCGCGTCCCCGCACTCCGGGACCACCGCGGTGATATCCCCGTCATCGCCCACCATTTCGCGTCCACCCACACCTCGGCCGATGGCGGTCCCATGCGTCTCAGCGACGACGCGGTGGCGGTGCTGTCCGCCTACGACTGGCCGGGAAACGTACGGGAACTGGAGCACGTGATCGCCGGTGCCGCCGCGCTTTCCGTGGACAGCACGATCACCGACGACGTACTCCAGCGGGTGCTGCCGGCGCTGGCCTCGGCACCGACCCAGCCGCAGGACGAGGGGTTCGGGCTGCGCGACGCGAAGGACGCCGCCATTGACGATGCACTCCTCCAGACCGACGGCAACCGGCGCAGGGCAGCTCAGATTCTCGGCGTCGCGGAATCGACGATCTACCGCAACCTCAAGCGTCGCAACCTTCTTTAGCCCTCCGCCGCTGCGATCTCCTCCACCGACTGAGCCAACGGAAAGCGCAGGATGAAGGTGGTACCGCCCCCTTCCTCCGACCTGACGTCGATCGTCCCGTCAGTGTTGACCACGATTTCGTGGGAGACCGCGAGACCGAGCCCCGTGCCGGCGCCTTCCGGCTTGGTTGTGTAAAAGGGGTCGAAAATCGAGGCAATATGGTCCCGGGGAATGCCACACCCGGTGTCCCGTACCGTGACCACCGCCTCGTCTCCGGCGGTCGTCACGGCGACGGCGATCGTGCCCCCGGTGGGTGTGGCGTCCCGGGCGTTCAACAACAGGTTGACGAGAACCTGTTCCAGCTGACCGGGGACCGCGTCAACCACGACCGGCTCGTCGATCGAGAACTCCACGTGATAGTCGTACCTGAGCTCGTTGGCAACGATCTCCCGCGCCGTGCACGCCACGCTACACAGGTCAACCGGTTGCCGTCGCGTGCCCTCGTGGCGCGCGAAGGCGTTGAGTCCGCGTACCACACGCGTAATCCGGTCCATCCCGTCGCGGACGGACGCTACCAGACGTCCGATATCCTCGAGGATGAGACGATAGTCGTTCTCTTCGTCGGCGATCCTGAGGGCCGAGGCGGCCTGGTGGAGTTCGTGGTAGCTCTCCGGGATGTGGGAGATCGCCCGCAGAACGCGATCCTCGAGATGCGCGCGGCGGGCGAACACGGTCGCGTACTCCCCCAGTACCTCAATGTTGCCGATGATATATCCCGCCGGGTTGTTGATTTCGTGAGCCGTGCCGGCGGCAAGGCGCCCCAGTGCCGCGAGTTTCTCCTGCCGCACCATTCGCTCCTGCACCGCTTCCAGCCTCGCCGTCCGCGCCCGAACCGCCGCCTCCAGCTCTCCGTTTCGTCGGGTCGCGTCACCCACGAGGCCCATGAAACTCGCGATCATCGTGTGAAACTCCACCGATCGCGTGGTGCGGGCGATCTCGTTCAGCTGGTCGACCCGGTTGTCCCGAACGGCGAACGTCAGCCGCCTGAGCGGTTCCAGGTAGCGGCGCTGCACCACGATCAGGAGCGCCATCGGGAGTACCCCGAAGGCGAGGACGAGTGCCGTCACCAGTCGGACGAGGCTCCCGGTCACGACCCCGGAGAGGTACTCGATGTCGGGCCAGACGATCACGGAGTACAGCGTTCCGCCGCCGATGGGGCGTGTGTAGTAACGGCGGCCGGCGGTGTCGATTCCCGTCGGTTTCGGGCGCGAACCCCGGGGAAGACCGGCGACGCGTCCGGCATCCGTACCTGCGACAATCGTGCCGGAGGGTCCCCGGATCGCTACCGTGCGCACCGCGGGCCACGCCGCCAGCGCATCGAGCGCCCGTCGAAGACGATCGGTGTCGACCGGCTCCGGGGCGCCGCCGTCGGGGGCGCCGGGCCAGCTGAGTGCGATAGCCTCCGCCGCGGCGGATGCGGTCAGTTCCGCGCTCCCGGACAGCTGCGTGTCGCGGGTCAGCGCGACGAGCCCCACCGCCAGGACGGCGAAACCGGCCATCCAGACCGCGACCAGCCGGGACAGGTACTCGGTCAGCGTATACAGACGGCGGCCTCGGCGCGCGGGGTTCACGTGAGTTCCTTCAGGGCGATCAGGGTGTCTACAACTGCAGGGTTCAGCTGCCCGGCGTTGGCCTGTCGCCGCAGGATTTCCAGGGCGTCGGCGGTGTTCAGGGGCTCGCGGTAGGTGCGCACCGGGTCGGTCATCGCGTCGAAGATATCCGCCACCATCAGAACCGACAGTTCATCGGAGATCTCCTCAGCCCCGCGGAGTCCGTCGGGATAGCCCGATCCGTCCAGTCGCTCGTGGTGGTGGCGGCAGAGGAGCGGCACGTTCTGCAGGTCCGCAGGCCACGGGATCGACGCGGCGAGGTGCTCGGAATAGTGGGTATGTTTTTCGACCGCGTCCCGCTCCGTTGGTGTCAGGGTGCCGACGGCGGCGCCGTAGAGTCCTTCCGCCATCTCTTCGTCGACCAGTTCGAGTTCGAGTTCGCGGCGCGCATCGGTGGTCAGCTCGCTGATTCGCGCCAGGTGGTCGCCGAACTGGCGCCACGGCGCCGCTCCCCGCGGCGGATCGCTCAGGACGCCGATGGCGTGGTCCAGCGCTCGCTGCAGGTGCGGTGGCGTTGCATGGTGTCCGTGGAGGTAGGCATCCAGCACGGCCAGACGGTGGCGAAGCCGGTGGATCTGCTCCGGATACAGCAGCGAGTCCTTGGAAAGCATTCGCTGTTCTACAAAGAGCTTGCCCAGGTCGTGCAACAGCCCCGCGAAGTAGAGCGTCTCCTGACCGCGGCGCAGCCGCTCCACAGAGTAGTCCGCACGATCCGGCCGCGCCAGGAACAGTTCGTACAGGTCCGACGACAGCGATGCAACACGACGGGCGTGCTGAACCATTCCCGGCGCGATTCCCGCGGCCATGACCAGCATCCCCTCCACCGTGCGCCGCAGGAACAGGTGTTCCTCCCGCCGACGATGGCCGTTGATCCCGGCGGCAGCGCCACTGCAGCGAAGCAGCTGCCCACGCATCGACCGCAGATCCACCGGTTTCAGGAACAGTCCGGTGATCCCGGACTCGTTGATCGCCCGGGCCACCTCGGTCAGATCGGGAATGCCGGTCATGAGGGCGCGTTTGACCGAGGGAAACCGTCGGGCAACCAGCGACAGGAGTTCGCCCCCGTCCATGTCCGGCATCGACCAGTCGGATACGATCAGATCGACGGAGCGCTGGGACAGGACCCGGATCGCGTCCACCGGTGACGATACGAGGGCGGGTCGGATCACCGAGTCGCCGCGAAAGTACCGCGAGATCGCGTTGAGGATATGGGGCTCGTCGTCCACGAACAGGACATGCACCGTGTGCGTCATGAATACCTCACGAAAACGGAAAGCAATGTCCGTACCAAGTAGCGAGAAGCCATCCCGCCAAATCGCGGCAAAACCGCCCGATTCAACCCCGAAACACCCCCGTGGACGACAGAATCCGGGGGGTGAACCGAAGGTGAGAGCCGTCGGCCGGGGGAGTCGTGCAGAATGCACGACCCGGGGCGCAGCCATCGGCGGACGTGCACGACGTGCCGCGGGCCCTATGCAATGCGCATGGCACAGGCGCATCGGTCGGCGTGGGAGGGGGGCGATGAAGGTTGGATGTGCCGGCTTCGCGGTGGGCCCTGCTCCGGATATCGGCGTGCTCGCGAGCCAGCTGGACGCCACACTCGCCGGACCGTCGGAGCCCGGCCTGTACTACGCGTTCTCCTTTGCGGTCGGGACGGTCGGAACCGCGGGATCCGAAAGATAGGCATCCAGCGACAGCCCCGTGCGAATGTCGTTGCGGAGTCGTTCCTGCAGCCGATCCAACGTTGCCAGACGCGTCGCGAGGAGTTCTTCCTGCGGCGTGCGGCGCCTGACGTCCACGATAGCGCCACCGGCGAGCACGAGGCGCCGCGGCGCCAGCAGCGCCAGGGACGGGTCGTGGGTGGCGACGAGCACGATCTTGTCCTCTCCCTGCAGCAACCGAATCGCCTGGTGCCGGTCGATTCCGGCGTTCTCGATCTCGTCGATCAGGACGATGGGCGAGGTGCTCAGCATGGCGGTATCGGCGATCATGAGCGCCCGAGACTGTCCCCCGCTGAGTTCCGTGAGCTGGTGGTCCGCGGCGAGTGCCTCCCCCGTGAGCCGGTTGGCCGCGTCGATGATCGCTCCGCGGCGGGCGGCGTCCAGTGTCAGACCGCGGCTGCCGGCGTGCAGGTCGAGAAACTCCCCGACCGATGCGTCCATGACGAAGTTCATGTTCTGCGAGAGCTGCGCCACCAGGCGCCCCGTCCCGGAGTAGCGCCCCGAGAGATCCGGCGCCGCCCCGTTCACCAGGACGCGACGTCCGGTGGGTGTATCTCCCTGGGCGAGCCATTCGATATCTTCCAGGAGGCGGCTCTTTCCGCTGCCGGTGGCGCCGACGATGCATACCACGTCACCGGCGGAGAACGAGATCGGGGCAACCGGTTCCGGATTGCCGCGGCGATCGCGGCCCGGTTCCACGGTGAGGCGCCGCACGCCGGTCTCCCCGCAGAGCGCGTCGAGAGCGTCCTGCACCGCGTTCACGGCGTCCCCCCGGCCGATGTGAGGTCCAGCGTGGCCACGTTGCCGATCTGATGGGCGCTCCCGATGCGCTGTTCCCCGAGGCAGTAGCTGCATACGGCGCCGGGCATGGGATACCGCAGCCGGGACCCGGTCACATCGGCCCGATCCGGGGCCTCCTCCCGGAGGAGTCGCGCAAGCTCGAACGCCCCCTGTCCGGACAACCCGTTCACCGGAAGAATCCGGGCCCGGGGGTTTGCGTCACGGACGCGGGCGACAAAGACTTCGCGCTCCGCCTGACTGACGATGTCGCCCTTGGTGACGACCACATAGTCGGCGGTCCGCAGCATGGGACCCACCTTTCGCGGCGCGTTGATCCCGCCGAGAACATCGATCACCGCCACGGCAGCAACGTCCCGGATGTGGGGCGAACAGCGGTTGCAGAGGCCGGCGGACTCGGTGAACAGAATGTCGAGCTCCTCGCGCGCTCCCCACGACGCGCTCTCCTCGATGTTGCTGGCGAAGTAATGGTCGGGACAGATCGAACCCGAAAGCCCCTTCTGGACCGGTATGCCGTGGCGCCGGTACCGTTCGTCGTCGTCCGTGGCAAGGCAGTCGAATTTCACCACGCCGGCGTGGACCGCGTGTCCCCGCAGTTCCACCGCGGTCTTCAGGATCACCGCCGTCTTGCCGCATGCCGGCGGGCCGGCCACCGTGATCAGTTTCATGCCGAAACCCCCGGGTGACGGTCCGCGATCACGCGCTCGAAGCGCGCCGTCGCCTGCTCCAGTGTGGTTCCCAGGTCGGGGGACAGAAGCATGTCCCACCCCGGCCACTGCAGCGGGTGTTCCTCCGCGGAGAAATCGTCGTTCCCGGGGTGCGTGCTGGGAAAGAGGCCGTATCGGCTCAGGACGCGGCTCATCGGCAGGCCGGCGATCGTATCGATGAGGGGCTGGATCTCGGGCCTGTCACTGCGGGTCACCAGAAGGATCGGTGCCGCGAGGGCGCCGTCCTCCGGCCACACCGGAATCAGCGGGCTGCGTTCGGTGATCGTGCGGGTGAAAAAGTACGGCATGATCGTAATCAGCGGTTGTTCGGCATCGTCGGCGGTGGCGCCCGCAACCATCTGGGCGGGGTGCACCTGCCGGTACATGTTCCGGGCGAGCTGTTCGATCCCGGCGGTGCCGAAGCGCCTGTGGATCCCCAGGAGGAGTGCGTCAAACAGGTCGAAATCGCCCACCGGAAGCGCCAGGCTGTTCTCGTATTCCGGTGTGAGGACATCCTCCCACGACTGCGGTACGGGGCGGTCGCCGAGGACGGTTCTGTTGACCATGAACACCGCCGGGACGACCCCCACCACCGAGAAGCGGTGTTCCGGGTCCGTGAGTTCGTTGGCGCGGGCAAACTCGTTCCCCGCACCGATGCCGCTGCGGTCGGCGAAGGCGTCCCGTTCCCGCAGGCGGCGGAATCTCGGATCGGTGAAGAACAGCCGGAATCCGGCCGACAGGAATACGTCCGGGAGATCGGCTGTCACCGGCTCGTCCGGAAGCTCCTCCTCCATCCACTCGGTACCGACGTACGCCGCCTGGAGGTCGAAATCCACGCTCAGGCCGGTATCAGCGGTGAACGTACGGGAGGCGTCCTCGAGCACGTTGGTCATGGGGACCCGTACGGGGCACGGTACGAGGCCGGCGATTTTCACTGGGGGTGGCGCGGTGGCGCTGGAACTCGCTGTGCCGGAGCCGTCGGCGGTGATGACTCCGGCGTCGCCGTCCGCCCCCGCGGCGGTCCGAATCCGAGCGAGGAGGTCATTCGGATCCATGCCCCGCGCCAGAGCCGCCGCCTCGACGGTGATCGAGGCGCCGAAGCGTCGGCGGAGATCGGGGTCGGTCATCCGGCGGAGGCCGGCGTCGACGAGCACGTCGATCGTTGACGGGTGCGCCTCGGTGAGGTCCCAGAGGGTAGTGGTCTCGTCTATCGTCATGGAGACAGGGTACACTCGCCGCGTCATGGCGAACTTGATCGGGGTCAAGAATGCACGATGTTTTCGGTGATCTGTCGCCGCGGTCCCTGGCGGCGCTGGAGGGTGCCCAGAGTCGCCGCACGGTGTCGGCCGGCACGATGCTCTTCCTGGAGGGCGAGGAGGGCACGGAAGTGTTTCGGCTGGTGTCCGGGTCGGTGCGGCTGTTTCGCAGCGCCCCCGACGGTCGCGAGGTGACGATCCACATGGTCGCCGCCGGCGACCTCTTCGCCGAGATCGTGCTGTTCGAACGGGACACCTATCCGGTGAGCGCCGTGGCGGTCGAGGATTCGGAGGTGATGGTCATTCACCGCGACCGGATCAGGCGGCTGCTGTCCACGGACGCCTTTCGCGACGACTTCCTCCGGAATCTGGTCGGGAAGATGCGGTTCCTCTCGCAACAGCTGTACGTCCTTACGACCATGGACGTGCGGGAGCGTCTGATCCGGTTTCTGGAGGTGCGCTACGGTCGCCACGCCACGATCGCGAGCGAGCTTTCCAAAAAGGACACGGCCGCGGCGATCTCGGTCCGCCCGGAAACGCTCTCCCGGACGCTGTCCGCGCTGGAAGCAGACGGGACGCTTCGCTGGAAGGGACGCAGCATCTCGGTGGATCCGTCGTTGTGGGATGCCGTTGACCGCGACCTCGGGTAGGGTCTCTTCCGGCCGGGCTACGCCGGAAACGTCACACTGATCCGGGTGTCCGGGGATCGCCGCACCTCGATGTCGCCGTCCACCTGATCCACGAAGGATCGCACGAGTTGCAGTCCCAGGGAGTCGGCGGTCGCAATATCGACGGACTCCGGAAACGGGTGCCCGTTGTTTTCCACCGCCAGGCGCAGGTGCGCGTCCTCGCGGCGCAGCGATACCGCAAGGCGCGGCTCGATTTCACCGGGAAAGGCGTGTTTCATCGCATTTGAGACCAGTTCGTTCACCAGAAGGCCGACGGCGGTTGCGGTCCGGGTGGGGACGGTCACCGCCGCCAGATCGAGGTCCAGGATCACCGATGGCCCGGAGAAGGTTGTCACCACGCGTTGTACGAGATCTCCCAGGTAGCTGTCCAGGGAGATGTCGGCGACGCGCTCCGACTGCTGGAGGTGCTGATGGATCGTCCGGATCGCGTCGATTCGGCTCCGGACGTCACTCAGGTCCACCGTGCCGCGGGTCTCGTGTTCCTTGAGACTGAGGAGCGAAACGACCATGGCGAGGTTGTTCTTCACCCGGTGATTCAACTCTTCCATGGCGCGCTGTTTCTCCGCCAGGGCGACGGTGCGTTCTTCCTCCAGTCGTTTGCGCGCGGTAATGTCCTGATGCGTTCCGAGGATCCACTTGGGGGCGCCGTCTGCGTCCCTGCCGGACACTCGACCCTTGTCCAGAATCCACACCCAGCCGCCGGACTTGTGTCGCATCCGAACCTCGCAGCTGTAGTGATCCGTCCTCCCGGCGAGGTGCTGTTCGATCAGGCGGTCGCTCTCCTCCAGGTCATCGGGGTGCGCCAGCGCGCGCCATGTGGACACCGAGACCGGGGCCAGCTCTTCGAGGCGGTAGCCGCAGATCGCCGCCCAGCGCTCATCGATGACGAGCTCTCCGGTGCGGACGTTCCATTCCCAGATCCCGGCGTTGGTCGCCTCCAGCGTGCTCCGGAGGCGGGCCTCGCTGCGCCGCAGGTGGGTCTCGACTCGCTTGCGCTCGGTAATGTCCTGGATGATGCCGAATACTGTGCGCGTTTCCGGGTCGTACGACGCCACGGAGTGCACGTCCCGGACCGTACCGTCGTTTTCGCGGGCGATCCTGAAATCGACGTCGTAGGGAGCGGTCCCGGCAACCAGTGCCGCCAGAGCGTCGTCCATGTAGCGGCGGTACTCGGGCAGGACCACCGCCTGCGCCCGGGGAATCGTGAGCGTTCCGTCGTCGATCCCGTAAATGCGCAGCGCCTCCTCCGAGGCGACGACATCTCCGACACCGAGCCGGAACTCCCAGCTTCCCAGTTGCGCCATCGTCTGCGCGCGTTTGAGCTGTGCCTGGCTCCGTCGCAGTTCCTCGCGGCGTCGGTAGGTTTCGGTGACGTCCCGAAAGACGAGGACCACGCCGCGGACCGTACCGTCGGCGGTGACGATGGGGGCGGCGGAGTCGGCGATCTGGAACTCGCGACCGTCCCGCGCCTGGAGGACTGTATGGTTGGCCATTTCCACGGTACGACCGGTCGTGAGGACCTCGTGGACAGGATTTGCCACGACGTCACCGGTGGTGGCGTTGTGGATCGGGAAGATCTTCTCCAACAGCAGGCCGCTGGCGTCGCCGGAGGAGTAGCCGGTGATCTCTTCGGCCTTGCGGTTGAGCCGCGTGACACGGCCCTCGGTGTCGGTGGTGATCACCGCGTCGCCGATCGAATCGAAGGTGGTCGCGAACCAGCGGCGACTGTGCTCCGACTCCTGCGTGGCGTGGTACAGCCGAAACGCCATCTTCACCGCCTGCAGCAGCACGAACTCTCCCGAGTTCTTCAGGACGTAGCCGTAGCTGGTGATCTCCTCCACACGCTCCACGTACTCACGTTCCGCGTGACTCGTGAGAAACACGATCGGGACGTCCCGGATGCGGAGCATCTCCCGCGCGGTGTCGGGGCCATCCCGGCCGGGGCCCAGGTCGATGTCCATGAGTACCAGCGCGATTTCCGGCTGCTCACCGAACACCGTGAGCGCCTCGTCGCCGGAGTCCGCGGTGATCACCGCGTAGCCGGACCGTTCGAGGAGCATTTTCTCGGTGAAGGCGATAAGCGGTTCGTCCTCGACCAGGAGAATGGTTCGGTCCACGTTTGTCACGATGGCTTTCATTATGCGCCCGTTGACCGGCCGGTGCAACGGGCGGAACCGGCGCAACGGGCGGAACCGGCGGTCACCGGCCGGCGCATCGGCACGCGTGCTCCGCCGACGCTACTGGTACAGGCTGGAAATCATGTCGTTTCGCGACCGCTCCACGTAGATCAGTGACGGCGTATCCTCCGGGTCCACCTCCAGGCACGCCTGGAACGCCTGCTCCGCCTCCGGGTAGGCGCCCTCGTGGTACAGGCGAACGCCACGGGCGAAGTCCTCGAGGATCCGGTGCTTGCGCGCCTCGACCTCCGGCGTGTACACCCCGTCCAGGACCTCGTAGATCGCGACGCGCTGTGTTTTTCCCTTCGGGATCACGTAGTCGATGAGGCGGGTGGTATAGCGGTTTTCGGAGAGCAGACCGTGGGTTGACTCCGAGATCAGCAGTGGTGTGCTGTACTCCTTGGTCAGCTGTTCGACCCGCGATGCCAGGTTTACCGCATCGCCGATGACGGTACTCTGTACGCGTCCGGGGCCGCCGATGATGCCCAGGCGCGTTTCACCGCTGTTGAGGCCGATGCCGATCTCGACCGCGTCGTATCCGGCGTTGTGACGACCGGCGTTGTACTCCGCGAGTCCCCGGAACATCGCCACACACGCGTCCACAGCGCGGTCGGCGGAATCGGCGAACAGGGCCATGATCGCGTCGCCGATGTACTTGTCGATGATCCCGTCCTGGTCTCGGATGAACGGCTCCAGATTGCTCAGGAACGAGTTGAGGAACTTGAACGTCTCCTCCGGGTTCATCTGCTCCGAGAGGGTGGTGAACCCGCGAATGTCCAGGAACAGAATCGTCAGGTCCTGCTCCCGGTTGTCGCCAAGCTGAACGTCCAGCACCGACTCCCGCCCCAGGAGGTCGAAGAACTCGTGGGGTACGAAGCGACTGTAGGCCATGTTGATCTGGGAGAGCTCGAGGTGCAGCCGGATGCGTGCCATGAGCTCTTCCTTGATGATCGGCTTGGTGAGGTAGTCATTTGCCCCCACCGAGAACCCTTCGATGAGGTCGGAGACCTGGTTTTTGGCGGTGACGAGGATGATGGGCAGCTGTGTGGGGCTGTACCGCCGCCGGAGCTGCGCGCTCACCTCGTAGCCGGACATGCGCGGCATCATCACGTCCAGAATCACCAGGTCCGGCTTGCGCTCCGCCACCGCCTCGATCGCCTCCTCGCCGTTGGTTGCCTGGCGGACACGGTATCGGCCGAGCCGAAGGTTGTTTTCGAGAACCTGGAGGTTCACCGGTTCGTCATCAACGATCAGGATGTCGACGGGGGGCGTGTTTCCGCTCTCCTGTACCGGTTCCAGCGGCGCAATGTCGGTAGCATCCGACGCCTCGGTGACCTCGGGAGCGCCGGTGGCGGAGAGATCGTCATCGGAGCCGTCACTCGCAGGAGTCGGTACCTCCTCCTGTATGCGAGCCAGGCCGTGGAGCTCCAGGCTGCGGTCGCTGTGCTCCGCCGGCCGGTCGGACACCGGAAGCGTGAAAAAGAACGTGGACCCGACGCCGTCCTGCGATTCCACCCAGATCGATCCGTCGTGGAGTTCGACCAGCTGCCTGGTCACGTTGAGACCGATGCCGGTGCCGCCGTACTCCCGGGATATCGAACCGTCCGCCTGCTCGAAGGATTCAAAGATGCGACCCTGCGCCTCCTCCGGAATGCCGATGCCCGTGTCGGCGACCCACACCCGGGCGTTCTCGCCCTTGATATTGGCACCGATGGTGATCGATCCCTCGGCGGTAAACTTGATCGCGTTCCCCACGAGGTTGATCAGTATCTGCTGCAACCGGTCCTCGTCGGCGAGGACCGCGGGAAACTCCTCGGGGACCACATTGACCAGTTCCACGTCCTTTCGGGAGCGATCGATCATGGGACGGGAGATCACGATGATCACCTCAGCGAGTGCGCGCAGATCCACGGGGCGACGGTTGAGCTGGATGTCGTGGTTTCTGAGCTTCGAAAAGTCCAGGATATCGTTGATCAGGTTGGTCAGGCGCTTCCCGGAGGTGATGATCGTCGACAGGTTGAACTGCATCTGTCGGTTCACGGGCCCCGCGATTCCGTCGAGGAGGGACTGGCTGATGCCGATGATACCGTTCAGCGGTGTGCGCAGCTCGTGGCTGGTGTTGGCGAGAAACTCGTCCTTCACGCGGTCGGCGCGGACCAGGTCCTCGTTCTGCCGCCGGATCGTGTCGATCGACTCCTGCAGGTTGTCCGCCATGAGGTTGAACGCGCCGGCAACCCGTCCGAACTCGTCGTCGCTGACAACGGGAATGCGGTGATCGAGGTCGTTGTCGGCGAAGCGGGCGGTTCCGTCCAGAAGATCCTGGATGCGCGCGAGGATACTGCGGGTGAGCCAGATCGCCACCAGGATGACCAGCGCCACCATGAGGGCGGTCCAGACCGAAAGCTGCCGGATATTGGTGTCGATCGTGTTCTGCATGCGCGTCTGCGCCCGCGCCGCGATCTCGTTGATCGCCGCGGTCTGCTCGTCCAGCGTGTTGCTGATCTGCTCCGCGCTGGCGGTGGCGGCGGCGTGAAACTCGTCGACGTTCGCTCCGATCGTCACGACGCCGAAGCCGATGGGAGACTCGCCGTACTGCCCGGTGTAGTAGGGTATCGCAGCCACGGTTGTCAGTTTCCAGACGTTGGTCCAGAAAATGATGAAGCTTCCGCTCCCGCCGGTGCGGGCGATGTTGTACCACCCGAACGTCTGCGGCGCGAAGTTGAGGTAGCGTCCGTCGAGACTTACCTGCCCCCGCGCCACCTGCGCGGTCCACGGACTCTGTTCAAGACTCTGGTTGCGGAACGGCTCCACCGTTTCCAAAAACGCGTTGAGGTCGTCCATGCCGGACGCCTGGAACTCGGCGGCGATGTCGGCACTGACCCATGGCGGCACCTGCTCGCCCGTTTCGGGGTCGAACCCGACGATGGAATGGTCCCGCGGGTGGGCGATGGCGCGGATGTGGTTGTCCCACATGAACGCGTAGTTGCCGTCCTCGGGGTCAGAAATATCGGTGTAGAAGCCGTCGTCGGTGGGGTCGACGTAGTCGGTGAACTCCTGAATGTGCCGGTGGTCCAGCGCCACGGTGACGTAGCCGGTCTTGCGTCCCCCGCGGTACACCGGGGTCACGAAACGGACGATCCCCTGAAAGCGCCGTCCGACCGGATTTTCCTTTCCCGCGTAGCCGGCGTCCTGCGGATCGAAGGGAATGCCCGCGGCCTCGGCGCGTTCCCGGGTGTAGGGGCCGATCAGGTTGGTACCCACCGCCGCCCCGATTACGCGGGAGACGTAGATCTCGCCCGGCCCCAGGGCCCGAGCGTCGCGAAAGTAGGTTTCCGCTCGAACGTAGGTGTTTTCGCGCCGCGAGATGTCCCGGAGTTCGGAACCAAGACTTCCGACACGGAACGTTTCCCGCCCCGAGAGGTCGTAGCTGGTGATCTCGCGGTAGATGGGGATGGTGCGGGTGGGAATCTCGATGGGAGGGTTGAAGTTCCACTCCCGCTCGTTGTCCGGGAGGACCGCGGCGTTCTCAACCTCGGAGGATGGCGGCGGAGAAACCCGTACCCAGCCGTCGCGCTCCTCGTCGTAGCGCATCTCCGCGGGGACCGTGATCTCGCTCTGCCGGCTCTCGTACAGCTGACGCATCACCCGTGGATCGGCGCCGGTTCGGGCGAGAAACAGGATGTCCTGGTCACGGTCGGACAGAAAATCGGCGACGTTCCGGGCGATCTCGCGGGTGAGTCGCTCGATGGAACGCTGTGACTTCTCGTCCAGGGCGGCGATGCTGTCAGCGATCGCCTGGTCGGCGGTGGTCTCCACCGCGGAGCGGGTCGTACTGATGACACGGTCGGTGTCTTCAGAAAAGCGGGCCCCAAGGAAGGTGACCGCGCGGAACGCGACGACCGCAAGGATGAGGATCGGAATGATCTTGATGACAACAAATATCGATATCAGCTTGAAGCGCAGACTCAGATCGCGAAACCGGTGGCCCATGCCGAAATCATAGTGGCGAACGCGCCCCGGCGCAAACGCGGCGCCGGGGCGGGGAGGCAGTTCGAAGGAAGGTCAGGTTGAGGAGGTCAGGCGGAGGGCCTTCCCACATGGGTGTCGATCGCCCGGGTGATGCGGTCGACCTCCTCGTCGCTCAGGGTCCATTCGCCGGCGGCGGCGTTGGCGATCGCCTGATCCGCCCGCTTGGCACCCACCAATGCGGTGGACACGCCCGGCTGGCGGAACGTCCAGTTGATCGCAACCTGGGCGGGGGTCACGCCACGGTCGGCGGCCACCGCACGGATCTCGTCCAGAAGCGCCTGGATGCCGCTCCACAGCGGTTCCCGGAAGAAGTCGTAGAACGCGGAGCGGTTGTCGCCCTCGTCGAAGGAGGGAATCTCGCGGAACTTGCCGGTGAGGATACCGCCGGCAAGGGTGCCGTAGCTCAGGACCCCCATGCCGTGTTCGCGGACGTAGGGCAGCACGTCGGCTTCGATGCGTCGGTCGAGCATGGAGTACTGGGGCTGCGTGCTGACGACGTTCGTCATGCTCCTGATCTGGTCGAGGAGCTCCGGCGGAAAGTTCGAGACTCCCAGGTAGCGGAACTTGCCCGCCTGCTGCTGCTTCAGCAGTTCGTTGACCGAGTCTTCCAGGGGCGTGTCGGGATCGGGCCAGTGGATCTGGTACAGATCGATCGTCTCGACGCCGAGGCGGCGGAGGGAGTCGTCGATCTCCCGACGGATCGATTCCGGCTTGAGGTTGCGGACGAAGTCGTCGGCGGTGCGGATGATCCCGCATTTGGTCGCCAGCACCACCGAGTCACGGCGGCCGGCGATGGCCCGCCCCACGACTTCCTCGGCGTGGCCGGCTCCGTAGGCCGGGGCGGTGTCGATCAGGGAGACGCCGCTGTCGATGGCGGCCTGGATCGCACCGACGGACTCGGTGTCGTCCACGGCCCCGAAAAAATCGTTGCCCATGGCCCACGTGCCGAGGCCGACGGCCGAGACCTGAAGATCAGAGGTTCCAAGTGTTCTGTGTTCCATATGTTCTGTAAGGTAGGAACGTCGACGCGGTCTGTCAAACGTTTGCACAATCCCGGAACCGTGGACTACCATTCCCGACAGGGGTGGAAACTCAACGCATGAAACGACACGCCAATGGTCCAACCCGTCGGCGCCACGGTCCCGGGAGCATCGTCCGGGTCGCGGTGCTGGCACTCGTCGTTGCCGCGGTGTCGGCCGGGTGCGCCCGCGCGCCGATTCGGATCGGTTTCGCCGGTCCGCTTACGGGGACCGGTTCCGACCTGGGCGTTCAGGGACGGAACGGCGCCACCCTGGCGGTGGAGGAACTCAACGCCGCCGGCGGTATCCTGGGACATCCGGTGACGCTGGTGCCGCGCGACGACCGCGGCGATGCCGCCCGGGCCCGGGAGCTGGCGGTGGAGTTCGCCGATCTCGGGGTCGCGGCGGTGGTTGGTCACATGACCTCCACGGCAAGTGCTGCGATCGCCCCCCTGGCAACGGAGCTCGGCCTGGTCTACCTCAGCCCCACAGCCTCCACGGCAGCCCTCTCGGGGATCGACGACGGTTTCTTTCGGATCCAGGGGGCCACCGATCGGCCGGCGGCGGCGCTGGGGCGCCACGCCGCGGAACACGCCTCCGTGCGCCGCGTGGCGGTGATCGCGGACGCGACCAACGCCGCCTACGCCGATCCGTACGCTGCAGCGTTTGCCGCGGGGCTGGAGGAGGCGGGCGCGCGGGTGGTGTACACCCACCGACTGAACGTGGAACGCCTGTTGAGCTGGGGACTGGACCTGATCGCCATGCGGGAGCGTGACGTGGACGCGGTGCTGATCGTTGCGTCGGCGATAGAAACGGCGCGCTTCGCGCAGGCGGTGCGTGCCGCGGGGTACGACTGGCAGCTGTACGGCAGCGGATGGGCGGCAACCGACGCGCTCCACAGCTACGGCGGGCAGGCCGTGGAGGGGATGCTCTTTGCCCGCAGCGTTTCGGTCCCCCTCGGCGCCAGCGAGTCCGGTCGCCGATTCGTGGAGGTGTACCGCGCGCGGTTCGGACGCGAGCCGTCCTTTGCGGCGGCCCAGGGCTACGATACCGTCCGGTACCTCGCCACTGCGATTCAGCGCGCCGGGACCGACGCCGGGCCGCTTCGACGTGCCCTGGTGGACACCGGCCCCTTCGAGACGATGCTGGGATCTGTGGAGATGGATCGCTACGGAGATATCGCCACGGGAACGGCGGTGGTGCGCAGCACCGGTGGAACGTTTACGACGATCCACGACATGCCCCGGGGGCGTTTGTGAGGTCGGTTCAACCGCTGGAACGGCTGGTCCGGGTGCTCCTCCTGCGCTGGCTGTTGCTGCCGGCGGCGGTGATCCTGATTCTCACCTTTTCCTACTCCCTGCGCATCCAGCGGGAAGGCGTCGAAGCGAGCCACGTGCGCGACGCCGTGTGGGTGCGCGCGTTCGTCCAGGTCTATCTCGACGGCGTTGGGCGCTTTATGGACATGGTGTACGTGGACGGCGACGGGCGCGTGGATCCGCGGTCGGTGACGACCATCGCTCCGGGCCCCGACGGGTCGCCGCCGCTGTTCTATCGATTGCTCGTGCTGGACCGGGACGACCGGCTCCTGTACGCCTACCCCGCCAACCGCGAGATCGGTGCGGACCTGTCCGGCGTGATCGAGTCCGCCACCGAGGGGCCCGGGATCACGCTCACGGCGCCGTACTACAGCACCGCCGTTGACGCGATCGTAGTCTCCGCGGTCCGGGCGGCCGGACGTGGCGGATATCGGATCGTGGCGGAGTTGAACCTCGGGGTTCTGCAGCGGGAGGTCGAGTCGAATCTGCCGGCATCGGGGGACGCCGTGGTGTTCGTGACGGACCGCTACGGAAACATCATCGCTCATCCGGAGACGCGTCTCGTGGAGCAGCAGGTCAACGTCGGCGATCTGCCGGTCTTCCGGGACCTGCAACCGGGGGAGCCGTCCACCGATGTCGCTCGCATGGACGGTCGCGCCTTTCTGCAGGCGGCGGTGCAGGACCCGGCGAGCGGGTGGGTCGTGGTGGTCGCCGAGCCCGCCGCGACCGCCTTTGCTCCGGTCGCGGGCGTGTTCCTCGCCACGCTGGTGGCGCTGTTCGCCCTCTCGGTGGTGATGCTGTTCGTGTTCCGTCGCAATATCGTGCGGCGGATCGTACGCCCGTTGCGTCGCTTTGCGGCGACGCTGGACCAGGATCCCGCCCGGGGTGACCCGCCGGTGCCGCTGGAGGGGTACTTTGCCGAACTCGACACCCTGGTGCTGCGGTACGCGGAGATGGCTGAGCGCGTGGCGCAGCGGGAGGAAGCGCTCGTCCGCGCCGCCGGCGAGAAGGAGGTGCTGCTCCGCGAGATCCACCATCGTGTCAAGAACAACCTCAACGTGATCGCCAGTCTCCTGTCGCTGCAGTCGGGATCGGTGGATTCCGTAGGGGCCGCGCGCGCCGCGTTCGACGAGAGTAAGAACCGCATCCATTCCATCGCCAGAGTCCACGAAAGCCTCTACGGCGGTGACGATTTCTCCTCGGTGAACATGGACTCCTACGTGGCGGACCTGGTCGGTGATCTGCGCGTGAATTACGACCCCGCCCATCGCATACGCGTGAACATCGATGTAGACCGCGTCGACCTCGGGATCGAGTTTGCGGTGCCCTGCGGCATTATTCTCAACGAGATCCTGACCAACGCCTACAAGCACGCCTTTCCCGAGGGACGGACCGGAGAGATCACCGTACGGTTCGGGGTCTCGGAACCGGACCACTACCGTCTCGAGGTGTCGGACGACGGTGTGGGGATTCCTGGACCCGGCGGGGACGGCTTCCGGGACGGGCACGGGTCCCTGGGTCGCAGTCTTATCGAGGTGCTGGTCAATCAGATCGACGGTTCCATGGAGGTGGATACCGGTGCCGGGACCCGCTACACGGTCACCTGGCGCGGACAGGGCGGCGACGGTCAGTAGCGGCGTCCGGTCTGGTGCTCCCGCTTTCGGTAGTACATCGCCTCGTCTGCCCGCCGGATCAGCTCGTGGAGCGCGGCGTCGATCTCTCCCTCGGACTCGAGCTCCGCGATCCCGGCACTGAACCAGGGGCCCGCCGACACGGCGCGAACATCGGGACTCGCCGCCGAGGTTTCCCGCGCCCGTCGCAGGATCTGCTCCGCCTCCCGGGCGGTCGTATCGGGGAAAATCATCATGAACTCGTCGCCGCCCATGCGGCATACCACGTCCGATGTGCGCCGGACGGCGTCGAGGGCTGCGGCGACCCCGCGGATGAACCGGTCACCGGCGGCGTGCCCCCGGGTATCGTTGATCCGTTTGAGCCCATCCAGGTCCACGAAGGCGATCGACAGCGGCATGGAGGTGCGCCGGGCGATCGCGATCTGCTGTTCGAGGACCCGCATCCCGGTGGCGCGATTGAGGAGACCGGTGAGACCGTCCTCCGCCGCCATCCGCTGCAGTTCCCGTTCGTTCCGCTTGATCGTCACCTGGAGTCCCACCATGCGGGCAAGGATCGCCACGAGCTGGCAGTCGTCGTGGCTCAAACGGCGGCCGCTGATCAGGTTGTCCGCCGCCAGCGCCCCGATCGACTCGCGACCGTTCCACAGGGGGGCCACCACCAGGTCCCCGTGACCCACCACACGCTGTTGGTCGTCGTAGATCGCGTTTCCCTCCAGCCGCCGGAACTGGACACGGCGGCGGAAGAAACTGTCGTCGTAGATCTGCCGGTCGCGGCGCACGCGCGATGCCCGTTCGTCGCGCAGCTTGCCCTCCTCGTCGATGCCAAAGCTCCCCCGGAACCAGTCGGCGTCCTCGCTGTCCAGAAACCAGAGACCCAGGCGGTCCACGCCGACGTACCCGCACCCTTCCGCGACCAGCGTCCGGCAGAGCGAGTCTTCAGATTCCGCCGCCGCCAACTCGAAATGAAAGTAGTGGAGATATTCAAGCCGGCTGGCGAGCGATGCCTGCCCGTCGGCACGTTCCGGGCGTTCCACGGTCCGAATTATAGCAGTTTTCGCATTCGAACGGTCGTGTTGTCCCCTCGGGACATGGACATCCGCGCCTGCGGGAACGACACTGGAACTGGCAGAAAGGACTCCCGTGACATCGGACACGCCGTGTACAGTTCTCGTTGTCGTCCCCGACACCGCCGCCGGTTCCCGATCGACCGTGGACGCGATCCTCACCGGGGCCGGCCACCGGGTCCGTACGGTCGCCGGCACGGGCCTCGCCGACCACATGACCGATCGCGCCGGAGACCGCGCCGTCGATCTGGTTGTTGTGGACGTCGATCCCGGGGGTGACGCCGACTGCACCGCCCCGTGGATCGAGACCGTGCGTCGCGTACTGGACGAATGCGATGTGGCCGTGGTTCTCGTCTCCTCCGACAGTGGAGAGGACGTTACCGAACGAGTCCGATCGATCCCGCACGTGGCCTGGGTTGTGGGTGACAGCGGCGGGAACGTTCTCCTGGAAGCGGTGGACAACGCCGTGCGCCGGCATCGGGAGGCGTCCGGCATCCGTGACGTGATCCGCAGGAAGACCCAGATCCTGGATGCGATCGGCGAAGGGGTGATCGTCACGGACCCCGACGGGACGATCCGCTACTGGAACCGGGCGGCAACCGAGATGTACGGATGGCAGGCGGAGGATGTGCGCGGCCGCAACATCGCCGAGGTGATCATCGCCAAGCAACGCCATGGTCCGATTGGGATTATCGAACTGTTCTTCGACGGCAACTTTACACGCTTCGCAGACCTGGACAGACACCATGACGATGGTGGATTCTAGACCGTATGAAATCATTCCCTTCCGGCCCGGCCTATGCTCCGGCCCTGTTGACCATTGATCTGGATGCACTGGCCTGGAACTGGCGGTTCCTGTCGGATACGGCCGCGCCCGCCAAAGCAGCAGCCGTCGTAAAGGCCAACGGTTACGGTCTGGGCACCGAACCCGTTGTCACCACGCTTGCGTCCGCGGGCTGTCGCCTGTTCTTTACCGCGCAACTCAGCGAAGCGATCGCGGCCCGCAATGCCCTGCCGGATCCCTCTATCGAGATCGGCGTCCTCAACGGATTGATGGCGGGGGAAGAAGACGTCTATCCGGAATACAATCTTTTCCCGGTGCTGAACGACCTGTCCCAGGTCGACCGGTGGGCCGCCTATTGCGCATCGGCCGGGCCGCGCGCCGCGGCGGTTCAGTT
>CAJWEZ010000059.1 GCA_913030605.1 uncultured Spirochaeta sp.
GGGGCGTCGCTGTCGGTGACACGGCCGCGCATCAGTTCTGCCGCCAACCGCGACGTGTACCGCTTCTACGTGGGGCCGAAGGTTTCGCGGGCGCTGGAGCGCTACAACAAGCCCGAGGACAACGCCCTGGGGCTGCGGAATCTGGAGCTCCAGGAAGTTCAGGACACGCGGTTTCTCTTCGGGTGGTTGGAGAACATCCTCAAGTGGGCGATGCAGCTCATCCATCGCGTTATTCCGAACTACGGCATCGCGATCATTATCCTGACGATTCTGGTGAAAGTGCTGCTGTGGCCGTTGACGCACAAGAGCTACGAGAGCACCAGCCGCATGCAGGAACTCAACCCGAAGATCCAGGAGATCCGGGACAAGTACAAGGACAACCCGCAGAAGATGAACCAGGCGATGGCGGATCTCTACAAGAAAGAGGGCGTCAACCCGCTGGGGGGCTGTCTTCCCCTGGGACTGCAGTTCCCGTTTTTCATCGCCATGTTCGGGGTGTTTAACAATCAGTTCGATCTGCGCGGTGCGACGTTCATCCCGGGATGGATCACCGACCTCTCCGCGCCGGAGTCGATTCTCAACTTTGGAAACTTCACCCTGCCGATCCTGGGGTGGAACGATCTGCGTCTGTTGCCGATCATCTTTGTCGGGAGTCAGCTGCTGTCGAGCAAGCTGATGCAGAACCCCGCCGCCGGCGGAAGCAACAGCCAGATGAAGTTCATGCAGTACGGTCTGCCGATCATGTTCTTCTTCATCCTGTACAACATGCCCAGCGGGCTCCTGGTGTACTGGATCTTCTCGAACATCCTGACGGTGGGGCAGCAGTACTTCATTTCTCAACGCCGAAAACACCAATCAACGGAGTAACGAATGGTACGAGAGTTTGAAGGTCGCACCGAACAGGAAGCGATCGACGCCGCCGTCGAGGCCCTGGGTCTCGAGCGGCACGAGTTTGAGGTGGAGATCATCGACAGCCAGAAGGGCGGGCTGTTCGGCCGCGGACGTTCCGTCCGGATCCGCGTTCACCTTCCCGGTGAACCGGGGGAGTACGGAGACGAGTCCGCGGAATCGTTTCAGGATGATCCCCAGTATCGCGAGGAGTCGGATCGCCTGACCTCCCGCGCAGCGCGGGCGACCACCAACCAGGAGCCGGAGACCGATTTCGAGCACGCGGTGGTGGACTTCGTTACCACCCTCACCACGAAGATGGGGTTCCCGTCGGAGGTGAAGGTGATGTACCGCGAGGAGAACAAGCTCGGTCTGCGTCTGGACACGGAGCACGCCAACATTCTGATCGGTCGCAAGGGCAAGAATCTCGACGCGCTGCAGCTTCTGGCGAACGTCGTTGCCAGCCGCTTCGAGGGGTCGGACATCAAGGTTGTTCTGGACACCGAAGGCTATCGCGGTCGTCGGGAGGAACAGCTCATCCGTCTCGCGCAGAAGGTTGCCGACCAGGTGCAGCGAACCCGTGGCAGCAAGCTTCTGGAACCGATGAATCCCTTTGAAAGACGGCTGATTCATACTACACTGAACGACATCGAGAGTATCGGAACCGAGAGCGAGGGTGAGGGGCTGTACAAGCAGGTTCGCATCTTCTATCGGGGCGCCAAACACTGAGGATTGTGGAAAACCTGTGGAAAACCCGCAGGGATTTCACACACGTGCGCGGGCCGGCAACGATATAATCGAGAAAGTAGCAGAAATAGCCATTACCCCGTGGGGGTCGGTCAGGGTTCTGTCTACTTCATATGTGTATTGTGTCAGGTCCCTCGGTGGATAACCGGTGGAAAACGAGAGGAGAACACCATGACATTTGATGAATCCGTCAAGTATCAGGAAAGCCACGAGTGGGCGCGCGTCGACGGCGATCTGGTGGTTGTCGGGATTTCCGATTACGCCCAGGACGAACTCGGCGACGTCGTGTTCGTTGAACTGCCGGAAGTCGGTTCCACGTTGAAAAAGGGCGATGCGTTCGGCGTTGTCGAGAGCGTGAAGGCCGCCAGCGACCTGTACCTGCCGGTGGGCGGTGAGATCGCCGAGGTCAACGAGGCGCTCAAGGACACCCCGGAGAAGGTCAACGAGGCCCCCTTCGGAGACGGATGGATCATCAAGGTCAAGGCTGCCGACACCGGCGAGCTCGATGCGCTCATGGACGCCGCGGCGTACAAGACGTTCACGGAGGGACTCGAGGACTGATACGGCTCAGTGCCCACGTGGGCGCCCGGCTCAGGTCGATACCGCAGACCCGTCATGGCCCGATCCGGCGCCGTGGCGGGTTTTTTTTGTGCAACCTTGTCGGCGTTCCCGCCGACGATATAGATTTCGAATACTGTTCAGAAAATGAACAAAGGAGATAACGACATGAAACCAGCAGAACAGGGCAGCGTGGCGACGCAGCTCGATTACCGGGTCAAGGATCTTTCCCTCGCCGACTGGGGTCGGAAGGAAATCCGCATGGCCGAATACGAGATGCCGGGTCTTATGGCAACCCGCGAGAAGTATGGACCGAAGAAACCGTTGGCGGGGGTCCGGATCGCCGGCAGTCTGCACATGACGATACAGACGGCAGTCCTGATCGAAACGCTCGTGGAACTCGGTGCGGACGTCCGCTGGGCGAGCTGCAACATCTTCTCAACCCAGGATCATGCCGCGTCGGCGGTCGTCGTGGGGCGGCCCGAAAACGGCGGGAGCGTGGAGAATCCGAAGGGTATTCCGGTCTTTGCATGGAAAGGCGAGACGCTCGAGGACTACTGGGACATGACACTCAACGCCCTCTCGTTCCCCGGCGGGAAAGGTCCCAACCTGATCGTGGACGACGGCGGCGACGCCACCCTGCTGATCCACAAGGGCGTGGACATGGAGAACGGTGATGACTGGGTCTCCGGTCCCGCCGACAGCCACGAGGAAGCGGTCATCAAGGCACTGCTGAAGCGCGTGCACGGACAGGACGCGCGATTTTTCCACACTCTGGCCTCCGAATGGCGGGGCGTGAGCGAGGAAACGACCACGGGTGTCCATCGGCTGTACAAGATGGCCGAGGAGGGAACGCTCCTTGTTCCCGCAATCAACGTCAACGACAGCGTCACCAAAAGCAAGTTCGACAACCTGTACGGCTGCCGCGAGAGTCTGGTCGACGGCATCAAGCGTGGAACGGACGTCATGATCGCGGGGAAGACCGCGGTCGTCTGCGGGTACGGCGACGTCGGCAAGGGCAGCGCTCAGAGTCTGCGCAGTCAGGGAGCCCGCGTCATCGTCACCGAGATCGATCCGATCTGCGCGTTGCAGGCGGCGATGGAGGGCTACGAGGTCAGAACCCTTGAGGAAGCGCTCCCGGAGGGCGACATCTACGTCACCACTACCGGAAACCGCGACATCATCACGCTGGAGCACATGCGCGGCATGAAGAACCAGGCGATCGTCGCCAACATCGGCCATTTCGACAACGAGATCCAGGTCGGGCGTCTGAACGAGGCCGAGGACATCGAACGCGAGACGATCAAGCCGCAGGTGGACAAGTACCGGTTCGCCGACGGACACGAGATCTATCTGCTCAGCGAGGGGCGCCTGGTCAACCTGGGGAACGCCACCGGCCATCCGAGTTTCGTCATGAGCAACAGCTTCACCAACCAGACGCTGGCGCAGCTCGACCTGTGGACCAACCGCGACCGGTACGAACCCGGTGTTCGTGTTCTGGACAAGAAACTCGACGAGGAGGTCGCCCGGCTCCACCTGGAGAAACTCGGCATCTCCCTGACCACACTGACGCCGGAACAGGCGGACTATATCAACGTCCCCGTGCAGGGACCGTTCAAGCCGGACTGGTACCGGTACTGAGCGGGCAAGGTCTCACACCAGTAAGGAGTCAACGCCATGAGCGAACGAAAATTCCTGTTTACATCCGAGTCGGTGAGTGAGGGACACCCCGACAAACTCGCCGACCAGGTCAGCGACGCGGTTCTCGACGCCTGTCTTACCGACGATCCCGCCAGTCGTGTGGCGTGCGAAACGTTCACCACCACCGGGATGGTCCTGGTGGGGGGTGAGATCACCACGAACACCTACGTCGACGTGCAGGAAATCGCTCGTGGCGTTGCCAAGCGCGTGGGCTACGACGATCCCGCCTACGGGCTGGACTACGAGTCCATGAGCGTCATGAGCACGATCCACTCCCAGAGCGCCGACATTTCCCAGGGTGTCTCCGGGACGGGTCTGAAGGAGTTCGAGGGGCAGCAGGGCGCCGGCGACCAGGGGATGATGTTCGGGTTTGCGTGTGACGAAACCCCAGAACTGATGCCGGCACCGATCAGCTACGCCCACCAGTTGCTGCGACACGCGGCGGACCTGCGGAAGCACGGTGACATTACCTGGATGCGGCCCGACTCGAAGAGCCAGGTCACCGTTGAGTACGACGGGTTCACACCGAAGCGCATCGATACGGTGGTGATCAGTCACCAGCACGATCCCGATGTGACCCACGAACAGATTCGCGACACGATCGCCCGCAAGGTGATTCGTCCGATTCTGGAACCCACGGGACTTCTGGATGACCGGACGCGGTTCTTCGTGAACCCCACCGGTCGTTTTGTGATCGGCGGTCCCCACGGCGATACCGGGCTCACCGGTCGCAAGATCATCGTGGACACCTACGGCGGCATGGGGCGTCACGGCGGTGGAGCGTTCAGCGGGAAGGACCCGAGCAAAGTTGACCGCAGCGCCGCGTACATGGCGCGGTACGTTGCAAAGAACATCGTTGCGGCGGAACTGGCCACGCGCGCCGAGGTGCAGCTGGCCTACGCCATCGGTGTACCCTTTCCCGTAAGCGTCATGGTCGACACATTCGGTACCGGCCGCGTGCCTGAGGAGCGGATCGAGGCGGCGGTGGAAAAGACGTTCGATCTCACCCCCCGCGGAATCGTGCAGTCGCTGGACCTGCTCCGACCGATCTACAGCGCCACGGCTGCGTACGGACACTTCGGTCGATCCGAGTTCAGCTGGGAACGCACCGACAAGGTGGGCGCCCTGCAGCAGGCGGTCGGATGAGTCGATCCGTTCGGCGGGTGGCGGACCTGCTCGCCGCCGGCGAAACGCTGTTCAGCTTTGAATTTTTCCCCCCGAAGACCGAACGCGGCTGGGACTCGCTCTTTCGGACGATCGGCGAGGAACTGCTGCCGCTGGAGCCGGCGTACGTCAGCGTAACCTACGGCGCCGGCGGCTCCACCCGCGAGCAGACGCACCGGCTGGTGACGCGCATCCAGGAGGAGTTCGGGCTCACGGTGGTGGCGCACCTCACCTGCGTCGGATCCTCCCGCGACGAGATCGATGCGATCCTGGCGGAGTACGACCGCGCCGGGGTGCACAACATCCTGGCGCTGCGGGGAGACCCGCCGGCGCGGCCGGAGGTTCGGGCCGCCCTCGCCGACCGCCTGGGCCCGGACGGCCACGGGAGTCCTGATTTTCCGCACGCCGGGGATCTGGTTGCGCACATCCGCCGCGCCTACCCCCACTTTTCGATCGGTGCAGCAGGGTTCCCGGAGGGGCATCCCGCCACCCCCAACCGTCTGGAGGAGATCGAATACACCCGCGCGAAGATCGATGCCGGCGCCGACTATCTGGTGACGCAGCTGTTCTTCGACAATCGCGACTACTTTGACTACGTGGCGCGATTGCGCCTGGCGGGGGTGTCGGTACCGGTGGTGCCGGGTATCATGCCGATCACGAGTCGCAAAGGAATGGATCGCATGGCGGATCTCGCCGCCGGCGCCCGTTTTCCGGCGCCACTGCTGCGGGCGGTATCCCGCGCCCGCGACGACGACGGCGTTCGTCGGGTGGGCACCCACTGGGCGACGGCGCAGGTGGCGGAACTCCTGAACGCCGACGTCCCCGGCGTTCACCTGTACACGCTCAACACCAGCCGCGCCACCATGCACATCTGTCAGAATCTGGGGCTGGACAGCTACCGGATTCCGTAGAAACCGCGGCACCCACGACGCGGGGTTGCGCGCGCGGTTGCGCGCGCGGTCGATATCAGTAGTGGTGCCCGAGGCCGATGAATATCTCCCGGGCGTCTCCGTCCAGAGGACTCATGCCCTCTGCGACCTTCCGCAGGTCGAAACCGAGCGATCCCCGCACGTACAGGCTCCGGGCAAAGAGCGGAAACCCCACCACCTCGATCCCGCTGCCAAAGCGCAGGTCCCGCTCGAGCTTGAACGCCGTTGAGTCGTAGAAGTCTCCGCGCAGATCGCGAACCATGGCGGTGTCGAAAAACACGCCGAACTGCGCCTCGAAGATCGGTTCCAGCGTCCACACCGTGATTACCGCGTCCAGGTTGGCGAAGAGCCCCAGATCACCGTTCATCGTGTCGTTGAGGATGCCGCGGGCGGCCTCCACGGCGTTGTCCTGATCCGCATCCGCACCATCGATGAGGTAAAATCCGCTCAGGGCGGCGCTGACGCCGGCTTTGGGCCATACATCCTCGGTGGGTTGCCACAGCGATCGATAGACCGCCACCTGGCCGTTCACCTCGGTATCCCATTCGTTTTTGTCGATGTTGTACTGGTTGTCGTTGCCGAGCCTCAGACTCTGTCCGTTGCGGTAGTTGCCGATCCAGTCGAACCCGCCGGCGTCAAAAGACTGGTCGAATCCGACCGCCACCCCGCGGCGTTCGCGGCTGATTTCGCCGGCACGATAGCTCGTTTCCGTGTACAGCAGCGGACTGTAGTCCAGCCGTCCGAATCCGGGAAGCCGAATCGTGGTGTCCATGGAGGTGTCGAGGGCCACCCTGCTGGTGGTGTAGCTCCCGTCGTTGAACTCGTCGTTGGTGAGGTACCGGTACCGCTGGGTGTAGGTGGCCTGCCAGCCGAGTCCGAGCATCTCGAATTCGTGGCCGATCCCAAGGCCGATATCCAGGTCCACGTCGGATCCCTCGAGCTGCAGACTCTGATCCATGATCAGTCGCCAGCGATGCTCGAGCATGTTGAAAGGCACACTGAAACCGCTGGAAATTGTGAACAGATTGTCGTTGTTCTCCGTGCGCTCGTAGTCGAAGTTGACCTCGAGTTCGGTGAGGGTTCCGAAGAAGTTGTAGTCGCGGCCGCGGAGACTGAGGAGGAGCCCCGTATTGGAGTCGTACTTCGCGTAGGGGAGAACGATGATGTTCCACGTGTCCTGGGTGGTCACGATCACGTGGACCGGCCGCGGCGCAGCCTCACCGTCGTCGTACTCGGCGACCACTGTGGCGTCCTGCAGGGCGCGCTGGTTTACCAGGACCTGCTGCTGTCTCGCCATGTACGCGATCAGCGATTCGCGGTCGGGAAACGCCGTACCAGCGTCGAGGTCCAGGAGATCCTCCAGGATCCACTGCCTCGTGCGTCCTTCGATCCGGTATTCCACGGAGTCAATGATGTAGGCGGGATCGGCCACGGCTTCCTGGGCAGAGAGGATCCCGACGGTGGACACCAGCACTGCGCACAGTGCACCGATTCGTCGAACAGTTCTATTCACAATTGACCTCGCCGGTATCGTACCGTCGGAGGGCCGCTGGGGGAAGACCTGAATTTATGTGGAGATGATACGGAGCTTCTCGGGACCAGGGGTTGTGGCGGCTCGCCGAACGAGATCAGCTGCGCCCCTGAGTACCCGGGGGAGATCCGCCTCTTCCTCCGACGCGAACCGTTCCAGGACCCAGTCGGCGGCGTTCCGTGGCGCCGGCGGGCGCCCGACCCCGATTCGCAGGCGCCAGAACTCCCCCGTTCCCAGCGCCTCGGTGACCGAGCGAACGCCGTTCTGCCCGCGGTGGCCGCCGGCCCAGGCGAGTTCCACCGAGCCGAACGGCGTTTCCAGATCGTCGTGGACCACGAGCACTTCCGCCGGATCGAGACCGAAAAAATCGCGGGCCGCCTGCACGCTGCGACCGCTGCGGTTCATGAACGTCTCCGGTTTCAGCAGCACCAGGTCCCCTTCCTTCAGAAACCGGCCGTGGAATTTTTCCTTCCACGCGCTGTCCGGCGCCGTGGTCAGTTCCGCGGCGAGCATCCAGCCGACGTTGTGTCGGGTTGTCGCGTACTCGCGGCCGGGGTTTCCCAGGAGTGCCACCAGCCGGACCGGTCCGGTGGGATGCTTGCCTCTCGTGCGGTCACCTTTCATACTGCGATCATATATGGCAAGCACGCTCCGTGTCCTGATCTCGGACACCACCAATCCATGGTTCAACCTGGCAACCGAAGACTGGATCTTCCGCGAGCTGAACCCGGAGACACGAACCCTCTTTCTGTGGCGCAACGCCGACACCGTCGTCATCGGTCGCCACCAGAACCCGTGGGTCGAATGCAGGGTCGGCGCCATGGAGGAAGACAGGGTGTACCTCGCGCGACGCCAGAGCGGCGGCGGTGCGGTGTTTCACGATCTCGGTAACACCAACTTCACCTTCCTCTCCGCCAGCGACACGTACAGTCAGGACGACAATTTTGCGATCATCATCGCGGCGCTGGCGCGCTTCGGCATCACCGCGGAGCGGTCCGGTCGCAACGACGTCCTGGTCGACGGGCGCAAGGTCTCGGGGAGTGCGTTCAAGCACACCCGTGAACGGAGTTTTCATCACGGGACGCTTCTCATCGACGCCGACCTCGGACGCCTGCAGAACTACCTGAACCCGACGAAGAAAAAGCTGGTTTCCAAGGGCATCAAGTCGGTGCGGTCGCGGGTTGCCAACCTGCGGGAGTACAGCGCCGCGATCGATCACGACAGCGTCTGCACCGCCGTCATGGAGAGCTTTTTCGAACGCTACGGCGCCCGGTGCGAGCCCGAGCTCCTCAACGCCGACTCCCTGCGGGAGATTCCGTCGCTGCAGGCGTACTACGACCAGATGGCGGACTGGGACTGGCGATTCGGGAAGACGCCGGAGTTCTCGCACCACCTGGAGGAGCGCTTCGGGTGGGGCGGCATCGACCTGCACGTAAACGTGGTTCACGGAATCATCGGGGAGTGTACCGTGTTTTCCGACGCCCTGGACCCGGACATGATCGACTCACTGCAGGCGGCGCTTCCGGGGAAGCGCTACATCGCCGAGGAGGTCTCCACGGCGGTGGATGAGGTCGTCGCCGCGCACCCGGAGCGCGCCGACGAGCTGGAAGAACTGCGTGCCTGGGTATGCGCCGCGATCAGGTAGACCAACCACAGGAGGAACAGGATGAGCGTACATATTGGAGCCGACCCGAACGCGATCGCCCCGACGGTGCTGCTGCCGGGGGACCCGCTGCGGGCGCAGTTTGTGGCGGAGAACTACTTCACCGACGTGGAGATATACAACGAGGTGCGCGGCATGCTCGGGTTTACCGGCACGTGGAACGGGACGCGTGTCTCGGTCCAGGGATCCGGCATGGGGATGCCCAGCCTCGCGATCTACGTCAACGAACTGATCCGGTCCTACGGCGTCCAGCGGATCATTCGCATCGGATCCTGCGGGTCGATGCAGCCGGAGGTCGGAATCCGCGACCTGATCGTGGCGATGACCGCCTCCACCGACAGCGCCATGAACCGGCAGCGCTTTCACGGTATGGACTATGCCCCCGCAGCGAGCTGGCGTCTGTTTCAGTCCGCCGTTGAGGTGGCCCGGGAGCGGGGCACGTCGATCCACGCCGGAGGGATCCTCTCCAGCGACACCTTTTATCAGGATGACCCTGACGGGTGGAAGCGCTGGGCCGAATACGGCGTGCTGGCGGTGGAGA
The DNA here is from genome assembly GCA_913030605.1 of uncultured Spirochaeta sp. Lineage (GTDB taxonomy): Bacteria > Spirochaetota > Spirochaetia > DSM-27196 > Alkalispirochaetaceae > Alkalispirochaeta. The sequence goes on from CAJWEZ010000059.1 coordinate 9,723, forward strand.
TGGAGACAAACCAACTGTACACTCTGGCGGCGAAACACGGAGTGGACGCCCTAACGCTCCTGACGGTGAGCGACAGTCTGGTCACCGGTGAAGAGCTGTCCAGCGAGGATCGCCAGACAAGCTTCCACGAGATGATGGAACTGGCACTGGAGGTCGTTCGCCGGCAGGAGGCGGGAGCGGTGTAGTCCGCCGGCGGAGCGGATCGCCGCGCCGACGGGGGCGTTCGGCCGATCAGGCCAGGAACAGGAGTGCCACGCCACCTACGGCAAGGATCGCGCCCGCCACTTCCCGCAGCGTTACCCGCTCGTGGAACAGGACGATCGACACCGGGATGAGGAGCACCGGAACGGTGGCGATGATCGTTGCGGCGATGCCGGTGCCCGCGCGCTGGGCGGCGATCAGTCCCAGCGAGACTCCCAGAAACGGACCAAAAAACGCCCCGCGGGCGATGTGCACCTGTGCCCGCCTGTCCCTGAGGGCGTCCACAACACGTCGCCAGCGGCGGGTCACCGCAAACAGGACCACGAATCCGGCGATACCGGCGAGCGTCCGTATCTGTGTGGCACCGAAGGCGTCGTACGTTGGGGCGCCGTAGCGGCTCAGCACCAGACCACCGGCCTGACCCAGTGCCCCGACAACCGCAAACCAGATGCCGCGAAAACGGTGGGGCCGGACGATCGCGTCCTCCGGCACGCGGGCGGTGGTGACGGTCATGATGCCGGCGACGGTGAGCGCCATTGCCAGGAGCTGCACCGCCGTCAGTCGCTCTCCGAGCACGATCCAGCCCAGCAGCGCGGTCATGGGCGGCACGGAGCTGTACACCAGCATCGCCGTGCGGGCCCCGACGTCGACAAACGCCTGAAAGAGAAACAGGTCGCCGATCACAAACCCCACCAGTCCCGAGAGGAGCAGCCAGGTCCACACGTGGGGTCCCGCGTCCAGCGGCAGCGCGCGTCCGTGGACCACGGCGCCGTAGACGGTGAACATGAGGAAGGCAAAGACCAACCGAATGAGGTTGACCTGCATCGATCCGACGCGTTTTCCGGCGGCCTCAAAAGAGAGACTGGTGACGGTCCAGCAGAATGCAGTACCGAGGGCGGCCACCTGGCCGAGCATTTGCATGTTCAATCGTTGCTTGCCCCTTCTATCTCGTTTACAATGGGCGGGACACCATGGTCCACGAGACGATTTTCAGCGTCCTGTCGACGCATCGACAGATAGTCGTCATCGCTTCGGCGGTGATCCCCGTCATCACTCTTCTCATCAGCTTCACGCACGGTGTGTACGACGGGCGCCGCGGGCCGTGGAGGCATTTCTACGCGCTGATGGCTCATCTAACCACCGTTGCGGCTGCAACGGTCGGGTCCCTGCTGGTATATCACATCGTCACGGGAGGGTCACTCGAACGTCCGGCGTTCCCGCTGGTTCCGGTGATCGCGATCGGTGTCGGCTGGCTCTTTACGCTCGCCTTCGTCAAGCGCGCGGTTGACTTCTCCATGCTCCGGACGGTCCGGAATCCGTTCGGGCTGCTGCTGTCCTGGATTCTCGGGTGGGCGGCTGCTGCGGTGCTGGCGTTCAGCGGGATCTGGCTGATTCCCGGTCCGGAATACGTGACCGTGCTGGCGGCGGTGGCGGCGGTGTTTCTCCTGCTCCGTATCATCCTCCGGGTGGTATTCGGCCTGCGGGAGCAGGACTGAGCGGTGCGGAGCCAGCGGTCGACGCTTTCCTGGAGTTCGTTCTGGATTACCGGCGCCAGTTCCGGTATCGGTGCCGCCCTTGCACGAAGGCTCTCCCGAACCGGCGTGACGCTGTACCTCTCCGGGCGTTCCCGGGAGCGTCTGGAGGCGGTGGCGACTGACTGTCGCGCGGGTGGCGCAACGGCGACGGTCGTTCCCTTCGACATGGCGGATCCAGCCGCCCGGGCTGCGGCGATCGAAACGATCCTCGCGGCGGACCCCGTTCCGCGCGTTCTCGTGAACAACGCCGGTCTCAGTCAGCGTGGCGAGGCGATCGAAACCGATGTCTCCGTAGACCGTACGATCATGGAAGTTGACTACCTTGCGGCGGTGGAGCTGACGAAGGCGGTCCTGCCTTCGCTAATCGCCGCGGGAGACGGATGCATCGTGGCGGTGTCCAGCGTCGCCGGCCTGGCCCCCGTTCCGATTCGCAGCAGCTACAACGCCGCCAAGGCCGCGCAGCTGGCGTTCTTCGGTACCCTGGCCAACGAACTTCCCGGGACCGGTGTACAGGTCAACCTGGTGATTCCCGGCTTTGTGAAAACGGCGGTGTCGATGAACGCGCTCACCGGGAGCGGCGCCGCCAGCGGCGTGATGGACCCCAACCAGTCCGGCGGCATCGATCCGGACGCTGCGGCGGCCGATATCATTCGCGGTCTCGCCGCCAACCGTCGACGGATCTACACGGGAATGACCGCACGATTGCGGTTCATGCTGGTTCTGGCGAAACTGGTTCCGAGGCTCCTGGACCGGATTCTCCAGACATCGGAGGTACGCTGATGCTGCTGACGGTCTTTCCCGATGCCAGATCGGTACTGCTTCTCAAACCGGAACGCGCCGCCGGCGCCGGCTACCGCCCCGTGTTCACCATTCCGTCGGTCGACGATCTTCGCGCCGCCGGCGTTGAGATACCCGAACACCTGTGGGGTTTTGCGGATCGCGGTGGTGAGGCGGTCAGTGGCACCTTTGTGAACGCATCACTCCTGGATCACGTTCTGGCCACGTCCGGACAACGCGAAAACGTCCGTCGCGGTGGTGACGGCCACGGTGCCGGTCTGGTTCTCGTTGGCCGTCGCGAGGCGGCCGACCTCATGGACGTTGACGACTACTGGCACATGAACCGCGCGTTCCATCTCGCAGACTGGGACCGACGAACCCGGTTCTGCGGTGCCTGCGCCGCGCCGATGGAACGCAGCGACGGCGAGATCGCGAAGGTATGTCCGTCCTGCGGCGCCGTGAGCTACCCGCAGATTGCCCCGGCGGTGATCATGGCGGTGGTGAGGAACGGTCACCTGCTGATGGCCCACAATCGGCGCCATCCCGGACAGATGTACAGCGTCCTGGCGGGGTTCGTGGAGGCCGGCGAAACGTTGGAACACGCGGTGAGCCGCGAGGTTCACGAGGAGGCCGGGATTCTCATTCGCGACATCCGGTACTTCTCCAGTCAGCCGTGGCCGTTTCCAAACTCGCTGATGGTCGCGTTCACGGCGGAGTACGCCGGCGGTGAGCTTCGTGGTGACGACGACGAGATCGACGACCTCGGATGGTTTTCGCCTGCGGATCTTCCGGCGCAGATTCCCAGCAGCTACAGCGTCGCCCGGCGGCTGATCGAGTGGTTTGTCAGCGAATACGGAACCGGCGACGACCTGCAGCGGGTTCTCGAGGCCGACTGAACGTTCGTCCGTTCGGAATTTTACAGTTGATAAACCTGACTTGTCAGGTTACCATACACATCACGACACGAGGAGTGGAGATATGAAATCGGTCCAATGGGGAGTTCTCGGCGTTTCCGGTCACTATCGGCTGCGGTGTTCGGCACCGCTCCGGCGCGCGCAGGGCATGGAGATGCGCGGTGTCGCCTCGCGATCGCTGGATCGTGCCCGGGCGGCGGCGGCGGAGTTCGGCATGCCGGAGGCGTACGGGAGCTACGAAGATCTGTTGAAGGACCCGGCGATCGACGCGGTCTACATCCCCCTTCCCAACCACATGCACCTTGAGTGGATCAAGAAATCCGCCGACGCCGGCAAGCACATCCTGTGCGAAAAGCCGCTGGGGCTCAACGCGGCCGAGGTGCAGGAGGCGATCGACTACACCACCAAAAAGGGCGTCCTGCTCATGGAGGCGTTCATGTACCGCTTGCACCCCCAGTGGGTCACGGCGCGCGAACTGGTGGAGATCGGCGAGATCGGCGCGGTGAACGCGGTGCAGGGGCACTTCTTCTACAACAATCAGGATCCCGACAACATCCGCAACCGCTCAGACGCCGGGGGCGGTGGCATCCTGGACATCGGCTGTTACGCCGTATCGTCGGCGCGATTCATGGTGGGTCGGGAACCCGAACGCGTGGTCAGCGCGATCGACTGGGACCGGAGCTTCGGCACCGACCGCCTTGCCTCGGGAATTCTCGATTTCGGCGACGGCGTGCAGGCGACGTTCACCGTGGGCACGCAGACGTACTCACAGCAAAAGGTGCAGGTGTTCGGCACCGGCGGCACGCTGCGCGTCGAACTTCCGTTTAACGCGTACCCCGACGTTCCGCTGGCGGTGCACGTGGAGACTGGAGTCGGCCATCGTCGCATCGAGCGCGGCCCGGCGGACCAGTACCAGATTCAGTTTGAGGCGTTTTCGGAGGCTGTGCGAACCGGAGGACCGGTGCCCACGCCGATCGAGGATGCCCTCGCGAATCAGAAAGTGCTCGATGCGCTGTTCCGGAGTGGAAAGAGCGGGTCGTGGGAGCGGCCCGAGTAACGAAAACGAGGAGAGCCCATGTCGCATGGACACGTTGTAGTTATCGGAGGTGGTGGAACCGGCGCGGCGATCGTACACGATCTTGTCTTGCGCGGCTTTACCGCCACGCTGGTGGAGCGCGGTGAGCTGACAAGCGGCACGACCGGGCGCCACCACGGTCAGTTGCATTCCGGTGCCCGGTACGCCGTGGGAGATCGCGAGATCGCCAGGGAGTGCATGGACGAGGTCCGCACCCTTCAGCGGATCGCGCCGGAAGCGCTGGAGATGAACTACGGCCTGTTCATCGCCCTCACCGACGAGGACGTGGCGTTTGCGCCGACGTTTGTTGAAGCCTGCGAGGAATCCACGATCCCGACCCGGGAGATCCCCGTGGAGCAGGCGCTGCGGATGGAACCGAACGTGAACCCGGCGATCAAAAAGGCGGTACAGGTGCCGGACGGTACGATCGATGCCTGGCGCCTGCCGCTGCACTTTTTCGCGACCGCGAAGCACAACGGTGCGGACATCCGGACCTTTACCGAGGTTGTGGAGATCCTGTCCGCCGGCAGCGCCGTCACCGGGGTGCGCGTTCGCGATCTCGCCACCGACCGCGAGTACGAGATCAAGGCCGACATGGTCGTGAGCGCCACCGGAGCGTGGGCGGAGAAGGTCGCCCGCCTCGGCGGCATTCACATTCCGGTGACCCCCGGTCCCGGTACCATGGTGGCGGTCAGGAAACGACTCAACAACATGGTGATCAGCCATCTGCACCCCGCCGGCGACGGCGACATCGTCGTGCCGCAGCGGGGGCTGTCGATCATCGGCTCCACCCAGTGGAAAACCGACGACCCGGATACCGTTGAGGTCCCGAAGGCGGACATCGACTACCTGGTAAAACGCGCGTCGGACCTCATCCCGGTGTTCTCCGAGACGCCGATTCACGCGGCGTGGTCCGCCAGCCGACCGCTGGCGGGTGCCTCCAGCAACGTGGAAGACGGGCGAAAAATGAGTCGTGACTTCATCGCCATCGACCACGGAACCTCCGACAACCTGAAGGGCCTGATTTCGATCATCGGTGGAAAGGCAACGGTGCTGCGGGCGATGGGTGAGAAAACGGTGGACATGATCTGTTCGCTCTTCGGCGTGGAGGAGCCGTGCCAGACGGCGGAGACGCCGCTCCTGCCCCACCGTGCGTTCTACAACTCCCGCCTCGCGGTCCGGCCCCAGGAGGTGTCCCTATGAGCAACGCGACCCACGATCCGGCGACCCTCGCCGAACCGGCGCTGCGGACGGTGGTGTTTCGGATCGAACGAAAGCAGCGCGCCGCCGCCGACGGCAGCGGGGGCTGGGGTGAGTACGAGGTCCCGGTAAAGGGACATACCACGGTCGTGGATGCGCTGGAGTGGATCAAGAACCACCTGGATGCCACGCTTCTCTTTCGCCACAGCTGCCACCACGGCAGCTGCGGAACCTGCGGCATGATCATCAACGGCGTGCAGAAGCTCGCCTGCACCACCAACGTTATTGAGCTGGTCGCCGCCGCCGAGGAGGCGGGAACCGACACGACGATCGAGGTGCGCCCCCTGCAGACGATGACGCACATCGGCGATCTGGCGGTTGACCCCACCCCGCTGTTCGATCACTTTCCCGTTGGCGCGAGCTACCTGCGGCCGAGCGAGGCAAACAAAAAGGCCGAGATCCCGGAGGAAATCGACCACTACGTGCGCTTCGAGAACTGTATCGAGTGCGGGCTCTGTGTGTCCGCGTGTCCCGTGGTGGCGATCCGCGGTTTTATGGCGCCGGCGCCATTGGCGGCGTACAACCGCGAGATCGACAAGCGCCCGGAGCGCGCCGACCAGCTTCTGCCGGAGGTCGACTCCGACGAGGGTGTGTGGGGCTGCGACCGTCACCTCAACTGCAGCGCCGTGTGCCCCACCGGCGTGTATCCGGCGAAGCACATCGCCATGCTCCAGAAGAAGATCCAGAAGCGGCGCGACGGGTAGTCCCGCCGCACCCCGCTGATCTCGCCCACGCTCCCGGTCAGAACAGCACCGCCTGCACCGTCGTCGATACGTCTACACTCTCGAACTCCCACGTACCGCCAACGCTCTCGGCGCCGTCATCGATCGTTCCCTCGATGTAGAGGTTGCCGGTGCTGCTGTCGGGGAAGGTGACGGTGATGCCGTTGTCGTCTCCCGAGGTGTCCACGTCCTGGTCGACGTCGAGGGTATCGAAGCGAATGAACGACGGCACCGCTGCCGCGTCGAACGTCGCGCGAATCGATCCTGCTCCAAGCGTGACCCCGGAGACGTCGTCGGCGAACCCGCCGCTGGCAATGTCGGCGTCCATCTGCACGAAGCCCTGGAAGTTTGCTTCCGACGGTGATCCGTCGTACTGGGCGTCGAGGGCGACCGTGACGTTGGAGATGGCGGTCACCGTAAAGTCGCCGCTTCCGTCGACGGTGTAGTCGGACCCCTGCGTTCCGGTGTCGATCGTATTCAGCGCCCGCTGCAGGAGGCTGCCGATCGCCTGGAACGTACGGTTGGCGATCAGTTCGCCGTCCGAAGAAGTGCCGATCGCCGGGGCGTCGTTGCTGGAATCGACCTGTACGCCGGACCACGTGCCGGAAATGTAGTAGGTCTCTCCGCCCTCTTCGGAATTTCCTGCGTACCATCCGCCGATCGATTCCCCGCTCCCGGAGACCTCGCCTCCAAATGGAACGCCGTCGGGACCGGCGGAGCCGGCGCTGACCGATCCGCTGCCGTAGGAGGCGGAGAAACTGCCGCGGTCGCCACTGCCGTCGGCGGCGGCGTAGGTCCCGAAGAACCGGTTTTCGCTGACAACGCCATTCCAGGACCCGTAGGCGGTCCCGCCGTAGGTTCCCACGTAGACGTCAACGCTGGACTGATCCGCGCTGTCCACGCCGGCGGCGTTGATTGAACCGCTGGCGACCTGGTTTCCGCCGGCGTCGGAGTAGGTGACGGTACCGGAGAATCCCTCGTCGGGGTCCCAGCTCCCGGAAATCTCAAAGGATCCGCCGCCGCTGCGGGTCGCACTGATCGATGCCTCCGCCGTGGAGTTGTCGTAGGATCCCGAGGCGGTGTAGGTGTTGGATTTGTACCGCACCGATCCGCTGGCGTCGTGGGTTGCCAGTGTGGTGATCTGTGCCGAGGCGGTGGTGAACGAGAGTTCGATCACCGCGGAGCTTCCGTCGGAAAGGGCAACGGTCCCCACGATGGTTTCGGGTGGATCCACCGTGGTTGCGCTGTCGTTGTCGTTGGAACCGCTGTCCGCGGTTGATGTGGGATTCTCACACGCCACCAGCGCCACCACCGCCGCGGCGGCGACGCACACCAGGAGCGCCGTTCCGACGTTTGACTGTCCGGTTTTCATTGGGTACCTCCGCCTACAGGAGGCAAGGGCCGTGCCAGGCCCCGTTTTCCCTGCAGGCGGCGGACCGATCGTGAATGGACGTCACCGACTCGACCGATCCGTGAACGGCGACTTCACGTAACGTGAATATGCACCGCGTGGCGGCGCCGTGTCGATCCACACGGCTCGGTCTGTGCGGCGGGCGATACGTTGCCCGCGTCGGGGACGCTAAATCTTGTCCACGAGCATGGAGCACTTGCCGGATGGAATCGGCAGCGTCTTGGGCTGTTTGCTCCCCAGGCGGTCCAGGGTGAAGTAGTAGAGCTTCTCGGACTCGTGACGGATTTCCCATCCGCGGCCGCTCTTCTGACTCAGGATTGTGATCGTGTTGCGCCGCAGGTTGAGGTTTTCGATCCCCATGATCTCGAGGGTAGGGACGACCCAGCGCACCGTTTTCCGCGGCAGGCTTACTTCCAGCCCCACCACGTTCTCGATCATGAGGGCGATTGTGGACAGGCCAACCTCCGGCAGGTGCATCGCCCGCGGGAACTCCTCGTTGCCCTCCCAGACCGCCTGCCCCTCCCGCATCGGACGGTACGCTTCCCAGACGGTGCCGCGACGGTCACCCTCGGGGTGCAGGGTGTCGAGCATGTTGTAGAGGTGGCGGATCGCGAACTCCCGCGCCGCCTCCCACTCGTGCTGCTGTTCCAGCCCTTTGAGGATCATGAACGTAAAGTGCGGAAACACGGACCCGCGCCACCCCTCGCCGTCCTCGGAGAAGGTGGGCTCGCTTACGGCGAGGGACGGAAAGGGATTCTCGGTCCCGAAGCTCTCCGGGTCCTTGAGGTGCGCGATGAGCCGGCTCGCCCGCGCCTCGTTGGGGATGTCCGTGATCAGGGGCCAGAAGGTGGCGACGGTCTTCACCGGCAGCTGTTCCCGGTTCTGGTCGAGGTCGTAGTAGATCCCGTCCTCGTCGTTCCACATCAGCTGGTTGATGCGCGTCTTGAGAGAGAAGTACTGCCGGCGATAGCGGAACTCGATGTCCTTGTCGTTCAGTACGTGGCCCAGTTCCGCCATGCGGGCGGCGTTGAGCGCGGCCTGCGTGTTGAAGTCCACGGGATAGTACATCTCCTCCCGCGGAGCGTTGGGCATACCGGTAGCCGACAGGGGCACATGAAAGAGGCCGGTGTCGTCCTTGAAGGTGGACTCGAGCCATTCGAAATGGCGCTCCAGGACGGGCATGACCTCCTTGATGCGCTTCTTGTTGCCGGCCTTGTGGTACATGTTGTACTCGGCCCACGCGAACAGCGGCGGCGCCACCCCTTCGGGGTTGTCATCGGAGAAAATCGGCTTGCCGGTGGAAACGGAGTATTCGCCGCGGATCGCGCCGTCGGCCTCCTGTTTTCCGTAGAAGTTGTCCAGCTGCGGCTCAGCCGGGTAGTTCCGGTTGCTGTAGACCAGAAAGAACGAGGAGAATACGGCGTCCAACTGATTGATCCGGTCCGCATCGGGTGCGTTGAAGTACCGCGATTCGAAGCCGTTTTTGCTGGTGCCCTTCTGCCAGTAGTCTTCTATCCAGGCCCAGGTCTGTTCGTAGATATCGACGAAGTCCTGATCGTAGAAATGGACCGTCGGAAATTCCTTTTTTGATGCCACTGTGATCGACCTTACTGTTCTTGAATACGCTGTGTGGTGCGCGGGGTGCCGCTAAACATAGCGCGCCCGCGCCGCTTCGTCAAATCGCCCGCAAGTCCTTGCTTGACAGGGCTATACCTTGTTGTCATAGTTGCCCGCATGGACACGTCCGAGCTCAAAACCACCATCGATATGGCCATGCTCGAGCTGGACGAAACGCAGGTCGCATCGCTCGAGGGTGCCGTCGGGCAGATGCTCGAATACTTCGCCCTCATGTCCGGAATCGATGTCGAGGGCGTGGAGCCGACCACGCACGCGCTCGTGACTGCGAATCGTCTGCGCCCCGATTCTCCGCGCACCGATGTCGACCCCGACTCACTTCTGGAAAACGCTCCCGATCTCGAAGATCGTCTGGTAGCGATTCCCAACGTTCTGTAAACGCCCATGTGGGATCGAATTCTCTCCGATGCGCGTGACGAATACGCGCGGTTTCTCCGGGAGCAGGATGCCCCGACCGCCTCGTTCCTGGAGATCGGTGCCCCACCGCAGTGGTCGGCTCCGGTTTCCGCGGAACACGACGATGCGCTGTCTGCATCCCGGCCGTCAGTTACCTTTCCCATTGCTGTTAAAGATAACATCGCTGTCAAGGGTTATCACCTTTCCTGTGGCTCGAGAATGCTACAGGATCTCGTCAGTCCCTACGACGCCGCGGCGGTGACGCGGTTGCGTCACGCCGGGGCGCAGTTCGTCGGAAAAACGAACATGGACGAGTTCGGCATGGGCAGTTCCACCGATACCTCCGCCCTGGGTCGCACCAGTAACCCCTGGGACACGGAGCGCGTCGCCGGTGGCTCCAGCGGAGGCTCGGCGGCGGCCGTGGCGCAGCAGTTGGTACCGGTTGCCCTGGGCAGCGATACCGGCGGCTCGATCCGGCAGCCGGCGGCGTTCTGCGGTGTCTACGGTCTGAAGCCGACCTACGGTACCGTGTCGCGCTACGGGCTGGTGGCCTACGCATCCTCGCTGGAGGTTGTCGGCGTCCTGGGATCGGATATCGACCACGTTGCGGACACCTACCGCGCAATGCGTGGAGAGGACGCCCAGGACCACACGAGCGTCGCGGTGCCCGGAGAGGCGCTGCAGCCGGCGGCGGCGGACGCGGTCAAGACGATCGGCGTCCTGCAGGGAGACCTCGGATTGGACGAGTCCGTGGCGCGCAACTACGCTGCCACCGCCGAGGCGCTCCGCGATCTTGGCTACAACGTGGTGCCCATCGACCTCTCGACCCTCGAGTACGTCGTTCCCGCCTACTACACGATCGCCGCGGCCGAGGCGAGCGCCAATCTGGCGCGCTTTAACGGCGTGCGCTACGGCCACCGCCCGGTCTTTTCGGAGAATCCCGAGGAGCTGATGCGGCAGGCGCGGAGCGAGGCGTTCGGCGACGAGGTCAAGCTGCGGATCGTTCTGGGCACCTACGTGCTCCGCAGCGGGTTTCAGGACCAGTACTACACACGGGCGCAGAAGATCCGCACCCTGATCCGCCGAGAACTCGACGCACGCTTCGGTGAGGTCGACCTGATCCTCTCACCGACGTTCCCGGTGCAGGCGTTTCGTCACGGCGATCAGGCGATGGACGCGTTCCAGCAGAAGGTAGCCGACCGGTTCACCGGGACCGCCAACCTGGCGGCGATCCCGGCGCTGACGGTTCCGAGCGGGCTGGAGGGCGGCCTCCCGGTGGGGATGCAGCTCATGGGGCCCGCCTTCAGCGAGGAGAAACTCTTCGCCGTTGCCGGGCGCCTGGCGACGGTCCAGCCGGTGGTGTTCCCCGACGGGAGCCGATCCTTTGATGAGTGGCGGACGGCGAACGGCGCCGGGGGAGGCGCGTGAGCATGTACCAGTCGTTTGTCGGTCTCGAAATCCACATCCAGCTGCTGACCCAGACCAAGGTCTTCTGCAACTGCCGTGCAAACTTCGGCGATGAACCCAACACCAACGTCTGTCCGGTGTGCATGGGGTATCCCGGCGTCCTGCCGACGCTGAACGAGCAGGCGATCGAGATGGCGTACACGGTGGCGCGGGCGCTCAACTGCGACCTCAATCCGGAGTGCGTCTTCGACCGCAAGAACTACTTCTATCCGGACCTGCCGAAGAACTACCAGATCTCCCAGTTTCATGAACCGCTGGGGCGGAACGGCTACATCGACCTGGAATTCCACAAAAAAAAGAAGCGGATCCGCATCCACGAGATTCACCTCGAGGAGGACGCCGGCAAGATGATCCACGCCGGCGACATGTCGCTGCTGGACTACAATCGCGCCGGGACGCCGCTGTTGGAGATCGTCACCGAACCGGACCTGGAGATCGGCGAAGAGGCCGAGGTTCTGTTGCAGGAACTGCGCCGCATGGTGCGGTATCTGGGAGTCTGCGACGGAAACATGGAACAGGGCTCCATGCGCTGTGACGCCAACGTCTCGGTGAACACGCGAGGTGCCGGCCTGGGGAGCAAGGTTGAGATCAAGAACCTCAACAGCTCCCGATTCGTCCGCAAGGCGCTCAGCTTCGAGATCGAGCGGCAGCAGGAGATTCTCGAGCGGGGCGGGACGATCACGCAGGAAACCCGCCTGTGGAACGAGAACCGCGATCTCACCGAGAGCATGCGGACCAAGGAGAGCGCCCACGACTACCGGTACTTCCCGGAGCCGGACCTGCCGCATTTTCGCACCAGCGACGAGTTCCTGACACGGGTGGAGTCGCGGCTGGTGGAACTTCCGGCGGCGCGGCGTGCGCGATTCGTCGCAGACTACGGGGTGACGGCGGCGCAGGCGGAGTTCCTGTGCGACGAGAAGAGCACCGCCGACTACTTCGAAGCGGCGATCGCCGCCGGTGCCGAGGCCGAGACGGTGGCGACCTGGCTCGCCGGTGACGTCCGCAAGCAGCTCAACCGCCACGGCGTGGAGCTCACCGACAGCCCCCTGACGCCGACGCGGCTTGCGGAACTCCTGTCACTCCTGGCGGCGGGCACGATCCACGGCAAGATCGCCAAGCAGGTGCTGGCGCTGGTCTTTGACGAGGACAAGGACCCGCGGGTGATCATCACCGAGCAGGGATGGGAGCAGATTACCGATCCCGCCGAAATTCGCGCCGTGGTGGATCGGGTCCTGGCGGACAATCCGAAGGCGCTCGGGCAGATCCAGAGCGGCGACGGAAAGCCGATGGGCTTCCTGGTGGGCCAGATCATGAAGGCGACGAACGGACGCGCCGAACCCCGGGTGGTTCAGCAGGTCCTGTCGCAGGCGGTCTCGGTCAGCACGATCGAGGTCTACTCCTTCGGCGGCGCCATCGCCGGACACCGGCAGGAGGATGGTCTGGTCGTTCCCGGCGATCTCATGAGCCTGACTTCGCTGTTCGAGCGCGACCCCGAGCTGCCGGAGGGCATCCGCTTCGAGGAACTGCAGCTCGGGCAGTTTCTGAGCGAGGAGATCACGCCGGCGGACTGGGCAACGCTCATCACCCGCACCGCCACCTCCCTGGACCGCGGTTCCAGCCGCGGCATCGTTGTGGGACACGGGACCGATACGCTCTCCTACACCTCCAGTCTGCTGTACTGGTTCTTTGCCGATACCGCGGTCCCGATCGTGCTGACCGCCAGCACCGTCCCCACCGAGGCGGGGATCCGCAGCGATGCGGTGGAGAACCTGCGTGCGTCGGTGCGGACCGCCGCGGGAGAGGACCGCGGCATTCACGTGGTCTACGGCCGCGACGACTTCTTTGCCCTGAACCTCAAGTTCGAGCGCTCCGGCTTCACCGCCGTTCCCCGGGACAGCGAGGACGCACCGGTTGCCGATTCCGAAGGGTTCTACGCCGGCCAGTTCCGCAACTGGAACGCCGACGGCCTGCAGCGCGCCGGCCGGGCGGTGGCGCCCACCGGACGTACCATGGAACCGGCGGCGCTGACGCAGGCGATGGAGGTGGCGATCGCCCGCAGCCACATCGTCAAAGCCTACCCCGGCATGCGCGGTGAGACGCTCATCGCCATCATGGACGCCGGTGTGAAGTACTTCGTACTCGAGATCTACGACACCGGCACCGCGAACCTTCGGGAGTCGCCGTTCTCACTCCGCCGCGCCTTTGCCCACGCCCGCGACCGCGGCGTTCTCTTCTTCTGCACCTCGCAGCAGGAAGGGGTGGTCGACTTTTCGGAGTACGTTACCGCCCACGCCCTGTGGCGCGAGGGTGCGATCCCGATGGGGCGCCTGACCACCGAATCGGCGTGGACGCGCCTGATTGCCGCCCAGGTGGAGGCGACCGCCGCCGGCGACACCGCCGATGACGCGGCGTTCACCGACCGCGTACTCTCTTTGATGGAGGACTGATCCGATGGATACCACCCGCGTACTTGCCGCCGACATTGCTGCCCACGAGGGTGCCGGTGTGACCGTCTCCGGCTGGGTTCACCGTATACGGGACCTGGGCGGAATCACCTTTGTCCTGCTCCGCGACCGTAGCGGGCTGGTCCAGCTGGTGTACGACACACCCCCGGAACTGCACAACGAAACGGTTGTATCGGTCCAGGGCACCGTCGCGGCGAACGAGAAGGCTCCGAGCGGGTTCGAGGTGCAGGTCGCCGAGACGACGATCCTCGGAAGCGCGGACAGCGACCTGCCCCTGTCGGTGAACCAGAACGTGGACAACGTCGGGATCGACGCGATTCTCGATCACCGCATCATCAGTCTCCGAAACCCCCAGATCCGCCACATCTTTGAACTGCAGGCTTCGGTGGTCAAATACTTCGCCGAGTGGCTGCGGGACCAGGATTTTACCGAAATCAAGTCGTCCAAGATCATCGGGTCGGGAACCGAAGGCGGCACGGGGCTCTTTTCGGTGGACTACTTCGGTGACACCGTCTACCTGGCCCAGAGCCCGCAGTTCTACAAGCAGGCGATGGTCGCCAGCGGTATGGAGCGCGTGTTCGAGATCGGTGCCGCGTACCGTGCCGAAAAGCACGACACGCCGCGCCACCTGAACGAGTACGTCTCCCTGGACGTGGAGATGGGTTTCATCGAGAGCGAGAGCGATCTCATGGACCTGGAGGTCGGCCTCCTGAGCCACATCTTCGCCGGCGTTGCCCGGGACCACGGGGACATCCTCGAGGAGTACGGCGCCACGGTACCCGCCACCGAGGCGATGGCGAAGACACCGCGAATCAGCCACGACGACGCCAAGAAGATCATCAAGGAACGCACGGGGAAGTCCGCCTTTGAGATCAACCCGGAGGGCGAACGGGTACTCTGCGACTGGGCCCAGGAGGAACACGGCGTGGAAGCGGTCTTCGTCTACGGGTTTCCCCGCAAGAAACGACCGTTCTACACCTACCCCGAAGGGCTGAAGACGCGCAGTTTCGACCTCCTCTTCCGCGGGCTGGAGATCACCACCGGCGGCCAGCGCATCCACCAGTACGAGATGCTGCTGGAGACGCTGCCCAAGTTCGGTCTCACCGAAGAGGGCCTCGGCGACTACTGCAAGATATTCAAGTACGGGTGCCCGCCCCACGGCGGCTTTGCCATCGGGCTGGAACGCATCACCCAGAAGATCCTGGGCCTCCAGAATGTCAAAGAAGCCTCCCTCTTCCCGCGGGACCGCAAGCGCGTACGACCGTAGTCTCCCCCCCGCGCGCCACTCCCGGAGCGCTGCGGTGACGGTCACCTCCGGAACGAGGCGTCGTCGCCGTGCCTTCTGTGTCGCCGCGGCGGCGCTGGTCGTCGCCTCGTGTTCCACCGTTCCACCTCCCGACCCGCCGGTGCCGTCCTCCGACCGCTGGCGGGTCGAGTCGTTTCTGGAGTATCCCACCCCCGGCGGGCGCATCCCGGTACGGATCACCGCAATCGTTGTGGACCCCGCTCCCACACCGACTGAAACCGAACTCCGTGTGCTTCGCGCCGGGGACGAAACGAACCCCGCCGCCCTGGTGGTCGGCGTCACGCCGTG
Organism: uncultured Spirochaeta sp.; assembly: GCA_913030605.1. Lineage (GTDB taxonomy): Bacteria > Spirochaetota > Spirochaetia > DSM-27196 > Alkalispirochaetaceae > Alkalispirochaeta. The sequence continues at coordinate 25,175 of CAJWEZ010000059.1, forward strand.
GCGCCGGAACGGGCTGCTGTCACGTCCGCGGCGCCTCCCGGTGGGTGTCGTACAGGACGACGCCGTGCAGATCGCGCCGCCGCGGGAGCCGTACTGGGCGCTGGTGCAGCGGTCTGGGGGCCTGTGGGATATGGTTCCGCAGGCGGAGATGGCGCTTGAGGCGGAGAACGCCGAGACGGCGCCGCAGGGGTCGGCCCGTACCGGCGCCGCGGTCGGAGCCGTAGACCTGCACCTCGCCGCCGGAGCGTTCTACCCTCTGATCCAGGGTGGTCGTCCCGTGGCGACCGACTTCCCCGGCGCCGGAATCCGCGCGGCACGAACAGCGATCGCCGCCGGGACCGTGTCCGAGGGAGCCCGATCCCGACAGGTCCTCCTGATCGTGACCGCCACTGGAAGCCGTCCGGGTCCGGGGCGGGGCCGGTCGGGATTGACCACAGCAGAGTTCGCCGCGGCGCTCGCGGCGCGGTACGACCTCGACTGGGCGCTCAACCTGGACGGCGGCCGTTCGGCGTGGGTTCGACCGCCGGGTGCGCACGGAGACCGTGCGGTTCTCCCGCGCGGGCCCGTGGCGCGCCGGCCGGGCCCCGTGCGCCTCGAATTTTCCTTCGGCGCCGCCGGGGTGCTACAATAGGATCATGCAATACAGACAGTACCGTTCGGATCTTCTCTCGGTTGTCGGCTTCGGGGGGATCGTCGTCATGGATGAAACCCCGGCGGACGCCGAGCGCATTGTGGGCACGGCGATCGACCGCGGCGTGACGTATTTCGACGTGGCTCCCAGCTACGGGAACGCCGAGGAGCGCCTCGGACCGGCGCTGGAACCGTATCGGCAGAACGTATTCCTGGCGTGCAAGACCAACATCCGGAACGCGGCGGAGGCGGAACAGGAACTGAACGCCTCGTTGAAAACGCTGCGCACCGACCATTTCGATCTCTACCAGATCCACGGGATCCAGTCGCAGGAGGAAGTTGATCAGGCGCTGGCGCCGGGTGGTGTGCTGGAGATGATCACCCGTCGCCGCGAGGCCGGGGATATCCGCTACATCGGGTTTTCCGCGCACCACGAGGATGCCGCCCTGCGGTTGCTGGACGCGTTCCCCTTCGACTCGGTGCTCTTTCCGATCAACCGCTACGTCTGGCACGCTGGGCAGGTGGGGCCGCGCATGCTGGATGCGGCGCGGAGCCGCGGGGCGGAGGTTCTGGCGCTGAAAGCGCTCGCCGACCGCCGGTGGCACGAGGGCGAGACCCACACGTGGTCCAAGCCGTGGTACAAGCCGGTGGAGCGTTACGAGGAGGCGGAGATCGGACTTCGATTCACGCTTTCGCGGCCGGTGGCGGCGGCGGTCAGTCCCGGACACGAGGAACACCTGTGGTGGGCGTGCGACGCCGCCGATCGGTTCGTGCCCCTTTCTCCGGAGGAGGAAGCGGAGATCGCTCGCGCCGCCGGCAGCGCGGAGCCGATCTTTAGCCGCACGGTGGGCGCGATCTAGGCGACCGGCGGCGGGCGACACATGAAGCGACGTATCGTGGCGATGGTAATCGCGGTCTCGGCGGTGCACCTGCTGGTGCTCCTCGCCGGAACCGTGGTGGTCGCCACGGCGGAGTACCAGCGATACGTCACCACGCTCCGCAGGGCGGTCGTCGGTGAGGTGACGCGACGGCTCACAGACTACGCCGCTCTCCTGCAACCCGTGGAGGACTCCCTGGAGTCGTTCGGTACGACGCAACTGGAGTCGGTGGTTGCGGAGGTGGCGCGCGACCACGGCCTGTCGCGGTCGGACCCGCCGCCGTCGCATCTGGTCGATCGTCTGGCGCGGGATCGGCCCTTCGTGGATGTGTATTTCATCGGTACGGACTCAGTGGTCTACGCCGCCAGCCTCGCCGACGACGTTGGCCTCGACCTGTCCCGGCTGGGACCCGATACGGTGGATCTTCTCAGGGTGACCCGCGAGCGGGGTGGAATCGTGAACGCACGGTTGTCGATTTCGAGCATGACCGGCCGTCTCATGGTGTACGCGTTTTACAGCCCGCCGGAGGTCGACTGGATCGTCGAAATTTCGGTTGACGTGCGTCCCTACGTCCGCGAGATCTACGGTTCCGAGTACGAGACATTCCTCTTCGACCGCTACTGGAGCCAGCTTTCCGGCGATATCGAC
>CAJWEZ010000060.1 GCA_913030605.1 uncultured Spirochaeta sp.
CGATCCGGGCGGCGCATCGCGCCCGTCCGATCGCCGGTTCGATACGGAAGGTCCGACGATGAACAGATCCTCTTCAATCGGCAGCCGTGGCTACGGCGTGTTTCTCATTCCCGGCATCGTTCTTTTTGTCGTGATTATCGCGCTGCCGTTTCTCGCCAACGTCGGCATCAGTTTCACGCGCTGGAACGGCGTGGGAACACCTGCGTTTGTCGGGCTCGAAAACTACCGGACCGCGATGCACGACCGGGTGTTCTGGGCGTCATTCCGCAACAACGTGGCGCTCATCTTTGCGGTCACCGTTGTCCCGACGATTCTCGGTCTCCTCCTGTCGGTATTTCTCTTCGACTACGGGGCGAAGGCGTTCGGACGCCGCGTAGTGAACGCGCTTCGAGCCGGGTACTACCTTCCCCAGATCCTTCCGGTGGCGATCGCCGGTGTGGTGTGGGGATGGATTCTGAATCCCAACTACGGTGCGCTCAACTGGCTGCTCGAATCGGTGGGGCTCGGCGCTCTCGCCACCAACTGGCTGGGCAACGCCAGTACCGCGCTGCCGAGCGTGATGGGCATCATGATCTGGTTTCAGATCGGATATCCGCTGGTGATATTCATGTCCGCACTGCAGCGTGTGGATCCGGCGATTCTGGAGGCCGCGCAGATCGACGGAGCGTCGTGGTACCAGCGATTCAAGATCACGATCGCGATCATCCGCCCGGAGATTAGCGTGGTCGTCCTCACGACGACGATATACGCCCTGAAGCTTTTTGCGCAGATCTACGTCCTCACCCGCGGCGGCCCGGGTCACGCGACGATCGTGCCGTCGTACTTTGCGTATCAGAACTTTTTCGAGAAGGCCCGGGTGGGATACGGGTCCACGGTTGCCACGATCATGACGGTAATCATCGTCCTGCTCACGGTGGTATTCATCCAGCTTCAGAACCGCAACGCGGAGGACATGTGATGATCAACCGATACCAGACCGCCGCGACGATCCGGAAGATCCTCGCCGCGGTGCTCCTTGCTGTCCTTCTGGTCGTCATGCTCTTTCCGTTCTGGGTGGTTGCGATCAACGCGTTCAAGACCCCGTCGGACTACGCGACGAACGGACCCATGGCGCTTCCCAGCGCGTTCGTCCTCGACGGCCTGACCGCGTTCTGGCAACGCGTCGATTTTACCAACAAACTGGCCAACAGCCTCATCATCAGCCTTTCGGTGGCGGTGTTCGGCGTCATACTGTCGCTCCTGAACGCGTTCGCCCTGGGGATCGGTCGTATACGCGGGAGCGTCTGGATTCTCGTGTTTTTCGTGATCGCCAACACGTTGCCACACGAATCTCTGGCGTATCCGCTGTACTATTTCACCAAAGCGCTGGGGATCTACGACACGAAGTTTGCGGTGATTCTGGTCTTTACCGTGATTCAGGCCGCCTTTGGGACGTTTCTGTTGTCGAACGTGTTCCGCGCGTTTCCGCGGGAACTCGTGGAGGCGGCGGTGGTCGACGGTGCCGGCAAAACCCGCCTGCTCTGGAGTGTGGTGGCGCCGATGTCCAAGCCGACGCTGTCGGTCCTCTTCACCTTCTTCTTTATCTGGACGTGGAATGAGTTCTTTCTTCCCCTGATCCTTCTCGTGTCGAACGCAAATCAGACCGTTCCCATTGCAATCTCCGTGACGCAGGGACAACACAACATGGATGTGACAACGGCGAGCGCCTCGGCGCTCCTGGGATTGCTGCCGTGCTTTGTGTTTTTCATCCTGTTTCAGCGTACGCTTACCAAGGGCATTACCGCCGGCAGCATCAAATAGCGAGGAAACCGACCGTGAAATTTACCGACGGATACTGGAAGGTGCGGGAGGGGTATCGACCCCACCATCCCCGCGAAATCTACGAAACCGAAACCGACGGACGCAGCGTGACGCTCTACGGGCCGACGATGCGCGTCCGCGACCGCGGCGACACGCTCAACCAGACGATGCTCACTGTTCGACTCCGCCCGGTGGCGGAGGGGGTCGTTGCGGTGAGGGTATCCCATTTTACCGGCGGGGTGTCGCGGGGCCCGACGTTCGCGATCGCCGAGGACGACGGTGTACCGGCCACGGTCCGCGACACGGAGGATGCGGTGACGCTCTCATCCGGGGGGCTGTCGGTGGTGGCGAAAAAGGGCCCCGGCTGGGACCTCTCATTTGCCGGCGACGGCGTTCCGCTCACGCGGAGTACCGACAAGAGCGTGGGCTACGTGGTGGCCGAGGACGGATCGAGCTACGTCCACGAACAGTTCGTTCTGGGCGTCGGAACCCGCGTCTACGGCCTCGGCGAGCGCTTCGGGCCACTCGTCAAGAACGGTCAGGCGATCGACATCTGGAACGAGGACGGCGGAACCAGCAGCGAACAGGCCTACAAGAACGTACCGTTCTTTCTCACCAACCGCGGATACGGTGTCTTCGTCAACGACCCCGGACCCGTCTCGTTCGAGGTCGCCTCGGAGAAGGTGTCCCGTGTGCAGTTCAGCGTGCCGGGGGAGGAACTCGAGTATTTCGTCGTATACGGACCGTCGCCGAAGACGATTCTTGAGCGCTACACCGCCCTCACCGGACGCCCGGCACTGCCGCCGCGCTGGTCCTTCGGGCTGTGGCTCACGACCTCCTTCACCACCAGCTACGACGAGGACACCGTCTCGACGTTTCTGGACGGCATGGCGGAACGGGAGATCCCTGTGGACGTGTTCCACTTCGATACGTTCTGGATGCACGATTTCAGCTGGTGTGACTTCCGATGGGACACCTCGGTGTTTCCCGATCCCGAGGGGCTTGTGCGGCGCCTGAAAGACCGGGGGATTCGTGTGTCACTGTGGATCAATCCCTACATCGCCCAGCGGTCGGCGCTCTTTTCGGAGGCCGCCGAACACGGGTACCTCCTTCGACGCCCGAACGGCGAGGTCTGGCAGATCGATCAGTGGCAACCCGGTATGGGAATCGTTGATTTCACCAATCCCGCCGCCCGCGAGTGGTTCAGGACCCAGTTGCGACCGCTCCTTCGCATGGGAGTCGATTCCTTCAAGACCGACTTCGGCGAACGCATCCCCGTGGATGTGGTGTACCACGACGGATCGGACCCGGTTCGCATGCACAACTATTTCGCGCACCTCTACAATCAAACCGTGTTCGAACTGCTCCGCGAGGAACGCGGCGAGGGAGAGGCGGTGGTGTTCGCCCGGTCCGCCACCGCAGGTGGTCAGCAGTTTCCGGTTCACTGGGGCGGCGACTGCGAGTCGACGTTTGAATCGATGGCCGAGAGTCTTCGCGGCGGGCTGTCGCTGGGTCTGTGCGGCTTCGGTTTCTGGAGCCACGATATCGGCGGGTTCGAGGGCACGCCGGCTCCGTCGGTGTACAAGCGATGGGTCGCCTTCGGACTGCTTTCATCCCACAGCCGTCTCCACGGCAGCACCTCGTACCGCGTTCCGTGGCTCATTGACGACGAGTCGGTTGATGTCCTGCGGCGGTTTGTCCGATTGAAGGCGCTGCTCATGCCCTATCTCTTTGCCGCGGCGATCGATGCCACCCGCAGCGGTGTGCCCGTCATGCGGGCCCTGATGGTGGAGTTTCCCGAGGATCCGGCGGCCGAAACCGCGGAGGAGCAGTACATGCTCGGTGATGCGCTGCTGGTGGCCCCCGTGTTTTCCGAGGCCGGAGATGTCACGTTCTACCTTCCCGAGGGCCGGTGGCTCTCTTATTTCTCCGGCGAGGTGGTGGCCGGTGGTCGCTGGGTATCCGAGCGTCACGACGTGATGTCGCTTCCCCTCTACGTTCGGGACGGTGCCGTGGTTGCCCACGGTCACCGGGAGGACCGCGTCGTGTACGACTACGACGACGAGGTCGAACTGCGCGTGTATCTTCCCGTGGGGTCCGAACAGCGCGGGACACGACGTGTCGAGGTGCACGGGGACAACGGCGTCGTTTCCGCCTCCTTTGAGGTGGAGATCGGCACCGAGTCCGTCGTTGCCCGGCGAACCGCTGGTTCGCGGGGATGGCGACTGAGCCTCGTTGAGGGGCCTGATACGCCTCAGACCCGATCCGTCGGTGCAGACGCGGAATCCGCCCGCATCGGGCGCACGGTCCGATAGAGCGTGAGCGGTGGCAGTCCCGGCGCGGACGCGGCCTCGCGCACCACGTGCACGGTCCGATAGCACTCCGTGGACGCTCTGTTCCGCGCCGACGCTCAGCCGATCGGACCGCCGGTCGGCATCGGCCGCGCCGCGTAGGTGGTGTGGAGCAGGTGGTGCGAGCGTTTGCCCAGCGGAGCGCCGAGGTATTGCTCGTACAGCTGCAGGATCGCGGGGTTGGTGTGCGAGGTGCGAATCGGTTTCCCCTCGTCCTCGCGGTAGATCGCGTCGATGCGCGCCTGCCGCACCGCGTCGTCCGTGAACCGCGGCTGCCCGCCGCCGCCGATGCACCCGCCGGGGCAGGTCATGACCTCCACGAAGTGGTAGGTCGCCTCGCCGGAGCGGATACGGTCCAGGAGGCGTGCCGTGTTCCCCAGCCCGTGGGCGACCGCGACTTTCAGTTCGACCCCTTCCAGAAAACGCCATTCACCCTGGGCACCGGAGACGGTGACCGACGCCTCCTTGATCCCTTCCAGCCCCGCCACCGGACGTACGTGCAGGTTGTCACCCGGGATCGGGCGCCCCGTCACGAGCTCGTGGACGGTACGAAGTGCCGCCTCCATGACCCCTCCGGTGTTGGCAAAGATATCGGCGGCGCCGGAGGAGAGTCCCAGTGGCGTGTCCATCGTGTCGTCCTCCAGCGACGGGAGATCGATCCCGGCACCCTTGATCAGGAACGCCAGCTCTCGCGTGGTGAGCACGTAATCAACGTCGGGGACACCGCTGGCGGTCATCTCCGGGCGCTGCGCCTCAAACTTCTTGGCCGTGCACGGCATCACCGACACCACGGTGATCCTGTCCGGTGTCATGCCCAGCTCATCGGCGAGGTAGGTTTTGGCCAGGGCGCCGAACATCTGCTGGGGAGACTTACACGTTGAGATGTTGTCCAGCATATCCGGATAAAAGTACTCGGCGAATTTGATCCACCCGGGGGAGCAGCTCGTGAACTGCGGCAGCGCCGCCGGCGCTCCGTGGTCGGCGGTGTCGCCGGCGCGTGTATCGCCGCCGGTGTCGCCGGTCAGCGCCCGCTTCAGCCTGCCGAGGAGCTCGCTGCCCTCCTCGAGGATCGTGAGGTCCGCGGTGAAGTTGGTGTCGAACACGCGGTCGAAGCCGAGATCGCGCAGCGCGCGAACCATCTTGCCGGTCACCAGGGTGCCCGGGGGATACCCGAACTCCTCGCCCAGGGCCGCGCGAATCGCCGGCGCCGTCTGGACGACGACAAACTGGTGGGGGTCCTCCAGCGCCCGGAGCACCGCGTCGGTGTGGCGGACCTCGGTGATCGCGCTGGTGGGACACACGGCGGCGCATTGCCCGCACTGGACGCAGGCGACGGTTGCCAGGTCCTGGGCAAAGGCCGGGGCGATTTGCGTGGCGTAGCCGCGGTACTGCGGGAACAGGGCCCCGACCTGCTGGACCTCGTTGCAGGCGGTGACACAGCGGCGGCACTTGATGCACTTGCCCGGATCCCGCGACAGGGCGGGGGTGGTCCGGTCGGGGTGCGCCGGTGGCTTCTCTCCGTGGTACGGGAGGTCGCGGACCCCGGTGAGATACGCGAGTTCCTTGAGCTCGCAGTCATCGCCGCGGTCGCACTGGGTGCAGTCGCCGTCGTGTTCGCTCATGAGGAGCTGCACAACCGTCTTGCGCGCCTCCCGCACGCGCCGGGTGTTTGTACGGACCTGCATCCCCTCGCGGACCGGGGTGGCGCAACTCGCGACGAGGCGCGGCGAGCCCTCCACCTCTACGGCGCACACGCGGCACGCCCCGAGGGCCTCGTGGCCCCGGAGGTAGCACATCGTGGGGACGTGGACACCAGCGGTGAGTGCGGCGTCGAGGATCGTCGTACCGTCGGCGACGGAGATCGTTTTTCCGTTGATCGAGACGTTGATCGACCGATGATTCGTATGGTCAGGCATGGATGTTCTCCTTGTGTGCCGTGCTGTGGCCGTTGCCGGCGGCGGGGGGCTTGCCGTAGTCGCAGCGCAGGCAACGGTGCGCCTGACGGAGCGCTACCGCCTCGCACCAGGACTGCTCGACCTCGTCGAACGTCCGGCGGCGCCGGTCGGCGGGGATCGTCGGCAGCGGTTCGCGCGGGTAGGGCGCCGGTTCGGCGGTGGGGTCGTAATCCGTGTCCACGGGCACGGTCTCACGCCAGAAGGCGTGGTCGGCGCCGGTGAGGTATGTGTCGATTCCGGCGGCGGCGCGCTCTCCCGCGGCGATGGCGCGGACGACGCTGGCGGGGCCGGAGGCGGCGTCACCGCCGGCGAACACCCACTCGACGGCCGTCGCCCCGGTCTGCGGATCGGCGTGGAGGAATCCGGCGGCGTTCGGTTCCAGCTCGAGGTCCTGCGTGAGCCGGGTGCTGTCCAGCCGCTGTCCGATGGCGACGATCACCTGATCGGCGGGGGCCTCAAACACCTCGTCCTCCCGCGCCCGCGGCCGACGGCGGCCGCTTCGGTCGAAGTCGCCGAGCATCATGCGGCTGCACCGCACACCGGTGACCGCGCCGGATGCGTCACGAAGAACCTCCACCGGCTGGGTCAGCGTTTGCAGGGACACTCCCTCCAGAAGCGCCTGATCGATTTCTTCGGCGTATGCCGGCATCTGCTCGCGGGTGCGCCGGTAGATCACGGTGACCTCATCTGCCCCCAGTCGCAGCGCGGTGCGGGCGGCATCGATCGCGGCGTTCCCGCCTCCGACGACGACGACGGTTTTTCCAACGGGAACCGATCCGCGGATGTTGTAGCTTTTCAGAAAATCCGTGGCGCAGACCACGCCGGGACCATCCTCACCCGGTACGTCCATAGCCATGGAGTCCGGCGCGCCCACGGCGAGAAAGACCGCTTCGTAGCCCTCTCCGCGGAGATCGGAGAGCGCAAAATCGCGGCCCAGGGCGGTTTCGGTGCGAATCTCGACGCCCATGTTCTCGATCATGCGAATCTCGAGCGCGAGCGTTTCCCGCGGAAGCCGGTACTCGGGGATCGTCTGTACGAGCATCCCACCGGGGCGCGGAGCCGCCTCGAAGACCACGGGGCGGTACCCGAGACGGGCGAGGAAGAAGGCGCACGAGAGACCCGCAGGTCCGGCGCCGACGATCCCCACCTTACGGGCGGCGTTGTCGGGATTCTCGCGGACCTCCGGCAGCTGCAGCGTCACCTCCTGGTCCACCATGAAACGCTTGATGCCGCGGATCGACACCGGCGCGTCAAGTGTGGCACGGCGGCATTTGTCCTCGCAGGTGTGAAAACACACCCGCGCGCACACCGACGCGAATGGATTGCGGTTGCGGTGCAGGCGCAGCGCCTCGGCGTAGCGACGTTCGCCCACCAGGCTCACGAAGCCCGGGATGTCCACGCCGGCGGGGCATCCCGACTGACACGGCGCCCGAACCAGACCGGGGCACACGCCGGCCCGGCAGTGGTGGTCGCGAATGTGCTCTTCGTACTCCGCACGGAAGTGGCGGATCGTCGAGAGTACCGGGTTGGGAGCCGTCTGCCCCAGGCCGCAGAGGGCGGTGTCGCGGATGTGTTCGCCGAGCTGTTCCAGCTGTTCGATGTCGCCGTCCTCGCCGCGACCGTCGCAGATACGTTCCAGGATCTCGAGCATGCGCTTGGTGCCCACGCGACAGGGGGCGCACTTGCCGCAGGATTCTTCCTGCACGAACTCGAGGAAGAAGCGCGCCACATCGACCATGCAGGTGTCCTCGTCCATGACGATCAGACCGCCGGAACCCATGATCGCGCCGAGTTTGTTCAGTTCGGCGTAGTCCAGGGGCACATTGAGGAACTCGCGGGGAATGCATCCGCCGGAGGGTCCTCCGATCTGTGCGGCCTTGAATTCCTTTCCGTTCTTGATGCCGCCGCCGATATCGTAGATCAGCTCACCAAGCGGCGTTCCGATGGGTACTTCGACGAGGCCGGTGTGCTCCACCGCCCCGGCCAGGGCGAACACCTTGGTGCCCGGGGACTCTGCGGTTCCCACACGGCGAAACCAGTCGCTGCCGTGGGTGACGATCGGCGGAACGTTGGCGTAGGTTTCGACGTTGTTCAGGAGCGTCGGTTTGCCCCACAGGCCGCGTTCAGCGGGAAAGGGAGGTCTCGGACGCGGCTCGCCGCGTTTGCCTTCGATGCTGTTGATGAGTGCAGTCTCCTCACCACAGACAAAGGCACCACTCCCCATCCGGATCGCCAGGTCGAAGGAGACGTGCGTTCCGAGAATGTGGTCTCCCAGGAGACCGAGGTCACGGGCCTGATCGATCGCCCGTTGCAGTCGCTCCACCGCCAGCGGGTACTCGGCGCGAACGTACACATATCCATGGGTCGCACCGACGGCGTACCCGGCGATCGTCATGCCTTCGATGATCGTGTGCGGATCGCCTTCCAGGAGGCTGCGGTCCATGAATGCGCCGGGGTCGCCCTCGTCGGCGTTGCACAGGACGTACTTCTCATCCCCCGGTGCGGCGGCCGTGGCGGCCCACTTCCGACCGGTGGGAAACCCACCGCCGCCCCGACCACGGAGACCTGAGGCAACGATCGTTTCCACGACCTCTTCCGGGAGGCGCGACTGGAGTATCGTGACCAGACCGTCGTACGCACCGGCGCCCACGGCACTCAGGATCTCCTCCGGATTCACGGTGCCACAGTTGCGCAGCACGATGCGGGTCTGCGATTCGAAGAGATCGACGTCGGCGGCCACCGCAGCGATCTCGCCGTCCACACGGTTTCGGTGGAGCAGTCGGGAGACCGGGGTGCCGCCGACGAGATGACGCTCAACGATGTCCGCGGCGTCCTCGGGACGCACCCCCTCGTAGAACACACCCTCCGGGTCCACCATTACCACCGGGCCTGCTGCGCAGGGCCCCATGCAGCCGCTGGGCTCGATCGATACCTTGACGCCGGCGCGTTCCGCAGCGGTCTGCAGCGCCTCGCGGAGTTCGCAGGCACCGGAGGCGATGCACCCGCCACCGTGGCAGACGCGGACGCGACGGGTCCCTGCGGCAGGCCGACTCGCGTCGATCACCGATTCCTGCAGCGAACGGAACGCTGCAATGCTTTCCAGCCGTATGGTGCGTTCGGTACTCATGCCGTCACCTCCCCGGAGTCGCCGTCCCGGTATCGAGAGAGGATCTCCGGTACGCACGCCGCCGTCACGCGCTGGTGAACGTCGTCGTCGACGAGAAGAACCGGTGCAAGACCGCAGGCGCCGAAACAGCGTCCCTGTTCGAGACTGAACAGCCGATCCTCGGTCGTTTGACCGACCTCAATGCCCAGCTCGTCGGAAACGGCCCTGAGCACGTCCTTGCCGCCGCGGACGTAACAGGCGGTGCCGAGACAGACCCGGACCACGTGCAGCCCCCGCGGGACCGTGGTGAAGTAGGAATAGAAGGTGACCACGCCGGCCACCTCGCTGTAGGGGATGCCGAGCCGGGTGGCGGTCGCCTGGAGCGCCGCCACGGGAAGATAGCCGAAGGTCTGCTGGACGCGCTGCAGGACGGGGATCAGTGCCCCTGAAAGATCGCGGTGCTCATCCACGATTCGCGATGTTGTCTCGACGATGTCCTGCGGAGAGGGGAGATTCTGCACCAGGCCGGCCATACGCAACTCCTTGAAACGAGGTTACGCCGATTCAGGTGCGGCACGGACAGGTTCAACGGGTGAGTCGGCTCACCTCAATAGTAGACCCGGTCGAATCCGATGTCAAAATATCGATATACAAAAATTGATAATAAGGTAGCGATTCAATGTCGCTCCATGTGCCAGTACGATACCCTCAGAACCAGACTGAGCATGAAGAGGGTACCGCCGACCGGCACAATCACCGGCAAGCGCCAGTCGGGACCCGCCGCGAACAACAGAAGCATCGCGACGGTGAGAACACCGAGAACGGCCCTCACCGTAAACAGCGCCGCCCGCCCGGCGTTCTCCACGTTGCGTTCGTCGTATGGAACCGTTCCGGCGTCCGTGGACCGTCGGGTACGCGATCGCCTCAGAACCGTTGTCACCGTCAGTGCCCCGAGGCTGGAGATGAGAAAACTCCAGCCAGAGGCGGCGTCACCCCTGACGATCCGCGTCACGCCGGCGCCGATCAGCGCAACCAGAATGGCGATCTGGATTCCGTGTCTCCAGCGGGTGTTACTCATCGCGCTCCTCCAGTCGGAACAGGTCTTCCACACGACAGTCGAAAATGCGTGCCAGGCGCAGTGCCAGGAGGAGCGAGGGATTGTAGCGACCGGTTTCCAGCGAGATGATCGTCTGTCGGGTGACCGCCGCCCGTTGTGCGAGATCAAGTTGTGTGATTCCCCGCGACTCCCGCGTGGCGCGTAGATTGTTAACCACCGTACTGCTCCGTCGTGCGTAAAGCACACTTTACATTCAGCATAACGCCGGAGGTCCGGGATGTCAAGTAGGCTTTACATGCGTCGGGTCGGTACTGCGGACGCTGCACCGGGCGTGTCGTCTGAAAGCGCCCATTCCCGTACTGCGCCGGCGAACCGGCGTGCCCGGTCCAGGGTGCCATCGGCGAGGGGGCCCTGCGTGCCGGTTACCTTCGCCGACAGCCAGTCGGGGTATACCGAGGTTGCCACGCAGCAGGTGCACATTCGCCGACGGAGGCGGTCACCCTTGGCGACGATCCGGTCCAGGTCGAGGCCATGGGTGAGGAAGGTGGTGGCGTGAGGAACGCGTGTACCGCGAACACGCAGTTCGCGGGCAGCGCGACTCATCCAGCGCTTCGATGCGCGACTGACGGAGAACATCCGCACCGCCGCCCCCACGACCACCAGGTCCGGAGCGTCACCGACAAGCCTGGCGGGGTCGTACTGCGACACGTGGGCCACGACAACCTCGTCGCCGGCCTCCTCCCACACGTCCCGAAACGCATCCGCCACGCGGGCACCGTTTCCGTAGCGCGAGTCATGAACGATTACCGTTTTCATCTCTGTCTCCTGTGCTTCATGAAACACCGCCGAAAACAGGTTGTGTCACTCCCGCGGGCGGCGACCCGGGTCTGCGGCAAAGCGCACGTGCACTCTCTTGTCATTGAGTAAACATTGAAATATACTTGAGTAGTCAATTAAATACGGAGGAGACAATGACTGATGACGATTCGGAAACGCGGGCCGCGTTCCTGCAGACACACGCGCTCGCAGCCGCCCGGGTGTCCAAGACGATCGGGCTCCGGCTGAGCGTACACGGAATCAGCCTCAACGAGTATCTGATCCTGGACTACCTGGCGTCACAGCGGGACCGCGGAGTCCCGCGGATCGAGCTTGCCGGACACATGGGGTTGAGCGCGTCGGGGGTGACGCGGCTCGTTGCCCCGATGGAGAAAACCCACCTGGTGGAGCGGGAGGCGCACGCCCGGGATGCCCGACAGAGTCTGGTTCGCCTGACCGATGCTGGGGCCCGCGTGCACCGCGAGGCGCAGGACACGTTTGTCGCTACGGCGGATGAGTTGACCCGCGGACTGCAGCCAGAAGACCTGCAGCGGGCGATTCGCATCTTCGAGACGATCCGGTAGCGCGCCGGAAGAGGAACCGACAATGAACGCACAGAGATACATCGAACCGACGCAGGAGGCGGGAGCCGCACTGTTTCGCAGACAGATAAGCGGGGCAGTGGTCATGCTCAATCTGCTCCGATTTCGTGATACGGCCGACTACTCCGAACACCCGGAACTGGATCCCGGGACCCCGATATCGGGACGGGACGCGTTCCAGCGCTACATCGATCACACGATGCCGTTCCTGCGGGAGACGGGAGGTGAGCTCGTTTTTCTGGGTGACGGGGGGCCGTTCTTCATCGGGCCGCCCGACGAGCGCTGGGACGCCGTGATGCTGGTGAAGCAATCCTCGGTCGAGGAGTTCGTGGCGTTTGCGTCCCACGCCGAGTATCTGGTGGGGATGGGGCATCGGAGCGCCGCGATCGTCGACTCACGGTTGTTGCCCGTGGTTGAGTCGTTGGACGGCCGCCTCGGCGCCGCCGCCGACTGAAAAAAAACGCGCACCCGGCGCCGGACGGCTTCGGGTGCGCGAATGCTCCAGAGCGCGGCTGTGAGTCAGATATCCAGCGCGGCCCGTACCGTCTGGAGTCCGTTGGACCCGTCGACGGCGGAGACGCCATCCAGCCAGTCCTCGAGGATCGCCGGGTTTTCCTGAAGCCACGCAACAGCCGCGTCGCGGGCGTCGGAACCTTCGTTGATCGCGGTCATGATCTCATTCTCCATCGTCAGCGTGAACTGCAGATTGGAAAAGAACTGTCCGAGATTGGGATACTCCTCGGCGTAGCCCGATCGGACGTTGGTGTAGACCTCGGCGGCGCCGAAGTCGGGGCCAAAGTAGTCGTCCCCACCGGTCAGGTAGGTCATGTCCAGGTAGGCGTTCATGGGGTGCGGCTCCCAGCCGAGAAACACGATCGGCTGTTCGTTCTCAGCCCGGGCGCGGACCTCCGCGAGCATTCCCGCCTCGCTCGAGTCGACCACGGAAAAGTCACCCAGACCGAACGCGTCCTCGTCGATCATCTGCTGGATCAGCAGGTTCCCGTCGTTCCCGGCTTCGATGCCGTGAATCTGGTACTCCAGTTCCTCCCCGAAATCGGCGATGTCCGAGAAGTCCTGCAGTCCCTGGTCGGCCAGGTACGTGGGGACCGCGAGGGTGTACTTGGCACCCTCGAGGTTCAGCGCATACTGCTCGACGGAGCCGGCATCGAAATACTGGTTGGCGATCGTCGCCATGGAGGGCATCCAGTTGCCGAGGAACACGTCAACGTCCGAACCGGCCATTCCCTCGTACGCCAGCGGAACCGATACCGTCGTTGAGGTTGTGTCGTAGCCGAGCGCCTCGAGAACGACGCGTGTCGTGGTCGTGGTCGCCTGAATGTCGAGCCAGCCGACTTCGGCGAAATCGACGGTCGTTGCCTCGGGGGTATCCGCGGCGTTCTCTGTTGTCTGCTCCGGGGTCTGCGCTTCCTGGGATCCGGAGGCGAAAACCGGGGTCGCCAGTATGGCGAGCGCAAGCACCGCTGTGAATGCGGTTTTGATCGTGTTCATCCTCTTGTACCTCCTATAGTTTAGAGGGCTATAGATTAACAAGCGAGAACGGCACTGTAAACACCGTGAAACCATGATAATCGATGTTTAATTTTGGAGATTTGAATCGATGTCTCCTGAACACCGTACAGGATGGTCTGTTAATCTATGTATTTCCTATACTTACAGCGACGCCCGCTTGCCGAGATTTTTTCTCTCTGATAACATTGTGATTTACGTTATTTCACCAAAATTTGGTAGTCAAAACTTACGGAGGTTGTATGCACGAGAAATTTCTGTCCGGACGGGTTGCGATGGTGACTGGAGGCGCCTCAGGTATGGGTCGCGCCATGGCGATGGCGTTTGCCCAGGCCGGGGCGAATGTAGGAATCGGTTCGCTTCTCAGCCAGAGTTCCGCGAAACGCGCAGACGGAGAACTGGTGAATCGGCCGGGTCAGGAAGAGCTCGACCGCACGAAAAAGGAGATCGAAGCGCTGGGTGTGCGTTGCGTTGCGGTGGATCTGGACGTGTGCGACGTGGAGAGCGTGAAGCGCTTCCACAAGACGGTGGTCGACGCGCTGGGGCCGGTCGACATTCTGGCCAACGCTGCCGGCATCACCGCCGAACACCTCACGTCTCACCATCCGGAGTCGCTGTGGCTGAAGGTTATGGACGTGAACGCCAACGGAACGTTCCGCACCACCCGGGAAGTTCTGCCCGGCATGATCGAGCGAGGCTGGGGCCGTATCGTGAACATCGCGTCGACCGCGGCGAGTGTCGGATCCCCGATGTCTGCCGCGTACTGCGCGAGCAAGGCGGCCGTTGTCGGGTTCACCAAGGCGGTGGCGCAGGAAGGTGCTCCGGCACTGGTGACCGCGAACACAATCAGCCCCGGATGGGTCGAAACAACGTTCGGCCGGGAGTGGCTCACGGACATCGCGGAAAAGCAGATGCACAAGAAGGGCGACGAGTTCATCGCCGAGCAGAAGGCGGACAACCCCCAGAAGCGGATGATCCAGCCCACCGAGATCGGTGCCACCGCTGCCTACCTCTGCCGCGACGAGGCGGTCGGGATCACCGGTCAGGACATCACCATTTCCGCCGGGTCGGCGTGGTAAGGAGGCGGTATGGAGCAGTACCTGAACCCCGATACCACAGGCCGGATGTACATCGACGGGTCATGGGTGGACGCCGAATCCGGTGCCACCCGCCGCATCACCAACCCCTTTGATCAGCGCCACATCGCCACCGTCGCCGAAGGCGATGAGCGCGATGCCCGCCGCGCGGTTGAGGCCGCGCGACGCGCCTTCGACTCGGGACCGTTTCCCCGTATGCCGGCACCTGAGCGCGGGCGGCTGTTGCGCCGCCTGGCGGACCTGATCGAGCAGAACGCCGAGGAACTGGCGGCCCTGGAGAGCTGGGACACCGCCAAGACAATGGTGGAAAGCCGCGTGGATATGGAAGACATCGCCGGTATCTTTCACTACTTCGCCGAGCTCGCCGACAAGCACGGGGGAGAGGTGATCGCATCGCCGATCCCGAACACGTCGAGCAGGGTGGTTCGCGAGCCGGTGGGCGTGTGCGGCCAGATTTCGCCGTGGAACTACCCGTTGCTGCAGGCGTCGTGGAAGATGGCGCCGGCGCTGGCCGCGGGAAACACGATCGTGATGAAGCCGAGCGAGGACACGCCGCTGACCACGATCCGCGTCACGCAGCTCGCGGAAGAGGCGGGGTTTCCCCCCGGCGTCGTCAATCTGGTCCTCGGACCGGGGCCGAAGGTCGGTCACGAACTGGCGGCGAGCGTGGACGTGGACCTCATCAGCTTCACCGGCGGGATCCAGACCGGTCGGTCGATCATGACGGCGGCGACCTCCAACATGAAGAAGGTGGCCTTCGAACTGGGCGGAAAGAACCCCAACATCTTTTTTGACGACGTGGATATCGACCTCGCGGTTGACTACGCCCTCAACGGGGTGTTCTTCCACGCCGGGCAGGTGTGCAGCGCCGGGGCCCGGGTCCTGCTGCACGAGTCGATCCACGATCGCGTTGTTGAGGGTATCGTCGAGCGGGCCGGAAAGATCGTCATGGGCGACGCCTTCGACGAAAAGACCGAAATGGGACCTCTCATCTCCGAAAAGCACCGCAGCAAGGTCGAGGGCTACATCGCCCTGGCGAAAGAAGAGGGGGCGACCCTCGCGCTCGGCGGCGATCGTCCCGACGACCCGGCCCTTGCCAACGGATTCTTCGTATCGCCCACGGTGTTTACCGGCTGCCGGTCCGAGATGCGTGTCGTGCAGGAAGAGGTGTTCGGTCCGGTCATGACCGTGGAACGCTTCTCGGATGAGGCGGAGGCGATCCGCCTGGCCAACGATTCCACCTACGGGCTCTCCGGGGCGGTCTGGTCCAGGGATCAGGACCGCGCCGAACGGGTGGCGTCCGCCCTGCGCATGGGAACGGTCTGGATTAACGACTTCAACGTGTATTTTGCCCAGGCTCCGTGGGGCGGCTACAAGCAGTCGGGTATCGGCCGGGAGCTTGGCCCTGCGGGTCTCGAGGAATACACCGAGACCAAGCACGTGTTCCAGAACCACGCCACGGAAGCGCAAAACTGGTTCGGCAACGGAACATGAGAACGGGTTCGAGCGCACCGGGTGCGAACGAACGAACAGACACCGCATCAGGGGGAGCGCTTCGGCGCTCCTTCTGGAACACCGCGCGCTTCGTAGCCGGCCGGGACCTGCTGATCTTCGCAGTCGGAACGTGGTACTTCGAGTTTCACATCGACTACCGGTTTCCCGCCGAGGAGAACCTGCTCCTCTACTTTGTCGCCGTCCCGATCATCTGGTCCACTCTGATCCAGATCTGGACATCCACCAGCTACCGTGAACAGTCTTCCGCCTGGCTCCTGGTGTTCACCCACGTGATCGCCATGATGTCTCTGGCGTCCACGGTGTTTCTCATCAGCGCCACGCTCAACAGCCTGAGTCAGACCCTCGACTCATTTGGGAACGCCCTGTTTCACGTCGTCGGCTGGACGGTGATCCTCTCGCTTGTGTACTACGACGCCGTCGACGTCCGCCGCGGACGGCAAGCGGTCAGGCGTCGCGGGGTTCGGACTATTCGTCGTGTCTCGAGATTTCGAGATACCGGTGCTCCGCTTCGCCGACCACGTCGGCCCAGGAGCGGAACACCTCGCGGCGGGCGCCGGCTCCGACGCGGGCGACGCGCTCGGGGTCCGCACGCAGAGACGCGATGAGCGCGGCCAGAGCGTCCGGTTGTGGATCGACGTGGAACGCGTTGCGGTCGTCGGCGGTACCGGCGGCACTCGTGGATCCCGCGGCGAGAATCGAGGGCGTGCCGCACGCCGCCGCCTCCCGTACCACCAGGGGCGCATTGTCGTAGACCGACGGAAAGACGAACAGATCGGCGCGCGAGTACAGCGCCGTGAGTTCGGTCCGATCGAGGACAATGCCGCGAAAATCGCAGATCCCCGCGACACCGATCGTTGCCGCGTATCGGCGGATCGCGCCCTCGTCCGCTCCGGTTCCGGCGAAGACTGCGCGGATCCCGGCGCGTTCCGGCTCGCCAAGGCGGGCCAGTGCGTCGAGAATGAGGCGCAGGTTTTTCTCCCACCGATGTTGCCCCACAAAAAGCACCACAAACGGATCATGCGTGTCGATATCAAGGAGCGATGCGCCGCGGTGGCGATACTCGTCCAGGTCGCCCGGCGCCGGTGGATCGATGTCGGACCCGTTGGGGGCCACCGACACCGTTCCGGGATAGCCGTACGCCGCCAGCGTTGACGCTGTGGCTTCACTCGGGGCCCACACCGCGTCGACGGACCCGTAGAAACGGACCAGATGGTGCGCGAACCGGTCTGCTGCGGCGGGCCAGGGGACCGATTTGAGGAAATCGTCGCGGTATTTCGAGTGGAAGGTTGATACGTGAACCGCTCCGGTCGCCCCGGCGACGCGACGCGCCAGATGACCGGCCACAAACGGGGAATGGGAGTGAACGATATCGATGCCCCCTGCGGCGCGAATCCACCGCCGAAGGCGTCCGGCGAACACTGCGTCCAGTCGCGGCATTCCCAGCCGGTAGGGGCGCCAGCCGGGAAGCGGGACAGACGCGTAGCGCAGGAGTGTGTAGCCGTCCCGTTCGTCGGCGGGCTCGACCGCCGGGGTTCCCGGCGCCGCCGGCGCCACGGCGAGCACCCGGTGCCCGCGACGGGCCAGATGACGGGCGTAGTTTTCCATGCAGACACCGACCCCGTCCATGATCGGACGGAAGCTGTCGTTGCACTGCACGATCGTCATTCCGGCTCGGCCTCCGGCTCGGCCTCCGGCGCGGCGGTCAGGGCCAGCTCATCCAGAAGCTCCGGCGACAGATCCGGCGGATCGAGCAGTACCTGCGGCTCCCTGATAAAGTCGCGAAACAGCGAGAGCGCCCTGGCGGCGTAGTAGCCCTCCGTGACCCGATCGTCGAGGGTGTACTTGAGTTCGATCGCCAGGCGCGACTCGAAATGGCCGTTCCCGACCGGCAGGAGGTGCCGTTTCGGTCGCCCGATCACCACGAAGATGCTCGCGTTTCCCCATTCGTAGAGATGGTGAAAGGGAGCGTCCAGCCCCACGCTCCCCAGATTGGCGACGTACACGCTGGTGTAGAGCGGATCCATTTCGATCATCGACCGCGGTGCGATCCCGTACTGATCCAGCAGCCGCCATCCGGCCACGATCAGATTGATCACCCCCCGCGGCAGCCGGGTGATGAACTCGATCTCGCGGTCGCTCTCGTTCCCGTCCATGCTTCTGGCCTCGTCAACGCGAACGTTGGCTCGATCGCGAATGTGCTCGAGGGTATCGAACGGGGAAAAGGTGATCTTGGCGTTTGTCTCGTCGCCGTCGTCGGACAGATCCTTCTTGACGATGAACGCGATCTGGATGCGATTGCGCTGGTAGATCCGCTGACCCGAAATGAAACGGTTGAGCTGCGGACGCAGCGCGATGACCCGCACCATCGCCGCAAGAATGACGTGGAACAGCGAGATTCGCTGCTCACGGTCGCGGTGCCGGTTGTACTCCTTGAGGAAGCGGTGCGTCTCTTCGATTTCGATCAGCTGGGTGTAGTAGATCGCCGACTCGTTCCGTCCGCGCATGACGAACGGGTTGATCTTGCGGAACGCCGAGATGTCTTTCAACAGCGTCCCGTCGTATCGTTGACGTGTGCCCATGCAGGATATGTCCTCTCCGACACGTCAATACTACCACATCACGCGGGGTCCGAAAGCGGAAGAAAAAAGAGCATGCCGGTATCGACCCGCCGGTAGTAGTGGAAGAAGTCACGGTCGGCAAGCCGTTCGCGCCGGTCTGCGATTCCCGCGGAGAACATGTAGCGGTACACGGAGCTCAGACGGCGAATCGACGCCTCTCCGGTAAAGTGAAAGGTCAGGTACCGTGATGCGGGGTACCGAACCTCGGCAAAGCCGTCTGATATCCGGGCATCGGGTCGCACGCTGTAACCGATCAGACCGGCGAACCCCTCTGCAGGGGAGTAGCTGATCAGATCGTCACGGTCCATCAACGTGACCTCGAACACGCCGCGGTGTTGTCGCCACCGGGCGAGGTCGGCGGCGGCGTCGGTGAACCGTGCACGCGTCTGTTCCACGGGCCCCGGGTCGGTGATCGGCATGATATCGCGAAGCCCGACGATGCGCAGAGCCGGAAGCCGAAACACGCGCGCTTTGAGCGAAATGTCGCGGTGCAGATCGACGATCGTCTGCTGCGAGAGCCGCGGCCGGTGGAAGAAGAACCGCTGGGTACCGCCGCGTCGGTATTTCCCCGGGGTGATGTGGTACTGGCGCAGGAAGGCCCTCGTCATCGACTGCTGCGACTCGTATCCGAACGCGAGCGCCAGGTCGGCGATCGGGATCGACGTGGACACCAGCCGTTGCGCGATCTCCGCGAGGCGGCGTTTGCGCACGTAGTCGAACACCGTCTCTCCCACCATCGCCTGAAAGATTCGCGAGAAATAGAACTTGGAGAGATGTGCGCGGCGACAGATGCTGTCGAGGTCGATCGGATCTCCCAGCGAGGACTCGATGTACGCGATCGCCCGCATGATGGCGGCGAGGTAGTCAGGATCCGGAAGCCGGGTACGAGGCGTCACGGTCCCGATGGTACGACAGGGTCGGGAATCCTGCAAATCTGGTGGTCGAAAGTGATTGACTAATCAGTCATTCATGCGTACCGTATGGATACACATTTCCTGTCCAAGGAGGACACCATGAAGACTATGAAAACCGCCCTGTTTGCGATCGCGATCGTGGCTGCCGCCGCGCTCCCCGTGGTTGCCGCCGGTCAGGCTGATACGGCTGCCCCTACCGGGGCCCTGGCGTTCGACGTGCAGGGCCCGGACCGCTGGGAGGCCGGCCACCTGAATCGCCTGCTGATCGAGCTTGTGCCGGCGAACAGTGAGACGAATGCGATTGTGGAGCCGGTCCGCGTCACGGTACCCGCGGCGGAGGACTACGTCGTTCTGCCCACGGTTCCGACCGGTGATTACACGGTAGCGATGGTCCGGTTCGGGCTTCCCGACGGATCGTTTTCCGCGACCGTCCCGGGGCCCGCCACTGCCGTGACGGTTGAGGCTTCCGGGGTAACCGTTGCCCCCTTCGCAGTTCACGTCGCCGCCACCGCCGACGCCGTGTCGTGGCCCGAAATCAGCGCCGCGGAGCGACTGGCCGTTGAGGACGCCGTGCGGCAGGACCTCGCGGAGCGGGGGCTGGATCGAATCGCGCGACGCTGAGGATCGCGCCGACGGTGCCCGCACGGGATACCGTGCGGGTCACCCCGCGATGTGCGCCGCGTGGCGCGCCGGCGGCCGGTTCGTGCTACGATGGCGCCATGGACAAACGGGAGCGTCTGCTGATCGCCGCCGCGGAGCTGTTCACCACCCGCGGCATCCAGAACACCTCCACCGCTGCGATTTCGCGGCGCGCGGGAGTGGCTACCGGAACGCTGTTCAACTATTTCCCGTCCAAGGACGCACTGATCGAATCGCTGTACGGATACGCGTCGGACTCTATGGTGGCAGCCACGGCGGTGGATGACATCGACACCACAGACTACCGCGCCGCCTTCACCCTCCTGTGGCAGCGCGGCATCGGCTGGGGGTGTGACAATCCAACGCTTTTCTGGTTCGTTGAGGAGATCTCACGTTCCGCGTACCGGTCACGGGACGAGCTAGCGATTCGTTGGTTCGATTTTCACCTCATCAAGGCGTTCATCGCGGAAGGCATCTCCCGCGGTATCGTCCGTGATCTGCCAGTGGATCTCGTTCACACGATGGTCCTCAGCACGATCTCCGGCATTGTCGCGGAGATCCTGGTCAATGGCGCCGACCGCACCTCCTACATCCAGCATTCCTGCGGGATCGTATGGCGGGCGCTGCAGGCAGGTGAGGGATACACGACGGACTGAGCGTGTCATGTCCGTTAGACGTCGTCGCGCGCGAGAACGATCAGTTCGGTCCGCGAATCGACGCCCGTCTTGTTGTACACGCTGTACAGGTGCTTCTTGGTCGTGCTTTCTGAGATGCCGAGGCGCGTGCTGATCGCGCGATTCGTGGCGCCGTCCAGAACCTGTGCCAGCACCTGCAGCTCGCGCTGCGACAGGCCGTAGCGGTCACCGATCGAGGCGAGGGGCACGGGATCGGCATGCGCGTACGGTACCGTCACGGTGTGGGCGGAGAGTGCCGCCCGCAGCACCGACGCGAGTCGCACGGGATGGGCGAGAGCAACGAGCCTCCGGACGGTTCGGCGGGCTGTCGCGGCACGCGGCAACCGCTGCAGTGCGGCATCGATCCGGCATATCCTTCGCGCCGGCGACCACTCCACCTCCACCCGCGGGTTCCGATACCCGTACTGGCAAAGCACTCCCCGTACCTTGCCGGCGACCATGTGACGTCCAAACTCCGTTACGGGCGTCTCCGGGTGGTACGCGATCTCCACGGAGATGTGCGATCCGGTGTTCGCGATCCTCACGTCGTGGGTCATGCTCAGTCGGCGGCTGTAGGCGTTGGCCAGGACCGCGGCGTCGTCGAGAGACAGGAACGTTGTCACGAGGTACGCGATACTCGCCGCCGGTGTCGACGTCGCGTCGGCGGTCATCGTCCAGAACCCGAACTCCTCGGCAAGCGAAACCGTAGAGAGACGTGAATCCTCGATCGCTCGGACGATGCGGAGAAAGCTTTCGTACAGGGCGTGCGCAACCTGCGGTGACCACGCCGGCACCGGGGAGCAGCGGGAAGCCGACCGCACCATGGGGACGCTCAGGGCGGTCGCAGGCCAGCACTCATGGGTGCCGTCGGGAATGTCGATCCGGACGATCGATCCCAGGCGTCGGACGGACCGGGCGGACGAAAATCTGCGCTGTCTGACCGCCTCGGCGGCGGAGCAGACGCGGTCGGCGACATCGCGGCCCGAGCGGGCCTCGATGAACGTGAGAAACTCATCGCAGTGAGACGCGAGGACGAACGGCTTCACCGGACGCCCCCGGTGCCATCGGTTTTCATCACTTTTTTTGATCGCGTGTACTCAGAATGGTAGTTCGCGCCGCAGGCGGACGCAAGAAATCCGTGACAAAAAGGGCTGTATCGAGAAACGTGTTGCGGTCGCGACGGCCGCGTCGCCTTCAGGTCGGCCTCACGACGCAGACTACGCCGGTGCGACAACCGGGGCGTTGTCCACAACGGTCTGAAACGTCTGCTCGTCGATGTGGAACACCAGAAACGGGCCGCTTCCACGACCGGTTGTGTCGATCATCACCACATACTCACCGGTGTCGGTACGAGGCCCGCATATGAACGGGAGGTTATATCCCGTATCCGGGTCCAGCATTGGCCCCACCAGCCACGGGGCATCCGCGAACATCGCGCCCAGTTCAGTCTCGGTCCATGACCCGTCGGTGTTTCCCTCCGCAACGCCGGTAAACCCGCCGTATCCGTCCTCGTAGACTGCGGAGAGGGAGGTTGGGTTTTCGTAGTACTCGTAGACGAGCACGGTGGCGGAGACCCCGACGCCGTCCGCCCCGTCGCGATCATCTGTGTCCTCGAGGCTGAACGCCAGACCCGTGGGACTTGCGAAAACCGGCGTCGCGCCGCCGAGCCACACCGTATCGGCGACGCTTTCGATCTCCTGGCCGCCGGACACAAAACCGGCATCGTCGAAGTGGATGGTGAGCTCATTCGCCAGCCCCGGGGGGCCATCGGTCTCAACGGCCGTGCCTTCTATCGCCGCGATCCCGTAGGGGCGTCCGGCGGTCAGACCGCTTACCGAATAGAAGCTGGTGCCGCCGTCGGCCGCCATGATCGTCGTGCCGCTGCGAACCAGCGTGCGTCGCGCCGGCGAGGACGGAGTCCCCTCCGAAAACGGGGTGGCTGGACCACGGCGCAGCGCGATTCCGCCGGACACGCTGTGGGTCAGGGAGGAGCCATCGACGCCGGAGAGGTCGAGGCGCCAGATCACCATCTCGCCGGGAATGGCGTAGCGGTCGATCGTAATCGTCCCCGAGAGTTCGGTCCAGTCGGCGCCGTCGGTGGTGATCGCCGCGGTCTGTGAAGTGATTGTGCCGGAGTCGGTCTGAAAGGTCGGACTCCCGCGGGTCAGGGTCGCCGCGTTGGCCGTCAGGGTTAACGGGTAGGGCACGCCGGCCAGATCCGCGGGGTCGAATGCGAGTTGCAGCGAGCCTACGTGGGTCTCGCCGTCGTTGCTCACGTCCCAGAACGCAATCAGGTGATCGATTGGATCGCCGAACAGCGCGGCATCGGTGTAGAATGCCGGCACAAGCGATCGCTCCCAGTCTGTTGGCACCAGCGGTGCATAGATCTCGATGCCCGACTCCAGCGCAGTGGAGGATGAAGTCGTGTCCAGACGCAGACTCACGGTCGTCCCGTCATCCCAGGCGACTGCGGCGGATTCCACAAGCGAGAACGTGCACGAAACCGGACCTGCGACGATCGCGCCCTCGGACTCCGCAACGGCGGAGATCGTGCACGACCGCCCGGACATGATCACCGGGTCTCGGAACACGGGGGACGCGACGGTGGCTTCGCCGCCATCGGTGGTGAAGCGGATCGTTACTGCGGCGTTCGAGCTCGACACGGCGATGGAGGCATCGAGACCGATAGCCACCTCGTTTCCGGAGACGCTCTGTCCATCGACGGTGAACCCTATGGTTGGCGCGTCGCCTGAGGCTGCGGAGTTCGTCGGTGACGGGCACCCTGCGAGGAGGCCCGTCAGAATCATGAGCAAAACGGTTCGAACGGCATCGCGGTACATCACGCGCTCCCCTTTTTTCGAATGGCGGACGGCAGTCGTCCGACAGCCATCGTCGGGCGCGACGGCGGAGGGCGCAATAGAACCATAGTTCTATCGGTGTTCCTCCGGGGGTGATCGACGAGGTGTTGATTTTTGACAGGTGTCGGCCTGAATCCTACAATTCAGGTCATGAATATGGCGACACGGCGCCGGGCACTCCCGGCCGCAGGGCTTGTGCTTGTCCTGCTCCTGTGCGGTGTTCCGGTCGCGGCTCAGAACACGAAGGATGCCGCGGTATCTGAAGGGGACGACCGTCCGTGGCCGGTCCGGGACGCGTTCGAGCGGTACCTCGGTCCTCGCCAGCGGCTGGGTATCCTTGTGTCGGGGGGCTCGTCGGCAGATTTCTGGCGGGTATCGTTCGAGGAAGAAGGTCCGTTCAACGGTACGACGGCCGAGGTCAGTCGGGACCCTTTTCTGCTGGTCGTTGGCGGTCTGGACATCTACAACCTCTTCGGATACATCGACTGGAACCTGACGTACCGCGCCGACAACGTTGACGGCGCCCTCGATCTTCGAAACGCCGACGTCGCCACGGGACCGGGACGCGGAAACGTTGACCTTCAGAGTACGCTGCAGATCCCGCTCGGATATCTGGGCACGGGGCTCGGCGTGCTGGGCGTGCTGGGCGCGGATCCACAACAGGTGTACTGGCTCAACTTCCTTCGCTTCCAGTGGGTTCCGATCGAACGTTCGTTCCGATGGGAGTTCCGGCTGAACGACGGCTACGCCGGATACATCGATGCCGACGGAACGGAGCAGACCGCCGCCGGACCCGTTCTGTTCCCGGCCCGCTACAGCGAGCGCCGCTATGGCGTGGTGGTGGGGACGTGGCCGTTGCGCCCCGGTGACGGCATCCCCGACGATCCCGACGACCCGAACGCGATCTTCGCAGCGAGCACCGTGGAGCTCAGCTACATGACGATGCGGTTCATATCACCGATGCAGTTTGAGGTGAGCGAATACGACGCGGCTACCGGCCTCGACGGCGCAACGATCGCCACGCGCCAGTTCGTGACGACCAACTTGGCACGGGGAACGTACGCCCGCGTCACCATGGGGGACCCGGACATTCTGTTGCAGTGGTTCCCCGACGCCTGGGGGTTCGAGCTGTGGGGCGAACTGTTCCGGGGGCGCACGAGTCTTGAGACAGGAGCGTTCACACTGTCCGCCTCCGATGCGTCCAGCACCGCCCCGGGGACCAGCGACCGGCTGGTCGCCAGTCGATTCGGCTTTGGGATGGGATTCTATCGGCAGTACGTATTCGGCCCCAGGGAGAACGGCCGGCTGCGGTGGGAGATCAACGGGTTCTGGCAGCGCTACTCGTACGGACCAGCGTCGTTCGGTTCCGTCGATGGTGCATTCAACGACTGGAAGACCACGCTTACCGGTGACCTCGCCGCCGCCGCCGCCGGAGATGAGGTTGTCGCATCATTCTTCCGGGAGGAGTCGTTCTGGGGTGTGTCCGCCGCTCTGTCGATCGGGTTCTGAACGGGCGGGTTCTGAACGGGCGGGTTCTGAAACGGCGGCGGCGTCCCACGGATCTCCCGGCGCCGCGACCGCGAGAACGAGCGGCACGATCAGGACGACGGCACTGAACACGCCAGGGGCCCACGTCGCGACGTTGCTGAGAAGATAGCCGCCCGCCATCGGTGCGATGACGCGATTGATGCTCTCCAGGGAGGTCGATACGCCGAGCACGGCGCCGCGCATTCCGTCAGGGGCGGCCTTCGACAGCACGGTTTTCTGCACGACGCTCTGAATTGCGGCGCCGAAAGAGAGCGGCGCGATGACGGCGACGAGGCCGGCAACGGACCCGACGAACGCCCACCCGAGGAGCGCCGCCAGCAGGAGCACGTTTGCCGTGACCACCAGCGCTCGCTCGGAAAACCGTCGCGACAGTGGCCCGATCAGACCGCCCTGGATGGTTGCGACCAGAACCCCCATGTACGCGAGAATGAATCCCCGCGTCCGGGCGCTCATGTCGAAGGCCGCCAGACTGTGGGGGCTGAACATCGTCTCGAAGGTGTTGAACGCCAGGGCGTAGAAGAACACCATCGCCAGAATGGTTCGCAGGCCGGGCATTCCAACGACCCGCCGCAGGGTGTCGGTGTCGACGAGACGCACCGCGCGCACCTCACCCCTCGCCTCCGGTGGCAGGGACTCAGGGAGCACCACGCCGATGAGAAAGAGGTTCACCGCGGCGATGCCCGCCGCCACGAAGGCCGGCGCGGCGAGACTCACCGACACCAGCAATCCCCCAAAGAGCGGGCCGAGAATGAAGCCCAGTCCAAAAGCCATACCGATGAGCCCCAGGCCGCGGGCGCGGTCCTCATCGTCGGTGATGTCCGTGATGTACGACTGCGCCACAGTGACGTTCCCGCCGGTGAGTCCATCGAGGAGGCGGCTGACGAAAACGAGAACCAGGGAGCGGGCGAGGCCAAGCAGAATGAGTGAGAGAAACGTCCCGCCGATGCTTACCAGGAGCAGGGGCTTTCGTCCGTAGCGGTCGGACAGGGCCCCGACGACGGGGGCCGCGATGAACTGTCCGAGGGCGTACACCGCGAGCACCATTCCCACCATCATCTGCGGAGCCCCGAAGCGGTCGATGTAGTTCGGAAGGATCGGGATCACAAACCCGAACCCAACCATGTCCATGAACACCACCGAAAACAGAAGCAGCATCGAAGGACGTTTCATATCAGCAGCGCTCCTTTCACGATCTCGTGGAATCGAACGGCGGGAATCTCGCCGCGGTCAATCAGACGTAGAATCTCCAGATAGAGCGTGCCGAGCAGGCGAAGTGATCCGTCAACACCCAGAGGAAGCGGTGATGTGGCGTCCAGGCGCCGAAACGTCTCCCGCAGGAGGTCCATGTACTCGGCGTGCAGGTCACGAATCTGTTCCGACCGGGCCGCGTAGCTGCAGTCGACGAGGGCGAGGACGTCGTGGTGTTCGCGGAACACGGCCTCCAGGGCGTTGGTCACGTCGCGGAGTGAGACGCGTTCCTGCGCCAGGATCCGCCGCTGCCGGTCCACCGCGAACCGGAGAGCTGGAACCAGCAGCGACTCAACCATGAGCCCGCGGTCCTCGTAATGGTTGTAGACCGTCGCGCGGCTCACACCGGCGTGGCGGGCGATATCGTCGATTGACACGGCATCAGGCCCGACGGTGGAGAACAGTTCCGCGGCACTGGCAAGGATTCGTACTTCGTTTCGGCGTTTGTCGACTCTCATTCTATACACTCACGTCTAATTTATACACCAATGTATAGAATTAAGCGCTCAATCGTCCAGGTACACGGGGCTGTATATAGAAGCGTGTTGCACGTGGGGAGCGTCACGGGGGCCCCACGCTCACGCGGCGCGCCCGGCGAGGGCACGCGAAGCTCCTCACGCGGCACACTCAGCTCGTGCGGCCCCCACGGCACGGGCGAGATCGTGTTCCGCGTAGCGGGGCATCGTCACCGTCGTGCCCTT
>CAJWEZ010000061.1 GCA_913030605.1 uncultured Spirochaeta sp.
GGCCGCTATCGGCTGGAGCGGTCCGCGGAAGCGCCGGAGGTTCCGGACACTGCGGCGTCGGGCGCCACGGGCGAACTCGCCGCCGCCGGCGCGGAGGCCGACTGACTGAGCCGGCCCCGCCGCGCGGGACCTACACGTCGCAGTTGCCGGCCATGCAGGCCAGTTCCTGGGCGGCGTTGGTGAGGTCGGTTTCCTCGTAGCGGTAGATCTTCGAGAAATCGACCTCGGGGAACGCGGCGGCGCGTTCCTCGTACTCGTGCTGTGAGATCTCCTCGTACGGGAGTTGGTCGTAGTTCGCATCGGAATGCGGCAGGAACGCCATGCCGCCGATCTTGTCCTGGTGCTCCCAGATCCACCGAACCAGATCCAGAACCTCGTCCTGCTGATAGGTGATCGTCACGCTGGGGTTGTGCTCGGTGTAGTGCACCCGGTTCTGCAGCCAGTAGTCACACTGCTGGATCGCGCCCCGATCGGAACGGACAACCGCGGCATCCGGCGACTTGACCGGGAAGTGCACGACCCAGGAGGTGGCGTTCTCGCGCGTCTGGCCGTTCTCGGGGTCCATCGGCACGCCGGCGTCGCGGAGCACCTTGTACACCGGTGAATGGGCGCTCACGCGGATGTTTCTGACGTAGTAGGGAGCCCAGCGCGCGTGGATGCCGGAGGCACTGTTGAGCAGCTGGCTGGAGTTGCCCGACGGCTTGACCGCCGTGGTCGCCACGGAGGGGTTGATGCCGAGCATCTCGGCGTAGCGACGGTTCGTTTCCACCACGTGCTCGCGGAGCATCTCCTGGGTGGCGACGTCCTGGCTGGCGGGACTGTCCATCTGCCCGTTGAGGTCTACCCCCAGCAGGCGCTCTTCCTCGCTGTTGCGGCGCCAGATGTCGCGGAGGCCGGGGAAGTAGGTTGCCATGCTCTGGATCGTTCCGATGATCGTCGCCAGTTCGACTTTCTCCCGAAGGGTCTCGGCGGTGTCCTCGGCGCGGGCAACCGCACTGGTGAGGTTGCAGAACTGGTAGGGGCGCAGGATGATTTCGCCGCAGGGGTTGGTGCCGAACACGGCCTCTTTCCGGCGCGCGGGGCGATTCTCCACCGCCGCCCGTCGGTTGAAGATACCCGGCTCGCCGCCCCCCGATTCCACCATGTCCAGCGTGAACCGGGCGACCTCCTGCTGCGAGAGCGGACGGTCCGGCCAGACGGCGGAGTTGTTGGCGTTCCAGCGCTGGCTGTTGTGGACCCAGAAGTCTCCGTCCTTGCAGTGGCGCATGTCCATGTCGTCGTAGTCGAACAGGGCGATCATCGCCGTGCGGCGCACGCCGCCGGAGACCGCCGCACCGCCGACCGCGCACATGATGTCGTGGGCGTCCAGTGTGGTCATGAACGAGCCCTGCCGCGCGAGAATGCGCTCGCGGGCGAAGCGAAGCATACTGCGCAGCGGTTCGGGACCGGAGGCGCGGCCGCCCTTCACGCGCAGCGGAGCACCGGCGGGGCGGATCTGGCTCATGTCGAACTCGATGTCCTCACCGGCGAACCAGGTTTCCATCCCCGTGCGAAGCGCCTCGGCCCACCCCTCGGAGGTGTCCGGAACGACCATCGTTGGGCGCCGGGATCCGGTCTGGCGTCGAATGCGCGGGAGCTGCTCAACGTACTGTCGCTCCACGCTGTAGCCGACACCGCACCCGCTCATCGAGATGACCAGCGCCTCAACGAAGCTGTCGAGGCTGTCCACCGGCAGGTAGGAGCAGTTGTAGATGGCGATGTTGTTCCGGCGTGCCGGGTCCCCCGCCATCGCCAGGAGCCGCATGGACGGCATGACCTTCATTTCGAGGATGCCGCGATGAATGCGCTGGTAGTCGGCGTCCGGCAGGCGGTTCTCCGAGAGTTCGCGGAGGTAGTCGACGGCGCGTTCGACCGTCTCCAGCCACGTCTCGCGACGACCCATGTCGTAATCGAAACGCGAGTACTTGTCGTAGAACTGGAACTGCTGAATCGGTGTCGGAAAATACTGGTCCGCCTGATCAAAGGCTTCCTTGACCTCCGGCGGAACGGCGCGGGTTTTGCGCAGCCGGGCGTGTTCGGCGCGGTACAGGATGTAGGCCTTGGCGGCGGCGTACTCGCCGTTGGCCTGGAGTACCATCTCAACGGTATCCTGCACGTGCTCCACCGACGGCTCGGGGTATTGCGCCACGACGACGTTGACCACCTGTCGGGTGATCTCCTGAATCGGAGTTCCCGGCAGCCGGCCAAGGGCGTCGTAGCAGCGGTCGATGGCGCGCTGAATTCGGCGGGTGTCGAACGGAACGACCCTCCCGTCGCGCTTGGTGATCTGCGTCGGTGCCGGCAGCTGCCGCTCCGGTTCCTGTTCATGACGCGTCCGGATAGTCGCCGGACGCAACGCGGCGGATTGATCCATAGTTGCCCCTCCCAGTTTTCTATAGTGTTCGTTTTGAGCGAACGGATTGATGCTACGCCATATGTAGCGTGGGTGCAAGACAAAAAACCGGGTTTCGCGAGGAATTTTGTCAATTTCCTCGGCCGGTCGCCCGACGGATATCAGGTGTCCAGCGAGGCGATGGCGGCGGCGACCCGACGGAGCCAGGTGCACCCGTCGGAGTCTTCCGGGTTCGCCGTGTCGTCGGGCACGGCGAGGATGGTGAGCCCCAGCTGTTCGGCGATCGGACGCTCGACGAGGCGATCCGCGTCGGTTGCGGGAACGACGATGATCCGTGGGCGCGTGACGTAGTCGAGCACCTCGCGACGGAGCGGGAACCGACGCGTGACGAGGATATCGGCGCCCTGGGCGCGGTCGAGCACCTCCGCCAGGGTCGAGGACGGGTAGCGGTGAACGGCACCGAGCGTGCGAAGTGCCTGCCAGGCGGACTCATCGTCGCAGGACCCGGGGTCATCGAGGACCACGATCTGCATGCCGCTTAGTGTAGCTGAAAGGACGGAACGTCGACAGACCTGTGCGCCGTTTGGCGTCCCGTTCCGACGGCGTCCACGGCACGTCCGCCGAGGCGTACGAAGAACTGCACCCGCCGCGAACCGGCGGTGTCGGCATGGGGGAGGCGCACTGCAGCACCGGCACTGATCTGAAGGGGGATGAGGTTGAACCGTACGTCGGCGGTGAGTTGGGCGCCGGCGACGCTGTAGTTGTCCGGGGTGCCGTCATCCCCGAACGCCTGGGACGCGAAGAACGACGCCCCCGCCTGACGGAGGGCGAACCCGCGCCATACCGCATCCAGCGCAGGCGCGGGAACCCGGAGGGCGACGCGGCCGAGGTACGCCACGTCCGTCGCCCCCAGGGCGCCAACGCCCTCCGCCGGAAACGGATCCGCGGTCCACGGCAGATTGTCCACGGCAGCACCGCTCCCGCTGGTCGCCACCGCCGCCGCCGGTTCCACCCGCAGACCTCGACGGCGGGAGCCGAGGGCGGCAGTCGCGGTGGTTCGGGTGGCGAGATCCGCGCGGTCCCGGTCGAGGATCGCCGGTCGGTACGCTGCAACGGTGACCAGATCGGCTCCGGGCCCGCCGAACATCTGTGCGGCGGCGGCGTTGCGGTACGCCAGGACCCGGGCGGCGGCTTCCGTCTCGAGCGACTCGGACACCGCTGGCGAAACGCCGGATCCGGTGACCGACTCGTAGGTTGCGCCGGCTCCGAGGACCAGCCCGCGGTAGCCGGATGCGCCGACGCGGTACCGGATCGGCCGCGTACCGGACACCGAAAGCGACCGGGTAGTGGGTGTGTCGTCGACGGTGGCTCCCAGGGACCACGCCGTCGGTCCCGGCTGCCAGGTGTAGCGGAGGTCGAGCCACGGAGCGGCGGCAGCGGTGTTCAGTGTTGCCACCGCGCTGAGCCGGTGTCGACCCAGGATACTGCTCGCGCGGACGCCGGCGCCGAGGTCGACGCTGCGGTCGCCGTCCGAGGAGCCGGTGAGGCCCGCCACGGGATACCAGAGGATGGGGCGGGGCAGGTCCCGAAACCGGCGTGATGCATTCACCACGTCCTCCGGGACCGGCGCCTCCGGCGGCTCCGACCGATCCGACGCCGGTCGCGCCGCGGGAGCGTGCGCGACTGGTGTCGCCACGAACGGTGCTGTCGCCACCGGCGTGGGGACCGGTTGGCCAACGCGCAGGGAGTACCCGTGGGAGCGGTAGGTGCCGTAGGCAATCGTGCCATCGGTGAGGGGCACGCCGGCGACGATCCCCACCTGGTCGACGAGGACCCGGATGGTGGGGGCGGCCGCGGCGGCGGTTGTGCGGTACAGCGCCAGCAGTCCGTGGTCGTCGGCGACAAACCAGAGTTCCAGCGGCGATCCCAGGAGCACCGGCCGGTACTCGGCGGTGGTCGGACCGCCGACGTCCACCCGGCGGAGGAGGCGCCACTGTCCTCCGGCGCCCCGGCGCAGTATCACGATCGACTGCCGGCCCTGGCGGTTTTCGGTGACCGCGGCGGTGGTTCCATCCGGCGAGAGCGACGGCATCGCGTAGGTGCTCCCCGCCTCACCCCACGCGCCGGCTATCGTTCCGCTGTCCGGATCGACCTCCACCAGACGGCTGAATGAGCCGCGGCGCTCGACGGCGACGATGCGCTCACCGGTGGCGTCGATCGCCGGGTGGTAGAGACGGGCGCCGGAGGTCAAAAACCGCGGGCGTTGGGGGCGCAGGGAGCGATGCGCCGCCGTGGCGCCTCCGGGGGTGGAACGCGATGCGCCGTCATCGCCCGCGTGGCCGCCGTAGCTGTTGTCGCCGTCGAGCGGTACAAGGACCAGGTCTCCGCTGCTGACCGTGGACCCTTTACCGGCGAGGTCGGGGCGAACGACAACCGCCGCGGCGAGCCGGCCGTCGGCGGAGGCACTCACGGAGTACTCGTCCAGCGGCGTGACCGCTGCCACGGGACGCCATTCGCCGTTCTGTCGCATCATGACCGACCCCGCGTCCTGGGGCCCGCGATGAAACGCCGCGAGGCCTCGCTCCGTCGCGCGGAGCAGATGCCAGTCGCCGTCGGAGTCCGGTGTGATCGGTGTTCCCTCAGGCAGCCCGGCGCGCGCTGCGTAGCGCTGCTCCAGTCGCGCCGCCATATGGCGGTACACCTCGTCGGCGGCGGTGCCGGTGGTGCGTCGGATGGCGCGGCGCATCCCGAGAAACGGCCAGCGCTGAAACTCGCGGTTGAGGTCGACAAAGGCGTCCTCGCCGTAGGTGTCCAGCAGATAGTCGGTCATGAGGTAGCCGGCGGAGTAGATACGACCGCGGGGCGCCCACGGCGACTCCACGGCTGCCTGGTCGTAGGAGTACAGCGAGCCGTCCAGAACCGGCGCGAGCCACTGCAGCGCGAAGTAGGGGTTGCGTCCGCGGCCGCCGTCGGTCAGGCGCGTCTCGCCGGCGACGGTGATCCCCTCGAGCGCCCACCCGGGCAGAAAGATGACGCTTCCGGCCGCCGCCAACGGACCCAGGGCCCGGGAGGCGGAGCCGAACAGGCCGATCGGCCGCGTGATGTGGAGATAGTGAATGACCTCGTGGACAAAGACAGCCTCGATCCAGTCGGGTGTCCGGGCGCCGATCCAGGGTCCCGCCGGCGCCGCCGCGAAGAGCGCCACGT
Organism: uncultured Spirochaeta sp.; assembly: GCA_913030605.1. Taxonomy (GTDB): domain Bacteria; phylum Spirochaetota; class Spirochaetia; order DSM-27196; family Alkalispirochaetaceae; genus Alkalispirochaeta. The sequence continues at coordinate 5,600 of CAJWEZ010000061.1, forward strand.
GGGGCGGATCCGGGGAAAAATACCCGTTCGCGACGGCGGTCTCGCCGTAGATCACCACCGGAATCCGTTCGTCGGGCCGGTAGTCCAGAAATGCGGTGGTCCGTTCCCAGACCGAGGGCGCCACGTCGATCGCCCGGGCGGCGGTCGCGGCGTCCGCCTCGCGGTAGATGATGCGAAAGTGTTCGGTGTCGTACCGAAGCCATCGTTCGGTGGCGTCGGCGCGGGCGATGCCCACGGCGGCGAGCACCGCCGCGAGCAGGAGCACCGGCGCCGCTCCCCGCAGGCGGCGCAGCGTCCGCATCAGGCGCCCCACAGCGCTACAGATCCACCCCGCGGGTGGCAAACATCCGGATTCCCTCGGTGCCGAAGCGCGCGCGAACCTTCTCCACCTGCTCGCGGATCGTTCGCGCCTCCGTCTCCGACACGTAGGTGATGTAGACGAAGTTCTCCTCCGGCCAGATGTGATCCCCCCGTCGCGGTCCGGCGAGGCCCGCGCCCTGAACCTCAGGGAACAGGGTGTAGTGCGCACCGACCTCAGCCTTCCCCAGGAGTTCGAAGAAATCCTCCTCCACGGAGCGGTTGGCGATCACTTCCACGCGGATGATGTCGTCACTCATGGCTATCCTCCTCGGGGGTGTGGCGGTCGGCGGAGCGCTGCAGGGCCTCCTGCGCCTCCTGCGCCTGGAGCGCGTCCTCCTCCTGCTGCCGCTGGATCCAGCGTTGACGGCGCCGCTCCCGACGCGCCTCGCGTCGCTCGCTCATGCGGTTGAAGATCGCATAGATCACCGGTACCAGGTAGAGCGTCAGGAACGTGGCGACCGTAAGGCCGCCCACCACCGTTTTGGCGATCGGCTGGACGAGACTGGAACCTTCACCGGCGGTGAAGGCAACCGGGATCAGTCCGAGTACGGTCGTCAGGACCGTCATGAGAATGGGGCGCAGACGGTTGCCGCCGGCCTCGACACAGGCGTCGGTGATCGACAGGCCCCGCTTGCGCAGGAGGTTGGTGTAGTCCACCAGCACGATGCCGTTGTTGACCACGATTCCCACCAGGACCACCAGACCAACGGCGGTGAAGAGGCTGAAGTTGGTTCCGGTCGCCACGTACAGCACGATGACGCCCACCAGCGTCAGGGGGATGGTGAACAGGATGATGAACGGGTCCAGGAACGACTCGAACTGGCTCGCCATGACGCCGAAGACCAGGAAGATCGAGATGATCAGGATGTAGACGAACGTCTGACCGTACTGCTGCAGATCCTCGAAATCGCCGCCGTAGGTGATGATCAGCTCGTCGCCGGTGGGGATCCGTTCCGCGATCAGGCGCTGAATCTCCGGCATCACCACGTTGATCGTGGAGCCCGGCGCCAGCCCCGCCGTAATGGTCACGGTGCGGCTCTGGTCCTGGCGGTTAATGCTCACCGGTCCCGTGGTGCGCTGCAGGCTCGCGAAGCTCGACAGCGGGATCTGCTGCCCGAACTGGTTGTTCACGATAATCTTCTGCAGATCGGGGATCTGATCGCGCCCGCGCTCCTCGAGCACCAGGAGGATGTCGTACTCACTGCCTCCGGAGCGGTAGCGACCCGCCGTGATGCCGTCGATGTTAGCGCGAACTTCCTGACCTACGGTGGAGACGTTGAGCCCCAGCTGGTACGCCTTCTGGCGGTCGATGACGATCTCAACCTGCGGGAGTCCCTCCGAGAGGTTGGCCGACGGTTCGGTCGCCTCGGGGACCTCGTCCTCGATCAGCTGCACGATGCGATCGGCGGTCTCCCGCATGAGTTCACGGTCCTCGCTGCGGAGGGTGATCTCCACGGGCGAGGCGTTGAATCCGCCGCCGCCGCCGTCCCCAAAGGTGAACACCGCCCCGGGGAAATCGTCAAAGTGCCCGCGGAGAATCTGCTGGACGTCCTGGGCGCTCACGGTGCGTTCGGCGAATCCCGGCAGCGTGACCGTCAGGCTTCCCTTGCTGGTGTCCGAGGCGCCGAGGAAGCCGAAGAACGCCGGTTCGCCGGCTTCGATGATGATGTCCTCGTAGGAGGTCACCTCATCGGCGACGACCGCCTCCAGCTGCCGCAGCACCGAACGGGTCACGTCGAGGCGCGTACCGATCGGCATTTCCACGTTGAGGGTCACAGAGTCCTGCTCCTGCTGCGGCGTGAACTCGAACCCGGTCATCGGGATCATGAACAGGCTGCCGACGAAGGCGCCGAGGACCAGTACGATCACCAGCCACTTGTGGCGCAGCGAGAACGCGAGGCTCCGCTTGTAGCCGTTGTCGAGGCCGGTGAACATGCGCGCCATTGCGCCGTCCAGCGCGCGGAGCCAGCCCCGCAGCGGTCGCTGTTTGCGGCTGTACACCGGCAGGTAGTGGCTCGTGAGGACCGGAATCAGGAACACCGCCACCGCCAGCGAGCTCAGCAGCGAGATCACAACCGTGAACGCCAGGTCGCTGAACAGTTCGCCGATCACCTCCAGCTGCGACCGGAACAGCGCCAGGGGCAGGAAGACGAACACCGTGGTCAGGGTCGACGCGGTGATCGCGGTGATCATCTCCTGGCTGCCGAGGATTGCGCTGGAGGTGAGCTTGGCGCCCTTCTCGCGGTAGCGAAAGATGTTCTCGAGAATGACGATGCTGTTGTCCACGAGCATGCCGATCCCCAGCGCAAGCCCGGTGAGCGTCATGAGGTTGAGCGTGAGGCCGGCGAAGTACATGAGCATGAGGGTCACGACGATCGACACCGGAATGGAGATCGCGATGATCAGCGTCGTTTTCACGCTCCGGAGGAAGAAAAACAGGATCAGGACCGCGAGGACACCGCCGGTGATCGCGGAGTTCGAGACGTCGGAGAGGCTGTCGCGAATCAGTGTGGTGGTATCCTCGACGACGCTGACCTCCACACCGGTGGGCAGCGCCTCGTTGATGCGGTCGAGGCGGGCGATGACGTTGTCCGCCACCTGCACGGAGTTGGTGCCGCTCTGTTTTTGCACCGTGACGAAGACGCCCGGCTCCCCGTTGATGTAGACCGCGCTGGTCTCGTCGCGGTAGCCGTCGTAGACGTTGGCGATATCCCGCAGGCGCACCCCGGTGGCGGGTGTGGCTTCCCCGGTTGCCGGGTTGGTGCTCGGGCGACTGCGGTAGGCCACCACCGTGTTGCGGATCTCATCGATCGAGTTGAACTCGCCGGCGGTGCGGATGAGGTAGCTCGTGTTGCCTTCGGTGATGTTGCCGGCCGAGATCTGGACGTTGTTGCCCCGCAGGACGCCGGCTATTTGCGTAAAGTTGAGGTTGTACGCCTCCAGCCGGTTCTGCGGAATCTCGATCCGCACCACCCGCTGGCGTCCGCCGCGGACACCGGCGAGGGCCACTCCCTCGATCTGCTCGATCCGCGGCTGCACCGTGTTCTCCGCGATCTGACGCAGCTCCTCGGGAGTGCGGTTTCCGGAGACTTCGAGCTGCAGAATCGGAATCAGCGCCGGGTCGAACTTGAAGATCTGCGGCGTCGTGGCTCCGTCGGGGAGCGCCTCCTTCACCAGTTCCAGACGGTCCCGGACCTCGTTGGTCGCCTCGGTCATGTCGGTGCCGTAGGTGAACTCCATCTGAATCTGGCTGGAGCCCTCGCTGGAGGTACTCGATATGCGTTCGATGTTGCTGACGTTGGAGAGCTGTCCCTCCAGCGGGCGGGTGACGCTTTTCTCGACCTCCTCGGGTCCGGCGCCCTCGTAGTTGGTGAAGAGGATCAGGACCGGCGGGTTGATCTCCGGAAACAGGTCAATCGCCAGGTCGCTGGACGAATAGATCCCAAACCCGACAATCAGCGCGAATATGATGAAGATCGTGGTCGGTCGACCGACCACGCGATTGCTCATGCTCATGGTGACCGGCTCCTATCGGATCGTATCGTCCGCGGACAGCGGCTCCACCGTGTCGATGACGCGTACCGGTGAGCCGTCCTCCAGGAGGTTCTGCCCCTGATAGACGACCAGTTCGCCCGCCTCGAGCCCTGCGGTGATCTCGAGCTTGTTATCGATCTCGATCCCGGGGTTCACGACGCGGCGCTCCACGGTGTCGTCATCACGGACAACGAAGACGAACGTCTCGCCGAAGCGCCGGATCAGCACATCCGCCGGGACTTTCACGATGTTGTCCTTCTGTTCGGTGATAATGCGGACCTCGGCGAACATGCCGGCACGGATGCGCGGGTCGGGCCGGGTGAACCGGAGTTTGACCTCCAGGGTGCGGGTAAGGGGGTCCACCACGGGGCTGAGCTCGGACACCCGGGCCTGAAAACTCTGCTCCGGGAACGCGTCGAGACGGATCACCGCCGGGAGTCCGGTGCGAACCTTGGAGATAAAGCGCTCGGCGATCTCCACCACGATCTCGAGTTCGTTGGTGCGGGAGACCTGGGCGATCGGCGCCGAGGGCGAGACCTGGGCGCCGATGCGCGCCGGCAGCCGGGTGATCGTTCCCGCGATCGGTGAACGCACGGGGCTGAGGGCGAAGTTCTGTCCCGGGCGTGAGGGGTCCACCTCGGCGATGAGCTGCTGCGCCTCCACCCGGTCACCGACGCCCACGTGGAGCCGGGCGATCTCACCGGCGGCGTCGGCGTACACGTCCACGCTGGTGGTGGTCTGGACGTCGCCGTTGACCTCGATGTAGTCGTTGATCTCGCCGCGGATGGCGGGGGTCACGTTCACCGCGAACACCGTGTCCACGTTCTGACCCTGGGTTACCTGGGGGCCGTCGGGGGACCCTCCGTCGCCGGCGGTGTCGCCTCCACCGGGCCCCCGGGATCCACAGGACGCCAGCGTCAGCGCCAGGGCAAGGGCGAGAAATCCGGCCGTGAGTCTCTTCATCATTGCATCTCCCTGATGTCGTCGAGGCTGGCGTTCAGCTCGTATTCCAGATCGAGCAGACTGTCCATGACGTTCTTCTGCTCCTTGAGGAGGTTGAGCTCGGCGTTCCGCAGGTCGAGTTCGGCGGTCTGGACCTCCAGCAGGTCCCGAAGCCCGTTGTTATACCCGACTTCGGCGAGTTCGTAGGCGCGGCGCGCGAGTTCCACGTTCTGTTCCAGCGCCACCAGTGACTGCTGGCTGGTGCGAATCTGCAGGAGCAGCCCCCGGACGCCGATTTCCGCGCCCCTGAGCGCCTGCTGCATGTTGAGGTCGTTCTGTCGGATCTGCGTCTCCACGTCGGAGATCTGGTTCCGGGTCTGGCTGAAGGGAAGCCATGCGTCCAGCGGCTGCACGATGGATACGGTAAGGGCGCCGCTGCGCTGGCCCCACAGGTCCAGGTCAAACCAGTTGTCCGCCATGGGATCGCCCTGAAACGCCGGATCCACGGAAAAGCCGAAACGCACGTACGGAGCGCGGCCGCCCTGGGGGCTGAACTCGGTCACCCGCCGCTGCTCCACCAGGATCTGGTTCGCCATACGGAGCTGCTGGATGTCGAAGCGCTCCCGAAGCGCGTTCTCGTCGATTTCGACGCCGCTCACCACGATCTCGGGCGGGTCGATTTCGCCGACCGGCGTGATGTCCTGGTTGAGCGGCAGGCCCAGGCTGTTGCGGAATCCCAGCAGCGCCTGCTGGTACTGCACCTGCAGACCGGCCAGCGCCGGGCGCAGGTTTTCCAGGTTCACCTGGCTCGAGAGGAGCGTGTATTCGTCGATGAGTCCGTTATCGTAGTTGGCCTGCGCCTGTTCGTAGCGCCGCTCGGCGTTGGAGATCTGTTCCTGCTGCAGTTCGATCTGCTGCCGGATCAGCAGCAGCTGATAGAACTGCTTGCTCACGTCGCGTTCGACCTGCGCCCGCGCCTGGGCCAGGGAGATCAGGCCGTTCTCGTAGTCCAGCCGGGCCAGAGAAATGCCCGGAACCATCTGCATTGTGAGGACCAGACTCAGATCCACGCCGGCGGACAGAAACCACTGCGGCTGATCGGCGGAGTAGGCGGTTACCTGGTCGAACCCGCCGGTGGTGGCGTCGTAGCTCGAGGCGAGTGGCGCCAGCCCGGTGACACTGGACTCCGTGTTGCTGCGTCCCATGGTGACAGTGGCGTTCGCCGTGGGATAGAACCGGTTCCACCACGTGTCGGCGATGAGTTTCTTCTGGCGTACCGCGGCGAGTTCGGATTCGATGCCAAGGTTGCTTTCCAGCGCCAGGGCAACGGCGGTCTCCAGGTCGATCTCCTCGGCGTGGGTCGCGGCGGGCCCGGCGATTGCGGCGACGGTGATCAGCGCCGCAGCGGTGGCGCGAAGGACGGTCTTGGTCATGAGTCTGCTCCGTTCGATTCGAGTGTTGGGATCGCGCCGTCTGCGAAGAGGTGAAACAGGCCCCGTATCCGGTCCACAAGGCGGTCGGGACGGGCCGTCCGTACATCAAGGTTGCCCAGTTCCTGCATCACCAGAAAGTTGATGAAGGTCAGGATCGCGAATCCGTTCTCCGGATCCCCCGCGAGCTGGCCTTCCACCAGCATCTCCGAGACAAACGCGTATATTCTTTGGAGTTCAACAACGTGGTCCCCCGGAATTTGCACCTCGATGTTGCTTTCCCGCAACCAGTTTTCCACGATTACCGCGCTGGGCTCGTGGTGAGCGTAACTGGAGATCATGACGAAGAGGCCGTAGAGGCGTTCCGCGTGCGTTCCCAGCTGCCCGAACCGCGTCCGTGCCAGGGAGGCGAAGTGCCGCTGACCGTCGATGAGCGTTTCCGCGAGCATGTGGTCGCGGTTGCGAAAGTAGTGGTACAGCCCCGACTTGCTGAGGCCGGCGCGATCGGCGATCCGCTCCACGGTGGCGGCACCGTAGCCGACCTCCAGAACCGTACGCGTGATCGCGTCCAGCACGCGGGGGCGTTCCCGGACCTCGGCGGGCTGAATCCAGGCAATCCGTTCCACCGCCTCGCGGTCCACATCCGCGGCGCTGGCGAGAAACCCGTGGAGTACGTGCCGGACGCCGTGTTCGATCAGGTGCTGCTGTTCGTCGCGGCTGAGCTGGACCGCCTCCGGCTCAAACGTCTGTCCCGGAGCCGGCGGCCGTCCGATGCTCCGGCGGTAGTGTTCGGTGGTCCAGAACGCCGCCGACGTCGCCAGGTAGCGCGCGACCGTCAGGAGGCACTCTTCCGGGATCGCCGAACCAGGGCGGTCGACGAGCTGCAGGAGCAACGCGTCGTGTTCACGCAGCGCGTCTCCCACCGGTCCCGTTGTGCTGCGACGGCGGCCCAGGATCGTCCGGACGTAGAACAGGTAGTGAAAGGGATGCTCGTCGAAGAAGGCGAACACCGAGGACAGGTACAGTCGAACCACGTCCTCCAGATGACGCTCGTACGCGGCGTCGGCGCCCTGTCCGCCGGTGGTGGCGTCTCCCGACGCCGCGGTCCGCGCCCGCAGGGGACGGACGACGAAGTCGAGCAGGCGCGTGGCGTAATCCGCCTCCATGGCGTGGAGCAGCTCGTCCTTGCTGCGGAAATGGCGGTACAGCGCCGGTTTGGTGACACCGAGCTCGCGCGCCACGAGGTTGAGACTGGTCTGGACGAAATGGGTGCGCCCCCACGCGTGGAACGCAGCTTCGGTGATGCGTTCGCGGCTCAGGTGCGGTCGTACGGTTCTGATGACGTGCTCCCCGTGTATTGGTTACCGTCTGTTCGGTATTCCCCAAACGAACGGTAACTCAACATAGTAAGGGACCTTGCAAAAATCAAGTGGACGATGCACTGTCTAACCGTGAACTAACACGGTACGCGTATCGTGCGTCGCACAAGGAGGAACCCAGTGAAACGAATCATGAGTCTTGTGGTGCTGGTCGCCCTGCTGACCACGGCCTTCTTCGCGAGCTGTCAGCAGGAGGCTGCGCTCGGAACCGAGGAGAACCCGATCGTGTGGGCGTTTGTGCCCTCCGGTGACACCCAGGAGATCTCCGCCGGCGGACAGGCCGTCGCCGACATGATCTACGACAAGACCAGTCTGGTCGTCGAAGCGAGCGTTGCCACCGAGTACGCCGGCGTAATCGAGGCGCTCCAGAGCGATCCGCCCAGCGCCCACATGGCGAGCCTCGCGACGTTCGCCTACGTCGTCGCCGCAGACCGTGGTGTTGCGGAATCCGAACTCGTCGCCGTTCGCTATGGCCGGCCCTTCTACGACGGGCAGATCATTGCCAACGCCGACTCCGGGATTTCCCAGCTTTCCGACCTCGCCGGCAAGAGCTTCGCACGCCCCGACCCCCTGAGCACCTCCGGCTGGATCATCCCCAGCCTCACGATGCGCGCTGCCGGGATTGACCCGGACACCGATCTTTCGCAGGTCGTGGACGCCGGTGGCCACACCGGGGTTGTGACCGCCGTCTACAACGGCGACGTCGACGCCGGGGCCACCTTCGTGGACGCCCGCGGAAACATCGAGGCGGACTTCCCGGACGTGTACGAGCGGGTGCAGGTCATTGAGGTGAGCGCCCCGATCCCGAACGACGGTGTGCAGTTTCACCCCAGCGTTCCCGCGGAAATGCGCGAGCAGATCGTTGAGGCGCTTCTGGAAATCGCCGATGACCCGGACGGTGCCGAGGCGCTCAACCAGGCGTATCAGTGGGACGGACTGGAACGTCACGGCGACGATTTCTACGATCCCTTCCGCCAGGTGCTGCAGGCCGCCGGTGTTGACGCCGGTGAGCTGATGGCCGAATAAACGACGGAATGAACGAACGGCTACCCTGCCCAGTGGCGGGGTAGCCTTTTTTTTCAGCGGACCGCCCTGTTCCGTGTGCACGGACGGTACGGGAGGACCGCGGAGGTATTGTTGTGCTCGAGTTCAAGAACCTATCCAAGACCTATGACGACGGGACGCAGGCGCTGAAAGACGTGAGTTTCTCCGTCGAGCCCGGTGAGTTTCTCGTCGTGATCGGTCTTTCCGGGTCGGGAAAATCGACCCTCCTGCGGTGTACCAACCGCCTGATCGAACCCACCTCAGGATCCATTACCTGGGACGGAACCGATATCACCAACGCCGACTCGCCCACCCTTCGGACGATCCGTCGGCGCATCGGCATGATCTTCCAGCATTTCAACCTGGTGAAGCGGTTGAGCGTGATGAACAATGTGCTTTCGGGACGCCTGGGGTATCTGGATACCTGGAAGAGCCTCCTGTATCGGTTTGAAAAGACCGATCGCGAGAACGCCATGCGGGCGCTGCAACGCGTCGGCCTTACGGAGCAGGCGTACAAGCGGGCCAGCGAGCTCTCCGGCGGACAGCAGCAGCGCGTCGGAATCGCCCGCGCACTCATGCAGGAACCGCAGATCATCCTGGCGGACGAGCCGGTCGCGAGTCTGGACCCCGTTCTCGCGCATACGATCCTCGGGTACCTGGAACGGCTCAACAAGGAAGACGGCATCACCGTCATCTGCAGCCTGCACTACCTGGATCTCGTGCAGCGCTACGCCACCAAGGTCATTGGCCTCCGCGACGGCCGCGTTGTGTACCGCGGCACCGGAGAGGACATCCGCAGAATGACCGACGCCGAGTTCAAGGAAATCTACGGCGAGGACGCCGAGCGTGTCGGTGCCGGACCCGCAGCGGCGGCAACCGCCCCGGCGGTGAACACTCCCGAGGAGGCCGAGTAATGGCAAAGACACCGCAGGAACGCGAGCAGCTGCGGCAGGCACGGGTCACCGCACGGACCGCCGCGCAGACCCCGCTGGTGGGGCCGGCGGGTGCCGCCGTGGCGTCGATCATTCTCCCCGGGCTGGGGCAGATCCTCAGTCGTCAGACCCAGCGCGGCGTGCTCATTCTTTCGGCGATGGCGACGAGCGTGGGGATCTTTGCGTGGCGCATCGCCGAACTCGGTCGTCGGGTGGACGGCTTCGGCGCCACCATCCTCCGGGCGCTGGAACGACGCCCCGGTTTTGTCGCCCTCGTGGCGGTCGTGCTGGCGCTGGTGTGGCTGGTGGCGGCGTGGGACGCCTACCGTTGTTCACGGGATCGGCGCCGGCCGACAACCGGTATCTTTGCGCTCGTCCTCGCCGGGTTCTTCGTTCTTGGCTGGCAGATCGCCGAGATCGATGTGGTGAAACTGGTGCGTGAGGCACCCGAGGCGCTTCCGCCGCTCTCGCGGGTGATGTGGCCGTGGGCCGCAGCGGTGGAGTACGAGGAACAGGCGGTCACCGCCGGTGCCGACGTCCTCGCCGGCGAGGGACCGGCGCCGGAGCGCGCTCCCCAGGTCGAGGGGGAGCCCTACCTCCTGGTTGAACCCAACGTCGGACAGATGACTACCCAGGACGAGGATTTCCGCCCCGTGCCCGGGACGCGGATCACCCTTACCGGAACGGGGTTCACGCCGAACACCGAAACGGAGATCTGGTGGGAGGACCCGGTCGGAAACGAGTTCCGGCCGCGGGAGGACGGTGAGTACCTCATCGTCACCACCGACGAGCAGGGTAGCTTTCAGCTCGAAATGACGATGCCCTACCGCCTCACTCCGCCGAGCGCCGAGGGACCGTTTATCCACCGGGTGGAGGCGCGGCAGATCTCCACGGTTGGCCCGCCGCGGCCTTCGGAGGCGCTCCGCCTCACCATCAGCCGCATGATCGAAACGATCTTCATGGGGATGATGGCGACGTTCTTCGGCATCATCTTCTCGATCCCCGTGAGCTTTCTGGCGGCGCGCAACATCATGTCCGGCAGCCGGATCACCATGGCGATCTACTTCCTGACGCGTACCATCCTGAACATCATTCGATCGATCGAGCCGCTCATCTGGGCGCTCATCGCCGTGGTCTGGGTCGGACTGGGGCCGTTTGCCGGTATCGTGGCGCTGACGCTCCACTCGATCGCCGCGCTGGGCAAGCTGTACTCCGAGGCGATCGAGGGAATCGACGCCGGACCGATCGAGGCGATCCAGGCCACGGGGGCCAACCGCCTGCAGACGATCATGTTCGGCGTCATCCCGCAGATGATTTCGCCGTTCATCAGCTTCTCCATCTACCGATGGGACATTAACGTGCGCATGTCCACGGTCATCGGTCTGGTCGGTGGCGGTGGTATCGGCTTTCTGCTGGTGCAGTACATCCGCCTGCTGGACTACCGAAGCGCCGGTATCGCGGTGTGGTTCATCGCGATCACCGTGGCGACGCTGGACTACGTGAGCGCGGAGATCCGCAACCGTCTGATGTAACGCGGGTGTCCATGCACGGGTCGTCGCGCCGGCGCTTGTCGCCGGTCGGCGGCCCGCGCTACCCTTTCCCCATGGATCAGTCCACAATCGCCGGCATTCCGCCGGCCGCATTCTTCTCGCTCCCGCTGGTGATCTCCGTGCTGAGCCAGCTCAGCGCGCAGGTGTTCAAGGTTGTGCTGTACTCGGTCACGGAACGGCGGTTCGCCGGTGACCGTTTCGTGAACGCCGGCGGTATCCCGAGCGCCCACACCGCCTTCGTCACCGCTCTGGCCGGATCGATCGGCCTGCAGCGTGGCGTCGCCAGCGACATCTTCGCCGTGGCGTTCGTCTTTGCCGCAATCGTGATCTACGATTCCTTCCGTCTGCGGGGACACGTCCAGCGCCATGCCGAAGTCCTGAACCGGCTCCTCGCGCCCCGCCGCGATGTTCCCGGGAGCGGCGGCGACGGTCGGGAGCAGCCCCTTTCTGAGCACGTGGGTCACAGTCTCCCCGAGGTTGCCGCAGGTATCGTCTGGGGGCTGATGTTTGCGCTGGGGCTCTCGTGAGCGGCCGGCTGAACGAGTCGGCACGGGTGATGTGGCGCGACTTCCTCCTCTCGGTTGCGGCTCCCGGGCACCGTCTTTCGCGGATACCGGAGACGCCGGAGGCGTGGGCGTTCGGTCTGGGCGCCGAGATGGAGACCGAGCTCGCGGAACTGGTGGTCGCCGGCACCAAGCGGGCGACGGCGACGAGCCTGGAGGGGCTGCTTCTGGACGGGGACCCGATGCCTCAGCCGGGGCGGTACTCCGTGATCCTCGACGGCGAGCAGCGGGCGCGGTGCGTCATCCGCACCACAGCGGTCCACATCGCGCCGATGGACTCGGTCACCGATGCGTTTGCGTGGCGGGAAGGTGAGGGTGACCGCTCCCGTGCCTTCTGGCTCGAGGGCCACCGCCGCTTTTTCCGCGCGGAGCACGAGGAGCTGGGCATTCCGTTCTTCGACGGGATTCCCGTGGTCTTCGAATCGTTCGAGGTAGTGTGGCCCCCCGAAATTTGCGATAATGCCGCATCATGAACACACACGAATGGGACTCCCAGACACCAGTCATCCTGGTGACCAACGATGACGGAATCGAGTCCCCCGGTCTGGTCGCCGCCGTGGAGGCGGTGCGGGACCTGGGGCACGTTGTCGTCGCCGCTCCCACGGAACAGCAGACCGCTCGCGGACGAAGCCTCGTCGGCGACGCGAGCGACCATTTTCATTCGATCGATCTGCCGTCGGTTCTCGATGGCTCCCACGGTCCCGTCCACGCCTGGCACCTGAACGCGTCTCCGGCGCTGGTTGTGCGCCACGCCCTGGCGGTGTTTTTCACCGACCGCGCCCCCGATCTGGTGGTGTCCGGTATCAACTACGGAGAAAACCTGGGGAACAACATCACCATCTCGGGTACCCTCGGCGCCGCCTTTCAGGCAGCATCCCAGGGTGTTCCGGCTCTGGCGATGTCGCGACAGACCGACATCGACCACCACTTTTCCTACGGTGATCTCGACTGGACCGACGCGAGCCGGGTGACACGACGGTGGGCGGAACGGCTGCTGCGCCTCACGTTTCGCGGCGCCTACCATCCGCCCGGCGGCCGCATTCCCCTGAACGGAACCACGGATCACCCGGCGGCGCGCGTTCCCTTCGATGTCCTCAAGGTCGATGTTCCTGACCCCTGTCCGCCGGGGACCGAGGAACGCATCACCCGGCTCTCGCAGCGCCACTACTTTATGTCGCTGGTGGAGGCCGCGGAGCACAGTTCCCCGATCGGGGCCGCCGCCACTCGTGTGGACGTGGATCCCGAGGGGCTGGTTCCGGACGACGACATCTACGCGATCGCCGTGGACCACGTGGTTTCGGTGACGCCGCTGCAGCTGGACAACACGGCCCCCCTTGATCCCGCCCGGAGCGCGCTGCTCGGTGAATAGGCGCCCGCCCCGTCCGCCGGGGCCCTCGGAACTCTCCTCCGTCGACGTGCGTCGTGGGCGACGGCTGGTGCGACGCTTCGCGCTGCTCAACGGTGTGTCCGTGGCGCTGCTCATGGACAGCATGCTCATCCTGTACGCGATCCGCAACGGCGTCGGTGACGCCGCCGTTGCGGTGCTGGCCTCGTTCATCCACCTGACGATGCCGCTGGTGCTGGTTGGCAAGGCGCTCATCGCGCGGATCGGCGCCGCCCGAACCTGGGGGCTCGGGTGGTTTCTGCGGAGCGTGTCCGCGGCGATCCTGATCGTGGCGCCGTTCCTTCCCGCCGGAACGCCGCAGTGGGCGATCACCGCGGTGATCCTGCTGGGGGGATTCGGGTTCGCCGCCTTCCGGGCGGTGGGCCTGGTGGGGAACTCACCCGTTATCGGTGAGATCACCGGGGGTGGTGACCGGGGCCGATTTCTCTCCGGCAACTGGGTGCGCGCGACGCTGACGCAGGTCCTCACGCTGCTCGGCGTGATCGCGCTCCTGCAGTACGCGAGCGAAACGTGGATGTTCCAGATCGTCATTGGCGTCGGCGCAGGACTGGGCATGTACGTGGGCCTGGTTCTGTCCCGGGTTCCTGAGTCCGATGTACCGCGACGATCGGCGCGGAAACCCCTGCCGGAGGTGTTCCGGCGAGTGTGGGGCGTACCGCGCATGCGCAAGCTCCTCTTTGCCTGGGCCGCCAGTTTTGGCGCCTTCACCCTGGTGATACCGTTCGCGGTGATCACCCTCAAAAACGGCTACGGTCTCTCGGACCACCAGGCGCTGAGCTTCACCCTGCTGACCCTCCTCGGCGGGACGATGGCCAGCCTGGTAAACGGCGTGGTGGCCGACCACGTGGGCCCCCGTCCCCTGCTCATCATCTACGTGACGGCACTGGCGGCGATCGCCGGATACTGGGCGATCGCTCCGGAGGTGTTTCTGCTGCTCCCGACGGGGGTGGCGTTCTTTTTTGCCGGCTACTGCAAGTTCGGGATTCTCGCGGTGAGCAACCACTACTTTCTCGATGTGACGGATGAGTCCGATCGAGTCGGGAGTTCGATGATCCTCCGGGCGACCTCCGGTGCCGTCGCCGGGTTGATCGGTTCGGTCCTCGGCGGGGGAATTCTCGGCGCGTTGAACTCGATGGGGCTCGTCGGGATGGACATCTACCGCACCTACTTCCGCGTCGCGATCGTGGCGTTTGCGGTCATCGTTCCGGTGGTCAGGGCACTCGACCGCCTCGAGGAATGGTCCGTTCGCCGCGCGGCGGGACTTCTGCTCCGGCCCTGGCGAATCCTGGCGATGCGACGGGAGGCGAGACGGCGCGAGACACCGGGGGCGGGACAGCCCGCGCGCTGAGGCGTGCGGCGTCGTGTCGTGATCGATTCTCCTTGCGCGGCCCCGAGACCGGCGCGATAATTTCCCCATGGAACCGCTCATTATCGTTCACTCCCGTGACGGCAGCTGCAGCCGGGTCGCCGAACTGTTGCGCGAACACCTGGCCGGCGGTGAGGTTCGTCTCCTCCAGGAGGCGGAAAAACGGCGGGGAGTGTTCGGTTTTCTGCGGAGCGGGTTTCAGTCGGCGCGGGAGCGCCCGTCACGACTGCTTGGGCAACCCTGGAACGGCGTGAGCCCGGGCCGTCACCTCTACCTGGTAGGACCGATCTGGGCGGGACGACCCAGTCCGGCGATCCGCGCGTTCCTCCTTGGGGCCGGGGCCGGCGACGCGGAAACCGTGGCCGCATCACTCCAGGATGTACCGGTGCACATCCTCACGGTGCAGGCGGACCCGAAGAGAGAACGCTCCGGCGAGGTCCACACCGCACTCACCGCCCTTGTCAGCGCCGCCGGTGGCTCCGTGGTGGAGACCGTTGGAATCACCGGCGCGGCTCCGGGACGAACCGCCGAGCCGGATGCGCTCCGCGAACAGGTGGTAGCCCGGGTCGGGCGATCGCCGGGAGCGCCGGCGGGCTGACGTCGACTCAGAACACGCGGTATTCCACGATCTCATCGATACGAATCCGCACGTGGACCTCGGCCTCGTAGGATCCGCTGACCGTCCGGACACGGGGCGGGCGCTCCAGGAGCACCGCACCGACGACCTCCCGGGGACGATTGAAGGTGACCCCGCGGAGGTAGTCCCGGATCGCCTGGTGGATCGCATCCTCGATCGCCTGTTCCTTCCCGGGAAGTCCCTGCTGAAGCGGAGTTCGCGCGATGCCTCCCGACCGCTCGCTGTCCATGCTCCGCCATGCATGGAGGCGCTGCAGATCCGTCTGCGAGAGGGTGAAGTCGATCTGGCCGTACAGCGTGTTCTCCCGGTCACGCAGGTCACGGATCGCGAGCCTCGGGTCCCCCCAGGCGATCTCTCCCACCCTGGTCAGTTCGAAATAGCGCTGGACACCGCGGGCCGCGTACTCCGGCGTGTAGACAAAATCCCACCCGTAGATCATGCCGGAGAGCGTGTACTGTGCCTCCCGCAGCAGGCGCTCCTCCGCCGGGGTGTCGCCGTGGATGATGCGATCCTCGATCGACCACACCTCCAGGGTAATCACACCCTGGTACGGTTCCGGAGGAGCCGGCGTCTGCGCCCGGCCGGCGGACGCGACCAGTACGATCAGGACGGCAGTGAGAACGATCAGCCGGCTGATCGGGACGGCACTGTAGGGGGCGCCGGGCGTGGAGTATCGCGTGGTGCGGCAAGTCGCGTCGTACCGGGTCACACCTTGAGTATCGGCCGGCGCCGGCCGACGGCTTACGGTACCGGGCGTACCGGTACAGAATCGCGGGGTGGCGTGCCTGCGGGCGCCGGCTACCGGAAGAACTGTCGCCAGGGACTGATCCGGTGGCGGATCATGAAGTACACGTAGCCGAAGGCGAACCCCGCGAGGTGCGTCAGGTGCGCCACGTTGCCCCCGCGGCCCGACATCTGCGAGAACAGTTCGATCGCCGTGTACCCGACCACCAGAATAGCCGCCCGCACCGGCAGAATGCCGAAGATGTAGATCTCCGCGTTGGGATAGAACGTGGCGAACGCCAGGAGAACCGCGAACACGGCACCTGATGCACCCAGCAGGAACACGTAGTAGCTACCGGTGAACCAGTAGACCGCCAGCGAGAAGAAACCCGCCAGGGCGCCGGTGAGCAGGTAGTACATGAGGAACTCCCAGCTTCCCAGCTCGCGTTCGACCTGGGTGCCGAAGAAAAACAGCCCCAGCATGTTGAACAGCAGGTGCGAGATTCCCGAGTGCACGAACATGTATGTGACCGGCTGCCACCAGAATCCGCGCTGTACGGTCAGGACCGGGTTCATCGCCAGATAGTTGATGACCTGTCCGCCCATGCTGGTGAGGAAAAACACCGCCAGGTTGATGCCGATGAGCACGAACGTAATGTTGCCTTCGTAGTATGGGAGCGGACGCCGCCAGATCGGTTGAGATTTCACCGGTAGACGGTACGACCGGACACCGCGCGCGGTCAAGGCCCGGACTCTCACTGCAGGGCGGTGCGGAATCCACTATCATTTTCTGTGGAGGCAGGTATGCGGTATCAGAAAACGTTCGTGAAGGTCCTGTGGTTCAACCTTCTTACGCCGCTGGTCATTTTCCTCGCGGTGGCGGTCGCGCTGGCGGTGCTCAACTACCGACGCGCGTACCAGTCGGAGCAGCAGCGACTCGAGCTGGAAACCGAGCAGGCGGTGGCGATCGTCGATCGCGTCCTGACTCAGAACCGCCAGATCCTGGAGACCGCGTCGCGCTTCGGTCCCCTCCGGGAGGTACTGCCGGAGATCGACGCGATCACCGAGGAGCGGTTCAATACGGATCCGCGAATCCGCGTGCCGGTGGAACTCCTGGCGGCGCTGGGTGAGGAGGAGGGTGTCAGTCTGGTGTACGCCGGCTACCGTACCCAGACCGGAATCCTTCCGGGCCGCTGGGTGGGGCTTCCGGATGGGTACGACGCCCGGACACGGCCGTGGTATACGACCACCGCCGAGACCGGTGCCTTCTCGTGACGGACCCGTACCAGACCGCCGAGGAGGGCGTGGATGAGCGCATCTACAGCGTTGCCCTGCCTGTCACCGACGCGGGGGCGGTGGTGGGAGTCGTCGCTCTGGATACGACCTTTACCCGCATCGAAGGGGCGCTGGACGAGTTCGTAACGAGTCGCGGCGTACAGGCGGCGCTCTACAGCCGGGACAGCGAGTCGATCGTATGGGCACCGCAGGGTCAGACCGGTGTGTCTCTCGCGGAGATGACCGCCGGACTCGGGGTGTCCGGAAACCGCAGCGCCGAGGTCGTCTCGGGGATGGTCGCCGGAGAGCCGTTCTATTTCGAGGGCACCGCCTCCGACAGCGGCCAAACCTGGATGGTGCAGACGGCGCCGGTGACAGAGGGCGACCAGTGGGGGCTTATGCTCACAGTCGATCAGGCGGTTGTTCGCGGCGAGGTTGTCCGCGCCGTCGTGCTGCCCCTGGGGATCGCCGGGCTGGTGTTTCTGATCTTTCTCGGTGGCGCGTTTGTCATGACCGTGCGCACGATTCTCGTCCCGCTGAACCGGGTATCGGACGGACTGGCGGACCTTGCGGAGGGAGAAGGGGATCTCACCACTCAGCTGAACGTGCATACACGCGACGACATTCGGCGCCTCGCGGACAATTTCAACCTGTTCGTCGGAAAGATCAGGGACGTGGTGCGTTCGATCGCCGTGGCGGCGCGGGTTGAAACGGGCATTTCCCACGACCTGTCGGGACACGTCACCGAAACGAACGCCGCCACCGACGAGATCGGCGCCAACATCTCCTCGATGCAGCAGCAGATCGGACGCCTGGATGAAACCGTCCAGAACAGCGCCGCCACGGTGGAAGAGATCTCCCGCAACATAGAATCCACCACTGCCCAGATCACCAGCCAGGCGTCGATGGTCGAGGAGACCTCCGCCTCGATCACTCAGATCATGAGCTCGCTGGACAACGTCGCGGCGATCACCGAACGCAAGATGGCGGCGATCGAGGCGCTTGCCGAAGCAGCCCAGCGCGGGCGCGAACAGCTCGAGCAGACCACGCGTACCTTCTTTGAGGGTGTCGCCTCCCGAATGGACGACATCCAGGGCGCAGCCAGCGCCATTCAGGCGATCGCCGCCCAGACGAACCTGCTGAGCATGAACGCCGCCATCGAGGCGGCTCACGCCGGCGACGCGGGACGCGGGTTTGCTGTGGTCGCCGAGGAGATCCGGAAGCTGGCCGACGAGGCCGGCGGGAGTTCCAGTCGCATCGCGCGGACCCTGCGGGATATCATCCAGAACGTGGAGGAAACCCGGGACAACCAGAACCGGACGATCGCGGATTTCGACCGCATTCTGGAGGAGGTGTCCGGGACGCGGGACGCGTTCGTGGAGATCAACGGAACGACACGTGAGCTGAGCGTCGGCGGGCGCGAAATCACCACGGCGGTGGAGTCGCTGAACGATATCACGGCCACGGTGACGTCGAGTTCGACCGAGATCCGAACCGGCACCCAGCACATGGTGGACTACCAGCAGCAGCTGAAGGAAATATCCTCTGTCGTCTCCGACGGAATCCGGGAAATCGTGACCGGTTCGTCGGAGATCTCCCAGGCGATGGGACTCATCGCGGAACAGAACGACCAGCTGCGCGAGGCGATCGAGACGCTCAACGGTGAGGTTGGCCGTTTCGTGGTGGACGGGGAGTAGGCGGTCCGGTAGCCGCCGACAGCCGCGTCATGCCGGCGGCACGTGGCGCGGCGACGGCCGGGGGTGCTACACTGCCGGTATGCCAACGATCGATCTGCCTCTGAACGAACTCGAAGCGTACCGCGGGTCCAGCCCGCGTCCCGCGGATTTTGACGCCTACTGGGACGCCGCCCTCGCCGAACTGGATGCCCATGAACGGCAGGGATTTGCCCCGCAGTGGTCGCGGGCGGGGTTTCAGGTCCCTTTCGCCGAGTGTTTCGATCTGCGCTTTCGCGGCGTGCGGGGCGCATCGATCCACGCGCGCTGTGTGTTTCCCGCCGGATTCGACCCGACCACGGGCCAGTCTGCGTCCACCGGACGATCGGCTGCCGCCGGGCCCATCCCGTCCCTGTTCCGTTTTCACGGCTACACGATGCACGCAGGCGACTGGTCGAACCTGCTGCCCTACGCCGCCGCCGGTATCGCGGTGTGCTCCCTCGACGTGCGGGGCCAGGGGGGTGACTCCACCGATCCGGGAGGACAGAGCGGCAACACACAGCGCGGCCACATCGTCCGCGGGATCGACGACGCGCCGGAGGATCTGTTCTACCGACAGGTGTACCTCGACACCGCGTCGCTGGTGCGGGTGGTAGCGGCGCTCCCCGGTATCGATGCAGAGCGCCTGGGGGCGACCGGTGCCAGTCAGGGCGGCGCGCTGACCCTGGCGTGCGCGGCCCTGGAGCCCCGCATTCGTGCGGCGTGGGCGGTGTATCCGTTTCTGAGCGACTACCGCCGCGTGTGGGACCTCGAGGGAGGGGACTCCGCGTACGAGGAGATCCGGCACTGGTTCAAGCGACGCGACCCGCGCCACGAACGCGCCGACGCGGTGTTCGAACGCCTCGGTTACATCGATGTGCAGTTTCTGGCGGAGCGCATTCGCGGAAACGTGGTCGTGGTCACCGGTCTGATGGACGAGATCTGTCCGCCGTCGAGCCAGTTCGCGGCGTACAACCGACTCGAGCGCGCCGCATCCCGCCGGATGGTGCTGTACCCGGACTTTGGCCACGAGGATCTGCCGGACATGCCGGACATGGTCCTGCAGTGGATGCTCGGGCAGTTCCGGATCGACGGAGGCGGCTGATGGCCAGGAAAGGACGCCGAAGGCAGGATCATCTGGCGCGCAAGGCGCAGGCCGAGGGGTTTCACGCCCGCAGTGTCTACAAGCTGGAGGCGCTGGACGCGAAGTTCGGTATCCTGGCGCGGCGCACCGCCCGGGGCGCCGGGCTCCGGGTGCTGGACCTGGGTGCCGCGCCGGGGTCGTGGACACAGTACGCGGTTGGGCGGGGTGCCTCGGTCGTGGCGGTCGACCTACAGGAGATGAGCGTGGCGGGCGCAGATTGCCGGCAGGGCGACCTGACCGACGCCGCCACGATCGATGAGCTCGCCGCAGCGGGACCCTTCGATGTCGTTATGAGCGACGCGGCGCCGTCAACCACCGGCAATAGGCTCGTGGATACCGGGCGCAGCGAGGCGCTGGTCGAGTCGATTCTCGCGAGCATTGATCGCTGGCTCGTTTCCGGCGGTGACTGCGCGTTCAAGCTGTTTCAGGGCGGTGGCGAGCAGCGCCTGCTTGCCGATCTCCGGACCCGCTTCGACACGGCTTCGTTGTTCCGCCCGAAGGCGGTGCGGTCCGAGTCGTTCGAGACCTACCTGGTCGGGATCGGGTTCCTCGGCGGGGGATAAAAAAAAGGGTTCATCGCACATTAGCGGGGAATAGGAAATAGCAAGACGGTGATCCACCGTAT